>NZ_JBALCE010000030.1:0-150612 GCF_036919815.1 Nostoc sp.
AATGCTCTAAATTGGTTTAATCATTGTGGTCTGTTTTTTGAGCCTATTAGATAGCTCTTCTTGTGGTGAATTTGATCGCAAACTGCTGTAATTTCCTATCTCACGGGTAAAGAAGGGATGCAGAAGTGGACAGGAACAGGATTTGCTTTGCCAACACGTAAATCAGTGGCCAAGAATTTGGGCTATGACCAAGACCCCATGCGATCGCCATTAGTGGCGGGAGTTAATTACGCTACACCGTGGCAGGTAGGTAAATATTCAAGTGCGATCGTGAATAACTTTGATAACCAGTTTGTTAGTGCCTTATTGGGACAACAACCATTAAAGCAAGCGATGCTGAAAGCACAGTATGAAGCTAATCAGCAAATTAGGGCGATGCAGTAACTGAAGAGTATCCACTGCCAACTATACTTAAATACTAGCGATCAACTTTGAGAGCGCAATTTATTTATCAATAAACCAACGATACTTTTCACCATCAGAACCATAATAAGTCGAGTGAAACTGATTCATGGCAGCAACGTATTGAGATAGCATCAGTACTACATCACTATTCTGAGGAACATCATCCTCATCAATTAGATCAAGATAGTCAAACGATGCCTCTGATGCAAGTATTTTACGACAGCTTTGTAGAAGTCGGTTAACAATTTTCATTTTACTCTTATTGAGCACAGCCTCTGGCTTCTTCTTGCTCAGTTCTTTGAACTCTGATCGCATAGCATGTAATAGAGGAATTATGATTTCGTACAGTTCAACATTTTCACTACTTGTCTGCTTTTGAGGTTTTGCATTCATAAATATTTCATTTACTCTCTTAATCGTTTTGGGCAAGTTGTTCTAATATAAACTTTGCCTAATTCATCTCCAGTTTCATCTCTTTCAGCATCTACTACCCAATGCCATTTTCCACTCTGAAACTTTACATTATCTGCACGCAGCTTTTCAAAACATTGTAAATATTGTGAGAGAATTAAAACTACATCACTGTTTTGTGGTATATCATCTGTATCAAACTCTGAAAAGTCTTCAAAAGGTCGATACTTTTCACTAAGGAATTCATTTGAGTTATTAAGCAATTTATTAATAAAGTTGAGTTTAAATTTATTTACGGCATCATTAGGAGATTTCTTAGACAATACAGAAAGTTACTCATAAATACTCTGAACTTGTCCCGATAGTTTTTCAAATTCGTCAACATCTTCACGCTTCATATATTCTTACTTTCATGAGGGACAAGCTCGACGAAATTCCACATACTTCTTTTTGAGAACATCAATTGGTGAGCGCTGCTTACTCTCAAAAATATTAACCATTAAAGAGATATCCTCATCTGTAAGTGTAATGATACATCGCCTTTGTCCAGACCATAAATCAATAGTATTGCCGAACATTGCTTTTGAGAGAGGGTTTCTTGTGAAGAGAACACCAAACTTACCAAGACCAGAATCAAGATATCTATTAAGTTGGCTAATGTGTTCACGCTCGATTGCCTTGACGTTCTTTAACTCAAAAACAAGCTGCCTATTGCCATAGTCTTGATGAATCTCTTGAAGAAAATCAATTGACCTATTATTGTAGAATATGAGGTCTCGAATCAGTCTTCCAGATTCTGTACGACTCTGCTTTGCTGCAAAGTCAAGGTCTGGATAGAAAAGTGACGCAAGAAGTTGACAGGTGTAATTTTCGTATTTAATGTCTGCTTCATTCGTTTTTCCTGTTGGTAGGTTTTGTATTTCACCTAATTTGCGTTTAGCGGACAAGATGGGAATCTGTTTAAAGAGCGGATCGTTTTTACAATCGTCCTGAGTTCGCTCTTTTATCTTGATATATTCTTGAACAATGCCATAATTCTCTCTATTGAACTTTAGAACCTTAACGCGTTCTTCTGGTTCATCAGGATTAAAAATTTCATCACGAGGACAGTAATCCTTAAAGTAGTCTTCAAAGTTTATCCACGGAGAAAATTTTAGCCATCTCTTAGGAACAAAAATTAAAGGCTCTTTGGTTTGAGGATTCACAGGCAATGTAATTTCCTGATCTAGGATAAATGAGTTTTTACGGTAATCATAAAGTCCAGAAACAACAGCTTTATCAATTGGTATTCCTAGCTGTTCGCATTGTTCTATTGTAAAGTCTATCAGAAATGATTTAATAAAGTTACAACAAATATCGCTTATCCGATCTTTCGCAATTCCATCTACATAAAACTGGATTTCTTCAAAATGAACAAATCCGTATTTTCCATACTCAGTAATTTTCTGAAATAAAGAGAGAATTTCATCTGCTTTATTACGGCTAATTTTTATACCTTTTCGGTTTTTTGACAATCCAAGTCCAATCTCTTGGCATTCAGATGCAAGAATGAGGATGTCACGAGCCTGATCTATTTTGCCTTTATGAACAAGAGAGTTTAGGTTATTAAAGGAATTAATTACAGAGGTATGAAGTGATTGGTCTTGTTGTGAGGGAGACTTCCATAAAAGAAAAGGGTCAACGTAAAGGGGAATATCTTCATCTAGAAATGCTATGGCAAAATCTAGCTGTGCTTGGGTTGCTGAAATGCCGTGGTAATCAATTATTCTTGGGTGGATGATCCCCATTTGCTATTTTTGTCTACGTATAGTTGACTATTATAATGTCAAATAATTTTTGCGCCATGTCTAATACTTCTGCCATTGAAGACTTTATTTCATTCCGTGGTCATCAGGTATGGTATCGCATCGTTAAACCAGACCAAGAAGATTCTAAAAAGCTACCCCTGTTGTGTCTTCACGGAGGACCAGGAGTACCCCACGATTACTTAGAACCATTGGAAGCGATGGCAGCAACGGGAAGGCGAGTTATTTTTTATGATCAATTAGGCTGTGGTAATAGCGATCGCCCTACAGATCCCAGCTTATATTCCATTGATTTGTTCAAAGAAGAACTCTTCGCCGTCCGCAGCGCCTTAGATTTAGACCAAATTCATCTATTTGGGCAATCATGGGGCGGTTGTTTAGCACTCGAACATGGTCTTTCTCAACCCACTGGATTACTTAGTCTCGTTCTAGCTAGCACGCCTTGCAGCATACAACAATTTGTAACTGAAGCTTATAGTCTCATGAATGAGCTACCAATCGAAGTACAACAGATCATTCGTAAGCATGAAGCTGATGGTAGCACTCAAGACCCCGAATACAAACAGGCAATGGAAGTATTCAATCATTCTTTTCTTTGCCGAATAGACCCTTGGCCTAGCTGCTTGACTAGTGCTTACAGCAAAGTCGGTACAGAGTTTCGAGGTGCTGGCAAAATCATCGACTGGAATATTGAAGATCGTCTAGGTGAAATTATCGTGCCTACACTGCTGCTTTCAGGTCGCTACGATGAGGTTACGCCAGCTTGTGTTGAAACAGTTCATCAAGGTATTTCCGGCTCCGAGTCGGTAATATTTGAAAACAGTTCACATATGCCTCATTTGGAAGAGACGGAACGATTCTTGCAAGTCTTGGGCGAATTTTTGAATCGTGTCGAAACAGCCCTGTAAATAGATAGCATGGCAAGAGAAAACGCTCAAGACTATGAAAGCTAAATATTTGCAGTCAAAAACTCAAAAGCGCATTTACTTTCATTCTCACATTCGTTTAACTTAACTTTTTAATTATTCTGAAATTTTGGCAATTCCGAGTTTTTAGCACGAAGTTTTAAGGGACTGACAAATAAAAAAATACTCAACTACTTCTTGTGGCGTGGGCAGCGTTCGACTGAGCGCTCACGCCGTTCGCGTAGCGTCCCGCAGGGAAGTCTTGCCCGCCTTTGGCTATGGGCGGGCGAGACGCCCACCCCACAAGATTGGATAATTTCTTTGGTGGAAATCCCTAAGTTCTGAGCATAGAGTTCTAAGTTCTGAGCATAGAGTTCTAAGTTCTGAGCATAGAGTTCTAAGAGGTTGTTTGAAAAGTGATATGTTGTGATTTTAATCGAATTGTTACCCCCCTTAATCCCCCCTTGTAAAGGGGGGAAACAAGAAAAATTCGGTTCCCTCCCCTTTATAAGGGGAGGGTTAGGGTGGGGTAAAAAATATTTGATACATCAATCATGACTTTTCAAACATCCTCTAAGCTCGACTTTATCCATTTTTTGGCAACGCTTTAGCTGACGCTGAAAGCTTTGTATGACCGTAGTTTTACTTTTTAGTTTTCACCTAAAATCAGTGATATGGAAAAAGTTTTTGCCAAAAAGCTAGGGTTTAGCCGATACAAGAGATCCAAGTTATTAATTTTGGATAAAGTCGAGCTAAGTTCTGAGCATAGAGTTCTAAGTTCTGAGCATAGAGTTCTAAGTTCTGAACACGAAGTACGATAAATAATCATGCGCTACCGATCGCTACAGCCGAGTTAGTGCGGGATTAGATGGAGGTTCAATAGTGTTTGAAATCAACAGGCGGCGGAGTAACCCCAGGTGGAATATCACAGAAGACTTGGCTGGGTATATGTTCATGATGCCCACCATCCTAGTCTTAGGAACTTTTGTAGTCTTACCCATTCTCTACGCCATTTTTCTTTCTTTGCAAAAAGTGCAACTCCTTGGCGGTATTGAGTACGAGTTCATCGGTTTTCGGAACTTCACGCGATTAGCTGAAGATCAAAGGGTTTGGATTGCTTTGAGAAACACAGCAGAATATGTAGCCATTGTTGTGCCAACTCAAACTGTCCTAGCTTTAATTCTGGCGGTAACTCTGAATTCGGGGATTGGCGGTAAAAACTGGTGGCGTATCCTCTACTTTTTGCCCACAGTCACTTCTTCAGCAGTGCTGACGCTGATCTTCATGTGGATTTATAACACCGATGGGCTACTAAACGATTTTCTGGCTTTTGTGCGGCTACCTACTTATAACTGGTTGGGTGATCCAGCAGTTGCCCTCAAAGGCATTATGATCATGAACATTTGGTCAACCGCACCGTTTTTCATGGTGATTTATCTGGCGGCGTTGCAAGATATACCCCAAACACTTTATGAGGCAGCCCAACTCGATGGTGCAAATGGGTGGCAGCAATTTATCCACATTACTGTTCCCTTGCTGAAGCCTGTAACCTTCTTTGTGGTAGCAGTGGGGGTGATTGGGACTTTTCAACTTTTTGACCAGTCTTACATCTTTTCTGGCGGTACTGGCGGGCCAAATAACGCTACCTTAACTGTAGTGCTGCTAATTTACCAAGCGGTGTTTCGGAATTTACAAATGGGATATGCAGCTGCGATCGCATTTTTGTTAGCAGCAGTGATTATTGCCATCACTTTGATTCAACGGCGACTTTTTGGAGGCGAACAAATTTGACTAAAATCGCTGGCTTATCCTGGCTCAAAGTCTTGTTATACGTCTTGCTGACACTTTATGCGATCGTCACCCTAATCCCATTTCTCTGGGCACTTTCAGCATCATTTAAGCCGGCTTCTATGGTCTTCACATTGCCAGCTTTAGGCATTTACGCCTTTTTTAATCGTTACTTTATTCAAAGCGTCACCTTTACCGGCGGGAAAGGTTAATAGTCATAGGGCATTGGGCATTAGTTATTTCTCCCTCCATTCCCCATTCCCATTCGGCTACGCTCACGGCAAGCCCACTCTCCATTCCCTAAACAGTATTTTGGGCAACAAATTGCACTCCTAACGTGATATTGGTATTACAGCGACTCAATCTCTATCTATCAGTTAACAAGCATTATGGGTTTTGCAGACCTATCAATCGCAGAGATAGCAGCCGACTACAGCATTCCTGTAGAAAAAGTGTTTTCTCTGTGCAACCAACTGGGAATCGCCTACAAACACCAAAAGACCCGTTTGGCGTTAGAAGATGCAAAGGCAATTATTTCCCAAATATCGTCTGAAACACGCCCAAAAGGTACTAGCGACTTGGAGGGTTATAACGAGGTCACTTGAAGGGTTATCTCGGAGCTTTGGCTAATCACTGATATCTAATGACACAGAACATGAGTCATTAGTAATTAGCAGCTTGGAGATTGAGAATCGCGTTCTTAGCTGTGTTGAGCGTCAAAATCTTTAAGGGGAAACATGTTTAAAAGACTAATTGGCGTTGTTGTGGTTACTGTTTTACTCTCGTTTCAGTTGCTTGTCGGTAGCGCGACAGCAGTGGAACTGGACGAAGCTACCCGAACAGTGCCATTAAATACTCAAGGTGATACTACTGTACTCAGCCTTAAACAAGTCAAAGAAGGCAAACGCTTATTTAATTTCGCTTGCGCCCAATGTCATGCAGGGGGAGTTACCAAGACAAACCAGAACGTGGGACTCGCTCCAGAGGATCTAGCACTGGCAAAACCCAACCGTAACAACGTTGATGGCTTGGTGGATTACCTGAAAAATCCCACTACTTACGACGGGGAAGAAGAGATTTCCGAAATTCACCCCAGTATCAAAAGCGCAGATATTTTCACAACAATGCGAAATCTGACGGATGACAACTTGGAGGAGATCGCCGGTCATATTCTCTTACAACCCAAAATCGTTGGTACTAAGTGGGGAGGCGGAAAAATCTATTACTAAATCCCGAAACTGAGTCATTGGGAATAGGGTATAGGGCATAGGGTATAGGGCATAGGGAAGAATTCAGTCCCAATTCCCTACTCCCCACTCCCCATTCCCCATTCCCCAATTTTCACCAAAGCTTAGCTGCTTTCGTTCTCACAGCACCACAAAATGTTCCTGGTTGGGAGACAAAAAATTTAGGAAAAACCAGGATATTCCCAAAGAAAAAATAAAAATCCTGATTTTAATCTTTACCTTAAATCACACGCTTTTTGTGCTATATCAGTCGATTATTTATTACTGATTGCACAGCTTTTTGCAATAAATTACTCCCCATTCTGAAAAAAAAATGTATCTATGACAGATTGTCATATTTGGCGTTGATTTTATTTAAAATGAGAAAGGAAGAAAAAATTGTTTGTTAGGAGAGAGCCATGAAATTGATTTCGGCAAGCTGGCGACGTTTTAGTTTAGCTGTGTTGACAATCCTTTTAGTTGTTAGCAGCTTCGCTGTTTTTACTCCCAGCGCTGCGGCTGAAACTTACCAGGTGAAATTGGGTAGCGATAAAGGAATGCTAGCATTTGAACCGAAAAAGTTGACCATTAAAGCAGGCGACACAGTTGAATGGGTGAACAACAAAGTTCCCCCCCATAATGTTGTGTTTGATGCTGCTAAAAACCCCACTAAGAGCGCCGATTTAGCGAAATCTCTGTCTCATAAGAAGTTGCTTATGAGTCCTGGTCAAAAGGAAACAACCACTTTCCCCGCAGACGCTGCTGCTGGTGACTACACTTTCTACTGTGAACCTCACCGTGGTGCTGGCATGATTGGTACAATCACTGTCGAAGGCTAGAAACACCGTTATTTGACACAAGATGATTTCTCAGTCAAATTAGTTCATAGCAACACGCCACTTGAGTGACGCACACAATGGATAAATAGCGGTAACGAGTCCTATCCCCGCCTAAGACGCTAACTAACCTGTGGCGATGGAGGGGTGAACTTGTTACCGCCACTTTTGATCAAATTTGACTTAATCCGGGGCGAATCGCGTTTATACTCTGGCTGGAGCCTTGTTGCGAGGAAATTTTCTTGAGAATACTTTTATTTATTCTACTGTTAGCGATCGCCCTATTCAAATTCACATTCATTAGTCCAGCACTAGCTGCCGAAACATCCACCGGTGCTAAAATTTTCCAGGCTAACTGCGCTTCTTGCCATATAGGTGGCGGTAACATCCTGATTAGCCAGAAAAACTTAAAAAAGGAAGCATTATCAAAGTACCTAGAAAATTATGATCGCGACTCAATCCAGGCGATTATCCACCAAGTCCAAAATGGTAAAAATGCCATGCCTGCTTTTAAAAGCAAGTTAAGTCCTGAGGAGATTCTGGAGGTAGCTGCTTACGTTTTTCAGAATGCAGAACAAGGCTGGTTAAAGTAGCTATAATCTCATACTTGTTGTGGCTTAGGCCAGATGCCCAAGCCACAACATTGGAGAATTTATTTATTGGAAATACCTAAATGTATTTATTAGGTATAACTTACTTAACGAACTTCAAAGTTAGTTATACAGCACTTCCGGCAGCTATGAGGTACATCCTCAAAGCTGAAAGCTATGATAGCAGAGGGGCAGGTAGAAAAACTGTATTCACTAATAGCCGTAAGCGCTGTATATCTGACGAACTAGCGATCGCCAGTTCGTCAACTGCTAAAAAGGATACTTCAAAGATGAATGATAAATTTACAATTTTTATCATTCATCGTTTTTAACTTGTTTCTCAATCCAAAATCACCATTGGCGATTATTTTTCTGAATTAGAGTTTTGTCTGTCTTGCTTCACTTGGCGCAATCGTTCTACTAATTTTTGCTTCGATTCAGCAGAGGGCGTAGGCTGACTATTATTGACTCTCGGCAGCAATAACAGATCGGAAGTAGTAGCTGCCGATGAAGGCGTAATCTGGTTATTTCTGATTCGCAGATCAGGTAATGCTTTAAAAGTAGCTACTGGTGAAGGCGTAAGCTGATTGCTATTGATTCTTGGTACAGATAATAACGTGGGCTTTTGCTCTTGAGTAATTCCAGTAATGTTACTAATGTTGTTTTGGAAAACGAGGTTAAATGGATAGGAACTAATCTGTTTATCTCCCTTGGGGGATTGCTTGTTGAAGTATTCCCTTGCTTTAACAACCAGTTCCGGGGAAACTAACTTGTCTTGAAACTTAATATCTAAGACTTTACCATCACGATCTACCACTAATACACCCAAAACAGCACCTTGAAGATTCGGCTTATTCGTGGGTAATGTTTGGCGGATGACTGGTTTTTGTTGAGCGTTAGGATATTGTTGCTGGACTTCCTTTCTCAGGTTTGCGTAGGAGTCTAGCTGCGCGATGGCCAGATCACTTCCTTTTCCCGATAAACTGGGTGTCCTGAGCGTCGTTCCCCTAGCTAGGGTTAAGCTATCCCCAGACATGGGAGCTTGTTTTAGAGAATTTATCAGCCGATTTTGACCCATTCTAGACCGATCATTACCCGGTTGCGTCATCTGTAAACTTCTATTTCCCTGTGCTGTTGCAATCGGGCTAATGTCAGATAAGTTTGAAGGTTGGGCATTTTGCAGAATATCATCAGGTATTTTCTGCGACTGCAATTCTGGCAACCTATTTAAAGCTAGTGGCTTAGATGGCTCGTATTTGGTGTCACTATTATTAAAACCAGGAACTGATGGAGAGAATTTAGCGTTGTTATTCAGAGGAACTGATGGAGAGAATTTGGCGCTGCTATTGAATTTAGAACTGTCAACTTTCGAGGGGTCAAATCGCAAATTTTCACTAGGAATCATCCGCAAAGACTGCCTTGGAGGTAAGGAAGAGACCCGATAGCTATTCGATGATGGGGGTAGCGGGGGCAGTACTAGCTGACTCGATGGCGGTGGTGCCAATTGGGACAATCCAGTTGGGGCGCTAAAGTTTGGAGGAGAAAGTGCCACTAGTGGAGGTAATTTTTGTAAAGCAACTTGGGGTGTGGTTTGCGGCAAACGGTTTTGATCGGCTTGACTCAATTCCACAAGTCCGACTGTTTTGGATGATGATGTTTCTTTGGGTTTGCTAGAATCCATCGGCATCAATGGCACAATCATCGCGATCGCACCGTGGATGCCAAGAGAGGCTATAGCTGCGATCCCAATTGGCTGGCTTAAGATTTCTGGTATATTTTTCAGTAGGGAGACGTAAGACATAACTGTTATCGTTCACTCGGCTCAGTTGCAGTTTACTAGCGATTTTCTCTTGATTGCAATATCTTGCAAAAGATGCTTCCCTCTAAGGAAATAATAACTTCCTATGCTGGCAATCAAAACGCCAAAATTGCCATTTATTCAAGTTTTTGATTGATCAATGACGCTCTATCATATCTTCCAATTTAAGCTTGCTAAAAATTATTACTTTTGATTTTTTATTTGATGACGCACACAATTACATTTAATATCTGGGATATTTATAAACTTTAAGTAAACACACAAGTTTAAGTACATCACAAAATCTGCTGAACTTGCCTTGTTTTTCTACTGTTTTCCAGTTAACTAGGCTTTTGTGGCAGATAGTACACTTGCTTGTCCCAGACTAGTCCCTATGTGAAAATACTATCACATTAGCAGCCCCGAAAACTGTTGCAAATTGTACAATTTTGTTGACATTCTAGCCCTAAACCCTACCAAAGCTATTTAGGTTTTGATAAAAGGAGTCAATCAGGCGATCGCAATTCTAGCTTCTGAATCTGACTACTTCTTTGTCAAAAAAGTTCAAACCCTCAGTTATTGCATCCCAAATTCAAAATGCCCTTACCGACAGTTATTTTACCTGGATATCTAGAAACGGCGATCGCTTACCGCCAACTAGAACAATCCCTACAACAGTTAGATTTCCCCACAGTTACAGTACCATTACGACGGCGTGACTGGCTACCCAGTATTGGAGGAAGACCAGTAACCCGGATTTTGCAACAACTCGATCGCACAATCAAGGATACATTGCAGCAACATAATGCTACTCAAATTAACTTGATTGGTCACTCAGCCGGAGGTTGGATATCCCGCATCTACATGGGAGAAAAGCCCTATTTAGCAGGCGGTGATGTCAAACCATTGATCTGGAAAGCGCATCCCCTGATTGCGACTCTCATCACCTTGGGTACACCCCACATTAGCCAAGAACGCTGGACGCGCTCCAATCTAGATTTTGTCACGAATAACTACCCAGGAGCTTTTTACAAAAACGTTCGTTACGTTTGTGTGGCTGGCAAAACTATCTTTGGAGAAAGGCGGCGCGGTAGCTGGTTAGCTTACAGTAGTTACCAACTAACCTGTGGTAAGGGTAACACTTGGGGAGATGGAATCACGCCCATTGAAGCTGCTCATTTGGAGGGAGCAGAAAATCTGGTGATTGAAGGTGTGAGGCATTCTCCCAGAAGTCCGGGGATTTGGTATGGTTCAGCAGAACCTTTAAAAGCTTGGGTGCAATATTTGATTTAAAAAACTTGCTCTTTTTCTGAGAAATGCAACATTTATTAATATTTCTTAGCTAAAATTGTAATAAGAATAAATACTTAGTTAAGAACAGGAGGGGTGAGCCATGCAAAGCACCCAGTTCGATAGGATTTTGCGACGAATAGCGACGATATTATCAGTCGTGATTTTGACTCTGTGCTTAATTTATGTATCTACCGGAGTTTTGCTTGCTTTTTATTATGAACCGACAGCAGGCGGAGCTTATAACTCCTTAAAGATGATTAATACACAACTGCCATACGGCTGGTTGTTTCGCAGAGCGTATGATATTGCTGGTAATGCGATAATTGCGATCGCCTTAATTCAAATTGTGGTGATGTTTTTAGGTCGGCAATTTCGCAAGAGTTGGCTGGCTGCTTGGATTAGTGGGATTTTGTTGACTCTAAGTGCGATCGGGCTGGATTGGAGTGCGATGATTTTAGATTGGACTCAGGAAGGATACTGGCGTTTTAGCATTGAGTTAGGAACCATCGAAGCTATTCCTTTTATTGGTGGGCAACTGCGCGAGATCCTGACTGGCGGTGGAGCGATTAACACAATTACCGTCGAACACCTTTACACAATACACAGTTATCTGATTTCGGTGGTGACACTAATTCTGGCGATCGTAAATTTATCAGCTTTAGTGTGGCAGGAATGGCAAATGTATCAAGCGGAGTTAGGGGTTGGGAGTTAGGAGTCATTCAATTTTAGATTTTAGATTAGGACTTACGCACAAGTTACGGAATAACGTAGACGCTTCGGCTTGCCGCAGGCTACCACAGAGGCGCAGAGAAGCCAGTGCGTAGCGGGGGTGGAGGAGTTTATAGCAACTGGCGCGACACAGAGAAATCAGAGTTTGAGAGATATTTTGCCTAAGTCCTATAGATTTTTCCTTCAATCCAAAATCCAAGTTGCGCTGTAAACGCACCAAAGGTGCGACCCAAAATCTAAAATTTGCTCAGGGATAGGTCTTCAACCTCTGGCAACTTTTCTAGAGAGAGGGGAGTGGATTGGGTGGCACCAGATAAACGTTTTAACAGGCTAGGTCTGGGATCATACAACAGATAAATAATGCGATCGCCAACTTCCCAATCTTGATTAGCTGGCATTACCTGTAAGCGTTCTTCTCGTTCTACCAATAGCGGTATCAACAACCCAGTCCGAATCATTTCTTGGATGCGATCGCATTGAGTGGAAAATTCCGACTCATTTAGTGTGGTTGTTCCCAACTTGACTCGCCCATCATTCAGATATTCATTCCAAGTTTTAATCGCTAAGTCTGGGATAAAAGCTTGATTAACTTTATTACTAACGGAGGTAGTCGCTTGCGGATCACGGGGGAAAACAGCTAAGACACGCGGCGGATTAAATTCCTCAGCTGCTCGTTGAGCCAAAACAAAATTTACCTCGCCATTACTTGTCATCGCCAAAAAAGTGCCCATAGAAGCAAGTCCTGCCTCTTCCAAAACAGCAGCATCCAGCGCACTGCTGGCAATAACCCGCAGATTTTGCGCCTCAGCTTGCACAAGACATTGGGGGTCAGTATCAATCATCACCACGTTTTCTTCTCTTTCTTGAAAGAATCGGGCAATCAAAAGACTCAAGGGATTACAACCCACAATCACTGCCCCAGTTGCCTCTTTGGAGGTGATTTGCAGCCATTTAGCAATCCAGCCGGCAGTTAGCCCTTGGCAGACAACAGTCATGATAATTGTCAGGAATACTAAAGCTTTGATGGAATCACCACCGTTAATGCCGCGCTGTGTCAGTGAAATCGCAAAAAAAGAAGCTACGGAGGCGGCAACAATTCCTCTAGGAGCAACCCAGCTTAAAAATAATTTCTGTCGCCAGTTTAAGTGACTGTTCCAGGTACACAACAGGATATTAATTGGGCGAACCACAAACATTAGTACCAAAACGGTGAATAAACCACCCCAACCCAAAGCAAACACACTCGCAATGGATAGGTCAGCAGCTAATAAGATAAATAGCACCGAGACACTGAGAATTGTTAGCTGACCCTTAAAGCTCCGTAATAAACGTTCTTCTGGGACTGAGGAGTTAGCAAAGACTGCTCCTGCAACTACTGTTGTCATTACTCCAGATTCACTGCGGATCATTTGCGATAAGGCAAACAGGCTCCAAAGTATCGCCAACACCACTAAGTTTTTTAGCTCGAATGACAGAAAATCGGCGCGTTTGAAAATCAAACTCATCAGATAACCGCCAGCACCACCAATTGCCGCACCAACAGCCAGCCGTATAAGCAAACCAACGATCGCATTTATCGGGTCAGTATCGCCGCTCAAAATGGTATCGAGGACAACGAAGGCGAGGATAGCTCCTACAGGGTCAATTAAAACCCCTTCTCCTTCCAAAAGTGTTGCCACTTGCCGATCTACATTGATTTGTTTGAGCAAAGGGCCAACGACCGTTGGACCTGTAACCACAACTATGGAAGCATAGAGAAAAGCTATCTTCCAGGGAAATTCACCCAGCCAGTGGGCTGCCATACTCCCACCAAGCAATGTGATCAGCGTTCCTAGAGTCACAAGCAATTGCAGGCTGACTGAAACTCTACCTAACTCTCGCAGATCCAAGTTAAGTCCGCCTTCAAACAAAATTATTGCCGTTGCTAGGGCGACAATAACTTCTAGTCCAGTGCCTAGCAAATGCGGATGTAACAGTCCTAAACCATCAGAGCCAAAGAGGATGCCCAATAGCAATAACAAGACAATGCTGGGTATGCGAAAGTATGCAGCCAGCACCTGAGCGCTAATGCCTGCAAGGACAGCGATCGCCATCTGTAGGGTGATTTCAAAAGATGCTTCCATGTTGTAGATTTTGAGCGATTTATTTCAAAATCTTTTGTAAAAAACCGTAGATATTAACTCTACAGGGTACAACATCATACCCTTTGTCCCTTGCTGAATTCAGCGCTTTTTCTATCTGAGCGGGTCTGGAAGTTCTCAGCACCGGACGCGATCGCATGCGCCTTCCCAGATAAGCATCTACGGACTTTTCTTTGTGTCTCCATATCTTTCTATCCTCTTCAAGCTTTTGCTTCCACCTAGTTTAGCTGCCACAAACTTTTTTTGGCAAAACCTGTTGACAACAGCCAGGAAATTCGTTACATTATAAAAGGTCTGAGTCCGATGCCCCCATCGTCTAGAGGCCTAGGACACCTCCCTTTCACGGAGGTAACGGGGATTCGAATTCCCCTGGGGGTACTTAAAAAGAATAAAAAGCAAAAGCTTTTTTACTCGAAATCTAGGAAGCAAAACTATCATTTAGGATTACCTCTGAATAATAGTTGAACTACACTCAAGCTTGTTTGCTGGCTAACTCTTCTACACGTTGATAAATAGCCAGAAGATTTAACCGCAAATCTTTGCTCAGGCAATTTTCAATGATTGTCACTGGCATAGTGCGTTTAGGCCAAACTTGAATTGTATAGCAGAGATTTGTTCCTATATACTCACCGAGGGAATAAGGCTCTAAGCACCAGCTACCAGAAAAGTCTTTAAAATCTCCCTCAACCATACGGAAATTGATTTCTTTAGGGAAGAATTCTTCCAGATCCAGAACTACCCGCGCACAAAAGTTAAAATTCAGTAAGCGCTGGGAGCCTACTTGCTCCAGTCGAATACCACCATTAGGATGCTCGATTAGACGACTCTGGGAAAGATTAGGGATGAAGTTAGGTAAAGCTTCATAATCTGTCAGAACCTTCCAGATTTGTTCCACTGGGTGAGGAATTTGGACTTTAGCACTAATTTGCCGCTGCCGCTCTGCTATTTTCTCAATTTCAACTTCTACCTTAGCTGACAAAGGAAATGCATGAGTAGGTAAATCTTCCTCTAGCTTCGTGTTATCAGTGTGAGAAGGGAAATCAGGGTTCTCTGTGATGTTCTGTTTTTTAGTCACTTTCAGAATTATGGTTTGCTTTCGTCAGAAAATTGCGGCAGACTCAGGGTAAAGCAAATTTCGCTCTGTTCAGAATCCGAGATTGGGAGACTTTCAACAGCGATCGCTCCATTCAAATGCTGCACTAAAGACTTGACTAGAGCAAGTCCCAAGCCAGTTCCTGGAGTCCAGCGCCCTTTGCCGCGACGGAACTTGTCAAAGATGTAGGTGGCTTCTTCTTCGGAAATAGCACGTCCTGTATTCGTTACCTTCATGATAACTTGATCAATTTGCTGATCAACTCGGTGAAAGGCTTGTAAGTGGACGATGGTATCATGCTCTGAGTATTTACAAGCATTAGTTAACAACTCTTGGAGAATGCGGTCAAAACTCTCCAGTTCAGTTTGCAGTTTTAGCGAATCCTCTGGTAAATCTACAGAAATCTTTAATCCCTTCTCTGCGAGTTTTTTCTCAAAAGATGCTGCTATATCCTGGATTCTAGTATTTAAATCTATAAATTTTAATTGTGGGGCTTCGTGGGGCGACTCTAGCTTTTGGAGTGTCAACAAGTCATTAATCAAGTTGATTTCCTTTGAACATTCCTGCTCTAGGATCTCCAAGTATTTAACCTGACGCTCTGGTGCTATTCCTGGCAAACGTAAGTTCCGAATTGACATCAGCATATTTGTCAGGGGATAACGCAAGCGATCGCTCATGTTGCTCAAAAATTCATCTTTGAGTTCGTTAAGTTTCCGCAGTTGCTCAACATACTGGCGTGTTCTTTCATGCAATTTTTGCTGGAGTTTCAGACTACTGGTGAGTTCCGCCGTCCGCTGCTCTACCAAAGTTTGCACTTGGCGCAATGTCTGTGACTGAATTATAGCGTTACTCACTTGGGCACAAACCATTTCCACAAGATTTAATTCTGCTGGTTGCCAACTGCGAATCACAGCTTGCTGTAGCACCAAAAATCCTAAAATTTTACCTTGACTTTGTAATGGCACTAACAGCACTGCTGGCAATTCCTCTATTGCAAATAATGGACTAGCTGTCGAGGTATCGTTTTGCTCTGTATAGTTATGGAAGATTACCGCTTTTCCAGAATCCATGAAGGCACGCTGGCATAAACCACAGTCTGAAACCAAGAAAGACTTATCTAAGGTGTCTAGTTTACTAGCGCTGGAACTTGGCGTTTCCCTAGCCCATTCACCGATCACCGTAGCTTTCGCTTTCGGAATTTGTTTTTTAGCTTGAGTCCTAGATGGTGGATCTGTATATTTTAGTTGTATAAGCAAACCGCGATCTGCCTGTAGACATTCGGCAGTCGAGTCGATAACTAACTGGAGCATTTGATTAAGCTCCAAGTGGCTACGACTTAGTATAGTTAATTTCTTGATCAAGTTTTGATACTGATTGCTTTTTTGCAGATATTGCTCTTGATAAGCAATTAGCTGGGCTTGTGCCACTGCCGAAAAAGCGATCGCGCAAGCCAACTCCACTTCTCTGAGCAATTGTTTTTCTGATTCGCTCCAATCATAAGGTTGGAATTTAATCAGACTAATCACCCCATTGTTATTGCCACCAAATCGGGTGGGAATTGCCAAAACTGCTTTTATCGGTAGTGGCAAATATTGACAACCAATTACCAGACTGTTGTGAATCAGGGAAATGTCTTCAATAATCAATGGTTGGGCAGCACATTGCAGCACTGGCGACTGCATAAGCAACTGTTCCATTGAAAACATCTCTTCTGGTGGCAACCCTAAATACTCATCAGCACACCAATTAGTAGTAGTCGCATCCTCGGATGTCTTATCGGTTACTGAAACCAAGCAGCAACAATCTACTTGAAAGACAACTCCTAGCAATTGGGCAATATCTTGCAGCATCAATGCCGTCGCCGAGCCATTGACAATAATTTGGTTAATCTTTTGTACCAACTGGCTGGCAGATTCTTTGTGGTGCTGCATCAGCTTCCCTTGGTAAGCTTGTAGTGGAACTGTCTCATCGACGTAATGTGGCGGCGACGATAAAGGCTTTTTCATTCTTGGCACGCCCTCGGATAATAACACCATTGTTTTTGGACCCAACCTCTTGGCATATTCTTCACTGTTAGCTGTGTTGTTACACCTTGATAATTAATAAATCTTGTATAACTACTTTCTCTCACCTGTTATAGCCGGTTTCTATCTCAGATGGACAAGTCCGACTGTATCAAGCAAATTGCTACAGTGCTACATAAGTAATAGAATCCTTAAGATATCCTATAACTGCTTCAGTTAGCTTATTTTTGACTGCTCTATATTGAAATAATTTCTTAACTTTATCCTATCTGTAAGTATACATAAACCGTAATTCCTCTCGATTTACAGGAAAACTGCCCTGAATTTCATGTAAAATTACTTAATTCATTTAATTTATTTCATAAAGTTTTGTTACGTTTTTTTTGAAATGAGTAAGTTTAACAAGTTACTCTTTAATCTCCGTAACTCTCAGTAAAATATTAATTAAACTTAAATTTTGAATGCAGCCCAATTATTATTACTAATAACTGAGCTGCATTGCCTGAATATAAGACTATCCAGCCAAGCTCTCGACACTCAGAGGAACCATATCGCCATTCCTGGTCAGTCCTAACAACATCGGTTGTTGGGGTTGAATTAGTTGACCTGTGAGTACACAGCGTTCTTCTTGTTGAGCTGTGGCAGCTATGCTAGCTCGAATGTCGGCTCGGGAAAATCGAGGCTTCCACTCACCTGATTTTTGCTGGACATAATTCCAAAGGATATCTCGGATCAGAGCTTGATATCCCTGATTCCCAGCTATTTCTTTGAGCTTATCTTTGAGTTCCCGCTCTAAGCGGATGCTGGTAACTTCCATATCGGTCGTTGGGGTGCGAGCGATCGTATGCATCACTTTTTCTCCTTAAAAGTATAGACAGGACAGTAATACAAGTGTAGTATGTTTAAAGGAATGTTCAATAGGTGAAATTTTCTGTGAAATCCATTTACCCCATCTCTACATCTTTGTGCGCTACCAATTGCCGAGCCGGTTGGGAATCGGCTGCTATGGGAGTGGAGTATTTATTTATGGGCGATGGTAGCCGAAATCATCGGCAAATCACAGAGGGTAATTATGATTTTAGACATCTCAGCATTAATGCGTTGATTGCAAAACCACAACTAGATCAAAAAAGCGGGGGGTACAGGCAAAGAAATACTGTACCAACATGAGACCAGAAAATTTTCCGGTCAATTCTAACCCCCGCTTCACCGAAACGAAGCGGGGGTTTTTTTATAAGGAGTGAAGCTGTGACGATATCTTCTCTGCGAGACGCTGCGCGAACCAGGCGCGGCGCGATCGCAATGCAAGTGTTAGAGCAATCTGTGGTGGTGTTTTCGCAAAATTACTTGCCACTGTGTCAGGTGAATATCAAGCGGGCGATTGTGCTGTTAGTAAGCAACAAAGCCCAACCTCTGGGTTTTACCACAGAAGGCGGATGGCGAGTTCACTCACCCACTTTGGTAATTGATGTACCAAAACACATTCGCTTGACAATCACTTCCAATGAGCGGATGTGGAAAGTTCCGCCAGTGAATCGCCGGGAAGTGTTGCGACGAGATCATCACAGTTGCCAATATTGCGGTAGCGGCAAACATCTAACGCTCTTATCATGTGATGCCGCGTTCTAAAGGCGGTTCTCATACTTGGGATAACGTAGTCGCAGCTTGTGAAAAATGTAACTCCGGTAAAGGTGATTGCACCCTGTTTGAAGCTGGTATGCAACTGCGTACCAAGCCAAAAGCACCAATTCACCCCGCGATTTCTTTTGCTGAACAGTTTTGGATAGATATGCAAGGAAGCCTGGAATAACAGGAGAGCATAAGGAATGCTGAAATTAACTTACACTGAAAGTAGCTTTGATTTGGAATGTGTCACTCTGTCGCTTGAAGAATGGGTAGCACAGCGAGTGATTTTATCCCTGCGAGTTGGGCAAGGTTTGTGCATTCAACCCAATACCGCTGCCTTTTTGCTTCCTATTGATTTGCCAGGAGTAGAAGTACTCAGGGCTGAGGTAAAAAGAGATGACAGAGGAATCATTGCCCTCTGTGCCTGCGATGCTGAATATATGGAAGTCACCCTGCGGGGTTCTTGGCTATCTGAGAGTTATAAGGATGCTGTAGGTGTGTTTGTCACCACTATCAGCGATCGCGCTGAGTTCTTTTTGCACAAACTTTGGCAGGAAGCTCAAGAGAGCAGTGCTTCTGTAATGAGCGAATAAACAGTAAGGTGAGTAGAATTTCTCACCTATTGTCCCATTTTTAGAAGTTCGGGAATTGTCACAAATCGGTAGCCTTGCTCTTTGAGTCCGCTAATGATTTGTGGCAATGCTTCTATAGTTCTGTGGCGATCGCCGCCGCCATCATGCATCAAAACAATAGAACCTGGTTTTGCGCCTTTCAGGACATTATTTACAAATGCTTGCGGTTTGGCGTGAGGATCAGTATCAGCAGAAGTTACTGACCACATAATTACAGCGTCCTTCTGGCTTTTGGCGTAAGCGGCTAGTCCATTGTTTAAAACGCCTCCAGGAGGACGAAACAGAGCAGTTTTGACTCCTGTAGTCTTGTATATCAGGTCAGCTGTGCGAGCAATTTCACTCTTGGCTGTGGCTTCATCCATTCGCCGATACCAATGATGCCAAGTATGGTTCCCAATGGCGTGTCCCTCGGCTACCTCACGCTTGGCTAAGTCAGGATTTGCTTGCAAAGCTTGTCCTACCCAAAAGAATGTCACCTTAACATCATTTTGCTTCAGGATATCCAGCATTTCTAGGGTTGTCTTTGGCCAGGGACCATCATCAATACCTAGAGCAATAACCTTCTCGTTGTTCCTGAGATGCACCTGATAAACTGTTTTTCCCTGAAATTTAGCTGGGACTGTAAAGGTAAGGTTTTCTACTTTCGCTAATGGCGGTAGTTGAGCATTAATTTGGCCATTTGCTGGATGATCTTGACCTTGTGCAGTATGGATTTTGCTTAAAGGCTTGTTCAACCCCAATTGTGGGGAAGTGCCTGGGGCAATACTACAAGCTGTAATCGTAGAGGCGATCGCAACAACACTAATTATCTTTTGTCGCTTGAGGTAGTTGTCTGTCACGTCAGGCTTTTAAATACTCACCCAATCATAACTGTAGTTTGACTTTTCAGAGCGATTAGCAAGTTCAAATCCAAGTGCAGCAGCTTTTCTAGACAATTTCAAAAAAACTTTCTGAAACCCCTTGACACATCTTGTAGTATTTTGTAGCATAAATGTAGTGAGGCGATAGACAAAGCTTCGCAAGCGTCAAAATGATCTTCTACATACAACTAAAGGACAGGCGTTGGAATAAACCAGAGTCCCCAGTCAACAAAGCTGCTTTTACTTGCAAACCATCGCAGTAGAGGCAATAAACGAAAAAAGTTCTAAGTTTGCACTCATCAAAACCACTGAATACATCCTCCTTATCCCCCGGTAGCTCAGTTGGTAGTTAGCGCCTGTCTGTTCGCGTAGCGTGTCTGAAAGACAAGAACAGGAGGTCGTCGGTTCGATTCCGACCTGGGGCGCTTCGTTGCCTCATAGCTCAATGGTAGAGCAATCGGCTGTTAACCGCGCGGTTGTGGGTTCGAGTCCTACTGAGGCAGCCATTCATTGCCGGGTGGACGAATTGGTAAGTCGCATCGCTCTGAACGATGAGGTTGCAGGTTCAAACCCTGCCCTGGCAATAAAGCCCTGTGGTGTAATTGGCAACATAGCGCCCTTTGAAGGCGAAGATTCCAGGTTCAAGTCCTACCACTCCCGCTTAAACAAGTCAAATGTCAAATGTCAAAAGAAAGAATTTAATTATTTCTCTTTCTTTTTACTTTGTTCTTTTTACTTGTTTGATGGGGTCATAGCTCAAATGGCTAGAGCGCCTGCCTTGCAAGCAGGAGGTTATGGGTTCAATTCCCATTGATTCCACTGATGGTGTCTGAAGCCAAAGTGGTCGAGGCGCTGGTTTGTGGAACCAGTCATAGCGGGTTCAAGTCCCGTCAGACACCCCTGAATGAAAGATGCTGCTGAATGGACAGCAACTGGTCTTGAAAACCCGGGTATGGGCAACTGTGGGGGTACCCTACGGGAAGCAAGCTACGATTTCTCCATCTTCCTCTTTTCCACCTGAAGCCGAAAAGCGAGGCGCTGTGCTGATAACACAGAAATAGGAGGGGCAGTACCTCCCAGGTGGATTTATATCTAGCATTGGTGTTACAAGCTTTGGGATGTCATACGATCGCAGCCGCTCATTTCTTTATTTAAATTAACTAGGGTAGTTGGCATAACGACTGTGCAGATAGCTCTTAACTTGCAGAAATAGGTTCGACCCCTATACCACCCATTATGAATAGGAACTAGCGATCGCTAGTTGAGCATGTTGCAATAATATATCTTTATCCAAAGTATGTATGGGATATTGCGGTGTTACTGCCAGTAGTTTCTCAATTCTTTCTCTGGCTGCCTCCACTAGTGATTCGTCTAAGCTACCCTTATTGAGGGAATCGATAAAATCTTCAGCAATCTGATAAGTTCTTTCTATAGATGATGAGTTGATATTGCGTGAGACAATAAACAAGTCGCAGCCTGCATTAAGTGACCGCGCCACAGTACCAGCTTTAATAAACATATCTGAGATCGCTTTCATATCCAAGTCGTCAGATACAACTACTCCTTCAAAGCCAAGTTCCTCTCTAAGTATGGTTTTGAGCATAGTCTGGGAAAGCGTTGCTGGCACATTAGGATCTATCTTGGGAAATAAAATATGGACAGTCATAATCAAAGGAATCTGTACTTCGATTAGGGCTTTGAAAGGTATAAGTTCTCGAAGTCGCAGGTCTTCTAGGGTTAAATTAAGTATTGGTAGCTCAATGTGAGAGTCCTTGCTGGTGTCTCCATGTCCGGGAAAGTGCTTGGCGCATCCCAAAATTCCTGAATCTCGAAGTCCAAGATAGTAGTCACGGGCACCTTTGGCAGCAGTTTCGGGAGTGTTACCAAAGGCGCGAGGTCCAATCACAGGGTTGTGGGGATGGGAAAAAATATCTGCTACAGGTGCCCAAGATAAATTGATTCCCAGTGATTTAAGTTCTACTGCTGTGGCTTTTCCTACTTCGTGGGCGTGCGATCGCAGCAACAAGGCATGAGGAAAGCGGGTAATTGGCAGTGGTGTACGAATTACACGACCTCCTTCATGATCCAGAGTTATGAACATTAAATCACGTTCAGTATATTCTCGTATTTGGCTGTTCAAATCCTTGAAGCTTTCCAGCCAAACCTGATATGGGGTGCCATCCAAAAAGTTTTTAGCAAAAAAGATCACCCCAATCGGTCTCAATTCATTGAGTGCAAGTTTATCGTCATCGCTTAATGTAGTGCCGGAAATACCTAAAATCAGGTGATGTCCAAAGCGTTTTAACTCCTGCGATACACCCATAATCTTTTACCTATAAGTTGTGTGGTAAACAACTGGGTTGTTCAAGCTAGAGGACAGAGATTTTTATCCTACACCCTTATGGGGAGCAGAAAGTTTTCAAAGCTAGGTTTTTTATTCTTGGTTTTATATTAGCTATTTTCAGTCAAAGGAATTACTTTTGTTTCCCTAAATCTGCTGCATATAAATCTAGATGAAATACTCACCGCAAATCCATTGCCAATAATGGTATTGGCAATTTGATTGGGTAGGTGCGCGGCGGTAAAATTTCCTTTGGCAAAAGTTTTTTGGGGAAGCGATCGCACAATAACTGCCAAATGTAACAGATTGCAACGTATAATGAGAACGACAAAACCATTAAGAAATATTGAAGGGCATTAAGGTTAAATGCGAGTAGCGATCGCGGGTGCTGGTCTAGCAGGACTTTCCTGCGCGAAATATCTCACAGACGCAGGTCACACTCCCATTGTCTTGGAAAGCCGGGACGTACTGGGTGGTCTAGTTGCGGCGTGGAAAGACTCTGACGGCGACTGGTACGAAACCGGGTTACACGCCTTTTTTGGGGCATATCCCAATATGCTGCAATTGCTCAAAGAGTTGGGCATTGAGGACAGACTCCAGTGGAAACAGCATACGCTGATTTTTAATCAACCAGACAAGCCTGGGACACTATCACGTTTTGATGTTCCAGATATTCCATCTCCTTTCAACGTGATTGCGTCGATTCTTCGCAACAAAGATATGTTGACTTGGGAGCAGAAGATTCGATTTGCAATTGGCTTACTTCCCGCAGTGGTTCGGGGTCAAAAGTATGTTGAAGACATGGACAAGTACAGCTTCTTAGAATGGTTGAAAAGGCAAGGTGTTGATGAGCGGGTAACTAGTGACGTTTTTATCGCCGCCTGTAAAGCGCTCACCTTTATCAATCCTGATGAAGTTTCGGCAACGATTCTGTTAACTGCACTGAATCGCTTTCTGCAAGAACGATATGGTTCCAAGATTGCATTTTTGGATGGTTCTCCCACAGAACGGCTATGCAGCCCGATTGTAGATTACATCACAGAACGCGGCGGGGAAGTGCGGTTGAATGCTCCCTTAAAAGAGATTTTGCTCAACGCCGATGGCACGGTGAAAGCGTACTTGATTCGGGGGTTAAATGGGGCAGAAGATGAAGTTTTCACGGCTGATGTGTATGTATCTGCCATATCGGTTGACCCTTTGAAGGTGATTTTGCCTAAGCCTTGGAAGCAAATGGAGTTTTTCAAGAAGCTAGAAGGCTTGGAAGGCGTACCAGTGATTAACCTGCATCTGTGGTTTGACCGGAAACTGACAGAAATTGATCACTTGCTATTTTCGCGATCGCCCCTCCTGAGCGTTTATGCTGATATGAGCAATACCTGCCGTGAATACGCCAACCCCAATCGCTCGATGCTGGAATTAGTTCTAGCTCCGGCAAAAGATTGGATTGCCAAATCCGATGAGGAGATTGTGGCTGCAACGATTGCTGAGTTGGAAAAACTTTTCCCCGACCATTTTGGGGGAGACAATCCAGCAACATTGCTGAAATCTCATGTGGTGAAAACGCCGCGTTCAGTTTACAAAGCGACCCCTGGTCGTCAACAGTACCGTCCCGCACAAGTTACGCCCATTGCCAACTTCTATCTCGCCGGAAGTTATACCATGCAACGCTACTTAGGCAGTATGGAAGGTGCCGTACTTTCTGGTAAGCTGACAGCGCAGGCAATTTCTGAGGCTCTCCCGGTAGCAAATTCCTCAAACCTGCAAACGCTCACCCGACCGCCCGCAACGAATGCTGCAACTGCCTGATTCCCCCCCGCGCATGAAAACGCTGGTCTCTGTAGACGAGTCCTACAACCTTTGTCGGCATCTCACAGCAAAGTATGCCAAGACTTTTTATTTGGGTACTTTGCTGATGAGTCCGGTAAAACGTCAATCTATTTGGTCAATTTACGCTTGGTGTCGCCGTACAGATGAATTGGTGGATGGACCCGCATCTGCTATTACCACGCCAGAAACCCTAGACCTATGGGAACAGCAGCTGGAATCGATTTTTGCGGGACGCCCATTAGAAAATTACGATGTCGCTTTAGTTGATACCCTCCAGCGCTTTCCGATGGACATTCAGCCCTTTCGGGATATGATTGCCGGTCAGCGCATGGACTTATATCGCAGTCGTTATGAAACCTTTGAGGAGTTATACCTCTACTGTTACCGCGTCGCCGGCACTGTTGGCTTAATGTCAACAGCAGTTATGGGTGTGGATAGCACCATATACACAGCTCCGTGGCATCAGAACAAACAACCTTATGTTCCCACAGAAGAAGCGATCGCTCTGGGAATTGCCAATCAACTCACCAACATCCTGCGGGATGTGGGAGAAGATGCCAAACGCGGACGGATTTACATTCCCCTTGAGGACTTGGCAAAATTCAACTACACCGAGCAAGATTTCTTCAAAGGTGTGGTAGATGAGCGTTGGCGGGCGCTGATGCGCTTTCAAATTGACCGGGCCCGCCAATTCTATAGCACATCCGACCAGGGAATTACTTATTTAGCATCCGATGCCCGTTGGCCTGTGTGGGCAGCATCAATGCTATATGGTCAGATTTTGGAGGTGATTGAACGCAACAATTACGATGTATTCAGCCAGAGGGCTTACGTTCCACAGTGGAAAAAGTTACGCACTTTGCCCGTAGCTTGGATGCGATCGCAAGTCCTTTAAAAAATTAGTCATTTGTCCTTAGTCGTTAGTCTTTTATAAATAACCAATGACCAATGAAAAATGACAAATGACTATTGACTCCTGCCAACAAAACTGCTAACATTATTATTCGTGAGTCAGGAGAGGTGGCTGAGTGGTCGAAAGCGGCAGATTGCTAATCTGTTGTACGGCAGGTAACTCCGTACCGAGGGTTCGAATCCCTCCCTCTCCGTTTTCCAGCCTTTGTTACACAGAGTATCTTCTGTGTAAAAAAATAAGTACTAATGCCGAGGCAAACACTTTTACTACCAAAGATGGATGATATGATTTATCCTTTGGAGCCTTGATAAGATCCAGCTAAATTACAAATCTAGTTTGAATCTTACTTTTAGGCTCCTAAATATCTGAGGAGTGAAAGTAAACTATGCGAAATATTAGCGCGGTCTTAACCTTTAGTATAGCGACCCTAGCAACTGGGTTCCTAGTAGGGGCTTGTGGTGATACAAGTACCCCCAATAGCGCAGCTAACAATGGAACTACCGCTACCCCAGCGGCAAACTCAACTACCACAAGCAGTGCTAAAGGGCTAAAAATTGGTTCCCTGCTACCGTCAACAGGCGACTTGGCTTCTGTGGGACAGCAAATGCTAGGTTCTGTACCTTTACTGGTCGATACGGTCAACGCTTGCGGTGGGGTGAATGGCGAACCTGTAACCTTGGTGCAAGTAGACGACGAAACTGACCCCAGATCTGGTGCTGCCGGTATGACCAAACTAGCAACTTTAGATAAAGTCGCAGGTGTAGTTGGCTCCTTTGCCAGTAGCGTTTCTAGTGCAGCAGTCTCCATTGCCACCCCGAATAAAGTCATGCTGGTTTCCCCTGGTAGTACCAGTCCCATATTTACCGAAAAGGCGCAAAAAGGCGACTTTAAAGGCTTTTGGGCGCGTACTGCTCCCCCCGATACCTACCAAGCACTAGCTTTAGCTCAACTTGCCAGAAAAAAAGGTTTCAAGCGAGTTTCTACAGTTGTGATTAATAACGACTATGGCGTGGGCTTTGAAAAAGCATTTGTGCAAACTTTTGAAAAATTGGGTGGAACTATAGTTAATAAAGATAAGCCTGTTCGCTACGACGCGAAAGCCCAGACATTTGATACAGAAGCAGCTGCTGCTTTTGCTGGGAAGCCAGATGCAGTCCTGGCTGTACTGTACGCTGAAACTGGTAGTTTGTTCCTGAAAGCCGCCTATCAACAAGGTGTGGCCAAGGGTGTGCAAATTCTGCTTACTGATGGGGTGAAATCACCTACTTTCCCCGAACAAGTTGGCAAAGAAAGTGATGGTAAATATATTTTAACTGGAGCGATCGGTACAGTACCTGGTTCCAATGGTAAAGCACTTGAAGCTTTTAACAAGCTGTGGAAGGATAAAAAAGGTGGTGCGCCAGGGGAATACGCTCCTCAAGCTTGGGATGCGGCTGCTTTATTGACGTTGGCAGCCCAAGCTGCTAAGGAAAATACAGGCGTTGGTATAGCCAGCAAAATCCGTGAAGTTGCTGATGGGCCTGGCACAGAAGTTACCGATGTCTGCGAGGGACTGAAGTTACTTAAAGATGGTAAGAAGATTAACTACCAAGGAGCCAGTGGCAACGTAGATGTTGATGCTAACGGCGATGTCATCGGTGTATACGATGTTTGGACAGTCGGAGACGATGGCAAAATTAAGGTAATTGACAAAGTTACCCCTAAGTAGAAAGTTAGGAGTTAGGAGTTATGAGTGAAACATTGCTAAACCACATTTATTTTGACATAGTTTTAAAAGTAATGGGAGCATCTTAGCAAGATGCTCCCATTACTCCAGGTTTCAAAACAGGACTTACGCAAACAATAGCCGAAACCCTGATTTTCAGGTAGGGGCAATACCCTACGGGAAGCTAAAGCTACATGAATTGCCCCTACCGTGTGTAGTTTTGCGTAAGTCCTACAAAATGGACGAGGTTTAATTCCTAACTCCTAACTCTTAAAACCCAGTGAAGTTGTAACCAACTCCAAACAACAAGCCCACATCAGTTTTATCAAAAAACCCGGCATTCACAGCAGCCGTTGCAGTAAATTGAGGAGTTAGAGGCACATCAATGCCACCAGATACCAAAAAGGCAAATTGCGAATCATCACCAGTTTTGTAAGCTCCACCTACTCCGACGTAAGGTGCGATCGCTAACGGTTCGCTAAAGGCATCTGCTGACTTGAAGGAAAAATCGTAGGTGATCGGAAGTAGAATTGTGGTGTTGTCCCCAAATACGGCTGAGGGTCGCACTGATATAGAATTTGTCAGTCCGATTTTGCTGACTACCGCGAAGTTACCGTCGCCCAAAGATGAGTCCCCACCATTCAAACCAATGTTAGCAGCGACTCCAATATAGCTGCTGCCACCACGGGTAGTTCTACCTAAATCAATATCCGATTGCGCCACTCTGGGAGCAGATGGTTGAGAAGTAGTTTGAGAAGTAGTTTGAGAAGTCGGTTGTACAAACTCAGAAGTAAGCATTGCAGATGAGGTTGCAACTGTACCTGGAACAGGTGTAGGCGTTACACTGGAGTTTTTCTGTATCGCAGCGTTAGGCAACTGCTGTACTTTAGTTAAATTTGTGACTGTAAATGTTTGAGTTGTTTCTGTAGAGAGATTCTGGCTTGCAGTGTCTACTTCTGTAGTAAACTCGTTGGGAGACGCTACAGTTGCGGAAGGGTCGGTTAATGGCTGACTGCTCACCTTGTCCACTGTCTGGGCACTTGCAGATAAGCCGCTACTCAGGACTGCAAGAGCAGCTATAGTTGGCAACCAAAAAACACCTTTACGAAGAAAAATAGTATTCACATTCACTCCTAAAACAATATTGCCACGAAAAATAAAGGGTTTGTTGAGTTAATTCAACAAATTCGGGCAATACTCAAAATTTAACACCAAAAAATCGGTTTTTGCATCCTGATTTTGCTGGATTTATCTACTTAATATTTACCAGTAAAAAATTAAATACCATATCCTGAATATCCGAAATTTGACAGATGAGAAAAATTCTCTGAGCTTTAAGCAAAAAGTCTATTTGTTGAGGAGGTCATCAGGATTGCGAAAACTTTTATCAATAAAACTTAGTCTACATCAACACCGAGCGTTCTTAGTCTTTATACCAACTGTTCAGCACATTGACGTTCCTGCTGTCAGGGACTTGCAAAAAAATACTCAGGTACTGATTGTGGGGTGGGCAAGATGAGCGCCTTTGGCTACGGGTGGGCATTTTGCCCACCCCACAAGATTGGATAATTTATTTGTTGTAAATCCCTAACTGTAATCGTCGAGGAGTCAAAACTATTTTGGGCTTTACCTCAAAGTACCCATACCCCTGCTCTGAAAGCTTGCTACAGGCAGCGACGACTACAGGAGAACAAGCTTCCCGTAGGCTATGGTTGGTCTATTTAAGGCGATGCTGTACTAGGAATTGCCCTTTGTAACCCTAAAAGTTGATTGTGAAGTGATATTACGAAGCTTGCAAAAATATTTAGAAATTGTCTACAAGACAAACATGGTTCTAACGTAGAACCTATTAGGAGAGACTTGAGGCAAATGTGATGAACGAAAATGATATTCAAAAGTATCGGTTTGTCTGTACCCTGACTTTCGGTGATATCTATGGTCAAATAATTGTTTGGTTGATTACAATTACCCTAAGTTTGGCTTCAGCCTTGGCGCTAATGGGTGCCAAGCGACCCGTGTACGCTTTAGCAACTGCGGGTCTCGTCGTTCTGCTATCGCTACCTTTCTTGTTGTTTGCCTTTGTCACTACCTTATTAAATCATATTGAAGTTATGCCTATAGGGCCTGGAACCAAAATGGAACCCATGCCAGGTAACGTGTCTCAGCAACAACCAGTACAAGCAACTAGCTAAAGAGTTAGGAGTAGGAGCAGAGACGCGATTAATCGCGTCTGTACAGGAGTTAGGAGTTATAAGTGTAGACCTAAGTCTTAATTTTTAACTTTTCACTCCTAATTTCAAAATTTGTAATCATATCCCTGTCTATAGGTAGGGAATTTTTTTGTAGAGATGCTAGGGCAACGATCGCAACACACTGCCTCATTAATCACAATCACGTCTCTACAATAGAACAGCAGTGGTTTGAGTTGGGGGCTAATTAATGCTGGAACACGATGTAATTATTGTCGGGGGTGGATTGGCGGGATGTCGCGCTGCTGTAGAAATTGCCCGTATTGACCCTAGTTTAAATATTGCTGTGGTTGCTAAAACGCACCCAATTCGTTCCCACTCGGTTGCGGCTCAAGGTGGTATGGCTGCATCCCTAAAAAATGTTGATTCTGAAGATAGTTGGGAAGCACATGCTTTTGATACTGTCAAGGGATCTGATTACTTGGCAGACCAAGATGCTGTGGCAATTCTCGCCCAAGAAGCGCCAGATGTGGTAATTGACTTAGAACACATGGGCGTTTTGTTCTCTCGTTTACCTGATGGGCGCATTGCCCAACGCGCTTTTGGCGGACATTCGCACAACCGTACTTGCTACGCGGCTGATAAGACCGGTCACGCAATTTTGCACGAATTGGTGAACAATTTGCGGCGTTATGGGGTGCAAGTTTATGAAGAATGGTACGTGATGCGTCTCATTTTAGAAGAAAATGAGGCCAAGGGTGTGGTAATGTTCCATCTTTTGGATGGACATATAGAGGTGGTGCGAGCCAAGGCAGTGATGTTTGCCACAGGGGGCTATGGTCGCGTTTATAATACCACCTCTAATGATTACGCTTCCTCTGGTGATGGTTTGGCAATGACTGCGATCGCAGGTTTGCCCCTAGAAGATATGGAATTTGTCCAGTTTCATCCGACTGGCTTATATCCGGTAGGAGTGCTGATTTCGGAAGCGGTACGGGGAGAAGGGGCGTATCTGATTAATAGTGAAGGCGATCGCTTTATGGTGAACTATGCACCCAGTCGCATGGAACTGGCTCCTCGTGATATTACCTCACGAGCGATCGCTTACGAAATTCGCGCCAGTCGGGGTATTCATCTCGATGGTAGTGCTGGTGGTTCCTTTGTCTATCTGGATCTGCGGCATCTGGGCAAAGAAAAAATTATGAGTCGCGTTCCCTTTTGTTGGGAAGAAGCACACCGTTTGGTAGGTGTTGACGCAGTAACTCAACCGATGCCAGTCCGTCCGACAATTCACTATTGTATGGGTGGTATCCCAGTTAACACTGATGGGCAAGTCCGCAGTAGTGGTGATGGTTTAGTTGATGCTTTCTTTGCTGCGGGTGAAACATCTTGTGTTTCCGTACATGGTGCCAATCGCTTGGGAAGTAATTCTCTACTGGAGTGTGTAGTTTATGGTAAGCGGACTGGGGCTGCGATCGCAAAATTTGTCCAAAAACGTAAGTTGCCCTCTGTAGATGAGCAACGCTATGTAACAGAAGCCCAGCAACAAATCCAAGCTTTGCTAGAACAACCAGGGCAGTATCGCATTAACCAAATCCGTCAAGCCTTCCAGGATTGTATGACGGAGTACTGTGGCGTTTTCCGCACTGAGGCATTAATGACCGAAGGGTTACACAAATTAGAACAAATACAACAGCAATATCCGCAAATTTATTTAGATGACAAAGGTAGTTGCTGGAATACCGAACTCGTGGAAGCTTTGGAATTGCGAAGTTTGATGGTAGTAGGACAGACTATTTTGGCATCAGCCTTGAATCGTCAAGAAAGTCGTGGCGCTCATTTCCGCGAAGATTATTCGCTGCGAGATGATAGCAACTTCCTCAAACACACAATGGCTTACTATTCACCAGTCGGTATTGATATTCAATATCGACCGGTGGCGATTACTATGTTTGAGCCAAAAGAGAGGAAGTATTAATAAAGGATAAAGTATGAAAGATAAAGGCTGAAATACCTTATTTTTCATACTTTATTTGATTTTCTAAATTAGACATAGTTTTAGATAATAACACACTTGACTAAGGAATTAGGAATAGGTCAAGATATCCAACAAATTCTTTCAAACTAGGAACACTATTAGTAAGTTGTATGTATATAAATTCATAATCGAGATTAGATGCAAGTCGATTCAGCTGTTTCTCGCTTTTGTTATAACCTTTACATACAAGATTATAAATCTGTTTCATATCATCGGAAGGTTTAGGTCTTGCTTCCATATCATCAGTCTTAGGATTAAATCCAAAATATTCTTGAATTCTCTCTGGGGTTAGACTTGCATCTATTTTGATAAAATGATTATATTCTGCTAAAAACCATGTTTCTATTTCCATGACAGCAAGAACTATGTCTATAGGAATTGCTCCTTGTGGTAAGGAATAACGCAAACCAGTTATAAGCTTCGATTTTTGAGATATGGGTATTGGATAAACATCTCTTAATCCTATTACTCTCTCATAACCAGAGGCAGTTAGAGTACTATATCTATCTCTCATATCTGAAACAACGCTGTTATCACTACATGAGTTATAAATCAAGACATAAAATTTTGTTTCATAAGTGACAACAGGGTTCTTTATTACCGTGGTATATCTTTCTAATTGATTACCATTTACAGCTATTACTTCTATTGCAATTCTATTTCTACCTGCAATTTCTTTAAGTAATTTTTCTACAAAAATCTGTTCTGTTTGCCCTTCCACAAAAATAGCTAGCTTTTTCACTGATCTATCTGCTCCTTCTTACCAAACCCTTCAACATAGAATTGAGTGGCAAAAAAGTCGAAATTGTTTAGACCAGTGAATTTAAAGTCTTCAAATATTTGCTTTGAATTATCTATGTTGTGAAGTTTAGCTAATCCTGGTTTCCTCTCAATTACTGACCAATACTCTAAAGGAACACCATTCATAATAAAGCGATCATTAGTGGTCATAACTAGCTGAACTAATCCAGTCTGCGCTTTGCTGATAAGTAACTTAATCATCGCTGATGATCTTTCAAAGTCGAGTCCTTCTCCAATATCATCTATCAATATACAACTAGGCTTTTTAGCTAAAAGAGAGTAGTTTATTTGAATAATTAGAGATAATGCTCTAAACATACCTTGAGATATTAAGTTTTGCTCAGTTTTATCTTTTAGATCACTTTCTTGAACATAAAGCCATTTTAGGTCTATCTTGTCGGATACTTCATCCTCTTCCTCAGAAAATAGAAGTGATGGCGTTTGAATATCAATATCAGATATGTTGTAGCCTATAGATGACATATCTGACTTGATAGCTTCAATAAAAGATTGACCTGATTTAGATTTACCTAATTTGAATACTTCAATTACATTCTCTCTATCTCTCTTATTTCTACTTTTTCTGATTTTTTTAATCCAGCTATCGACCGCAACATTGTTTCTACCTAAATCTGTTCCAAATTGATAGTAATTTAATGAACTTGCCCAATTGTAAATTTCATCAAAAACAGGATGTTGGATAGAATCTCTACGCTGGAAAGCAGCAACTTCATCAGTAGGAGTTTGAAAGTCTATAGATGTTTGTAGCTTTTCAGCCCAAATCACACCTATACCTGATTCATTTCTATCAAGGTAATTCTTAAAACCAATACTGAAATTCTCTTTAACTACTTGACCTTGATCAACTGTCAATATATAGATTTTCTTGTTATCTGCGTTATCAGAGTCGAAAGTTAATTTCCACTTTCTCGACATACGATCAGGTCTTAGACTGGCGTCACCAGATAGTAAACCCGATATCAGGTTTATAGCTCTCAGTATTTTCGATTTACCAGAGGCATTTTTACCAACAATCAAATTTACATCACCTAACTGGCAACCATCTAAACGCCACTCACTTGGCAAACCTTTATCCTGACAATATTCCACTAAATCTAATTTCATGTGTTTTTAATTTTTTACAATTTTTAGTGATTATGGTGAATTATCGTGACGTGTACTTAGTACAGTCCATTAGCAAGGCTCATACTAAATTCTAATGCTATTCATAACGAAAGCAATATTCCTTTGCCTGTTACTTTCTAATCTGTATCAATTTATTTAGGTTTTCCCCTACGAGCAAAAGTTGAAAACGCTTTATATTCAAGCTGATTTGAAGGATAAGATTGTAGTCATAATTGATCAAGATGGGAAATCGATCTGAGTGAGAAGCGATCGCCTATATTTTAAATTGAGGCTTTAGATAAATAGGCTAGGTGAAACCTTGAAGTAATCACCAAGTATTTTGGCTTGTGCCTTACTAATCGAACGCTTACCATTGACAACCTCAGACACTACACCACTCGATCCAATAACGCCTACCAATTCAGCTTGACGGGTTCCACTTGCTTCCATGATGTGTTGAAGTATCTCATGAGGCAAAGATAGATCCATCGGATAGTTCTGTCCCTCATATACTTCAATCAGCTTCACCAGCAACTTCTGTAAAACTCGCTCCTCCTGAGTACGATTCTTCGCAAAGGTTAGACGCTCTGCCACTACCAGCAGACGTTCGTACTCCTCTTCTGTCTCAATTACTTTGGGAGCAACTTCAGCTAGCAGATTGCTATAAGCAGTTTCGTCAAAAGTAAAAGTCATTTTTCCATTTGCCTTTATCGTATTCAGTATGTGTAAGAAAGTATTTGTAGTAAACTAACTGGTCTTCATCATCAATACCGACAATTAGGCGATAATTATTACCCTTGACATTGAAAACAGTGAAGTTGCCAACCGCTTCAGCATCCCGGTAAATCTTACGAACGTCCTCCAAATTCTGCCATTCCGCCTTCTTCACAGTTGCATACCAGTCGTCGATCTGCTTCTTGACATCGGGATATTGAGCGGTATCAGTGTGAAGGTTGCGAATTGCAATTAGATGCATTTGTTTCTAGCTTTTTTGTCATATATTCTCAATAAAAATCAATTATGTTTAAATTCTCTCAAAATGAGAGCAGGCAGTCAAGAGTAGTTATTACTTGGAGTAGGAGTTACTTCAGCCTAATACAGCATTGAAAAAGCTGGTGACAATAGTGGCTCACTGGTGTGAGATCCTAGAGATAGTCAATAAAAGCTGAAGAGAATGGAACAACATCAGAAGCCAACGGTTGTAATTACGGGTACATCGTCGGGGGTGGGTTTGTATGCTGCGAAAGCGCTTGCTGAAAAGGGATGGTATGTAGTGCTGGCCTGTCGGGATTTAGCGAAGGCGCAAAAAGCTGCCCAAGCAGTGGAAATACCCTACAACAGTTATACCAGTATGCATATCGACCTTGGCTCCTTGGAAAGCGTTCGACAATTTGTAAAGAACTTCCGAGCTAGTGGAAAGTCTCTAGACGCTTTGGTGTGTAACGCCGCAATTTATATGCCTTTAATAAAGGAGCCGTTACGCAGTCCAGAAGGTTACGAGTTAAGCGTTGCCACAAATCACCTGGGACATTTCCTATTGTGCAACCTCATGTTGGAGGATCTGAAGAAGTCATCTTTAGAGCCAAGGCTGGTAATTTTAGGAACCGTCACGCACAATCCAGACGAGCTGGGTGGGAAGATTCCGCCGCGTCCCGACTTGGGTGATTTGCAGGGCTTCGCAGAAGGGTTTAAAGAGCCGATCTCGATGATTGATGGCAAGAAATTTGAACCAGTCAAAGCTTACAAAGATAGCAAGGTTTGTAACGTGCTGACTATGCGGGAACTGCATCAGCGCTATCACGAGTCAACCGGTATCGTCTTCAATTCTCTCTATCCGGGATGTGTTGCAGAAACACCGCTATTCCGAAACCACTATCCTCTGTTTCAGAAAATCTTCCCATTATTTCAGAAGTACATCACTGGGGGATATGTGTCTCAGGAGTTGGCAGGAGAACGAGTTGCTGCCGTAGTTGCCGATCCTGAGTACAATCAATCTGGTGTCTATTGGAGTTGGGGAAATCGCCAGAAGAAAGATGGCAAGTCTTTTGTTCAAAAAGTCTCTCCTCAAGCCCGTGATGATGAAAAAGCCGAGCGGATGTGGGAACTAAGCGCAAAGTTGGTTGGAATTGCGTGATGATGCAGGATGCAATAATTTGATTTTTACTTGATAAATGATCTTTAAAAGTAAGATGAGTGATGGCAAAGGTAAAACGCAGTGGTGGAGAAGGTTTTGCCAAACCACCTAAACCACCTCGTATTGATGATTCTTTTGACTTTGAAGAACTTATTAACGGCAAACAAATCTTGGTAGCCAACGTAATTACAGATGCAGCCAAAGGGATTGGAGATATGTATACACTCCTAACCTACAATGATTTGAATGACGAATTTTCAAATTTTAGAGTTGTTATTGGCACCGCATTTGAATCATCTTTAGTTAACTTAGCAAGAAGAAGGAGGCTTGAAGAAGGTAAAGGTTTGTTAACTTTAACCCCAAAAAGCTATCGTGAAAAATGGCAACTTGCTGATAGAAGTGACGGTGATATAGTTTTCAATTGGTGGACTTTGCCTGAGTTAAAAGTTGCTCAAGAGCGGAGCTATATTTTTGGAGGTACTCGAATTATTGCTAAATTAGCGGAACCTTTAATTGTCCATACGAAAGATAGGTTCCCAGTTATTTGTCATGCTGCTCCTTTCAAAGAAGCAGACGGAGAGACAAGCTATGCTCATCTAGTGTTCACCGTTCCACTCGATACTGATGAGTCAACAAAACATCACAACCTTTACATAGTGGAACGCGAGACTACACCTCTGACAAAATTAATACCTCCCAATTCTTAGAGTCCCTAGGGTGCGTTACATTGTGTTAACGCACCGCTGTTAATTATAAAGATATGCGAGATATTATCTAAACATTTCTTATGGAAACTGCCATGTTTTTTCTAAAGGCGCATTCCCAAACGCTATATGAGGCTGATTACTTGCAGTGGATAGAAATGACTGTAGAAAAATTGCAAAGTCAGGATTACGCGAACGTGGACTGGGAAAACCTCATCGAAGAAATTGCCGACATGGGAAGGAGTGAGCGTCGGAGTCTCAAGAGTAATCTGATTGTAATTCTGGTGCATTTGCTCAAATGGCAATTCCAACCGGAAAAAAGAAACGGTAGTTGGGAAGGAAGCATTATTGAACATCGTAGACGTGTCAAAGAAGCTCTAGATGATTCGCCTAGTCTCAAATCCTATCTTGAGAGCATTTTTGGTGAGTGTTATGCACAAGCGCTTAAGCAAGCAAAAGCTGAAACTGGTTTGTCAGTGGAATCCTTTCCTGTGGTGTGTCCATACCAGCTACCAGAAGTCACAGATGAGGAGTTTTTACCTGAGTAAGTACTGAATCGGACTGTATATGCCGATGCATTCCCTACTCCCTTGACTTCTACCTATAAAAAATGTATAATTATAAATGCATAGAAGGGGAGTAGCTGCTGGCCAAAAAGATAAAAAGCCAGTACATCTGAATCAACATACTGGCGATGAGCCTGGTTCAGGTGGCAAATAATCAATATTTGAAAGCGAGACCTTCACTAAGTTCACACCGAAAAGTGTGAAACTTGGTGAGGTCTTTTGGTTCTCATCAAGCTTCACATCGGTAAACGATTCTTCAGGAGCTTGAGAGAGTGCTAACAGCTTTTACCGCAGCTTTATTATTAATTACAGTTTCAGAACTAGGCGATAAAACATTTTTTATTGCTGTGATTTTGGCAATGCACCACCCCCGGCGGCTGGTATTTACAGGTGTGACAGCCGCTTTAGCCGCAATGACCATCCTTTCGGTGCTATTTGGACAAGTGGTATCTTTGTTGCCAAAAGCTTATATTCATTACGCCGAAATAGCTTTATTTATTGCCTTTGGTATCAAGCTGCTGTATGACGCTAGTAAGATGTCGGCTGCTGCTTGTGATACAGAAGTTGTAGAAGAAGCCGAAGCTGCGGTGAAAAAGGCAGACTTGCAGCTACCAAAGCAAAAGACTTCCTTGGCAATTATAATAGAAGCTTTTGTGTTGACATTTATGGCAGAGTGGGGCGATCGCACGCAAATTGCGACGATTGCCCTAGCAGCAGGTAATAATCCAATTGGAGTGACAATAGGTGCAATTTTAGGACATGCCATTTGTGCTGCGATCGCAGTTATCGGCGGCAAAATGATTGCCGGACGCATTTCTGAGCGTCAACTCACCCTGATTGGCGGATGCCTGTTTTTGGTCTTTGGTGTTGTTGCTGCCCTTGAGGGAGCATGAGGGGAGTAAGAATTTTAGATTTTAGATTTTAGATTTGAGATTTTAGATTGAAATTTAATCCAAAATCTCAAATCCAAAATCCAAAATTGAATTGCCCCATGCCCATTACTTAGGAGTACTTTCCACTGAAGGCGCGGGAGATGCAGCAGGATTAGGAATCGGGGAAAACGTTGCTGCTTTGTTAATTTCGTCTTTGTATTGAGCAGGTGCTAAAGCTGCGGCACTATCAAATAAAGGTTTTGCATCTGCGTTTTTGCCCTGTTGTTTCAGGAGCATCGCTTTTGCCACAACGGGGCGAAAATCCTTGGGATCTTTCTTAATTGCTTGGTCATATACAGAGCTAGCTTGAGCGTAGCGTTTCTGGGAAGCGTGAACAGAACCTAACAGCACTTGCACAGCGACTGTATCTACACTTCCAGGCTGAATTTTATTTATTTGGGCTGCGTTAGAGAGAGTTTCTTGCAACAAACCAATGGCTGCTTCGGGGCGTTGCTGATTTATCAACAGAGACACCATTCCTTGCAAAGCCTTTAAATCGCCCGGTTTAGTAGACAAAATAGAGCGATAAGCTTGAGCAGCTCCTTCGCGATCGCCAATTTGCTGTTTGGCTTGAGCCAGTAGCACTGAATATTCTGATTGTTGGGGATTCAGCTTCGCTAGCTTTTCTAGGGGTTCAATGACGACTTGAATATCAACTGGTTTAATCTCACTTTTTTCTTTTTGACTGAGTAATTGTAGCCGCGCCTGTAATAGACCCTTAAGCGCAGTCTGATTTTCTGGTTCCCTTTGCAAAACTAGCTCATAACCCCGTACTTCGTCTTCCAATTTTGATTTTTGGTCAGCTCCGGGCAAACTGCCTCTGGTGCTAGCGATATTCTGGTTTGAGGATGGCGTATTATTAAATGCTCCAATTATGGGAATCACCGAAACACCCACAAAAGCAAGAATTGCCAGCACCAAGACAACTTGAACTATCCAGCGATTGCGTGTTTGAGTCACAGTTTTGTCTTTCTCCTGAATTCTAATGACATTATCATTTACACAAATCGTAAAGTTAAAAATTTCCAAAACTTTGCGGAATACCGCCAACTGCCTGTGAATTTTATAACAATTAACTATCCACACTGCTAAAGTAAGTGATGACTTTAGGAGGAGCCGTCAGAACTGTAGCTATGATATGCTTCCCAAACTAGTGTCAAGCCGCTAAATTACACATTTAGTGTTTATACGCTAAATTTAGCGCTTTTAGGATTGTATAGAGTACCCTGGTGTGACTTTGTTAAAAGCCAATATACTTTCATCAGTCGCACAAATGCTCTTTCCAGCTGCCTTTGTAAAATCCCACAATGGGATGTGTCTCCGCCGCAAGGAGTTTTTATGAATTCCGACCTGATGCCGTTGCCTGAATCCTCCAATTCTTCTGCCTCTAACCAAGGCCAAACTAACGTAGAGACAGCCGCTAATGTTCATATAGCAGCCCAGTCCTCTAAAGAAGTTGAAAATTCGCCTGTCAACCCCAGCGAGACTGACTCAAATGGGAACTTGGCCAATCGACAGCAACCGATTCCGCCTCCCAGTGAGCCGATGCAATATCGAGCGATCGGGTTAGTCCGGGGTCGCTATCATGCTAGCAGCGAACAATTTACTCAAGGTACACTGCTAACCGCAGATGGTGTAGAACTCAATGCCGTCCTCCTAGGCCGGATTATGAGTTTAGTCAAGAATCACCTAGACTTAGAAAAAGAACACTTGTGGGTAGTATATCCACGGACTAGACAAGAAAATGATACCTTGCACATCCAAATCGTTGGAGTTTGGGAGCCAGAAAATCTGGCTAAAAACTCAACAGATGAGGACGACTCAGATTTGGAGTTGCAAGAGTTACAGACACCCGATGATGGCTTATCGGAAAATTCTGAATTAAGTACAACTGCCCTGATACCCTCATCAGAAGTTGCAGATGGTGGTTTTTCTGTTCGTGGTGAAGTAGTATACCAGTCTTTTGATACTAAGAGCTTGGTAGTCAAAATTAGGCAGGCTCCACGGAAATCAACTGACAAACCCAAGTATTTTAAGTTGAAATTGAGGGGTGTGCTGACCACCAAAGCAGTAGGAAAGTTCTGGGACTTCCAAGCCAAGCGGGAAGCTGACGTTTTGGTAGTAGAAAAAGCTGAGGCGATCGCTGACTTACCCAAAAAACGCAAACCACCATTCAAAGGTGCCCCTCGTGCTGGTGGTGCTGGTGGTGCTGGTGGAAGAAAACCATTCCCCCCCAGACGCACTGGCGAAACCCCCCGTCCGATCAAGAAAACAGGCGCAGGTGGCGACCCCTCTGTGGTGTCAAAACCTATACCAAAAACGCCCGCTCCTAAGCCCATCAAGCGACCGAAACCGACTCTTGAGTAGGGGATTGGGCATTGGGCATGGGGCATTGGGTATGGGGCATTGGTTATTAATTCTTCTCCCTTACTCCCTCATCTCCCCCTACTCCCCATTCCCCATTCCCCATTCCCCAGTATCAAAAATCCGTCCGACGATCTTGGGGCAGAAAAGCTCGATCCATTGGAATTGGGGAAACTGCTTCCGTGAGGGTAAATGTACCTGCTTCGATCCACTTTTTCAACTCTAGGGCAACTTGCCTAGAAAAAAACAAACTCGCTAAGGGGGCAACGCGTACTGCTTTGCCCTCAATGGTGATCCGCCCAGATTTGAGTTGGGCATAACTCACTAAACCAAAGGTGGGACGGACGCGCCGGGGAATGGAAAAATCCACTATTGGGGCTACTAAGTCTTGATCTTGCACGGCACAGTGTTCAACTACTTGTTCATTTAATACAGGGAGTGGTACACCAACGCCTAACATCAATGAGGGACCATAACTTTTGAAGTAACACCCTCGTACCCAATGAGCATCCATTTGCTTGGCATCACCAATTAAAGCTAAAGTGGCACAAGGCCCAATCGGTGTACGATTAGCTAAACGCTTTTGTAAAGGGAAGTGCTGAGTGCCTTCCCAAGCGACATAGCCAACACCACCGCCTAAAAAAATTCGAGTACCTATACCAACGAGTTGCAAATCGGGGTCGTTGAGTAAGGGAGAAATCGCACCGGGGTTAGAGTAAACGGCATTCCCTAGACGCGGTTGTAATGGTCCGAGATAGGTGAAGAGGGGGCGATCGCCACCATTTACACCAACAATAAAATTTTGATAAAGATTGCGCGGGTTAAATAAATAAAACTGATTAATCGTTTCACTGGTAATTGTAGTTTCAAAAGCTGCTCTGGGGTAACAATCTGTTACTTGTCCTTGCGCTTTTACGTGTATAGGTTTACCAGCGATCAAATCTTCGATTACATGACCACCGCCACGTTCTCGGACTTCTTCCCCGTCCATCGTCTCCACAGCAGAACTGGCACCTAAATATAAATCGACTGCCCCAAAACCAGAGTATGCTGGCACGCCATCTAACCAGCATCGGCGAATTTTTATCGGAGGGTCGGTGTGTCCCAGATTGATAATTGCACCACTTGATTCCATCGGCTCAAAGGTGCCAGTAGTAATTACATCAACTTCTTTAGCAGCTTTAGTAACACCGATTTCTACAACTCGTGCTTTTAATTCTTCAGTTGTCAACACTACCGCACGTTGGCGGCTGATTTTCTCGTTAATTTCTGCAATTGTTCGCATCTTGTCAGTGCTTGCGCTTCCTGCTGTCTTCCTCTCTGAAGGATATCTTGATAAATCACAGACTCTTGCGTAATTTCCTCTCGAAATAGTTGTCGGCAATCTCTGCGCGACAGCTTAACACCCCGGATCGGGTTAAAATTCTAAAAAAAACAATTAAAATAATTCGTAATTAAGTTTTGCAACGGGGATTTAGACCCCGCCACAATACTTGCGGTTTATTAGTTGCTTTTGACTTAAACCTCCAGAAGTTGTTAAAAGGGCGGCTAGTAGATTTAGCACGATTTTTGCATGAGAGTATTGTGACCTCTCCATAGCTAAATATACTTAGGCGTATTGTTCCATAGTTCACAAAATATCACTAAAGACTTATGCAAAAACAGCAAAAACCGAGTAAGAAGAGTTTGCGATCGCTTGATTACTTGAATGTGTTTCTCGCAGATGTGCGCGATGGTGTTGGGCCATATCTGAGCATTTACTTCAAAGCTTCAGAAAATTGGAACTAGGGCGTGGAGATGGTGAAGAGGGCGAGGCGGAGGATAAAGAAAAACATCAACATCGTTATGAAGGCATATTGCAATTATTAAGCGATCGCAAAATCCTTTTTTTACTGTTGCAGTAGTTCTCTTTCACTTTGCCAATGCTGCTATGTTACCGCTAGTTGGTCAAGAATTGGCGCAGGGTAAAGGGACAAGTGACACAGTTTAGATGTCTGCTTGTATCATTGTGGCTCAGTTAGTGATGATTCCGGTGTCCAACTTGGCTGGGCGTTTCGCAAATGCAGCCCGAAAACCCATATTTGTGCTTGGCTTTGCCGTCTTACCGATTCGAGGAGTGCTGTATACGCTTTCAGACAATCCCTATTTTCTCGTTTCTGTGCCAATTCTGGATGGTATTGGAGCCGGGATTTTTGGTGTACTTTCCGTGTTGATGGTAGCTGATTTGACTAAAGGCACAGGAAGATTTAATGTTACCCAAGGGATACTAAACACTGCTATTGGTATTGGTGCGGGTTTGAGCAATGTCTTAGCTGGCTTTGTGGTTAAAAGTGCTGGTTACAATGTTGGTTTTTTGATTTTAGCAGCGATGCCCTTCTCTACGAGAGGCTACGCCAACGGCAAGCTCAGGGTAAGACCTGTGGCGGGCTATGCCTACGCAGTTGTGGCTTTGGGAGTTTTTTGGTTCTGTGTACCTGAAATAAAAACAGGAGTTAATAGAAAGGTATCACGTTAAAAGAATCTAGCGAAATCATGATTGTTTTCAGATACATTATCATTGGGCTGACTTATATAGGTTTGGGTTTAGGGTATCTACCTGGTTTGCGGATGAACCGAGCCAGTATTGCTTTAGTTGGTGCATCTTTGCTGATGGCATTCGGGGTATTAGACCTCAAAGAAGCATGGCAAGCTATAGACTATAAAACGCTGATTTTCCTATTTAGCATGATGGTAATCAGCACAAACTTAGCTTACGCTGGTTTTTTCCAACTAACCCTTGATACAGTTACACACTTTACCCGCAGCCCTTTAGGTTTGCTGATTATTTTAACTTTTGGCAGTGGAATTCTCTCCGCTTTTTTTCTGAATGATACTATCGCTCTAATTTTGACTCCTTTGGTTCTCGGCTTAACCCAAACTTTGAACCTCAATCCTATTCCTTACTTACTTGCCTTGGCGGGAGCAACTAATCTGGGTTCAGTAGCTACCTTAAGTGGCAATCCGCAAAATATCCTAATTGGTTCCTTCTCTGGTATCAGCTATCTCGATTTTGCTAAAGCATTGACTCCCATCGCATTAATAAGTTTGTTGATTCAAATTGGGTTACTGTGGTGGCTTTATCCTGATGTCCGTTCTACTAAGTCTTGTCCAAGTGGAACCCCCGTGCGTTACCGCATATTTAAACCGTTACTTACTAAAAGCCTATTGATAACCGCAGGACTATTAATTGCATTTTTAATTGGAATACCCCCAGCCCAAGCAACATTCGTAGCTGCTGGTTTACTATTTATTACTAGGCGAATCAAACCGCAACGAGTTTTAAATAAAGTAGATTGGGATTTACTGGTGATGTTTTCTGGACTATTTATTGTGACTGCTGGAGTGCAAAAATTAGGAATATTGAATTTATTTGGCGGTTTAGTTCATACTCCCTTGAGCATATTAGGAGTTACTGCTCTGCTTTCAAATTTAGTTTCCAATGTTCCAGCAGTATTGCTATTACAACATTTACTTCCCCATCCAGACACAAAAACCTGGTTATTATTAGCAGCAAGTTCTACCTTGGCAGGTAATCTAACTTTGTTAGGTTCAGTTGCTAATTTAATTGTTGCTGAGGCTGTTGCAAAACTTGGTTATCACTTGTCGTTCTGGGAACATTTACGTTTTGGTCTACCCCTAACTGTGTTGACTCTCATCCTCGCTTATTATTGGATTTAGTCATACACGCTGTAGGCTATCAATCCAAATTAGCGAAATCTGCCAAATCTTAGTCAAAGACAACTCAGAACTGAGAGGCAAGGGTGGGTGCTGGTCGATTGTCAGCGTAGTGAATGACTTTACTTGCACCACAAAACTATCAGAGGTTGTTGTCGGAATGGAAAGTTCAGCATCAGCAACGACGCAATTTGTGGAAAGCAATGGGGAAATTAGGATTCATGTGAAACTTTCAGTTCTTGCAGGAGAAACTGCCGCGAGTTGATAAAATGTATACCGCAAAAAATTCCTTCATTTTTATGACTGTAAAAATCCAGACCGAAAAAGACTTTTTAACGGCAAGCACCAATATAAAGATAAATCAAGAAACAGAAAACGAAAAAGTTCTATGTTCTCACTGTCAGCGTACCGCTACGAATGGTATTAAATGCAAAGGGATTTGTGTGGCTGACAATGACTATTAAGGTATGAATTTTATCAAGGAAAGAATTGATTGCTTCCAAAATTACCTTGATTACAGCTTTGGGCTTTTATGTTCGCAGTTCCTAACAAGTAACCATTTTTTGATAGAGTGATGCTTTGTCGATTGCTCCTGATCTCTATGTCCCAGGTATCGCTTCCCCAATCGCTTCATCCATACCTACCTCTCACCGCTCTTGCGCCCATGCAGGATGTGACAAACCTCTGGTTTATGAAGGTCATTGCTCACTACGGCAGTCCTGACTACTTCTTCACCGAGTATTTCCGCGTCAATGATACCTCACGGCTCAATCGTAGCATTCTGACAGCAATCACCGAAAACGACACGGGTCGCCCCGTTTTTGCTCAAATGATTGGCGAAAGCATTCCAGACTTAGTAAGAACAGCAAAGGAACTCTGCAACTATAATATCGCTGGAGTTGACTTGAACATGGGCTGTCCAGCACCTAGAATATATCGCAAAAATGTTGGGGGTGGATTGCTACTCTCACCAGAAAAAGTGGATCGGATTTTGGGAGAACTGCGTTCTGCTGTCAACGATCGACCTTTGACCGTGAAGATGCGCGTAGGGTTTGAAAATACAGATAACTTTTACGAAATTCTAGATATAATCAATCGCCACAGCATTGATTTACTGAGTTTGCATGGTCGCACGGTGAAAGATATGTACCACGGGGCAGTAAAATATGATTTGATTGCTAAAGCGGTAAGACGAGTCGATTGTCCAGTGCTTGCCAATGGCAATATCGACTCGGCGACAACTGCTGTTGAAGTGCTTTCTCAAACGGGTGCGGCGGGTGTGATGGTGGGACGCTGGGCGATCGGGAATCCTTGGCTTTTTAATCAAATTCGGCAAGCTTTGCGCTTCGAGACGATCACGCCCGTTCCTTTAGTACAGGTACGCAACTATATTGATCGTTTATGGCAAACCCCCACAGCAGCAACTATGCCAGAGCGATCGCGCGTAGGCTACCTCAAAATGTTCCTCAACTATATTGCCCTAAATGTTGATGCTGAAGGTGATTTCCTGCGGCTGATGCGACAGACACAGACTGAGGTAGAACTGTTTAACCTCTGCGATCGCGTTCTCCTCGCTGATCAAAAGAAAACTTTAGCCCTAGCACCCTCCTTCAGCATATAACTGTAGACAACAAATTTGATTCTGCCGCAGAAATTTAAGACTCATTACTAACTTTGGCTACTTTCATTATTTTTTCAATTGTTCTAAATAAACGGCAACCTATATCATAATGCTGTTACCTTTTTGTTAAGAATAGTTACAAGTTCTTAACACAAGGAAATATTTATTATGGTAGTCTCACTTGAAAAGAATGCACCACATCAGGTTGTTATCGTTGGTGGTGGCTTTGGTGGACTGTATACAGCAAAAGCTCTGAAGACAGCAAATGTAAATGTTACTCTGATTGATAAACGTAACTTTCACCTATTTCAGCCGCTTTTATATCAAGTTGCCACAGGTACGCTGTCACCTGCTGATATTTCCGCACCATTGCGATCTCTATTCAGCAAAAGCAAGAATACAAAAGTGTTGTTGGGAGAAGTAAATGATATTGATCCAAAAGCGCAACAAGTTATTTTGGGTGATGAAATAGTACCTTATGATACATTGATTGTCGCCACAGGTGCTAACCATTCCTATTTTGGTAAGGATAACTGGAAAGAATTTGCTCCTGGCTTGAAAACTGTTGAAGATGCCATAGAAATGCGTCGCCAGATATTTTCGGCATTTGAAGCGGCAGAAAAAGCAACTGATCCAGAAATTCGCCGTGCTTTGTTGACTTTTGTGATTGTGGGGGGTGGTCCGACCGGTGTAGAATTAGCAGGTGCGATCGCGGAATTGACATACCAAACTCTCAAAGAAGATTTCCGCAGCATTAACACCTCAGAAGCGAGAATTTTACTATTGCAAGGGGGCGATCGCATCCTCCCACACATTGCGCCAGAGTTATCGAAAGTAGCAGCAGAATCTTTGCAAAAGTTAGGTGTAGCTGTCTACACTAACACCAGAGTAACAAATATTGAAAATCAGATCGTTACTTTCAAGCAAGGCGATGAATTGACTGAAATTACCTCAAAAACTATATTGTGGGCAGCAGGTGTTCAAGGTTCGCCTATGGGTAAAGCCCTAGCAGAAAGTACAGGTGTAGAGTGCGATCGCTCCGGACGTGTGATTGTAGAACCGGACTTGTCTATCAAGGGTTATAAAAACATTTTTGTAGTGGGAGATTTAGGCAACTTTTCCCATCAAAATGGTAAACCCTTACCTGGTGTTGCACCTGTAGCCAAACAACAAGGAGAGTATGTAGCTAAACTCATTAAACGCAGGCTTCAAGGTAATACTTTGCCACAATTTCGTTACAATGACGTGGGTACTTTGGCGATGATTGGGCAAAATTTAGCTGTTGTAGATTTAGGCTTAATCAAACTCAAAGGTTTCATTGCTTGGCTCTTTTGGCTAGTAATTCACATCTACTTCTTAATCGAGTTTGACACTAAAATAGTAGTAGCAATTCAGTGGGCGTGGAATTATATCACTCGTAATCGTCGTTCTAGATTGATTACAGGTCGAGAAGCTTTTGTAGAAGCAAAAACTGTTAACAATAGCGTGCAACAACCTTCTACTCCGACAACGGCTGAATGCAAAAGTTAAACCTAAAAAAACATTCAGATTTGAAAAGAATCCAAAGTTCACCAAACTGATAGGTTATTAGCGGGAGTTCAGCATCAAATTAACGACCACAAGCAAGGTAAATATTGTTTACCTGCTGCCAATAACCTCCCAAAGGTCTTGCTATCCATGAGTTGGCTTTGTTGTGGGTCTCCCGAAAGGTAGAGTCGAAGAGATGCGCTAGAGTCTTAAATCTGTTACTAATTACAACAATAATATTGCACTAAGTGGGTAGATGCGATGGAAAAGTGATTTTACAATTAAATACATCACCATAGGGGAGCAAGAGATGGCAAACGATCGATTGAAAATGCAAGATCCACGTCAGCAATATCCAGGGCCGCCCTTCCCCCGTCAGCCGCAGCCTGCACCGGGACTTGCTCAACAGATGATTCCTCAGCCGGATCACGGCGAGGAGAGCTATACAGGATGTGGAAAACTTACAAACCGAAAGGCGTTGATCACCGGAGGAGATTCCGGTATCGGACGTGCCGTAGCGATCGCGTTTGCGCGTGAAGGGGCTGATGTGGCAATCTCCTATCTTCCCAGTGAAGAGGCGGATGCACGAGAGGTTATAGAACTGATCGAACAAGCGGGACGCAAAGCCGTGGCTCTTGCAGGTGACATTACGGATGAGAATTTTTGCCGAAAACTGGTGGCGGATGCAGTAGAATCTCTGGGCGGTTTAGATATTCTTGTCAACAATGCCGGCGCACAAGAGACTCAGCCTTCCCTTGGCGATATTAGCACCGAGCAGTTCGATAAGGTGCTTAAAACCAACCTATACGCGCTCTTTTGGATTACGCAGTCGGCAGTGCCACACCTGAAACCGGGTGCAGCCATCATTAATACAACTTCTATTCAGGCGTATGAACCTTCAGAGAACATCATTGACTATGCGCTCACCAAAGCAGGCATTGTTGCTTTCACCAAAGCACTTTCCAAACAAATGATTGAGAAGGGTGTGCGCGTCAATGCTGTAGCGCCAGGCCCCTTCTGGACACCGCTACAGCCCAGTGGCGGTCAGACTCAAGAAAAGATTGAGAAATTTGGCTCTACGGTTCCGATAGGACGACCCGGACAGCCGGTAGAGATCGCTCCAATATACGTTCTCCTTGCTTCACAGGAGGCAAGCTACATCACAGGAGAAGTTTATGGCATAACGGGTGGTGTCGGTATTGCGTAATCTCCGTTTGTGTTGTGAGTTGTCAATCGGTTGCTCATCTAATGCAGTATGTCGCGGACTATAGAGACAAGCTTTGCTGACACTGTGCTGTTTGCGAAAAGAGCAAAGAATTTGGGGGTAATTCATAAACTCTCACGAAAATAGCACAGTTAGAGTAAGCTATCCATGACTGCAATTACAAAGCAGCAGTTTTAAATACAAAAACTTCTCCTGGATAAAAAATTCTCGTTTATTGGCATTCCTCACAACTTTCTCAAATTTTTCACTGAATATAGTTGTTAAATGTAATAATATAGATTAGCAATGTGAATATGTAAAATTAGTACAAAATTTTAAAAGTTATTGAAGAGGTGAGTTATGACAAAAGAATATATGGATTCTTTGGAGACAATTGTTGATCAATTAACATTATCCGCAGTTCTAGAAATGTTAGAACGAATCAGTCATAAAAAAGCAGAAAATCTCAGAAGTCATTGGAAAGATGAGATTTCTGCAAAGCTTTGGGATAAAGCTGCTAGACAGATAGAACAGATAAATATTGATATCTAATTAATAATTAAAATTTTGGTTGTGTTGCAAAGCCGTAGCGATCGCTGTTATTAAGACAGCATAGGGTAGTTTTACTTTTCGATATTCAGGTGGCTAGCAAAAAATGAGGGCACAGCTAACTTATCAAGTTACCAATACCCTCACGTAGATAAACTAAGTTTTTGCAGTAGCGTATAAATCTAAGTTACTGCCTGAGCAACTACTCCCGAAAGTGACTCCTTTACCGCTTGCTTTAACAACTCGGCTTTATCGGTCTGTTCCCAAGGCAAGTCTAAATCAGTCCGCCCAAAGTGACCGTAAGCCGCGACGTCCTGATAAAAACGTCCGCCTCGTTCACTTGGTAAATTGCGTAAGTTGAAGGTATGGATAATCCCCGCCGGACGCAGTTCAAAGTGCTGGTTGATTAATTCCAGTAAGGTTTCTTCATCCACTTTGCCGGTGCCAAAGGTATCCACTAGAATGCTTGTTGGTCGCGCTACGCCAATAGCATAGGATAGCTGGATTTCAACTTTTTCTGCTAACCCGGCAGCGACAATATTTTTCGCCACATAACGAGCCGCATAAGCAGCAGAGCGGTCTACCTTCGTGGGGTCTTTGCCGGAAAAAGCGCCGCCACCATGTCGTGAATAACCACCGTAGGTGTCAACGATTATTTTCCGTCCGGTCAAACCAGAGTCTCCCTGAGGGCCACCAACGACAAATTTGCCAGTGGGGTTGACTAAAAAACGTGTTTCCTCATTAGGCTTAATGTCAATGTCGCCAAAAACAGGTTCGACCACTGCTGCCCAGAGGTCTTGTTTAATTTTGGCTTGTACTGCCGCCTCATCTGTGATTTCCCCAATAGTAGCTGTATGCTGGGTGGAAATCAGGATAGTATCAATGCCTACTGGGCGTCCGTCTTCGTAGACTACAGTTACTTGGGTTTTGCCATCAGGACGCAGGTATGGTAGTTCACCCGTTTTGCGAACTGCTGCCAATCGCCGGGCAATGCGATGAGCCAGACTGATGGGTAAGGGCATCAGTTCTGATGTTTCGTTGCTAGCAAAGCCAAACATTATACCTTGATCGCCGGCGCCAATTTTGTCGAATAGTTCATCACTATCTTGCTGGCGGCTTTCGTGGGCGGTGTTAACGCCTTGGGCAATATCGGGTGATTGTTCGTCTATAGCCAGCAGAACGCTGGTGCTGTTAGCAGAAAAACCATTATCGGCATTGGTATAGCCAATTTCGGCAATTTTCTTGCGGGCGAGATTGACGAAATTCACATTGGCTTTGGTGGTTATTTCGCCAGTGATTAGCACCAAGCCAGTATTAACTACTACTTCAGCAGCAACACGGCTGCTGGGGTCTTGTGTCAGTAGGGCATCCAGAATGGTATCAGAAATCTGATCGCAGATTTTATCTGGATGACCTTCGGTGACTGACTCGGAGGTAAATAGATATCGACGAGACAAAGGTAATTCCTCCTGACTTGAATTTTTTTCGCTGACTAAATGTCGGTATTTAGTTCAACTACTAATTTCTGAAATCATAACAATATTTATACTTCAGTAGTTAGTATCTTCTTGATATTGATAAAAACCACTAGTTATAAGGTAAGTATCTGTAAAGAAGATAAATGTATGCTAATTATTTTGTGGAAATAATGTATTTAATAACACAAAAAAAGGGGACACCCAGAAGCGCCCCCACAAGCTTTTAAACCTGAACCGCTAACTTTGCTTCTGTAGCTGTCAACCGCTCATAGGCAGCACGCATTTTCAAACCTGTAAGCACTTGGAAGAAACCAGTACCATTATTGGAACCTGGATACTCGCGGTGCTGGAGTAGCAAGTGAGTCAATTCACCCTGATATTTAGTGGATGTATTGCTGAGATGGGTTTCGATATAAATGACTTCTTCCAAGTTGTCAAATTGACCATCCACCTCTAATACTGAGACGTAACGACCGTAGTAAACATCTGAACCATAGTACAGTTGCATACCAGGGTAAGAACAGGTCAGCTTACGTCCACAGGGAGTCCAATTAATTGTTGAGCCTTCATCAAACAGGTAGGTTGGCTCAAAGCCTTCCTTATCTTCCCGTTGGAGCATACGTACTCTTAAGACTCGGCGCTCCGTGTCGTTTTTGATCAAGTTTGTGGGTAACACCTGGAGAACCACATCGGCAAATTCTCTTTGTGGTTCGATAAACTTTTCAAAGTCAGGTTTGCGGGAATTGATTTGCGCTAAGACATCTTCGTAGCGATGACCGCGTTCAGCCATATCTCGCTGAATTTTCCAGGCAATTTTGACTTCATCGCTAATGTCAAAATAAACACTGAAGTCGATTAGCGATCGCACCCGCTCATCATATAAAGGATGCAGCCCTTCCACAACTATAATCCGATTCGGCTCCACCCGTTCTGGCGGATCAAGCAAGCCTGTTTCGTGGTTGTAAATCGGCTTATCAATCCCTTTACCACTTTTGAGCGCTTTAATTTGCTCATACATCAGGTCAAAATTGTTCGCCCTGGGGTCTAGTGCCGTTATCCCAGTTTCTTTGCGCTGTTTGCGATCGAGCGAGTGATAGTCATCCAAGCAGATGACTGTCATCAAATCTTCACCAAACAAATCTATCAAACGACGCAAAAACGTAGATTTACCGCACCCAGAGTCTCCGGCTACTCCAATCAGTACCACTCGTTCCGGCTTATTTGTCATAAATCTCCTCTACAATACTAAAGTTGTCTCAATAATTTTTCACACAGCAGATTTTGAAGCCAGGAGTTTACCCCTTTGGTTTATCCTGCGTTCTTGCTACCCAGCACTGCTATAAGACACCAAACGGGTAGACAACAAAGTAATAAGCTGCTACCCGTCGGACTAGCCTGAATGTTGGTGCCGGTAAGTATTTAATCCTAGTGGTATATTTGATTTTAACAGAAGGGGGTATCCCATACAAGATTTGCCCTCAAGAAGAATTAGCGTGGTTTATCAATGATTTTGTTGATTTAGTTGTTAATTTAAAAATGGGGATCAGTATCGCCCATAAGTGTTGCAGCGCTGTCATTATCCTAGTTGTGACTCTATATAATCAAGTCTATAAGGTAGAATTTATTCTGGCAGCGAATTCTTTGACCTTGCTAAATTGTAATTCCGGCTCGACAATGTTTAAGATATTCAAAGCCAAAATCTATCTAACGAATGAGCCAACAACTTGCATTAGTCAAATTATTGGCTGTGAACTACTCACACTCGGCGCTTGCAGTGAGTATGAGATTGCCAATTGATCGGGAATCGTCTGTGACATCAGAGATTTTTTACTCCACTTGCTAGTTAACGAAAAAAAGATTAAATTGACTCATTATTAACATTCTCCACAAGACTTATCCTTTACCTTAAAAGATGAACAGGTGTGTTTTTTGCTATGCCTGCATATCTTTGGTGAGTGTACTTAGCAAGGCATTAATTTAATGATGCCGTTTTTCCTTCAAGGCCAGTTTTATGAAACGAAAATCCGGTAAACTAAAGCTGGCAAGGTAGGGGAATAGTTTTTTTTTGAAAAACGGTTAAGTAAATTATCGGAGTGCTAGAACGAATGTACAATCAAGGTGCTGTTGAGGGTGCTGCCAACACAGAATTAGGTAGCCGCCTCTTCGTCTATGAAGTGGTAGGTTTGCGTCAGAGCGAAGAAACCGATCAAACTAACTACCCAATCCGTAAAAGTGGCAGTGTGTTCATCAGAGTGCCTTACAACCGCATGAATCAAGAAATGCGACGTATCACTCGTCTAGGCGGCACAATTGTTAGCATCCAGCCTATAACTGCTCTAGAACCAGTTAATGGTGAAGCCTCATTTGGGAATGCTACAAGCGAAGTCAGCGAGTTAGCTACATCTGGGGAAACTGCTAACAGTGAAGGAAATGGTAAAGCCACACCTGTGAATACTAATAGTGAAGTCCAAGACTTCGCTAAACCACTAGCTGAAGAACAGCTCAAGAAAGGCAACACCATGACTCAAGCGAAAGCCAAAAAAGACCACGGTGACGTTCCTGTGAACACTTACCGTCCCAATGCTCCATTTATTGGCAAGGTAATATCTAATGAACCGCTAGTCAAAGAAGGTGGTATTGGTATTGTTCAACACCTCAAGTTTGACATTTCTGCCGGTGATTTGAAGTATATAGAAGGTCAAAGTATTGGGATTATTCCACCAGGATTAGACAAGAACGGCAAGCCAGAAAAACTCAGACTATATTCCATCGCCTCAACTCGTCATGGCGATGATGTGGATGATAAGACAGTATCACTGTGCATCCGCCAGTTGGAGTACAAGCACCCGGAAACTGGCGAAACAGTTTACGGTGTTTGCTCTACACATCTGTGTTTTTTAGAACCAGGGGCAGATGTAAAAATTACAGGGCCTGTGGGTAAGGAAATGTTGTTACCCAATGATCCTGATGCTAATGTGATCATGTTGGCAACCGGAACAGGCATTGCCCCGATGCGGGCTTATCTGTGGCGTCAGTTTAAAGATGCGGAAAAAGCAGCTAACCCAGAATACGAATTTAAAGGATTCTCTTGGCTAATATTTGGCGTTCCCACAACTCCAAACCTCTTATATAAGGAAGAACTGGAAGAAATTCAACAAAAATATCCTGATAACTTCCGCCTGACTGGTGCCATCAGCCGCGAACAGAAAAATCCCCAAGGCGGTAGAATGTACATCCAAGACCGCGTAGCAGAACATGCAGATGAATTGTGGCAGTTGATTAAAAATGAAAAAACTCACACCTACATCTGCGGTTTACGCGGTATGGAAGAAGGTATTGATGCAGCCTTAACAACTGCTGCTGCTAAGGAAGGCGTAACCTGGAGTGATTACCAGAAGCAACTCAAGAAAGCCGGTCGTTGGCACGTAGAAACATACTAAGTTAGTCATTGGTCATTAGTCAGTTGTACTGAGCGTTCGCGTAGCGTCTCTGAAAGAGAAGCCTCTCGTAGAGAAGTATTAGTTTTAGACGAAGGACAAATGACAAAGGAAGCAGGATAATCAGTAGGTAGGGCAAATGCTCTACCTACAATTGTTGTTGGTGAAATTGGGTGCAAAATTTGTGGGTGTGAAACTAGGAATACTGGGGTTAGGCACTGTGGGAACGGGTACGGTGCAGTTGTTGCAAGATCGGGCTGGGCGTCATCCGTTGTTGCAAGAGATAGAAATCTATCGGGTGGGAGTCCGATCGCTCGATAAACCCCGTGCAGTAGAATTGTCTACGGAAGTCTTAACTACAGATTTGGAAGCGATTGTCAACGATCCGGCGGTGGATATAGTTGTCGAAGTTATGGGCGGACTAGAGCCGGCGCGATCGCTGATCCTGAAAGCTTTAAGTAATGGTAAACACGTAGTCACAGCGAATAAAGCAGCGATCGCCCGTTTTGGGGCGGAAATTTTCACAACTGCCAATCAAGCTGGCGTATACGTGATGATAGAAGCCTCTGTGGGTGGTGGGATTCCGGTGATTCAACCCCTAAAGCAGTCTTTAAGTGTTAACCGTATTCACACTATAACTGGCATCGTTAACGGTACAACTAACTACATCCTGACGCGGATGCAAACAGAAGGCAGCAACTTCAGCGATGTTTTAGCTGATGCCCAGCGTTTGGGTTATGCTGAGGCTGACCCCACAGCCGATGTCGAGGGCTTAGACGCAGCCGATAAAATTGCCATCCTGGCATCATTAGGCTTTGGCGGACGCATCAACTTGCAAGATGTTTATACTGAGGGGATTCGGCAAGTCAGCAAAACAGATATTGCCTACGCCGAAAAATTGGGATTTGTGATTAAATTGTTAGCGATCGCTAAACGTAATACTCCCTCATCCCCTCTGTCCATCAGAGTTCATCCTACTTTAGTGCCTCAAGCTCACCCTTTGGCTAGCATCAATGGCGTTTACAATGCCATTCTTGTCGAAGGAGAACCAATCGGGCAAGTAATGTTTTTCGGACCCGGTGCTGGTGCCGGTGCAACCGCCAGTGCTGTCACATCGGATATTTTGAATTTAGTTGCTGTTCTTAAAACCAATACAGCAGTTGCAAATCCATTATTAGCTTGTGGACATCAGGAATATTGCCAAATTGCACCAATGGCAGAACTGATAACTCGATTTTACGCCCGTTTCCTCACAAATGACCAACCCGGAGTTATTGGTAAATTGGGTACTTGCTTTGGGAATTATGGCGTTAGCTTAGAGTCAATTGTCCAAACTGGCTTTCAAGGGGAACTAGCAGAGATTGTGGTTGTTACCCATGATGTGCCAGAAGGCAATTTTCGGCAAGCTTTGGCAGAAATTCGGAATTTATCAGCGATCGAAAGCATTCCTAGCATACTGCGTGTACTTTGAGATTAGTCCAAAGTGCGATCGCTCGGCATTGAACCAGAAGCCTAATGTTTTTGGACTATTTTCGCAGAAAGTCAACACCTTAGCTGGGGGGTTATGTTTCGTGTTAGCTTTTGCACATGATATGAAAAGTCAGAGTAACCATAAACTTAAGCATTGACTCATGACTTGACCAAGCAAAAATGGTTAATAACTATAAAATTTGCAGAACAACTAATGTCATATCATCAGTGTTTTGCTTATCAGCACCGATGAATTGCTGAACTTGGTCAAATAGGTAATCCACAATTTCTTGTGGTCCATTGCAGTACTTACAAGCCGTATTGAAGCCAGTCACAAAATTGTCTTCATCGAAGCGATCGCCACCTGCGGCAGCAGCATCGGTCAAACCATCTGTATAGTAAATAATTGTATCCCCAGGCTCTAATTGTACCTGGGCATCTTCATATTGGCTGTTAGCATCCAAACCGATTAACATTCCCAAAGTATCTAAACGGCTGACAGTTTTCGTCGCTGCGTGCCACCACAAGGGAGGATTGTGTGCCGCATTGCTATAAGACAAAATTCGCTTATGGGGATTATATTCTGAGTAAAATACCGTTACAAAGCGGTGGGAATTTTCCAAATCCGCATACATAACTCTATTTAAGTTTTGCAAAATTCTTGCTGGGGAATTACCATGTAGCACTTCTCCCCGTAGCATTCCCCGCATCATCGTCATAATCAGTGCAGCCGGGACACCTTTGCCCATGACATCTCCAATAACCAAACCCCAACGACTAGTTTCCGTGCCGCCTTTGGTCTTGGGCTGAATCTTATTGTCGTTGGTAGCAAAAAAGTCGTAGTAGTCTCCGCCAACGCGATTGGCAGGTTTACAGCGTGCCGCTACAACTGCACCAGGGATTGTCGGGCATTGACGTGGCAAAAGTCGCCGTTGAATTTCTGCGCCAATTTCTAGTTCTTGATCTAGGCGTTCTTTTTTTCTTAATTCTACAGCTAGTTCATCGTTTTCGATCGCTACTGCTGTTTGGTCTGCTACTAACCTAACTAACTTTTGCCTAGTTTCTGTCCAACTATATTCTGGATCGCGGCTCAAGACATAAAGCCATCCCCGTTCTGTATGCTTCACCAGAATCGCCGTACCAAAGATTTGCACATCTGGCCCCAAATAGCGATGCATCTGGTCATCTAAAGTCCCTGTGGCATTCGCTAAAGGGGCAGTATTGGGCATAAGCGTGATTTGACTGCTGGCTATTTCTAGCGCTTTGCGGATATTTTTTCGCTGGCGACTATCTTGCCAATGTAACTGTTCTAACCTGACTTGACCATTAGGTTTGTAGAGAAACAGGGCGCTACCGTCTGCATCTGTAACTCTTGTTGCCATCAGGGGGATCAGTTCCAAAAACTGATTCAAATTATTGAAACTTCTCAGGGCAAATCCTAAAGAACTTAGCAAATCTTGAATTTTGTTCTGTTCCCGGTGCAACCTTGCCACGAGTTCTTTTAGTGCTACGACTGGTGTGACATCCGTCGCGGCACTACTATTGTTTTCAGTGGGTTGAGAGGGCAGTTGAGACACAGGCACAGTTATTATTGCACTTTATATTGGCAGATTTTAGATTATTTATAAACCTTTTGGCTTTGGCATTGCTAAACCATATTTAGGCAAGAGTTCTCATTTTAGCAAGAGTATAAAGACGTAACAGGCAAATTTTATCGGTATTTTATTTGCTTATTCTATTTCTGATGCAATATTACTAATTTCAAATCATGTATTTTTAGTCAAAACCCAACCCGTAAAAATTACTAGTTTCGGTGATAGTTCAGAAAGCTTTTCATTTTTTCATAACTTAATTCCCAAAGCATATCTCTAAAGTGATCAAAATACTCTATTCAAAGAATAATTTCTCAGGCTTTCAGAGTGACTGTTTGGGCAGAGGCAACTAGGAGACTAGAAGTTTTTTGAGTGAAAACCTCTAGAAGCGCTCAAATCGGGCTTGGTTTGGTAAAATTTAAATTGCTGCAAGATGCGAGCTTACGGACTTTTGGATGTCGCAACTAAATGCCCGTGCTGCTACATTTAAAAAGCCTATTCAGGGTGTCAAAAAGGGCATTAGCTCGAAATTTTAGCAAAAGCCACCGATTGATTATGACAAATTCATGATTTTAGGAATTGATCTGTTTCCAGTATTTTGTTTCTAATTAGTTCAAGTGATAATACCAGATCAGTTACACCTAAATTTATCAGTTTGTCAAGAAAATTTTTTAACTCCCAATTTTTCAACTAGCCACTCAAAAGAGCTTCGACAAACTCATAGCTCGAAAAGGGGCGTAGGTCTTCAATTCCCTCGCCAGCACCAATAAAGCGAATGGGTAAACCTAGCTGCTGCACAACGGCAAGGGCAACGCCGCCTTTGGCAGTACCATCTAGTTTGGTTAAGACAACGCCACTCAGTTGGGCAGCTTGGGAGAAAACTTCAGCTTGCCGCAGTCCATTTTGACCTAAAGTGGCATCTAGAACCAACAGAGATTCTACTTTGGCATTTGGGGCTTTTTTGTCGATAATTCGCCGGATTTTGCCGAGTTCATCCATTAAATTTTTCTTGTTTTGCAGTCGCCCAGCTGTATCTATCAGAAGTAATTCGCTTTGACGTGCTTGAGCGGCGGCGATCGCATCAAACACAACTGCTGCCGGATCTGTATTCTTTCCCGGATTGGCAATTACTTCTACACCACTTCTACTACCCCAAACCTTCACCTGTTCCACGGCGGCGGCGCGGAAGGTGTCTGCTGCCCCAATCAAGCATTTATAGCCAGATTTTTGTCCCAAGTGGGCAATTTTGCCGATGGTGGTAGTTTTACCGGCACCATTCACCCCAGTAATTAACCAAATATTTAAGGTTTCTTTTTCTGGGGTAAAGCTAGTTTTGTGGGATGTTTTGCTCGGCGCATCCAGCATATCGCGGAGAATTTTTTTCAGGTAAGCGATCGCTTCTTCAGGTGCGGTGACTTCTTCTCGAAGTTTTTTCTGTAGGGCATTGATAATAAAGTCTGTCGCCTCTACACCCACATCAGCTTGTAAGAGCAATGCCTCAATTTCCGTCACAGCAGCTTGGTTAAGCGGTCCTTGACCAACGATCGCCTTCAGTTGGTTGAGAATACTACGGCGAGTTTTGTCTAACCCTTGCCGGAGCTTTTTCAGCCAGGTAATTTCTTCAATAGAAACGTCTTCTGGACTTCTACCTTGAGCTGCTAGGACTTTCGCCGACCAGACAAACCCATCATCAAATACCAGTCCGGGAATTCCCTCTTCTGTCTCTGAGGTTGCAGCTACTGGCTGTACTACCTCCGATTCTGGGACTTCAATCGCGGTGGCCATTAATTGTTCCAGTTTGGCTTGCCGTTCTGCTGCCGCCCGTTCTAAGAAGGATAATGTAACTGGTGCTGTTGCCTCTGGCGTAGCTAGTGGTTCGGTGGGTGTTGGTTCAACTTCACTTGCCGTTACTTCTGGGCTTTTGACATCTGGCTGATCAGCAATTGCTGCTACTGAGGAATTTTCTGTAATTTCTGACTCAGTAGCCCCTTGGATAACTTCTGGTTGTGCTGTTTTTACGGTTGTACTAACAGGTTCCTCAGTTGCTTCTGGTTCGGTGATTTGGGCAATTGCCGTTTCTGCGGTTTCAGGTTGTGCTGATGCTGCTGGGGTATCTGCTGAATCAAGTGGGGTTTCTACCACCTCAACTTGTTGTTTTTGCTGAATATTTTTGTAGGCAGCTTTAGCAAACGCCAACAAGTCTGCCGTTGTCTCTGGTGCAGTTTCAGCAGTTGGTGTTGACGTTTCGGCTGGCTCTAGTTGGGGTTCTTGTACAGGAGGAGTTTCTTCCTGTTTCTGATCAGAGGAATCGTTATATTTACGACGGAACCAATTAAAAACCATTGCAGCAGTATTGGTTATATGAATTATGAGTTATAAGTTTAATTTAACTTGGGGCATTGGGCATGGGGCATGGGGCATTGGTTATTTTCCTTGTCTCCCACCCTGCGGTCAGCTAAAGCTACATCCTCCTCACCTGGAGAAATAGGTATAAAAAGCTAGGCACTTTTTTTCTGGTCACTGACTCGGCGCAAAACACCGTTAATAAACCGATGACCATCGTCTCCACTGTAGCGTTTGGCTAGCTCCACAGCTTCGTTGATGGCGATACTGTCTGGAACTCCTAAGAACTTCATTTCTGCCACAGCAATTTGCAGGATATCGCGGTCAATTTGGGCGAGGCGAGTTATTTGCCAATCTACTAAGGCAGTAGAAAGGAGTTCATCTATAATGTGTCGGTTTTCATTGACGGTAATCACAAGCTCTTTAGCGTAATTACGGACTCCCTTATCCTGATTAGCTAGCTGAATCAATACTGGGAAATCAACTGCTGTACCCAACTGATTGATTGCTGTCTGGGTGCAGGCGATCGCTTCTTGAAGCATTGTTCTGGCACTATCGAGGTCTGAAGCCCGAGTTTGGCTACTTAAGAGGCGATCGTTACTGCGTTGCAGTTCACCTGCGGCATTATTGAGGGTATCTTGCACCTCTGAGGTCAGAGTGCGTACTGCTCCTAGCAACAACTTCGATACTAATTGATCGTCTTCCAATTTATCTAATTTCTTGGGGTTGACTGGCAATTGGCTAATGCTTAAAAGCGCCAATTCACGAGCAATCTGCTGGGGTTTACGAGGTTGCATAAAACTAAGGGGTGATTGTGCGAGAACTGATTAACTAGAGAGACAAACTTATTATTATATCAATTTTGGCACAGCAAAACAACAATATCAGTAAACCAAAAAGTTTTTAAGAGAAGAACGATCATTGAATTACTGATAACTTTAAATACTTTTTAGTACGTAATTTGCTAACCTGAAATAAAAATTATTACGAATAAAGGCTCTTTTTGTTTTACCATAAATGGTCACATTGTTTTACCTGTAGGCAGTTCAGGGAATCTTGTATCCTCTCAAGCTCTACGACAACCATCATAAGTGCATAAATATTTTGTGCTTAACCCAATAAATAATATACAGACATTTTCAGAAATTAGGTATCAGCCCAAGCTGTACAAGAGTTAGAGATTCAATTTCGGAGATGTCAACTGACTTAGTTTTCTAGTGTTTATAGAGATATTGGAATGAAAATGTCAAAACTGAGTACTCAAATCTCAATGTTGAAAGACTCAGTAGCACGATGCTATTTCAAATACTAATGAGTAAACCTCTGACAAAAGTCAAAATTTATCATCAAATTCATCTGTTTTTAGGATTGGTTAAAATAGCTTTTGGTTGATTAGCATCAAATAGAGAAGCAGACAGAATAATAATTGCTTTGTTTGTCTGGTTTTCCCCATAATGAATAATTCCAGGGGTTTCAACTAAAGAATCTCCCACTGTAAGCTGTATAGTTTTCCCTTTTTTAAGAATCAATTCTGCGCCGTTAGCTTTCGTTACTTTAGCTTCTCCTTCTACAACAGTAAAAGTTAAAGTTCCCGCCTCTACTCGTCCAATCTGCATTCCCGGATGAGTATGAGTAGGTAGTTTTGCTCTTGGTGCAATGGTATAGCGTACAAGCTCAAGAATCTGCTTTTGATCTTGAGTAGGATAACCACTCGCTAAAACTTCACGGGTAACAGATTGAGTGTAAGTATTGGATGAAGACCTTTCTTGGCTGTTAACAACTACACTGCCAAAAGCTAGGATAGCTAACGGGAGAATTAAAGACAGTTTTCTCATCTTAAAAGTTTTTTGTTTAGGCTAGTTTAATAAATATTACCCGTAAACCAAAAACTTTTTTATAAGTCTTACCATCTGGACATTTCAGCTAAAGCCAGGGAGATCACAAAACTCACAAAACAAGGTTAAATTGACCATTTCAGATGATGCCACTAGTTACCTGGAAGCGATCGCGTTAATAATCAGTAAACCAAAAAGTTTTTCCCAAAGGGCTACGCCGGAGCTAATCAAACTTGCGTAAGACAATGCATTTTATATTACTTATTTCATAATTAATGCTTATATTGTTCTGAAAGGTTTAAAAAAATGAAATGATGAAACTAGCGTGTAGTATATTGGCTGAAATCAATTGACTTTTGCCTTTACTAATATTATATATTTGCTTGTGACTTTGCCAGATTGATTTTAAATTTCTTCAACGGGAATAACCTGCTGCTTGATTTCGTCGTGTTTCGCTTCCAGCGTGGGCTGTTTGGGAAAAACCAAGGACGGATTGGGGGCGACAATGCCACCTGATACAACTATTTTAAAGGCATCTTCAATCGACATGGAGAGGTTCACCACCTCATCTTCAGGAACGACTGCATACCATCCGGTAGTCGGATTCGGGGTGGTGGGGATAAAAACACTTAGCACGGGGCGAGACATCTGGGCTTGGATATCATTGCTGATTGCACCAGTGACAAAGCCGATCGCCCAAATTCCTCGGCGGGGATACTCTACCAAAATTACACGGCGAAACTTGCCATTTGAATCTTTTAGGATTGTTTCCAAAAGCTGTTTGAGGGTTTTGTATACCTGTCCAGCTAAAGGAATCGCCTGTAATAATCGCTCACCAAAATCTAACAACCATCGCCCAGCAATATTCCGAGCCATCAAGCCCATCAAGAGAATACTTAATAGTGGTACAGCCAATCCTACTAATAAATTCAGTATATTTACTAAAATTGGGTTTAACCCATCAAAGGGATTCAACTGTTTGGGAATTTGGGTGAGGAAGTTGATAACCCAAGTAGCAATGGTAATTGTCAGCCAGATAGTGGTTGCTAGGGGAATTACTACCAACAAACCAGCAATCAGGTCGTTTTTTAAGTCCTGTTTTAGGCGATCGATTACCAAGCCCCGATTCTCCTGTTTTAAGCTAGAGGAACTTTTGTTATTGCAATGCATACCAGCAGATTCGTCAAATTCCGAAGACTTTAACTTTAGGCAGTTTTTGCTGCAAGTCACTGTCCAAAAGGCTAGCAAGTTGGCTGCTGCCCCAAAAACACCTACTTGTTGCTGGAAATCAGCTATTTTCCTATAAGCATACACATAGACAGTGAACTACCCACACTGACTTGGAGTACCTTTTCGTTTTTAAAGCCCTTTGAACTGTTTCAAACTGTAGTGCGTAATCCTTCTAATCTCCAGTCCCCTTTACGCCACATCAGCCTGTGTAGTTTCAGAATCCGCGCACTGCAACTGTTGTATACTCTCCTGTGCCAAAATTGCTGTTGCGTCTAAATTAGGTTTTGGTAGATACTTCATTTCCCAAACTTTCAGCAAAATCAGATATTCGTAGAATGCCTGCAATGTACACCAAGCAAGTCCAGCGCGTCCATCTAGACAGCCGCCTAAGATAAAATACATATATATAAACCGTAGCAACGGTCTGGCGGGTAAACGCAAAGACAAATCTTTCAGGGCGCGGCGTTTTTCGATTTCCGATTTGCCAAAGAATAAATCTCCCCAGTTAACATTTCCCTGCTCTAATTGATACAATGTTTCTTGAGCTTCATCTGTAGAATAACGGTTGTGCTTTTCAATCCAGCGACTCAAGCCTTTGCTACAAGTGTAGTGTGGGTATGTTTCTTGTAAAAAGCTAGTTGCACCCTCACAAACTTCCCGCTCAGTATGACCATAGTCTGTAAACCAGACTTTACCGTGGCGGAAGAGGCGCATTTGGTAACGGGGATACTGTGTGCTGTAGCGAATCCAACGATTCATGAACATGACACGTTCAGCGACGTAGTAACCGATGTAGTCTGGATTCTGAGTTGCCTTTTCGGATTCCGCGAACAGTTCTGGTGTCATGCGCTCGTCAGCTTCGAGAATGTAAACCCATTCGTGCTGCGGGGGGATAGACTCTAACATCCAGGTGCGTTGTCGTCCGTGGCTTTCAAAAGCGTGTTGGATGACGCGGATGGGATAGCGACTGGCGATTTCCACAGTGCGATCGCTACTGCATGAATCCACAACAATGATGTCATCAGATAGCATCGCCGATTCGATACAAGCAGCAATATCTAGCTCTTCATTATATGTCAGTATGTAAATTGAGAACATTAGCCAAGTTTTATAGTGATTTTACTCAGTGATAATTGCCTTTTTATGGTTATTGGGCACATGGCAGTGTGAGCCGTGAACAATTTTTGGATACGTCCTACTGCCATGCCAATAGTGGATTAGCGTGCGGTAGCTCTAGGTTTACCGCCTTGCATAGCACCCCTATCTCTTAAGCCTGTCCAGCCAATGATAATGTAACCAATCGACAACAGCAAACTGCTAATGCCAATTCTCAGTCCAGACTTCCACGCAGTATCTTTAGCTTGTTGCTCTGCTTCGTCTCTGCGCTGGCGAAGTTGGCTCAGTTGTTGATTTTTCAGCGTCTGAATATCTGTTTGTTGTTCAATAGCTTTGTCAAGTGCTTGGGGATCTGTTTTAGCCTTCTTGAGTAACTCTTTGATATTTGCGGGAATTTGAGAGCTTTCAAGTGCTTGCTTATATTTTTGATCATCTTTGAGAATTTCACTAAACTGAGCTTTGGTTTGGTTTCGCAGCTGCTCTAGTTGAGCTTTTCCTTGGTCAGTAGTCAGTTGTGCTTGCAATTGTGAGAACCGAGTGTTTAGTTGATTTTCTGCCTGATCTGCTTCTAGGGTGATGCGGTTGAGTGTTTGAGTTTTAGCTTGATTGACGTTATTGAGGTGGAGGGGAAAAATCAGCAAGAACATCAACCCGAAAATAGTTGAGAGGATCAGGGCGGGAAATCTTAAATCGATACCTTGGGGGCGATCGCTTGCGGCATCAGCACCATCAATCCAATAGGCAGCAAACAGAAGCCCCAAACCTACTAAAGGAACAATTCCCCGATCAACTAGCGCTGTTGCCAAGTTGATTTGCCATACCCGATCAGTAGGTTGAAAGGGTAACAATAAAATCAAAAAGTCCACAAAAAAGGACAAAATGCAGATTATTCCAACTACCTTAAGTGTGAGGGCAGTACTCACGGAAGTAAAACGGTTAACCATAGTTTTTCAAACTGGCGGTGAATAAGAGTGATGTTCATATTTAAAGCTACTTGAATATTGTGCCCATGACCGTGACTGTTGTGTAGAAACACAAAGCAGATTCAATACTGGTAAAGGCTATCTGCCTGTTGGTTTTCAACTAGGCCACAGTAACATTTGTTATGTACAGTGTCTTCAGGAAATTTCTAGTATTTCAAGATATAAACTTAATAAAACACATTAACTCGTTCCTAGTCTCCGACTGGGAACGCCCCTGATTGAGGCTCCGCCTCCCTTACTCGCGGCAGCAGCCCAATGAACCACCATTTCCAGGCAGAGGCTAGAAACAAGGTTTGAAAAGGGTTTTTAGCTTAAGTTGACACCAATTACAGATGTGCGCCCCTAGTGTGTCTTGCATCCATACAAAAATCGTTATATTTCTCTTAGGGACTTCCAATTAAAAAAATATCCCATAGTCGGGGCGTATAGCAATACACCCCTACAAATGTAAAAATAATTTGGGATGATTTATTTTTTGGAAGTCCCTTATCTGCCTCATTTTTCCATCTCGCCTGCAAGGGCTTGCTCCCAAATCGGCAGATCCTCCGGTCGGTCAACATCAGCTAAAAGCGACAAGTTCACATGAGATAAATTGAGTTTCTGGGCAATATCCACGGTCTTCTGGAATACTTGAGCAGTTCCCCACTCGATGTTAACGAACAACTCCGGGATGGGTTGGCGCAAACCAATTAAGTAATATCCACCATCGATCGCAGGACCAAGTACCAGATCAAAGGCGTGTAAGTTCTCAAAAGCTGTCACTAGAATCTGGGCATTGACTCCTGGACAATCTGTACCGATGATAATTACTTGTTCTGCACCAGATTGAAAGGCATTTCCAAGCGTTCGCGCCATCCGCGAACCTAGATCGCCTTCACCTTGAGACTGGTAAACCAAATCGAACCCCAGCCAATCTTGCATAAGTTGCGAATCGCCACCTGCAAACCGCACTTCCACAGATATGGCAATGGCTTTTTGCAATTCTTGAACCTGAAATATGGTATATTCAGTCATCTGGCGTTGAAGATTGGCAGCACCAACAGTTCCCAAAACAGGTATCAATCGAGTTTTTGTCTTCCCTGGTTCTGGATAGCGGGTGAAAATAATCAAGTGTTGTTTTAGGCTTGCTGGTAAGTTCAGCAGACAATACCTTATTTGAATAAACTAAAAATATCTTAATAGCAATACTTGTCATTTTCGTTGGCTGTACCATGATCTTTTCCCGTTCGCATAGCCCCCAAAATCGTAGAAACTATTACACAACGTTTAGTTTTACCACCAGACTTGCTGGATAACGTGATCCTTCCTAAATCTTTAGCATTACCTCTGTAGTCAAATCTAACTTCTTGTATAGTAGTGAGTGACGGTTGGAAGTTTGTCTCCGAATCAAAACGCACATTAGAATGTAGATTATTCCAGTTAGCATCAGATGGGTTGAGTGTAACAGGATGAACCGCCCATTGAACAATACCGTTTTGTTCACGAAAACTAGCTTGCCAAGTCAATTTATCCTTGATGGATTGCCTTTGGGCTTGGCGCATCGCCAGGTGAACTTCGTTTTGGGCAGTGTTGAGGCGTTGAGTGTTCACAAAAGCCAGCCAGTTGGGTATTCCCAGCGTAGCTAATATACCAATTAGTACAATAACTACTAACATCTCTGGTAAGGTAAAACCACTGTTAGAGTGCTTATTCAAGAGATTTTTTGCTTTAAGTAGAGATTGTAAATGCACCTGGGTATCCATTTTTGTTTTCTGGTCGTTTTTCAGCTACCCATGTGTTGAGCAATGTTTCAGGTTGTTGGCTTCTTACTTTGCCTTGGGTAGTAATACTGTAAAGCAAGGAGGGGAAGATAAAAATTATGACAATTTTCAATAACATTTTTAAGATTAAATTTATATTCTCAAGTCTTGAAGAGTCGTTCAGAAAATACTTCCACAGAAATCTCGCAGCAGTTAAACCTTTTTGTCGATTAAACGGCTTTTGTAGGGCTTTGCAGGTCAGGTATTTGTATAAATTTGCTAGGCTGATATTCCAACTATTCTTAAGTGTCGAACGCGAAGGAGGGTCTAGTAGAGAAGGTCTTTCCTTGTACGCTCTCTCAAGCACTTGCAAGCAGGATTTTTCCTGCCTGACAAGATTGCAAGAAAGAGAATTAGGGCTTATGCGATATAAAATTTGTACAGATGGTACACAGATAAAATCAAACTTAGAAGCTAATCGCAGCCACATATCCCAATCTTGAGCCGCATTTAGAAATTCGTCAAAGCCACCTAATGTAATTAAAGCTTTTTTACAAATTAAGGGATTGGAACCATTCTCTAGAAAGTTATCTAGTAACAAATTGTCATAAAGATTTCTATTTTCATTAATGCGCTTGCCTGAAAATAGAAATTGACTATTTGTGTCAATATAATCAGTCCAACTATAAGCAACTTTCGCAGTAACATTTTCTTGCAGAGCTTTTAACTGAGACTGAAGTTTATCAGGTGTCCAAAGATCATCTGCATCTAAAAAACTAACAAATTCTCCACCTGCACGGTGTAACCCACGGTTACGGCTGACGTTTCCGCCAGCATTTGAATAGGAAAATACTTTTATTCTTGGATCTTGGATTTGTGTAACAACTTCTAAAGTCGAGTCTTGTGAACCATCATTAATTATAATTAATTCAAAGTCAGTAAAAGTTTGGTTCAAAACAGATTGAATTGTTTCTTTAATAGTTTTTTCGCTATTATAAGCTGGTATAATTACAGAAATTTGTGTTCCATCGAAGGTTGATTTAATCATTTTCTACAATTGGATTTTTTAAAATTCTGTCTAACTTCCATCTTAAAGAATAAAAAGGACTCATCATACTAGCGAAGTAAAAACTAATTTCAAAAATTGCAATAAGATTACTTTTGAATTTTCCTCTATACTTAATAATATGTTGTAATATCCTGTGTAAATTACCCAAGATAGTTTTCACCAATATTATTGGTTTTTGCCAATTTTTAGCATTGATCAAGCGTAGCTGAAAAATACAGAGACCACAACCACGGGCAAGCACTAGTAAGTAATCTCTCTCTAGCCGCCAATGGGGAATTTGATGAGCGATATGCATGGCGGGATTATACCAAATTTCCCAGCCTGCTTTGTGTATATATAAGAGAGCTTCTGTATCATCCCCACCAACCATTAATTTGCTCAGTCTACCGTTAAAAACCAATTCTTTAGGAACACTGTCACACCAAGCTTGCTTACGAACAACCAGTGCTGCACCTGGAGGAAGTCTTAAATTATCTGCATCAAATTGATATTCTTGTGAACCGTGTTCTCTAATAGCTAGAAAGGCTTGAATTCTTGTAAAGTCTTCTGGGGGGCTTACTTCAAAATCACCATGAATTTGACCGCTCCAAGCACCAGCTTGAGGGTGGTTTTTGCCAAAAGTATAAGACTGGAAAACCCAATCAGGTGCTGGGAGATTATCATCATCTACAAATGCAATAAACTCACCTCTGGCTTCACTTATAGCTCGCATTCTTGCAAAGGTTATTCCCTGTTTTTTTTCCAGAAAATACCTCAATAAAAACTTCTGAGTACAAGTTTTTTGGTAATACTGAATTACCTCATTTGTATTATCAGAGCTATTATTGTCAATAATAATAATTTCCCAACTTAAGTTTTCTATTTCCTTCTGGTTTAGCAACAATTCTAAAACTTTAGGTAAACGTTCTGCACCATTATATGTAGGAATAGCTACAGTAAAATCTATTTTTTTAATTGTAGATGTATTCATATAAATTATAAATTTTTTAATTATAGTTTTTATTTAAATATCCATTTTTCCATAAGTAGAAAGGACTAATTAAGCTGCTTAGAAATAGTTGCATTTCACAAGCTGCAACTAAATCAGTTTTCAATTTAGTCCGGTATTTTAGTAAGTGTAAAGCAATTTTACGCAGGTCATTTATCATATAAGCCAAAAAAGCGATTGGTCTATACCAAGGTTGGATATTAACCATTCTAGTTACATAACGGCTAAGTCCAATACCTCGAAAAAACGGAATTAAATAATCTTTTTGTAAGCGAAACTTTGGTATTCTGTGAGAAATTTCCATTTCTGGGTTATACCAAATTTCCCATCCTAATTTTTGGATGTGAGACAACATTTCTAAGTCTTCACTGGTAAGCATATTGCCTTGAACTCTACCAGTTAAAATAAACTTATCTGGGACACTTTCTAACCACGCTTGTCTACGCACAACAAGTCCGGCAGAGGGGGGTAGTAATTTTTTGGCTGCTTCATATAATAGCGGTAAATTACCTCGCTCTGTAATTGCCAAAAATGGAGCAATTCGAGCAAAATTTTCTGGTGGTTCTACTTCCCAGTCAGGGTGAATTTGACTGCCATAAGCTCCCGCCTTAGGATATTTTTCGCCAAAAGCATAAGCTGCGGATACCCAATTTGATAGTGGGTAGTTGTCATCATCTAGAAAACCTATGAATCTACCCTTAGCTTGTTGCACTGCCATTTTTCGGGCATAAGCTGCTCCCTGTCGCGCTTCAAAGCAATACTTTAAAGGGTAAGGACACTGCCAATTTTGTTGAGTTTTTTGAACAACTTTAGCTGTGTTATCAGTGCTGTTGTTGTCTACAACTATAATTTCCCAAGAGAATTTTTCTGTGTGAAGTTGGTTTTGTAGTCGTTCTAGTAGTTCAGGTAAACGACTTTCACCGTTATAAGTTGGGATAGCTACAGTAAAATCAAGGTTTTCAGCCATTTGACAAAAGTTACATTTTGATATTTTGATTAGGACGCTTTTTATATGTTCAGCCAATGGCTAATTTATCAGTGGCTCTTAAATAAATCTATCAAACATTAAAACTGCACATGATGTTTCAATTTTGCTATTAATGTCCAGTTTTATATACAGTAGCATTGCGTATTTTTGAATAAATATTGCTACCTAAACTACTTAATTGCATTGAGCGTCTTTTGCTGTAAGCATTGAGCCTAAGAGAGTTTTCACAATGACGCATCGCTTTACGCTACTAGCCGATGTAGAATTTGCAGAGCTTGGTAAAGCTACCACTATTTTTAAGCCGGGTGGCTCTGTACCTGCTGGCACTGTTCCAAAGTATGGAGTTGGTAAAGTCAGAGCTCCCATATAGTCAAAGGTAATTTTTGTTGGCGTACTTGGGGGAGGGTAGTATACAGCAGAATCAGTAGTACTGACAGTGTTTTCGCCATTGAGATTTGCACCCAGTAGTAATTGATTAGAATTGGCTCCCACATCCGACCCTAAGGTTTTCCATGAGAGGGTTACAGCATTAGTAGGATAAATAGCAACCTCTACATTTTTGGTTGTGCCATTTTTCCGAAAACTGACACTGTAGCTAAGTTTTGTGTTTTTAGCTTCGCTCTGTGCTTCTTGCAGTGCGGCTAAAACGGCGTCGCTAGCCTTATTTATCTGCTGTCGATTTACAAAGGCAAGCCAACTAGGAGCTGCGATCGCTGCTAAAATTCCGATCATTAGGATTACTACGAGCATTTCTATTAAAGTAAAGCCAGCATCCTGTTGAGGATGAAATCGCTCCTTGGTGTCTTTATTACACATCGTAGTATGGAATAACTTTAAAGTTAGATTGCCCATAATGCCCCATCATTGTTGTGCTGTGTATTATCAAGTTTATTTACTAAATAAATATCCACGTCCCTGTACACGGACGCTTGCTGTCGGAAAGTAAGTTTGGTTATTTGAAGAGTAATCAAAATTGCTAGTTTGCAACCGAGCTAGTGCATTGCCTCGTAAAAACACCTGTGCTGTCGTGTTGGCAACATCAACGCAAGTATAAAAGCCCATATAATTACCTGAGCTAAGTGTTCCAGTGGGGCAATTAAGAACTGTTGAACCAATAGAGGTTTGATCGATATAATCAATTAGTACAGAAGCTTGTTGAGTGTAAGCTGTTGAGGCTGTAGCTTTCCATGAATTCATTTTCTGAGTTAGACCTGCGGCACTTGCTAGATTCAGGTTAAAACGCTGAAAACCTGGATCGGGGCAGTGGGTGGTGTCAATATATGTATCATTGGGATAGCCAGTACAATTCCCAGTAGTACCATTAGCAGCCACAACTCCATCGGTAATTTCAAATCTGGCAATACGAGCCGCATTTGACCAAGTAGTAATACTATCTTTGATTAAATAGTAGACAACTAGTGAGTAAACAAAAGTGTCATCTATTTTGTTTGCTGTAGTGCTGCTGGAAAGTGTAATCGCACCTGAGAGAAACTTGCGTTTCCAAAATACCAGAATTGGTTGACAAGTAGAAGAATTACATCCAGTAGCGATTTTAGAAGGCGGTATTTGGTCTTTAATTCCTGAGCTTCCTGGGAGGGTGTTTGAATTGGTAGTCAGTGCAGTTTTATCATATATATAGACAGCTTGTTGTAAATCATTGGCAATGTAATCAACTGCTGTCTGGATTTCTTGTTCAGAATTTGCCTTTGCTTGCTCCTTCTGATCTGTAGTGAGAATATTAACCATGAAAAATAGCAGTGGTGTAAGCACAAGGAATGCCAGCACTAAGGCTACCAAAAGTTCTATCAGGGTAAAACCATTAACTTGCTGAACAAACTTAGAGCGTTTCAGCTGAATGCTGAGAAGAAATTTTAGTACATTCTTCATAACTACGGTCTGCCCCTTAAAAAGGGGGTAAAAGAGGTTTAGAAGCCCCCTTTTTAAGCTACCGTGTACACACAAATCTCTGTTGACGCAATTTACGGTTTATCGAATAGCCCAAAGAAAGCTCACCCTGGTTTTGCTTGTGCAAAACCTGTCCCTCTCCTTAGTAAGGAGAGGGATTAAAGTCAGGACAGGGTGAGGTTTTTCTTTTGTTTTGGGTAATTGGATGACTTGTGTGTACACCGTAGCTTTTTAAGGGGGGTTGGGGGGATCTTCGAGGAATAAATACGTTAACTGAACCGTATTGGAGGTGGACTAATACAAATTCAAGGGTTTGTTAACCTGCGGAGACAGGTTATTGTCATGTGTAGCCGCGACTTCTAGTCGCCCAGGCGAATACAATTCGCTACTACACATGAGATGGATTTTTACCCCTCTCGAAACCTCTCCCCGTTGGCGTCAGCCTGCCGTTAGGCAAGGGTCGAGAGGCTTTGAAACTCAGTTTTATTTTTTCTCTGCTTGTATGAAACCACCCTGCTTCCCTTGTACGGAAGGGGGCTAGGGGGTTAGGTTTCGCGTTGGTTTTTCCACATAACCTGAAAAATCAGCTTTCAACCTGACTGCACAGGATTAATTACAAGTGGTGTTACTAGTAACAGGATTGGTGGAAGGAATAGCAAGACGCTGACACAAAGCATTGAAGGAAGTGCTTTTAGAAGCAATTACAGTGGTCATTTCCACTAGTGGGGATTGGGTATTGCCTAAACCCCCAGTGAAAGGGTTTTGTTTTTTATTACTAAAACTGTCGCTAGCATTGACAGTTTTAGTAAAGTTAATATCTGACCGATAAACTCGAATTCCCAAACCGTAACCGTCGATTGGTAAACCTGTTGTGGTATCAATTGGGGTACTTCCTGTTCCTATAATTTTTACAGCCTGAATGTAAAATACGGTGCTTGTACAGTTTGGGGCACTAATAGTTAGGTTGTTGTTTGCGTCTTTTGTCACGCAATATAACGATGTTGATGCTGTAGGAAGTGGCATATTTGTGGTAGTAAGTAAATTGTCAGCTAAACTCCTGGTTGCATTGGTTGATTGAGGCAATACAATAGTGGCATTAGTCGTAGTAGTGAAATTAGTGGGTTCAGGAATTGGCACTGCTCCGGTTTTCACACCATCAATGAAAGTTCTGACAGCTTGTGTAGCTAGTTCTACCCTTTTTGATTGAACGCGAGTTGCTGTTGCAATCACGATTGTAGGCGCGATCGCTGCCAGTAAAATAGCAACCACGATTATTGCTACCAGTGACTCAATGATTGTGAAACCAGACTCATCAGATGGTTGACTTACTTGCTGTTGTTTGTGCTTAATCATAGTTACTCACCAGTTTCTAAGAATTAAAGATTAACTACAGCCAGGACGTTGATCGGCATCGACGGCATAAGTACTGTCTGCTTTTTTGGCACACAACAATGTTTGTACCCATGTATCATCTCGACCAACTTCTCGGAAGTACTCATTGGGTTTGTTATTTGGCGTTATCGCTAACTTTTGCGAAAATGCGTCTGGTGATTGTGAGAGCAAGCCGACATCATAACCCCACTGCCGGGTGGGAGGCTGGTAATAAGGTAGTTTACCACCACTATTATTTGTCGGATATGGTGTCAGAGATGAGCCATTTAAGTATGCTAAAAATGGTGCAGTAGCGTAGGCACTACGAGTTCTTTGAATAAAAGAGCCGTTAATTGTAGCTATATAAGCTGGGATTGAGTCACTTGGGTTCCAATTTTCCAAGAGGCGGACAAAGTTGTGTAAACCACCATTGTCTTCTGTAGGACGAGCTGGGGTGTCTGCCCCTGCTGCGGCTAAGTTAAAGGTGGTAGATGTTGCCCATTGAAGCCAATAAGAATTCTGTACAGCGCCAGAACCTAGTACGTCAGATGCATTTTCATTAGTAGTGCTGAAAGCAACTCTAATTTGTAACACTGGCGATAAAGCTGGTTGGGTTGTTGGAGTAGTAACTATTGCTGGTGAAAGTACTGTTGGGGGATTATTATCACTGTTGTTTGAATAGAACCATAGAGAATTAGCTGTGTTACGTGGGTGGCTAGAACTAAAAGTACTGAATGGAAATGAAGTTATTTTCCCGGCATTGTCGATACCTATAATGATTGGTTTATTATTGGAATCAAGTGTGAGTTGTCCAGATGCATTACGGAGAAAGGCAACACGACGAGGATAGCCTAGATATTGAGAATTAGTACCAGTCGGTAATTGTGCTTGTGCTGTTGTACCTGCTTTATGGGTAGCAAGAGAAAAAGTCTGTCCAATAACATTTGAGGCTTTTAGAAGAACGTCAGGGAGTACTGTTACGTACCAGTCATTACCCTGATCGCAAGCTGAAACAGGTAGTTTCGGACATACTTCCATTAAATACTCTGGGGCAGTTTTCCTTCGCTGGATGGGTGTAACAAAGTTGTTGAGGTAAGAACTGCTTTTACTGCTAAGGGGCAAGCCGTCACTACCATACCAAGCAGCATTGACGACATTAGCGTTGTTGTTAGCAAACCCATTGCTCTGAAATGTGGTAGTAGAATTAGTATCACCCAAGTTATTATTCAGGTCATAGTCTCCATCGCTGCGGTAGCCCGTCTGATAGGTAGTAGAAAGAAGTGTGATCGCATCTGCCAATACGCTGGCAGGTCGCCAGTCGTCACCAGTGGTACAATTTGGTAGTCTAGGATCACCAGTACGACAAGCAAAGTTTGGATTAAGGTCTGAGCGAGAGTAAAAATTGCCCAAATTACTAGCTAGAGGTGTTATAAACTCTTCTTGGCTATGTTTATTAAAGTTGCCTAAAATATATACAGGCAAGTTAGAAGCTAAAACCAAGCCTTTTTCTGCATCTCTGTAAGCCTGAACACGCCAGAGACTTCCGTTAGGGTTGTTTGTGATGTCGCCGTTCTTCAACATAATGGCGTTGGGACGGCGAGTTGGGTCAAGTTTATAATCTACTGGGCTTTGTGATTTTTGAGTATCTTTTTTTGTTTGTTTTTGTGTCGCTGTATCTGCTGCTAAAATTCCAGCAGGATAACTCAAATCAGGCAATGCATCATCACGAGTAGCGTAAATAATACCGCTATTGGGAATTAAGTATTCTTGTGGTGTTGCTGTGCCATATAATTTGTTCCCCAGTGCATCATAGTCTAATACAGTGGCGCGAATTTCCAGAGGTTGGCGGGTTTCTTTGGCGAGTTCATAGTCTGTAGACGGGTTTGCGACTGTCCCAGTTCCATCTCCATTTACACCATCAGCGTTGGTGAATGTTTCTCTACCAGGGATGATGTTACCAACAGGGACAGTGGTAACAGTTGTATCTATTTGCACATCTTTATGAATTGCCTTAATCTGTCTCGCATCTAAAAAAGCGTTTTCGGAAATTGCGCCGTGAGGGATGACGCTATTACTTGGAGCGCCGATAGTACCATCTAATATTTGGATAGCACAAATAGAAGCATCAATAGCAGACTGCTGTGAGATTGTGAGTGTCCCAGAGGCAGCGACTAGTCCCATAGCGGTGTTCAGTATTGGATTTACCAACCGCCCATTGGGATACATTAAATTAGCTTGGTAATTTATTAAAGGTGAATAGTCAGAAACAGCCTTTGTTGGAGGTGCGTAGACAATACCATTATGGGAGTTACCACCCACATTGCCGTTATTATTATTATATGGAAGAGCTGCAAGGTTCTTAGCTGTAGTGCTATTTGTAGGGTCGTAGAAGCTACTTATACAAGCAATAGGTTTAGGGTTTGTTGCACTGTAGCCAGTGGCTTGGTAGTGATAAACTGCTGTAGCCCGCATCCGTAAATACGGCGTATAGAGAAGATTGGGTAATACTATATTAAGCTTGTAAGTATCTGGATTAATGCCACTAGCAATAGTATTAGGCACGGGCATCATATCTGACCAAATTCTATTTGTAGCTGCCGCCGCAAGGTTCAAAGCAACTTGGGTGCTACTAACAGTATAAGTTTGAGGCAAATAAATCCCTGCACCAGTGACTACCCGTAAGCCACCCACAGGAGCGGCGACAGTAGTTGGTACAGTAGCAGCTGCCACTTCCCAATCTCCATCTCGGTCAACAGTTCCTAAATCAGCTAGTTGCTGTACACGACTGCTGCGAGTGCGAGTTCCACTGCCACTATCCCAGTTAACATTTTTAATATCTTGGGTATCTGTGGTAACATCTTGACCAACAAATGCCGTTCCATTCCACCACAATGCAGGTAGGTTATTGCCAAGCAAAATGCGATCGCCAACGTATTGTTCTTTACCTAGTGTTTGTTGCGTAACTGGTTGTGTAGCACCAGGTAGCAGCTTAGTACTATTAGTATTAAGTGTTAAATTGGAATAATTAGTTTTAGTTTTACCATCACTAGCAAGAAACGGATAAACCCAAGTATCTTGTGGACGCAGTGACTTACCACTTCCTTGTAAAACAGTAGTATTGGTATAATTTGTACTAGTCGCAGGATTTATTATTGCATTTCCACCAAAAGCAACTTCACCATAGGGTACACGGCGGGTACGGTCTTGAAAGTAAAGTACTAACTGGTTATTACGGACAGTGGATTGTTGCGCTGCACTGGCAGTAGCTGTAGTTAGATTTAATAGTTTTAGTTGCTGTATAATGGCATCTTGGACTTGCTGTGGGTCAGTAGATGCAGCGTTACTCGTCTGTGCTAGCACCAAAAGATTGATACGCTGTGCATAAGCTAGGCTATTATAGGCAATATTACTCGTTCCGTCAGTGACTGATGTGTTAGCGCTAGTATTACCATTTTGACTAGGAGAAACTGCTTGTCCTTGGAATAAATCTACTAAAGTACCGCTACTTGCATTACCAATGAAATCGCCAGCTCCTAAATTGCCACCTACAAAAATTTTGGCATTGTCCTCACTATAGAAACAGGAATTTACACTACTAACCTGATAAAGTCTCACATTATTGCTACCAGTCAGGAAGTTACTATTAGTCAAGACCCGTCCATTTAGGTTAAATGCGGGACCAGGGGTAAGTTCTATATCATCGTTATAAACCACCGCATTGTTAACTAGCGGTAGTTGTACACGGTCTTGTTGATACTCTAAACCTGAAAAACCTTTATTCCCTGTGAAAGCTTCGTAATTCCCAGTCGCTGGTGGGTTAGTGATGGGTACATTAGCAGTGTAGACAAAAAAGCTTTTTTGGAGCTGACCAGCAATATTAACCCAGCCCGTACTCCCCACCAAAGCAGCACTTGTTGCTACACTATTTTTACAACTGCTGCTTACACTACCAGAAGTCATGGGCGGAGTTCTTGCCTCTAGAGGATTTCTAGGGCGGCTGTATCTGCCATTAGGAGTTATAGGCGGAGTTCGGAAATAAATTCCATAAAGAGTATAGGAGTCAAATTTCCCATTGTTATTTGTATCAATGGGAAACATCCATGCAGTTGTTAGAGGTGCTGGCTGATCTTCTGTTGCTGGTTTTGTTGGTGTTGTTGATGTTGAATAAGCATAATTTAGCTTTAGTGGAGTTTCGTCTCCAAAAGTAAATTCAGGCAAATTAGCAGTACTACTTAAGGTATCCTCTAAAACTTTATCTGAAGGTACGGCTCGTGGTAGTCGGCTGTCAGTAAATAGCTTGTCTAATTTTGCTCTAGCTCTGTCAAGGGCTGGTGCTGCGGCGTTAAGTACAGCCTGATTCACGCGGACATTACTAGCATTTTTTGAGCGTTCAAAAGACCGAAATAAAATCGCAGTTGTTAACAGAACAACAACTAAAGATACCATCGCCACTGTTGGCAACAAAAACCCAGCATTCTCCGATCCACGTCTTCTTCGATTGCCATAAATAGCTCGTAAGAGCCAAATAATTTGTTTGTTAATTGCAGATAAAAACTGCTTGCTAATTTGTCTAAAGTTTTTTTGAATTACCTTGAATAGCTGACGTTTCCGATACATAGCTGCTTCCCTGTCAAGTGGTTTTTAGCGGATTTTTGATTTTTTATGAAAATTAGTGATTGTGCCTAGAAACTAACTTTTTAGGCAAAGGATGAAACTATATTTATGTAACTACTGCATCTAGTTTTACTAACTTTCAAATCAAGTAGCTAAAACAAAAGAGAATTTATTAAAGTTATATCATTTATGAATTGTTTATCTTATCCGGTAAATACTGATTTTTTGAGAATTATTTAATCCAATTCCAGAAATAATAAAAGCATGATATGACAGTAGAATTGCGGAATTGTATTTTGTTTTAATGTATCTTTATGAAGATGTTGTTACCAGATATAGACTTATAATACCCACCTGTTAAAGAAAAGATATCAGTTGGATGCAAAATAATCAGAGGTTAGGCTGGGCGACTGGAAGTCGCTGCTACACGAGACTTTACCCACAAGAAAGGCGATGGGCTGAACGTTTGAGCAGCTACGCGCACTTGGTATCAAGCCTTGTAAAACCTCACCCCAACCCTCTCCTTGGTAAGGAGAGGGAGCAAGAATCTCCTTGTAAAACCTCGCCCCAACCCTCTCCTTGGTAAGGAGAGGGAGCAAGAATCTCCTTATAAAACCTCACCCCAACCCTCTCCTTGGTAAGGAGAGGGAGCAAGAATCTGGTATCTTTGCAAAACTGAGATGCTCGCGCCTGATTTTGGTGATGAGGAAGATTAATTTTATCATTCAGGTTTAATCCTGCTCCCCTCTCCTTAATAAGGAGAGGGGCTGGGGGTGAGGTTCAACTACTATCCCCTTAAATTTCTTATATTCTGAGCAATACTTTCCAGCACCCCAGATAAATTAGCATACACATCATTATTCGTAAATCTAATAAACTTAATTCCTGCTGATTAAATAAATTATTGTCTTGCCTTATCGGATTCAGCAGCACCTTCTTGAAAATGGCTTTCGCCATCAATTTTTATAGCTAACTTGAATTCAGAAATATAAAAATCCATAACAAACTTATCGACACTAGATTGTCTGCGAAATATGCGATTTTCTAGCTGTCTATCTCTTATTTTATCCCAAAGAAGTTTCTCGGCTTTTGTGATATTTTGGCGTAATAGTCGCCTTTTTTCTATTTCACTATTTTTGTTATAAAGTTTAGTCATTTTTATTTCCAATTCCAGTCCCCTCTCCTTATAAAGGAGAGGGTTAGGGTGAGGTAAAGCGATAACTGTAAATGTTTATTCAGCCTTGATTGAATTGTTCACAAGATAATAACCTCACCCCTCTCCTTATTAAGGCTACCGTGTATACACAAGTCTTATTACCCCCCTTAATCCCCCCTTGTAAAGGGGGGAAATAAAAAATTTTGTTCCCTCCCCTTTGCAAGGGGAGGGTTAGGGTGGGGTAAAACCTGTGTTTTTCAGCTATTTCAGACTTGTGTGTACACCGTAGCCCCTTTACAAGGAGAGGGGATATATGGATTAGGCGCTGAAGTATTTTGCTAGTGGGTGGTAAGCAATAATCGCAGTGGTAGATTGTTCTGGATAAAGTTGTTCACTTTCATCCATATACAAGTTAATTCTGTCAGTCTGCAATAACTCCAGCTGCTTATACTGGTCTTGGATATTCGGGCAAGCTGGATACCCAAAGCTATACCGTGAGCCACGATAGCGTTGTGCCAATATATCCCGAATATTGTCGGGTTCCTCAGCAGTAAAACCTAACTCTCGGCGAATTCTGGCGTGTGTCCACTCAGCGATCGCCTCCGCTACCTGCACCGCCATACCGTGGAAATACAGATAATCGGTGTATTGATTCCCAGTAAATAGCTTTTGGGCGAACTCTGTTGCAATCTCTCCTACTGTCACCGCCTGCATCGGGAAGACATCAATAATTCCCGACTCCTTCGATGCAAAGTAATCTGCTATGCACAGCCGCCTTAAAGACTTTTGTCTGGGAAACTCGAAAGTTGCAATCTGTTGTGATTGGTTCTCTGAGTCATATATATGTAGAGAATTTCCCTCAGACTGACAAGGGAAATACCCATAAATCACTTGGGGATGTAACAAATTCTCCTCAATAATCCGTTGTTTCCAAGTTTCTAAAACTGGGTAAACTTTCTCAGCTAAGAAAGCCTGATATTCTTCCTTAGATTGTTCCTTTGGCTTGCGAAATTGCCACTGTCCAGCAATTAAAGCTTGTAAATCCAAGTGCCAGAATATTTCCTCGATGGGAATATCACTAGGCTGCAATAACTTTGTTCCCCAGAAAGGCGGTGTTGGGCGTTCAATATCTATCGCTACTGCATCAGAACGTCTTGTATCTACTTCTTTTGGTTCAGCAGATGCTGTTTTTTGGGCAGTTGTTGTTACTGATTCTTTGTTACCATTAGTCGAAACTTCAGCAATTTCGACTTCATCCAAAAATCCCTGCAAATCTTCCCAGTTCCCAGCGGCCTTTGCTGGCATTAATTTATCCATGAAGTGCAAGTCAGAAAAGGCATCTTTACCATAAACAACTTTACCTTTGTAGGTTTTTTGGCAATCTTCATACACAAATTTAGGAGTTAGCGCCGCACCGCCTAATATCACAGGAACACTAATTCCCTTTTCGTTAAATATCTCCAAATTCTCTTTCATGAAGGCGGTGGATTTTACCAGCAAACCACTCATGGCAATACAATCAGCTTTGTGCTGTTCGTAAGCTTTGATAATATTTTCCACCGGCTGCTTAATTCCCAGGTTAATCACCTTGTAGCCGTTGTTGGATAAGATAATATCCACCAAGTTTTTACCAATGTCGTGGACATCGCCTTTGACTGTGGCAATGATAAAGCTTCCCTTACCATTGTTGCCAGATTCAGATTTTTCCATGAACGGTTCTAAATATGCAACCGCCGCTTTCATGGTTTCCGCAGATTGTAAGACGAAGGGCAGCTGCATTTGTCCAGAACCGAATAATTCCCCGACAACTTTCATGCCATCTAGCAGGAAGGTGTTGATAATTTCTAAAGGGGGATGTTCTTCTAAGGCTTTTTTCAAATGTTCTTCTAAGCCAATGCGTTCGCCGTCGATGATATGGCGTTTGAGACGTTCTGGGATGGGGAGACTTTCATCTAAGGAGCGATCGCGTTTTGTTGTCACCCCGGCAAATACTGTGGTAAGCTCTCCCAAGGGATCATAAACGCAGACGTTACCCTCAAATTTCCGCTCGTCATAAATCAACTGGCGACAGATTTCTTGATGGCGTTCCTCAATCTTCGAGAGTGGTAAAATCTTGTTGGCGCTGACAATGGCTGCATCCATTCCCGCCGTCGTCGCCTCGTGCAGAAACACTGAGTTCAACACCATACGCGACGCTGGATTCAAACCAAAGGAAATATTGGAAACACCCAAAATTACATGACTTCCAGGCAATCCTTGACGAATTCGCCGGATAGATTCAATTGTCGCCTTACCGTTTTCTCGGTCTTCTTCAATCCCGGTGGAAATTGGTAAAGCTAGGGTATCAAAGAATATTTCTGTGGGAGGTATGCCATATTCTACAGCTTGACGGTATGCGCGTTGTGCGATCGCAAACTTTTTGTCTGCTGTCCGCGCCATCCCATCTTCATCGATAGTACCAATGATGACACCAGCACCGTACTTTTTCGCTAACTCCAACACTTTCAAAAAGCGGGGTTCCCCATCTTCGTAGTTGGTGGAATTCAGCAAGCACTTACCACCGGCAACTTTTAAACCCGCCTCCATCTTTTCCCATTCGGTGGAGTCAAGCATTAAAGGCAATGTCACATTATTAACAATGCGCGAAACTAGTTCGTGCATATCCCGCACACCGTCACGTCCCACATAATCCACGTTGATATCGAGGATGTGTGCGCCTTCTTTTACCTGCGCCCTCGCCATTGAAACGAGTCCATCCCAATCTTCCGCATTTAGCAAATCGCGGCACTTCTTGGAACCACTGGCGTTGAGACGTTCACCGACAATCAAGAAGGAATTATCTTGGTCGTAGGGTTGAGTAGTGTAAATTGATGCGGCTGCGGGTTCTAAACTTGGGTGTCTAACTTTTGGCTTCAGGTCTTTAGCAAGTTCTGCCAATTGTTGAATGTGTTCTGGACGCGTCCCACAGCAACCCCCAATCACTTGGACACCCAAATCTTCAACAAAATGCATCAGCGACATCCGTAATTCCAACGGTGTTAGGCGGTAGTGCGCTTGACCGCCGACGTTCTCAGGTAAACCCGCGTTGGGAATACAGGAAACGATGAAAGGTGAATGTTCTGCCAAATACTTGATATGTGGTTTCATCAAGTCTGGGCCTGTGGCGCAATTCAAACCGAGAATATCAATTGGGTAAGGTGCCAAAATTGTCAGCACAGCACTGATTTCTGAACCAACCAACATTGTGCCCATGCTTTCCATTGTCACAGATACCATCAACGGCCGGCGATCGCCCTTCTTAAGAAACACTTCTTCAATGCCATTCAGCGCCGCTTTAATTTGCAGCACATCTTGGCAAGTTTCCACCAGAAATAAATCGACACCACCATCCCACAGGGCTTCTGCTTGTTCGGCAAAAGTAGCTTTCATGGTGTCAAAGTCAATATGTCCCAAGGTTGGGAGTTTTGTTGTCGGGCCGATGGAACCTGCCACAAACCGGGGTTTTTCTGGCGTGGAAAATTCCGCCGCCACACGCTTCGCCAATTCTGCGGCTGTCTTGCTGAGGTAATATGCTTGGTCTGCCAAATCATATTCTGCCAGCACCAGGGACGTACTGCCAAAGGTATCGGTTTCAATGACATCAGCACCAGCCGCGAGAAAGTCGCGGTGAACCTTAGCGACAGCTTCCGGTTTCGTGTGGACTAAGTATTCGTTACAACCTTCATACTGTGGACCGCCGAAGTCTTCAGCAGTCAGGTTTTGGGTTTGTAAGTTGGTTCCCATCGCCCCGTCGAAAACGAGGACTGGGCTATCTGGACTACGCAGGCGTTCAAGGAAAGGATGAGTCATATTTTCCTAGAAGAATTTGGGTCAGTCGTATAATATTCGACTTACTTTATTATTTTCCAAAATTTTGGAAGTTTCGGCAGTATGTAATGGAAAAACTTTGATACCATACTGAAAGTACTAATGTATCTATAATATCACTTAATTAGCTACTTCATATAGAGGTTGTTCTATGGAAAGAAAGAAAATTTTAATTGCAAGTAAAACATACCCTTCAATTAGCATTAGATATCAAGAAACAGTCTGTACAGCAGGAGTTTTATTAGATGATGATGAGAAACCAGTTCAGTGGATTCGTATTTATCCCATTCGTTTTCGTCAATTAGATTTTGATAACCGTTATCCAAGATGGTCAATTATAAGTGCTAAAATAGAAAGAAATGACAAAGATTATAGAGAAGAAAGTTTTCGTATAGATGATTCTTCGATAGAAGTAATACGAAAAATTGATACTCGCAAGAATTGGGAAGAGCGAAAAGCCTTGGTTCTGCCACTAGAATTCAAATCTATTCGGGACATTAAAGAACAAGGTAAGTCTCTCGGTATTATTAAACCACAAACTATAAAAAAATACTTCTGTAACGAGACAGAACGAGAATGGAACCCAAAACAGCAAGCAATCTTGGATCAATTAGACTTGTTTGAGCCTTCAGTGCAGTTAGATAAAATCCCTTACAATTTTGGTTACGAGTTTATTTCTCAAGATGGAGATAAGCATCGTTGTACAATAAGCGATTGGGAAATCCAACAACTTTATAGAAATTGTAGAGATAGATCAAATGAAACAAGTATGCACAATAAAGAAAAGGAGGCTTTAGAAAAAGTACGCCAAAAACTAGAAGACGAGTTTTTAAGCAAAAAAGATTTATACTTTATCATGGTAAACCTAAAAAACCACAAAAATAGCTTTATGATTATTGGGATATTTTACCCACCAATAATAAAAATATAATATTTAAATGTTGATTGTTCCAGAAATTAAAAATGAAGATTAAAGATATTGCTAAAACAAGATGCATATTTACCTTCGGATATGGCAATCGCAAAGACTACGATGCCTTCTTGGAATACCTGCAAAAGTTTGATGTCGAATGTGTTGTTGATGTGAGAATGGTTCCTCGTGCTTGGAGTCGTAAATGGTACGGCGACAAAATTAAAATATTCTGTGAATTAAATAATATTGAGTATATTTCTAAAACCGCTCTAGGTAATACATCTGGTAAAGAAAATTGGATTCCAGTAAATCAAGAAGAAGCAGATAAAGCTCTAGATGAAATTGCACAAGTTGCTCAAACAAGTAATGTTTTACTGTTGTGTGCTGAAATGAATCCGAATCGCTGTCATCGGAAAGAAGTTGCTGATTGCTTGGGAAACTTGGTATTAATACCTGTTAAGCATTTAGAGTAGTAATCTAAAATTTTCTCGATACTTAGGGAAGAGTGTTTAATAAACCTCATTTCACAACAGACGCTCACCTGTAGCGTTGGTGGTGCCGCAGCTACGCGCGTCGTAGACATCGCTATTATCAGATGGACAATATTATAGATTTATCGTAGGGGTATGGCATTGCCCATTGACAGAGGTGAGGTTTCACTGAATCTACACATAGTCAGATGAAATATTTTCATCAAGTTTCTTATCTTAGAATCACAGCTTAGAGTTGTCACTCCGTTCAGCTCAAAGATGGAAAAAACACCAGAAGTATAACTTGAGTCCCACTATGGATTTAATTTCTTTGTTCAACCTAAATACATTTATTGAATTATTACTAGGGATTAGTTTGAGTGCGGCGGCTGGCTTCAGAGTATTTGTACCACTGCTAGCATTGAGTGTGGCTTCAGTTTTTGGACATTTAGATTTGCCGACTAACTTTGATTGGCTGGAAACACCTCAAGCTGTAATTGTATTTGCAGCCGCTTGTTTGCTGGAAATTATCGGTTATTACATTCCTTGGTTAGATCATCTCCTGGATATTGTTGCCACACCTGCGGCATTTATCACCGGGACAATCGTAACAGCATCTGTTGCTCCAGAGATGAATCCATTGACGCAATGGACGTTAGCTTTAATTGCTGGTGGTGGAACCGCAGGATTAACTCAGGGATTAACGAATACATTGCGGATAAGTTCTACAGGGGTTTCAGGTGGATTAACCAATCCAGTTGTGTCAACCATTGAGTTGGTCATCGCAATCGGACTGTCTGTGCTGGCGCTAGCTTTACCAGTGGTAGCAGGAGTGATTGTGATTGGTTTTCTAATAATAGCTATTCAAAGAATCTGGAATTTCTTCTTCAATAAACCGTCTTCTCAAACTAACGAAACCGTCTCTCCATCAAGAGAATTGGGATAAGTACTCATGCATTTGTTTCATAACTTTGAGATTCAACAGCAGGATTAACAGATTTTTCCCTATTCTTGAAAGAAAGAGCTAAATCTAGTAGTGCTGATAACTGCTCATGATTCAGTTGTTCAATCACACTTACAAGTTCTTAAGGAATATTCATGGAATTACCGACTGCTAACTATATTCAATGTATGCCATAAGACGATCGCTATTAAGACGTTGGTGGTGCCGCAGCTATGCCCGTACTTCTCTACGAGAGGCTGCGCCAACGGCAAGCTCAGTAACCATCGTAGACATCGCTATTATAGATCGTAGTCGTAGTAACTCTTAAAGATAAAAACCTCAGTGATACGATCGCTGAGGCTCTAGAAGACTCGCTCAATAAGCCTGAAAAGCAGGAGCTAATTGAAAAGCATATAGCGGTTCTCAGTTGACTGAGGTACAAGAACCCCACCCCCAACCCCCTCCCCGCAAGCGATGAGGGGGCTATGATGTACCTCAGTAGACTAGGAAACGCTATAATTTGGCTAAATAAATGAAAGAAATTCAAAAGGGCGGTAATTCTTTAAGAATTGTAAACCTAATATGATTAATCGCCAAATCGCCAATTGGGATATCTTCTTTAGTTAGCCGCGCACCTTGACTTGTCACTGTTTCAAAAGTGATACCTTTGCCAATTTCAATGTGATACCAACACAAGCCCATAAAAAAGCGCGTCGGATAAGGTCCACCTTCACCCACATCGTCAGGATTTGATTCCATTGGCAACCAGCCAAAATTCGGGACGTAGAACTCCAGCCAAACATGATTAAAGTCGGGTTGTAGCGGCACACCTTGTAAGTCACTATGGGCAGGACATTTGTACCTACCGACGGTGCGACAGGGGATGCCATTTAAACGGGATAGGGCAAGTAAGACGCCGACATATTCGCCACAGGAACCAACGCCCCGTTCTAAAACTATATCTGGCGTGTTAATGTGAGGTTTGATACCGTAAGATAACTGATCGTAGACGTAGTTGCGGATGCTGTGCATTTTCCGCAGCACATTGGTTTCAGAACCAATCGCTTCTCTGGCAGCACGGCGAACAATGGGAGTATCCATTGCTAAATCGTCGTCATCCACTAAGTAGCGTGTTTGTAATTCTGGGGAAAGTTCAGGTATATTTTCTACATCTCTGGGTGTGATGCGATACTTAATACCTCGAACTTCCAAAAGTGCTTTCCAGCCAAATATATGCCGTTCGCCTGGGGCAAGAGAATCAAATTTAAAGACTGCTACACGTTGTCCCGCGATTACTTCTTCGATAAAGGGTATACCAATCGCTTCAACGTGTTTCACCTTTTGACGCTCAGTTTCCGATGGTAGAGCGATGCGCCATTCTACCTCAGGTAAATTAACCTCGTCTAAGGGTGCAATTTCCTCAGCATAGGACATTTCAATGAGATAGCCATTAGAGAGGGCGTAGCGCTGATCTGGCTGGTAATGATAATATAGAGGGTGGATAAAAGTGCGATCGCGGAATGTTAGCTCATGACTGGGATCAGCATTGGGGTTATCCCGAATATAAGCCTCCTCTGAGGCGTAAGCGACGTAAATACTTTCTTTGCCTGTTTCGGCATTTTTATGTATCGCTATGCCTGTGGGACATTCAAAGGGTGTCAGAACACTAAATTGAAGTTCTCCTGTCGCCCGATCCATGGCATAAACTGATTGTTCAGTGCGATCGCAAATCCACAGCATTTCTTCACTTACTGCCAAATTCTCTATACCAACGCCTGGGGCATAAAATCTGGTAATCTCTTTTCGCGTTTCGCGGTCAAAAATCAGAATGTAGCCCAGCCTTTGGGAACTGACATAAACTGTTGTTTCCCAAACAGCAACGCCGTCAGCCGGATAAGGCAATGTTACAAAATGTTCCAGACTCAAATCATTGAGCTTGCACAAGTAAACACTATTTTCTCGGCTGACCCACAGGGTATCTTCCCAAGCCGCTAGACCAGTGGCATCAGTAAATTCTTTAACTTGATGGGGATTGAGAATTTTGCTATTGTCAGAGGTGGGATCAATCTCCAGTAGATGCCCTTTAATACTGTCAATGGCAATCAGTTTGTCTTTAATGAAAGCAATGCCACACAGGGTAGCAGCAGTAAGCGGTCGAATTGTTTTTTGCCCAAACATCTGGCTTGCGGTCAAAGTGGGGAGTGCAAAACTCATAGAACCTTGTGGGAAGTGTAATGCTCTGTAACAAAGCTTCAAAGCTCTATTATTGACAATTATCGGTAGGATGTGTTCGGAAAAACTCTTTCGTGAGAAATAAGACTATCTCAAAAAAGTATAAATTTACAAATATTAAGAATTACCTATACACTCATACAACTGGGCGATCGCCTGAATGTAACTTTAGGACATGGTTTTCCAGCCATCACTAAATTATGATCGAATTTTGTAACCATTTCCTGTGACCTACACGATGTCTGCTAATTCTCTGCCTGAAGGTGCCGGCGTTTGGCATAGTTTAGAAGTTAATAAAGCCTTAGACTTGCTCGATAGTAATGCAAACAGTGGCTTAACACCCCAAGAAATTCAACAGAGGTTGCAACAATACGGCCCCAACGAATTACAAGAAACTGCCGGCCGTAGTGCTTGGGAAATTCTGCTGGATCAGTTCAAGAACATTATGTTGTTGATGCTGATTGGCGTAGCTCTGATTTCTGGGTTTTTAGACCTGATGCGTTTGCAGTCTGGCCATTCCAAGCCTGGTGAAGTGCCATTCAAAGATTCGATCGCTATTTTAGCAATTGTCATCCTCAATGGCATACTTGGCTACGTCCAAGAAAGCCGTGCCGAAAAAGCCCTGGCAGCCCTGAAAAAAATGACCTCTCCCTTAGTGCGGGTGATCCGCGACGCCAGACAGGTGGAGATAGCAGCCAAGGAACTAGTTCCAGGGGATGTCATGCTGCTGGAACCTGGGATGCAGATAGCCGCAGATGGGCGTTTGATTGAAGAGTCTAATTTACAAGTGCGTGAGTCGGCATTGACGGGTGAAGCGGAAGCGGTGAATAAACAGGCATCACTACAATTGCCGGCAGAAACAGATTTAGGCGATCGCTTAAATGTCGTGTTTCAAGGAACTGAAGTAGTTCAAGGACGGGCAAAGGTTCTGGTAACTAACACCGGCATGACAACAGAACTAGGCAAAATTGCCACTATGTTGCAGTCGGTGGAAAGCGAACCGACACCGTTACAGCAACGGATGACTCAACTGGGTAACGTCCTAGTTACGGGTTCTTTAATTCTCGTGGCGATCGTCGTCGTCGGCGGTGTGATCAAGGACGGAGGTTTTAAAAACATCCAAGAACTTTTGGAAGTTTCCTTGAGTATGGCGGTTGCTGTGGTGCCAGAAGGTTTACCAGCCGTAATTACCGTCACTCTGGCCTTGGGAACTCAGCGAATGGTGCGCCAAAATGCCTTGATTCGCAAACTGCCAGCCGTGGAAACATTGGGTTCTGTGACAACCATCTGTTCTGATAAAACCGGCACCCTGACTCAAAATAAAATGGTGGTGCAATCGGTTTACACGAATAACAAAACTTTTCGCGTCACTGGCGAAGGTTATGCTCCCACAGGGGACTTTCAGTTAAATGGTCAAAAAATTTCCCTAGAGGAGTCTCCAGAAATCTTAGCGTTGTCAGTCGCCTGTGCCGTTTGTAATGATTCGGTGTTGCAAAAAGAACAAGGAGAATGGGCGATTTTGGGAGATCCCACAGAGGGAGCATTGTTAACACTGGGGGCAAAAGCTGGAATCGAAAAAGACCAGTGGAACAGTAAGTTACCTCGCGTTGCGGAGTTCCCTTTTTCCTCGGAACGTAAGCGGATGAGCGTGATTTTTCAGGTACAGAAAGTTGCCACAGGTGAAGCGGCTTCCAGAGGCGTTGACCCAGCGATCGCTAGTTTATTACAATCTGAACCTTACTTAATGTTTACCAAAGGTTCTCCAGAGTTAATCTTGGCACGTTCGACTCAGATTCATTTGGGCAATCACTCAACCCCCTTGACTGAAGAACAACGCCAGAAAATTTTGGCAGAAAATGACCAAATGGCGAGTAAAGGTTTACGGGTGCTAGGTTTTGCCTACAAACCCCTGGTACAGATTCCACCGGAACGTTCAGATGAGACATCGGAGCAAGATTTGGTGTGGCTGGGATTGGTAGGAATGCTAGATGCACCACGCCCAGAAGTAAGGGCAGCAGTCCAAGAATGTCGGGATGCAGGTATTCGCCCAGTGATGATTACTGGCGACCACCAATTAACAGCACGAGCGATCGCTACTGATTTGGGAATTGCCCAAGAAGGCGATCGCGTCCTCACAGGTCAAGAATTGCAACGGATGAGTGACCAAGAATTAGAGGAAAACGTTGACTTAGTAAGCATCTATGCCAGGGTTTCCCCAGAACACAAACTGCGAATTGTCCAAGCACTGCAACGCCGGGGTAGATTTGTAGCGATGACAGGCGATGGTGTCAACGATGCCCCAGCCCTCAAACAAGCCGATATCGGGATTGCAATGGGCATTACTGGCACTGATGTCAGTAAAGAAGCTAGCGATATGGTGTTACTTGATGACAACTTCGCTACCATTGTCAGCGCCACCAGGGAAGGCAGAGTTGTTTACACCAATATCCGCCGCTTTATTAAATACATTCTCGGCAGTAACATTGGTGAAGTTCTCACAATTGCTGCTGCACCCCTAATTGGTTTGGGAGGCGTTCCCCTGACTCCCTTACAAATTTTGTGGATGAACTTGGTAACAGACGGTTTACCAGCCTTGGCATTAGCTGTGGAACCTCCAGAACCGGATGTGATGCAACGTCCGCCTTTTAGTCCCCGCGAAAGTATTTTCGCTAGGGGATTGGGTTCTTATATGATTCGGATTGGGATAATATTTGCGATTATCACCATTGCCTTGATGTGGTGGGCTTATCAACATACCCATGCCCCAGATTATCAGGGCGATCGCGACGCTTGGAAAACAATGGTATTTACTACCTTGTGTATCGCCCAAATGGGTCATGCGATCGCTATTCGTTCCAACAACCGACTAACCATCGAGATGAATCCCTTCTCGAATATCTTTGTACTAGCGGCTGTTGTCGTCACCACGATTTTGCAGCTAATGCTAGTTTACGTCCCACCCCTGCGAGAGTTCTTTGGGACTCACTACCTGAATATGCAAGAATTGGGGGTTTGCATTGGCTTCAGTGCCTTAATGTTTGTCTGGATTGAAGCGGAGAAGATATTTTTGCGGATTATGGGCAAGAAGGCTGTGTGAAAAAGTGAGGAGTTATGAGTTATGAGTTATGAGTTTAAGAAAATTTTGCATTCAAAACTTAAAATTCCTCACTCCTCACCCCTAACTCCTAACTTTTCCCTATGTACCTAAAAACTCTAAACCTCCGACAATTTCGCAATTATCAAGACCAAAAGGTTGAGTTTAGTGCTGCCAAAACAATTTTGGTAGGTAATAACGCTCAGGGAAAGTCGAATTTGTTGGAGGCGGTGGAGTTGCTGGCAACATTGCGATCGCACCGAATCACCCGCGATCGCGATTTGGTTCAAGAAGGGGAAGGCATAGCCCAAATTAATGCTACCCTTGAGCGACAAACAGGCGTTAGTGACCTGACTTTAACCCTCCGCCGCAATGGTCGCCGTACTGTTGCTCTCAATGGTGAATCTATCCGCCGTCAAATGGATTTTCTCGGCGTTCTGAATGCAGTCCAATTTTCCAGCTTGGATTTAGAATTAGTACGCGGCAGCCCAGAAGGTCGCCGCAACTGGTTAGATACACTCTTAATTCAACTCGAACCAGTTTATGCTCATATTTTGCACCAGTATAACCATGTGTTACGCCAGCGCAATGCCTTTTTAAAAACAACTCAAGACTCATCACTCATTACTCAGCACTCAGCACTCAGCACTCAGCACTCAGAACTAGCGGTGTGGGATGCACAGTTAGCCACCACAGGAACCAGGGTAATTAGACGACGCGATCGCGCCATCCAACGACTAGCTCCCATTGCTACCGCTTGGCACGCCAGTATCAGTGGTAGTACAGAAATTCTCCAAATCAAATATGTGCCGAATATTCCTTTAGAGGATAACCATCCAGAACAAGTCGAGCAAGCTTTTTTAGCCAAAATTCAGCAACGAGCGATCGCCCAAATGCACCAAGGTACTACCCTGGTCGGTCCCCATCGAGACGAAATAGAATTAACTATTAACCAGACACCCGCTCGTCAATACGGTTCTCAAGGTCAACAACGAACGCTGGTTCTAGCCTTAAAATTAGCCGAATTACAATTAATTGAAGAAGTCGTCAAAGAGCCACCATTGCTATTACTTGATGATGTTCTTGCCGAACTCGATTTATCCCGCCAAAATCAATTGCTTGATGCTATTCAAGACCGTTTCCAAACTCTGATTACTACGACTCACTTAGGTTCTTTTGATTCCCAGTGGTTGAAATCCTCCCAAATTTTGTTTGTGAAAGCAGGAGAAATAATTCGACATTTATCATAATTGCGCTTGAAAATCTGCTGCGCTCAGTACAAGTCAGTCGAACGCTTTTAAATTTTGGATAATGGAATTATTGGCGGAGCCTAAGAAGAGAAGATTCAAAATCCCAAATTTAAAATTAAATAACAGAGCTAGTGACTTGATTTCTGCAAGCCTAACTCATGACTGGAAGTCACGAGTTAGGCTTTCTATATTAAGTATAACTTTATGTTAAAATTGAGATGTATTCAGCAAATTGAATAAATTGTCCTCCATCCAAAAAGCATTTAAAGTTACTCTCATCCTCACACACAATCAGCAAGTCTTAATCAATAAGACGATCGGTTGTGCGAGATATGTCTATAACCGCTTTTTGGCACTAAGACAAGAATTATATACAACTGAACAGAAAACCTTAAACTACAATGCTTGTAGCCAACAGCTAACTCTACTTAAAACGGAGATTGAGTGGCTAAAGGAAGTAGATAAATTTGCTCTGCAAAATTCACTTAAAAATTTAGAGACAGCCTACAAAAACTTTTTTTCTGACTTGAAGAAGTCTAAGATTAAGTTAGGTGTCGGCTTCCCTAAGTTCAAAAAGAAGCATGGCTGCAAACAGTCTTACAAGACAAATCTGTGCCTTCGGTAACATCCAGGTAATAGAGAATCGCTTAAAACTTCCAAAGTGTGGGTGGGTAAAGTTTCATAAGTCACAAGACATTACCGGGAAGCTTGTAAACGTTACTGTTACTCGGACTTCTTCTGGTAAATATATTGCTAGTATCCTGTGTGAAACTGAGATAGATAAATATCCCCAGGTAACACAGAATATTGCCTTGGATTTGGGAATCAAATCTTATCTGGTTACTAGCGATGGTGAGGCAGCCCGGTCTTGTTGTTTCAACAAAGAGGGACTGCCGAACCCGGAGGGTGAAATTGTAGATAATCCAAAGTATTACCGAACCCAAAAAAGGAAGTTACGCTCATGCCATAAAAAACTATCCCGCAGTCAAAAAGGCAGTAGCAATCGAGTCAAAGCGAAAATCAAGCTGGCTCGTACTTCTGAACGGATTACCAATTTGAGAGATGACTTTCTGCACAAGCTGTCATCTCGTCTAATTAAAGAAAACAGTATTATCTGTATAGAAGATTTACGAGTTGCCAATATGGTCAAAAACCATAAACTAGCTTTGAGTATTTCAGACGCTAGTTGGTCAAAGTTTGGCGCTATGCTTGAATACAAAGCTCTGTGGCATGATCGAATTTTGCAGAAAGTTGGTACGTTTTATCCATCATCTCAGACTTGTAATCACTGTGGCTTTATCAACCCATTGGTTAAGGATTTAAAGCTACGTGAATGGTCTTGTCCTGGTTGCAGTAATTACAATTTGAGGGATAAAAATGCGGCGTTAAATGTTTTGAGTGAAGGGCTGAAAATTTTAAAAGCAGCCGTCGGTGCGCCGGATGCTATATACGCCTGTGAAGAACTTGTAAGTCCTGAAGTAATTCAGGCAGAGATCGTTGAAGCAGGAATCGCGTGACTTCAAGTCATGCGAGGTTCAATAGTCTTTTCAATCTAAAATCCTTGCATTGCGTGATTAATCATGTTTTTCTAACCTTCTAAAAACGTTGAGAACCAAAAAAGTCAGCAGAACACCAATTAATCCCAACTGCCACAAACCACAGCCGGCAGCAATTCCCAAAGCAGCCGAAACCCAAATAGCTGCTGCTGATGTTAGTCCGTGAATTTCAACTTGCTGTGTTTGCTGGGAAGATTGGCTGACAATTTCTCCAGCACCAAGAAATCCCACACCGGCTGCAATTCCCTGAATCACGCGGCTGAGTGTATCAGGACTGGACTGTGAGCCACCTGTTTGGATAATTATCAGAGTAAACATTGCTGAACCTAAACTCACGAGCATATGAGTTCTTAAACCCGCTGGTTTGCGCCTAAGTTGGCGTTCTAAGCCGATAATTGCTCCAATAAGCAATGCAAAGCCTAGCCTGAGGGTGATATTTAGCCAATCATTAGTTGCAAGGTAGTAAGTGTTTGGCAATGCTTAGTCTGGTATAGAGAGCTTTATATACTAGCACAGCACGGCGGAAATCCAGTTACGATTTCAATTAACAAGACTTGGGGTTTGTTAAAGTTAGGCAAACTTCTGTCATAGTGTACTAGGTTAATTAATGATCATAATCTGGGCAAACGGCATGAATTTTAACTTTATTAAATAGTTTTTTGTCTATTAAAAATAATTGGCGTATAAAATTTTACCTGAGATTGCGAGATTTAACTCATACACTCAATAATTAAATATGATACCGCTAATAAATTGAGTGGACAAACTCTACTGGCTAGACCAAATTAAACTACAAGACCGTCCCAAAGTAGGTGACAAAGCATTTTACTTGAGCAGAATCATGCAGCGTGGCTATCCGGTGGTGCCTGGTTTTGTCGTTTCGGCAGAAATTTTACGACAATTTCTCGAAAATCTCAATAGTTCAGAGTCATTAGTGGCTGACTTACCCCATTCTTCGTTACACCTAGATGTAGCTAATTGGCGTCAACTTCAGCAGGTAGCTGGTCGCTTGCGCCAAGAAATTCTGACTGCGACTGTGCCACAGCAATGGGTGAGTACAATTTTCCAAGCAGCTAGAAAATGGCAAACTGGCTGTTTGATTCTTCGACCTACCTTGGCAGTATCAACTGCTACCCCAGGTATGAAGAATATATCTGGCTTGTTGGAGTCGGTATTTTGCCAGTGCGAACCTGAAGCGATCGCACTGGCGTTAAAGCGTACCTGGAGCCAGATATTTCGGGCTAGAAGTCTCCTATATTGGCAGCGAGCCGGAATTGACCTCCAACAAATTAATCTCGCAGTTTTGGTGCAACCTGTTGAAAATGCGATCGCCAGTGGTTTGCTGAAAGCCAACTCCTCTGGGTGGGAAATTGAAGCTACTTGGGGATTAGGAATTGCGATCTCTCAAGGCGAAGTCCAGCCAGATGTCTACTACATTCAACAAGAAACTGGGGTTGTGCTTGAGCAACAACTGGGCAATAAAATGCTGGCTTATGGTGTTGATGATCCCGCATCTGGAGCTTTTTCGCAAGCGATGCCCAAGTCAGTGTTAACACCAGATCACAGTTGTTTGAGTACTTACTTAATTGAGTCAGCCCAACAAAAACAGTACGCCTTACAAGAAGAATACTTACAACAAATAATTTCTCTAGGAACTCAATTGGTGAGTGAACTAGGTAAAACTTTTACGATTAAATGGACTATCGCTAGGCAAACTACATCTGCCAAGCTCTACATAACACAAGTTAGTTCTCCCCAATCTGTAATTCCCCACGGACAGTTCATTAGGGGACTAGGGGCAGCAGGGGGACGCGTTGTGGCGACTGCCCTAGTAATTAATAATCCCCAGCATAAACCCGAAGAATTACCCAAGGGAGTAATTTTAGTAGTAAGTGCGATCGCACCTGATTGGTTGCCATTACTGCAACAAGTTGCTGGTATTATCACCGAACAAGGCGGATTAACCAGCCACGCTGCCATTCTTGCCAGAGAATTAGGTATTGCCGCAGTAGTGAACGCAACATCAGCGACCAGCTTAATCCAAACTGGGGAACGACTGTTGCTTGATGGCGACAGAGGAGAGGTTTATCGCATCAAAGGAGACTCAAAGGAGGAAATGGAGAGATGGGGAGAAAAAAATCTTCTTTCCCCCCATCGCCCCAACCCGAAAGCGCCCCCTCCTCCTCTTACTTCTCATTTGCCGATGATTGCTACCCAACTGCTGGTTAACTTGAGTCAGTCGAGTTTAATAGAACAAGTGCAAAGCTTACCTGTGGATGGGGTAGGATTGTTGCGATCAGAATTGATGATACTAAATATATTATCCGGGCAACATCCCAATAGTTGGATTTTAGCCGGGCGTCAGGCTGAATTGTTAGAGTTATGGTCTGAGCAGATTATGCAGTTTGCCCGTGCTTTTGCACCAAGACCAGTTTTTTATCGTTCTTTAGATTGGCCGCAAGATTTAAGATTATTGAGTGACAGTTTGCAATCTTCACCACAGTCGATGTTGGGTGAACGTGGCACTTTTAGCTATTTACGAAATCCCGCAGTATTTGAGTTGGAACTGAAAGCTTTAGCGAGTGTACAGCAAGCTGGTTACAGCAATGTCAACCTAATGTTGCCCTTTGTGCGGACTGTGGAAGAATTTGTCTTTTGTCGTCGCAAAGTTGAGCAAGCTCTTTTAACTGAGGTGTCACAGTTTCAATTGTGGATGATGGCAGAAGTGCCAAGCGTACTATTTTTATTGCCAGAATATGTTAGAGCAGGAGCAGATGGAATTTCTATTGGGACAAACGACCTAACCCAATTACTGCTAGGAGTGGATCGAGAACAAGGACAGTTGGCAAAAGTATTTAATGAACGTCATCCGGCAGTTATGAGTGCGATCGCTCAACTCATCCAAATGGCGAAAACTGCTGGCATACCTTGTTCCATCTGCGGTCAAGCACCAGCCCTCTATCCAGAAATTATTGATAAGTTAGTGGAATGGGGCATAACTTCCATTTCTGTTGAACCGGAAGCAGTCGAGCGAACCTATCAAGCGATCGCTCGTGCTGAACAACGCTTAATTTTAGCAGCAGCACGACGAAAATTTCTTCGTAATTCGTAATTCGTAATTCGTAATTATGATGAATTATAAATTTTTAATGCTCTGATAGGACGCTATTCTCATCTGGTGGCGTTGAAGTCCAACCGTTTGCTTTGGAATTTATTTTACATCAAGGAGAGTTTAGTTACATCTTTTTTTGACAAAGAATATTCATCCGGGAAATTACTAATTAAAAGCCAAAATCTTTAGGTTGATCAAATGGTTGGCTGACTAAACCTAAAGTTATTCGTTTCATAATCCAATACAAACCTGCAAGTACCACAAAGCTGATAGTAATAATCACCAGGGGCTGTTTGCCAAGAATTTCTTCTACCCCTTTAGTCAGTACGGCATCGGGTTGAGTAATAAAATCCCAACTGTTGAAACGCAAAAATCGCCCCCAATAGACACCAACAGCACAGAGAAAATGTGTAATCAACTCAAAGCGCCAAATCCATTGGCTCTTGCCGATGCGATGTAAGTAGTAACCCCAATTAATTAACGAGATTACATAAGCTTCAAATCCACCGAAAATTACTAAGAAATACACAGGAATGAGTACTAAAGTAATCATCCAAACCGATTGAATCGTGCGGATATCCTCTATGAGGTGAATTACATCAGTCAACAAATATGGTGCATTGGGTAAGAAAGCATAGAAAACTAAGAATCCTAGCCACCAAAGCCAAGAGCGACCACGCCGAAAGCGAAATAACCACACACTCAAAGCTAAAGGTATAAAAGCCAGAAATAAATTCCAAGTCATCCAACTCAGATTAATTCGCAAGACTTGCACAACTCTGGCTATCAATTCTTCTTTCATAGGTGCTAACTCAGAAGACGTTTGATTGATCTAGATTCACTCTGTAATATTAGTGTTAACCTCAGTGATTGACTGAAAAAATTTTTGTACCCCCAAGGAAATTTATTTACTCTCAGACCAGACAAGGCTTTGGTGTCACTTAAAACGAAATGCACACTGATATATGTCGGAAATTTAGAGTTTTTATGTCTTTCATACTGGGGGATCAAATTTATCAATCAATCGGCTTAAATCACTAGTATAGCCAGAAAATCATCATGGTAAAATCTACCACGGAAAGAAAGTCTGAGCGACAAAAATGCCGCTGAATAACTTTCTGTGGACTTTTTTTATGGGAATGTTGCCCCTATCCTAGCTATTATATTGATTTAATTCTGCTCTGCCAGAGGCTGAGTGCTGTTAGCGGTAGCGGGGCATTTAGCCCGTGGTGACAGGGGAATCTCACTTCTTTCGTCAGAGACTCTTAACTTGGAACTCGCAACTGTTTTGCCCAATGCCCCATGCCCAAATTGGATTATTTTGGCTGGCTACAATATTTATTCATTTGATTCATTAATGTATCCGACTGCTTGCCAATAGTTGTAGCTGTTGTCAGTGCTGAGTCAATTTCGGTTCTTGCCTTTTGGATTTTTTCTCTACCAGATGCCGAGGCTTCTGCTGTCTTAGTTGCACCAAGCGCCTTAGCTGCCTTAGCGATCGCTTCACTGAGATTCTGAAAAATTTTCACAAAACTGCTTTGAAATTCTTTCAGCTTGGGGTCTGTTAATTTCAGTTCCCGAATCGATTTAGTCACAAATTCCAAATCTTTAGACAGCTGTATGCTAGTGATGACTTGCGTTCCTTTATTTTTATCAATCAAAGAAGTTCCAGAATTCACAACTCTAATCAGTCGCTGGCACTGGGAAACTTTATTATCGCTGCAACTAGTAATGAGCAAAGCAATGCTCAGGCTCACAGGAGCAAGAACAGTATATTTATGTAAAACAGACATTAACACCCCAACAGCAATAAAACCAAGAATATAGTATCCAATATTACAGCAGAATTCAGCAGGAGCAATGGGTTGCGGAGCCAGCACTGAACGCAAGGCACTTAGTCGCAATCACTACTTTGTATTTATTTCTCTATTTTCTGAGAAATGATTTGGGATTGACACATTAGCTCAACTAATAGTTCCAAGTCAGATAATCTTGATAATAAACTGTATATTTGTGTATATTTGCTGAGTTAATGGTACAGTATTAGTTGTTTTTAGAAAAAAACTATGTAAGTCTCAGTACATACCATAAAAAGAAGTGGTTAAATTTAAAGTTTAGATAAAATTTAGGAAATATTTTGAATCGAGGTGCGGGAATTACTGAATTTTTCTGAACAGCTAACTGTAACAAAAGTATTCATAAAGCTTTGAGTAACCAGGTTCAGTTAATAAGGCAAGCATTTGTTTGGCTCTATTTCTTCCAGCCTTTACACATCCTCGTTCTGTAATGTGAAATTATGAAGATCAACTCATCCAACTCGCTGTTAACAGTACCAACTGGGCCACTAAAGATATCAGAGTTGCCACCTAACCCTGTGGGTACAAGTGGTGAATCTATTCATCTTTCTCTAGTAATTCCTACTTATAAAGAGCGTGACAACATCCAAAATGTGGTCAGCATATTGAGTCGGTTACTGGATGAATCTATTCCAGGAAACTATGAACTGATTGTGGTAGACGATGATAGCCCAGACCGAACTTGGGAAATAGCACAATCCTTGACGCTAGAATACCCCCAGTTGCGAGTAATGCGACGCCAACAAGAACGGGGGCTATCTTCAGCCGTAATTCGTGGGTGGCAAGCAGCGAGGGGGAGTGTGTTGGGGGTGATTGATGGAGATTTGCAGCATCCGCCAGAAGTGCTGATGCAATTGTTGCGTAGTGTTGAGCAGGGAGCAGATTTGGCAGTAGCCAGCCGTCATGTAGACGGAGGTGGGGTTAGTAGCTGGAGTGTTGTCAGGCGTTTCTTGTCTCGTGGCGCTCAGTTGTTAGGCTTAGTGATTTTACCGGGGGTACTGGGCAGAGTTTCCGATCCCATGAGTGGTTATTTTATGGTGCGTCGGAGTGCGATCGCCAATGCAACACTCAATCCAGTCGGATACAAAATTCTTCTAGAGGTAATCGGGCGGGGAAAAGTAGACCAACTTGGCGAAGTTGGGTATGTGTTCTGCGAACGCAAAGAGGGTGAGAGTAAAGTCACATGGAAGCAATATATAGATTACATTCACCACTTAGTACGGTTGCGGCTTTCCACAGGGCGAGTAGGACGAATTAGTAGAAAAGTCAATTTCCCTATTGGTCGATTTCTGCGTTTTGGGTTGGTTGGCTTTAGTGGTGTGTTTGTGGATTTAACGGTGTTTTACTTGCTGCGTACTACGATTCATTTAGGTTTAACTCGCAGTACGATTCTTTCGGCCGGAGTGGCAATTATAAATAATTTTCTATGGAATGATTTATGGACTTTTAGTGATATATCTCAGCGACAACGTGATCCACATCAACGTTTCAAGCGATTCTTAAAGTTCAGTGCGATCTGTTTGGCAGGAGTTATATTACAAACTCTAATAATTAACTTTCTGTATAATGTCTTGGGGATAAATCAGTATTTAGCCAAGTTGATAGCGATCGCAGTTGCTACCATCTGGAATTTCTGGATTAATTTGAAACTCAGCTGGCGCGTCACTGACGTGAAATAATCACAACTTGCTAGCTGTCTATACTACCCATTTCCTACCTTTGGCAGATGCAAACTCTGGCTCACAACACAAATATTGGCATAATTGGCAGGCTCGCCTCCCTCCTTTTTGGGTTCACCCCTTGCTAAACTTGATCTGGTTGATCATCGGCATCAGCTTGCGCCTAGCCAACTTGACTGCAAAGCCTCCTTGGACTGATGAGTTTTCCACCTTGGTATTTAGCTTGGGGAATACTTTTTTATCAGTACCTCTAGATGAAGCGATCGCACCTGATATTCTGCTGTCACCATTGCAACTAAACGCAGCAGCTAGTGTTGGTGATGTGATTCATAACTTAGTTACACAAGATACCCATCCACCACTATATTTTGTGCTGGCTTACCAGTGGATGAAATTATTTAAGAGCGAAGGAGGATTAGTATCGCTGTTTGCGGCGCGATCGCTACCAGCTTTAATCGGTGCTGCCTCCATTCCGTGTGTTTACGTATTAGGTAAGGTAGCATTTCGTTCGCCATTAGTGGGACATTTGGCTGCTGCCATGATGGCAGTATCACCCTACGCGATTTTTTTAGCACAAGAAGCACGCCATTACAGCTTGGCAGCCTTATGGGTAACTGCTTCCCTCACCTGTTTAGTAATTGCCACACGTCATATCCAAAACCGCACACCTTTACCTATATGGGTAGGAGTTTCCTGGGTGGCAATTAATGCTTTGGGACTTGCTACTCATTACTTTTTCAGCCTCACCCTCTGTACAGAAGTTGTAGTTTTGATTTTTCTGGCTTGGCTTCAATTGCAGACTAGCAGGAAATTTTCTCTCCTCTTCTCTCCTCAGTGGCGGCGCATCTATGCCGTTATCATCGGTACTTTTGTGGCGGGTTTAATTTGGCTACCAATCTTTTTAGAGAATAGAAATCGCAGTAATTTGACCGAGTGGATTCAAGGTTCGCGCGTCGGACTAGATTGGTTTAGCCCAATTTTTCAAGCTTTAGGAACATTGATTGCAATGATTTCCCTCCTGCCAGTTGAATCTTCACAGGTATTGGTTGTGATTCCTTCTGGACTGGTGATGCTGATTTTCTTTATTTGGGCAGTACCAATTTTGCTGCGTGGGATCAAGATTCAACTACAGCACGCAGAAAGCCGGATTATGATTCAGGTGTTTATGGCAGTCGTTAGCAGCGCGATCGCTTTATTCTTTATATTTACGTACTTTCTCGGAATCGATCTGACTAGGGGCGCTCGTTATAACTTTGTTTACTTTCCCGCGATCGTTGTTTTACTAGGGGCAAGTCTTGCAGTTTGTTGGCATCCTCCCAAGGAATGGAAAGCAAGAGAAAATGGGATAAAAAGCATAGGCAGATGGGGAATAAACGGTAAAAAAGCCGTGATGTTAATTTGGCTAATGGGATTTTTCAGTGCAGTTACAGTATTCTGCAATCTCGGCTATCAAAAATATTATCGCCCCGACCTGTTTGTGCAACTAATCCAACAAATATCCCCAATGCCAGTACTGATTGCCACTACCCACAAAACTTATGTACACACTGGAGAAATGATGGGGGTAGCTAGGGAGTTTAAACTTACCAATTCACCCCAAAAACCTCTGTTTCTCCTTGCCCATCAAGATAAAGATCCGAATACTTCCACCATTGCTCTAGAAAATACTTTAAATAAATTACCACGACCTTTTGATTTGTGGCTGGTAAACTTTCACGCCCCCGTAGCAGAAACCGTCAAAACATGCGTTATCTCTGATACTAAATCTTTGTCAAGGGTGAATGGCTACGAATATAAACTTTATCATTGTCAGCAGAGTTAATTTTCTGATAAACACTACACACTACTCGACTCAAAAATCTGTTGAGCAGTCAAATTCAACTCTGGGAAAATGGATGATTGAATGCGACTGCTATTTCTAAACTGACTAACTTGGTACTCACCCTCAACTAAAGAGTAGATTGAGATAGTTGGTTGTTTAGGATTGCCGATAAACCGTCTGCCTCCCAAAGCTGCATAATCTACAATCCAGTATTCTACGATACCTACTGCCTCATAATCAGCTGCTTTTTTTAAATAATCATCCCTCCAGTTGGTACTCACCACCTCAACGACTAACGAAATCGATGCTCCTTGGCTAACAGTAGATTCTTTTTTCCACAGAGGTTCATTCACTAAATTGGGCTGATTTAATATCAGCACATCTGGCGAATAAGCTGATTCGCTCTGGGTAGGTTTAATGAATGCCGTTTTGGGGATAAAATAAGGCAGTTTTAAACGTTTATATTCTGCAACTATTTCTCCAACTAAAAATCCAACGATCTCTTCATGGTCGCCAGTGGGTGGTGGCATCTCGACTATTACTCCGTCATGTAATTCATAGCGTTTCTGTGAGTTTTCGGGATAGTCGGCAACAAACTCATCGAATGTAACTAGTTTGCGTAAGGCTTGAGTCATGATTTAAACTCTCGAATTTTAGCTAAAATAAATACATGGTAGAAAAACTCCCAGTTTTGAATTTTTTTTGAGAGAAACCATTACAACCCTTTCAAAGATGAATAATAACTGATTTTTTGCTGGCGTATTTTACAACTTTTTTGATGGGAATATCTGATATTTTGAGTATTTTAACTGATTGACAAAAGACGCTTTATCTTAATCTCTCACCGATGGGCAATCCTAAACTAACGCTCTCCGAAGTTGGAATCTCTACTTGGGGAAACTCTGATAGAGCAAATAACTAATAGACATAGGAAAAGAAAAAGAATTGTTTTGACGTAGCACTGCTACGTCAAAACAAGGGTTCTGTGTAATGCATATTTAATTTCTGGAGATGTCTAATGTAGATTACAGAATCCCCGTGCGTGAAAGCTGGGGAGTGTCAACCGCAGATGAATCTTGTGGAAGTTCCTCAAATATCGATATCCATAGGAGACTAGAGAAAGAAGAACAAAATAAATATATCTCATGGATCTTGAAGCAGCGAAGGCTGTAAATAACTAAGGAGGATTTATGCGTGCAGTACTGATGGCAGGCGGTTCGGGAACGCGGCTTCGCCCGTTAACTTGCGATTTGCCTAAACCGATGGTGCCGATTCTAAATCGACCAATTGCCGAACATATTATCAATCTCCTCAAACGACATCAAATTACAGAAGTTATTGCGACATTGCATTATTTACCTGATGTCTTGCGAGACTACTTTCAAGATGGCAGCGATTTTGGCGTCCAAATGACCTATGCCGTTGAAGAAGATCAGCCTTTGGGTACAGCAGGCTGTGTGAAAAACATTGCCGAACTCCTTGATGAAACCTTTTTAGTGATTAGCGGTGATAGCATAACAGATTTCGACCTCACGGCTGCGATCGCATTTCACAAACAAAAAAAGTCAAAAGCTACTTTGATTTTAACCAGGGTTCCCAACCCGATTGAATTTGGAGTGGTGATTACCGATCAAGAAGGACGGATTAATCGATTTTTAGAAAAACCCTCTAGTAGTGAAATTTTTTCCGATACCGTCAACACTGGCACTTACATTCTCGAACCAGAAGTTTTGGAATATCTGCCAGCAAACACTGAATGCGACTTTTCCAAAGATTTATTCCCCTTATTACTAGCAAAAGATGAGCCAATGTATGGTTACATTGCTCAAGGTTACTGGTGTGATGTTGGTCATTTAGATGCCTACCGCGAGGCTCAGTATGATGCTTTAGATCGGAAAGTGCAACTAGATTGTGCCTATAAAGAAGTTTCCCATGACTTATGGGTAGGCCAAAATACTTACATCGATCAGACGGCTGTGATTGAAGCCCCAGCAGTGATTGGTGACAATTGCCGCATCGGGGCAAGAGTACAAATTGAGGCAGGAACCGTAATTGGGGATAATGTGACTATTGGTGCTGATGCCAATCTCAAACGGCCGATAGTCTGGAATGGGGCAATCATTGGCGACGAAGCAGCTCTTTCTGCCTGTGTAATTTCCCGTGGCACTCGTGTAGACCGCCGCGCTCAAGTATTAGAAGCTGCTGTTGTGGGTTCGCTTTCCACCGTGGGAGAAGAAGCCCAAATTAGCCCAGGTGTGCGCGTTTGGCCGAGTAAAAAGATTGAGTCAGGGGCAATTTTAAACATTAACTTGATTTGGGGAAACACCGCCCAACGGAATTTATTTGGGCAACGTGGTGTGCAAGGATTAGCTAATATCGACATCACCCCAGAATTCGCCGTGAAATTGGGAGCCGCTTACGGTTCTACCTTAAAACCTGCTTCTAAAGTAACGGTTTCCCGTGATCAGCGTAATGTCTCTCGGATGGTGACGCGATCGCTGATTGCTGGTTTGATGTCAGTAGGTGTTGATATTCAAAACCTTGATGCTACAGCTATCCCCATCGCCCGCACAGTTATACCCACAATGTCGGTAGCTGGTGGTATCCATGTGCGGGTACACCCCGATCGCCCCGACTACATTCTGATTGAATTCATGGATGCTAAGGGGATTAATATCTCCAAAGCCCTGGAGAAGAAAATTGAAGGGGCTTATTTTAAGGAGGATATGCGGCGGGCGCTAATTCATGAAATTGGCGATGTCTCTTATCCCAGCCAAGTCATTGACCGTTACTGTACTGCTTTTGAGAAACTATTGCATGTTCATACACTCCGTAACAGTCGGGCAAAAGTGGTAATTGACTATGTTTATGCGGTATCGGGGGCAGTTTTACCCCAAATGTTGGATAAATTTGGCGCGGATGCAGTGGTGTTGAATGCCAGTGTGAATAAAACAGCGATGTCAATTACTGACCGCGAAGGACTGCTGACTCAGTTAGGTCATGTAGTGGAGGCATTGAAAGCTAACTTTGGTGTGCAAGTATCGGCTAATGGGGAACAGCTGATTTTAGTTGATGAATCAGGCTTCCCAATTCGTGGGGAAATGTTAACAGCACTGATGGTAGACATGATTCTCACGGCTAACCCCAGAGGAACAGTAGTAGTACCAGTTCATGCTTCCAGTGCTATTGAACAAGTCGCCCGTCGCCACGATGGCAAAGTGATTCGCACCAAAGCCAACCCTACAGCTTTAATGGAGGCTTGTCAGACAAATCAAAATGTGGTATTGGGAGGTAGTGGAGAGACTGGTTTTATTTTCCCGCAACTGCATCCGGGATTTGATTCGATGTTCTGCATTGCTAAGATAATTGAGATGTTGACTATACAGGAGCGATCGCTTGCTACTGCTCGGTCAGAATTGCCCCGTGTAATTCACAAAAGTTATACAGTACGCTGCCCGTGGACAGCCAAGGGTGCTTTGATGCGTTACTTGGTAGAAACTCACCCAGCCCAAAATCTAGAACTCATCGATGGAGTAAAAGTTTGTCAACCCTACGATGACAGTTGGCTGTTAGTTTTACCAGATGCTAGCGAACCACTGGTGCATTTGTATGCAAATAGCAACGATCGCGATTGGGTAGATGAGACTATCAGAAACTACCGCAGCCGTGTGCAAACATTTGTGGAAAGACAAGAAGAATATCAACCCGCCGAAGTGTAATTCGTAATGACGCTCTCTACGTACTCCTCGCGGAGGACAAGCTACGCGCAGCGTGTCGTTCGCGGTAGCGTTGCGTAGCAAAGACAAACGCTAAAAGCGTAGCTTGCAACTCTTACAGAGTACGCGGACTCGCTACCGCTACGCTAACGTAATTCGTAATTGAATTCTTTAATTACGAATTACGAATTAGCAATTACGAATTATTTTAATAGTGGTATCGACAAGAAATAATAGTTAGATAGGCATCTTCCACCGCATAAACCAAACGATTTGTATGATCAATTCGCCGCGACCAAAATCCAGCTAAGTTTTCCCGTAGAGATTCAGGCAAGTCCGCCTGCGCGATCGCTTGTATTGATTTTGAGCCTAAAACTTCTGCCTGTAATGCTTGCAACAAGGGTCGGCGAAAGCTTTGTAACCTTTGCATTGTGCGAACACGCAAACTGGATTTACCCATGTGTCGAGAGTTGAAGACAAAACAAAACTCTCCAGCTTTCACAGCCCGATACAAATCTGCATCAGCTTTGCGTGTGACGTAGGTAGGTGCATTAGCAGGAAGGCTACCAGCAAATTGATATTGATAGGCATCAAATTGATAATCATTTTTAATAAATAAGCGACGAACACTATTTAAGGTTTTATCAATCCAATTCCTATCGAAAATTTTTTGATAGATGAGATTATAAACCATTAATTTCTCTTTTCTTTTTACGATTATTCCTGATAGCTGCAAATCATTTTGCAAAATAGTATTATCTGGCTGAATCGCTTTTGATAACCACACTTTTTGATACAAAATTAATAAATTTTTTGCTTTGCTTTCATCAGATAAAATCCTATATTTTAACTATTAACCAGGATTTTACCCCACCCTAACCCTCCCCTTGGAAAGAGGAGGGAACTAGATTTTTTTTTCCCCCCTTGGAAAGGGGGGATTAAGGGGGGTAATCCAACTTGTGTGCACACGGTAGCCTTGCTAAGGGGGGACTACAGGGGGGTTAAAACGATTTTAAATTCTCACGAATGATTTAGGACTGCTATATAAGCAACAGATACCTCGAAGTCATGTTGAAGTACTTCAAAGTCCTGTTGAAGTACTTCAAAGTCGTGTTGAGGTACTCCAAAATTGTGTTGAGGTACTCCAAAATCGTGTTGAAGTACTTGAAAATCGTGTTGAAGTACTCCAAAATCGTGTTGAAGTACTCCAAAATCGTGTTGAAGTACTTGAAAATCATGTTGAAGTACTTGAAAATCGTGTTGAGGTACTCCAAAATCGTGTTGAAGTACTCCAAACTTTGTCGCACTGCAATCATAGTACACAGGTGCTTCGGCGTAGCCCGTCGTAGGCATCGCTTTCATAAATCTCCACAAACAAAGCGATGTCTACGACGGGCTACGCCTACACTTGACTTTTAAAACAGTCGCTACAATTATCCTTAAGTGAAGATTAGCAATCAGTTAGCCTGGAAGGTGGTAAAAGTTCAATAATAAAAAAGATTGACACAGCCATTTTTGGTTTCTCAATCCCATAACCTTACTGGCATTCTACAAAAATTATGCAAAATCTCACTACAATTACTCGTAATCCTGAAGTGATGGGCGGCAAACCCTGTATTCGAGGAATGCGTGTCACGTTGGTACTATCGTCGGCTTAATGGCATCTGGACACAGTAATAGCGACATTATCAAAGCATATCCCTACCTCGAAGAAGCCGACATCTATGAGGCACTTGCCTACGCTGCATGGCGGGCTGAAGAGATTGAAGTCCCTCTCAAAAGTGCATGAAAATTTTGATTTACCAATTAGACGCGGATAATTTTAAGGAAATATCGCTAACTCAGTTTCCGGGTCAAAAAAGTGAATTTTCTCTGGATTTAGGGATAACCATAGTTGCTCACCAGGTTGGACAAATCGGTCTGGTGGTATTCGCACTTGTAGGTAATTGGCTGTAGTGGCAGGTTTAGATCCCGGTTCGGCAATCTTAACACTGAGAAAGGAATCGTTGCCGAGATTTTCTACCAAATCTACTTGCACTGGGAGATTTTTGGTGGCAGGCATACTCAAGTTTAAATGTTCTGGCCGAATGCCTAAAATGAGAGTTTTTCGATCATATTTTTGTAGGGCATTTCCCCAGATTTGTGGAAGGGTGAAACGAAACTGCGAATAGGTAATTAACTGCGGCGCATGAAATTCTACAGGAATAAAATTCATCGGTGGTGAACCAATGAACTCTGCTACAAAAAGGTTGGCAGGGCGGTTGTAAAGTTCTAGGGGAGAAGCAACTTGCTGAATTTTACCCTCAGACATAATTGCAATGCGATCGCCCATTGTCATCGCTTCTGTTTGGTCATGGGTAACGTAAATTGTCGTTGTTCCCAATTGGCGCTGCAATTTGACAATTTGGGCGCGGGTTTCCGCCCGCAGTTTGGCATCTAAGTTAGAAAGCGGTTCATCCATTAAAAACACTTGGGGATCTCGCGCGATCGCCCTTCCCAGTGCAACCCGTTGTCTTTGTCCCCCAGAAAGCTGTTTGGGTAAGCGATTCAGCAATGTTTCAATTTGCAACAGTTGAGCAACACTACGCACCTGTTCATCTACGGCTCGTTCTTTGTCAGAAATGTAGTGCAGTCCCTTAGGTAACTTTCTTGTCGCCCCCACAAAAATATTTTCTGCCCACGTCCGAAGATAAGAAGTATTTTCTCCTCTGCTCCCCTGGTTACTGAGCGCAGTCGAAGTATCCTCCTCTGCTCCCATGCTTCCCCTACGGCGTAAGCCAAAGGCGATGTTGTCATACACCGTCATGTGAGGATAGAGGGCGTAATTTTGAAACACCATTGCGATGTCGCGTTCCTTGGGTGGTAGGTCATTGATCAAGCGATCGCCTACCCAGATATTACCGCCAGTCATCACTTCTAACCCGGCGATTAACCTTAACAGGGTGCTTTTACCACAACCAGAAGGACCAACCAGCACCATAAATTCCCCATCTGCGATCGTCAGGTTAATCCGCCGCAAGACGTTGACACTTCCCGCACGCTCTGGCGCTGTATCAGTTTTCTCCCCAAGCGTGAGGGTAGATTGAGTTTGTGAGATCACACTTTCCCCTTGACGCGAGGAAAAACTTTTATAAACGTTTTCTAAAACAACTTGGGACACAACTGTTAATTATTGTCATTGGGTATGGGGCATTGGTCATTAGGTTGAAAAAAAGACAAATGACAAATGACAGTTTAGCGCCCATCATAATACACGTTCAGGCTAACTGAAATTGAATTTTGAATTGAATTTTGAATTATTATTGCTCTGGCGCGGAATAATCTCCTGATTTCCCGCCACTCTTACTGATTAAACGAATCGATTCAATTTGAATCGACTTTTCTAAGGCTTTTGCCATATCGTATAAAGTCAGTGCAGCCACAGAAACGGCAGTTAAGGCTTCCATCTCTACACCAGTTTCAGCTTTGGTTTTGACTGTGGCTTGAATTTGATAACCCGGTAGTTGCGGATCGGGTGTAATCTCAACTGCGATTTTTTGCAAAGGCAAGGGATGACACAGAGGAATTAAAGTGGCTGTTTGCTTGGCTGCCATAATCCCAGCCAATCTTGCAGTTGCTAACACATCTCCTTTTGGCACATTTCCGGCTTGAATGGCAGCGAAGGTGGCTGGCAGCATCCGCACATTGGCCTCGGCTACTGCTTGGCGGATAGTGGGTGCTTTGTCAGACACATCTACCATCTGTGCCTGTCCTTGGTGATCTAGATGGGTTAAGTTGGCAAAATTAGATGGAAAATTATCTTGCATCATTTAGTTAGAACGTGTTAATATAAGTTATTGACAAGGGTGTGTAGCTCAGTGGACTAGAGCACGTGGCTACGGACCACGGTGTCGGGGGTTCGAATCCCTCCTCGCCCGCTTTTGAAAGTTAAGAGTTGAAACTTAGGAGTGAGGAACTTTGATTCTTCACTCCTAGCTTTTAGGGGACTTCCCAATAAAAAAACATCCTCAATTTTCTAGTCGGATAGGTGTCCCCACCCGTCCCATATTTAAGGCGGGCTTTCCTGCCCACCCCACAAGAAGTAGTCGAGTATTTTTTTATTTGGAAGTTCCTTTACCGCATAGGGGGAAAGGGAGCAACTGTTAGGGCTTTCCCTCTCTTTTTCATTAATTCTCAATGCCCAATGCCCAATGCCCAATGACTATTGTTACCTTAGTCAACATTTTTTGCTACCACCTCTCGCACGCGATAGATAGGCCGTCCTTGGGATTCATGGTATGTACGCATGAGCAATTCTGCCAAAAGTCCAAAGCAAAACAACTGCACTCCAGTTACTAGCAGGAGAACTGCTAAAATCAGCAAAGGGCGATTGCCAATCATCTCACCTAAAGCTAATTTAACGAAAGTCAGGTAAATTCCGATCGCAGTCCCTGAAACCATTGAAATCAAGCCCAACAGCCCAAAAACGTGCATCGGGCGGGTAAGGAATTTTTTCATAAACAAAATGGTTAACAAATCCATCAATACCCGGAATGTCCGCCAAATCCCATATTTACTGCTACCAAAGCGACGGGCGTGATGACGCACGGGCATTTCGGTAATTCTAGCTCCTTCGATGTATGCCAAAGCAGGTAAAAATCGGTGTAATTCCCCGTAGAGGTTCATATCTGCCAGCAGTTCGGCACGATAGGCTTTCAGCGAACAGCCATAGTCATGAATATTCACGCTAGTAGTGCGGCGAATTAGCCAATTGGCAATTTTGGAAGGGAGTAACCGATTTACGGCACCATCTTGGCGTTTTTGCCGCCAACCACTTACCAAATCGTAACCATCATCCAGCTTTGCTAATAACATGGGGATATCAGCCGGATCATTCTGGAGATCAGCATCTAAAGTAACGATCGCTTTACCGACTGCATAATGAAACCCAGCAGCCATCGCCGCAGTTTGTCCGTAGTTGCGACGCAAAATCACCGCCTTTAAATCAGTGCGGATTTGCGCTTCTTGCTTGAGAAATTCCCCGGAACCATCTGTAGAACCATCATCCACACAAATGATTTCATAATTTATCTGACTAGAGGATAAAGTAGATGCGATCGCTTCTAGTAAAAGCGGCAAACTTTCCACCTCGTTATGTATCGGCACCACCACCGAAACATCTGGGACAATTGCTGAAATCGCCCCATTTTCCTCAGTCAACCCTTCATAAACCAAGCCACTCCTCATATTCCTCTGCGTCCTCAGCGTCTCTGTGGTTCGTAATTCTTAAAAACTCTGCCAGCACCTCGCAGCTGCTGATAGTACGACTGACTAACCGCATCTCCCTGTTCCGAGAGAATATCAATCCCCATACCATCCCGTCCCTGCTCTTTCCCAGAACTATGGATATAATAACCATCTGCCAAATAAAGTCCGACATGGGTTGCTTTTTGGCTAGTTCCAAAAAATACCAGATCCCCGGCTGCTAATTCTGCAATAGTAATTGGTTGGGTGAATCCTTCCTGTTGATAGGCATCTCTAGGTAGCCAAATACCTACCGAAGCAAACGCCGCCTGCATCAACCCCGAACAGTCATAATTTGGCCCAACCGTACCACCCCAAAGGTAATAATTTGATTGTTGCATCGCTTTTTGGGTAAAGGCGATGACCTCTGGTAGGAGTTTTTTAATCTCAGATTCAGAAAATGTTGCAGCCTGATAAGGTACAGTAGCAGATTGTAATGAATCAAAATCGGAAAGGGATAGCCATCCAGAATAATCATCTTCACATAAATACACCTCAACCACTGAATTTTGATGATTTGATGTTACCCATAAATGTCGCCCAGATGCGGATTGAGTTGCTAAACGTGTACATTCAGGAGAATCATATAAATTTACGTCAGCTAAACACTGATACTCCTCTGATTTGGGATTTGAGACTTGGGATTTTAGATTAAAGGACATTATTAGAGAATGGTTTTTTTTAATAAAGACGAACAACTCGAAAATCTTGGTAATGGCATTTTAGATGCAACTTGGGCAGCATTTCCGACTTTAGCCCGTAATCAAATTGCCCTGACTTGGGTTGTTTACGATCCCCCAGTGCTAGTAAATACTGGTGGTGCGCTGACTCCCAACGCTTTTTGGGATCATCCAGTCCGTGGTTTTACTTATCGCGGTGTTGAGCGAATTTATCCCGCCAGTGTAGTCAAGCTATTTTATCTGGTGGCGGTAAACGAATGGTTAGAAAAAGGTATGCTCCAGCAGACTTCCAAGGAGTTGGAGCGAGCCTTGCGGGATATGATTGTAGATTCTAGTAATGATGCTACTAACTTGGTTGTGGATATTCTCAGTGGCACCACTTCCGGGCCAGAATTACCAACCGGTCCTTTTGAAACCTGGAAATATCAGCGTAATATTGTTAACCGTTATTACCAAACTTTGGGTTGGGAAGAAATGGAGACGATTAACGTCTGTCAAAAAACTTGGGGTGATGGCCCCTATGGACGAGAACGGGCGTTTGTGGGAGAGTTACTGGAAAATCGTAATATGGTGACAACAAATGCGATCGCCAAGTTACTGCATAGTATTGTAGGTGGGGTGGCGGTTTCAAGTGGGCGATCGCAAGCAATGATGGCTTTGCTCAAACGTCCTCTCAACGATTTGTCCTCTGACGGCGAGGAAAATCAGATTACAGGTTTTTTAGGCGGTGGACTGACTGAAAATGCTCAAATTTGGTCAAAAGCAGGTTGGACAAGTCAAGTTCGCCATGATGCTGCGTATATTGAGATACCAAATCAGCGCCCTTACCTTTTAGTGGTATTTACTGAAGGTAAAGCGCAGGCTAAGAGTCAGGCTATTTTACCCTTTGTTTCTAAACTAGTTGCCGAAGCGATCGCTAGTCTATGATCTACTGCGATGCGATCGCCAGAATACCTATTTCTTCCTTTGCGTTCTTCTCTAACGAGACCCTACGCGTTGGCGGAAGCCTCTCGCAGAGAATGCGGTTCGTTAAGGAATAGGAATTAAATAATATACAATTTATGTCCCTGGCTTACCTCACCCTCAATCCCTCTCCGATATATTGGAGAGGGAAGCTAGAGATAGGATGAAGTTTTGTATTTTATTTAATCCACGTTCCTAAACAAGTAACTTTTACGGAGTTCAATCACTCATTAATGACTCCCGGTTCGCGCATTTTAAATTGAATTAGAAAAAAGCTGAAGGATTTAATATGGGTTCCAGCCTGTAATACAAATGTACACTCGTTCTGACTTGGCGCGATGCCCCAAGGGGGCTGCCAAGGGCATCGCATAAAAATAGAGTTTTTAGAGCCGGGTGGTAGTTCAAGGTAAATTTAGGGAAATCGCTAAAACCATTACCACACCCAGATTTTCTGTTTTTCGGCAATTTATCGAACTCCAAAAAAATCAGCTGGGAGTAATGAAGTACAAGAAAGCAAAATCTCTCTTTTTCATCAGAGAGTATTTTGCAATGAATAGGCTGAAACCTGTATCTAATAAAGATTTTCCAACCATTGACACTAAAATAGTCATCATGCTTGACATAGTATCAATATTGATACTATTATTAATTTAACGCTAAAACCAAGTTGCTTTTAATCTGTCATTTCGTAGACACGTTCTACTCATTGACTACAACTTGGTATAAAACGTATGTCACAAATAGAAAAACTCGTTGCTAAATTAAAGAAAAATCCTCAGAATGTAAACTTTACCGATTTAATGAAGGTTTGCAATCACTACTTTGGAGAACCCAGACAACAAGGAACGAGCCATTGTGTCTATAAAATGCCCTGGTCTGGAGATCCACGTATAAACATTCAAGAAAAGAATGGAAAAGCTAAGGATTATCAAGTTAAGCAGGTTATAGAGGCAATTGAAAAATTAGAAGCGATTGAAGAATTTGAGGAAACGAAAGATGATTAACTACGACCACTACACCTATAAAGTTACTTGGTCAAGGGAAGATGAAGAATTTGTAGGATTGTGCGTTGAATTTCCTAGTCTATCTTTTATCGATAAAAATCGTAATACAGCACTCGAAGGTATTACAGACTTGGTAAAAGATGTAGTAGCTGATATGGAAGCGAATGATGAAACTATTCCAGAACCGATTTCAGAAAAAAATTACAGTGGTAAATTTGTAGTTCGTATACCTCCAGAACATCATCGTAGACTAGCTATAGAAGCAGCAGAGCAAAAAATTAGCTTAAATCGCTATGTCAGCCTTAAACTTGCGTGTTAAAGTTTTCGCTTTATCTATCCCAACGCCCTACAGCCCGTCATATCCAATCAATCGAAACTACCCATAATTGTCTTTGTAACCCCGTAGCACTTCTTATAGCTACGGGGTTTTGCATTGGTGCTTGAGTGCGATCGCTCTTGAGTGTAGCGATCGCTATAAACAGATTACTTGTTGAAAACGGCTCAAGTCCTTTTGTATTCTGGTTTAAGGTAGATGTCGTTAAACTACCAAATACCGACTTTTCAGCAATGGACGACAGCATGAGTCACCAGAGCGGCTTAGTTTAACTCAATATTATTAATAGCGATTATTACCACTTCTGAGGCTAAATATAGGAGCCGAAATTTGTCTAACGGGACTTAAACATTTTTGAGGTCAAAACAAGCGTCAAACCCTTGTAGGGAAAGGGAAATACACCAAATACCCAAAAAAACCTGAAAATAGCTGTAGTCTAACACTTCAACATTCACTCGATGCAAGGCATTTTCATTCAATATATTTGCCTGATCTTGATCATTCTCGGACTGGTCATGATCGCCGATAAGCTGCGATTGGCTTACCCGATCGTACTCGTATTGGGCGGACTCGCGCTGAGTTTCATTGCTCAGTTTTCAAATATCACCATTAACCCAGAGCTAGTTTTCCTTATGTTCCTTCCGCCCCTGCTTTATGAAGCTGCGTGGCAAGTATCGTGGAAAGAATTCCGCAAATGGCGAGGGCTAATCATCGGGTTTGCTTTTCGCATCGTCATCTTAACGTCGTGCGTGATCGCAGTTGTCTCAAGCGCGATCATTCCCGGTTTTACTTTAGCACTGGGCTTTCTTTTGGGTGGCATTATCTCTCCGCCTGATGCCGTTTCCGCGACGACGATCATGCGAGGGGTCAACGCGCCGAAATCGCTAGTCAGCATTGTCGAAGGCGAAAGTCTGCTTAACGATGCCTCGTCGCTGATCGTGTTTCGCTTTGCATTGGCGGCAGTCCTCACCGGACAGTTCCAATTTCATCAGGCTGCCGTCAACTTCGTTCTCGTTATTTTAATCGGAATTCTGATCGGACTCGTTGTCGGATTGATTTTCTACGGCATTCATCGTTTATTACCCACAACCTCCAGCATCGAAATCGTTTTAACACTGGTCACGCCCTACTGTATGTATTATGTTGCCGAACACTTCCATGTTTCGGGCGTGCTAGCGGTCGTCAGTGGTGGACTGCTCTTATCCAGCAAGCGCAATAGTTTGCTGACTTATCGGAGCCGGGTTGAGGGTTTAAATGTATGGAATAATCTGGTTTTTATCTTGAACGGGTTGATTTTTTTGCTCATCGGACTCGAATTACCGTTTATCACTCGGCACCTTGGTAACATTAGTTTAGGCAGTGCCGTTTGGTATGGATTGATCATCGCTTTCGTGCTGATTGTCACCAGGCTACTTTGCACCTTAGGAACTTCTGTTTTGATGAGAGTCATGAGCCGTTTTATCCCGGTGTCAGACCCGAATCCAGGATGGAGAGGGCCGCTGATTTTCGGCTGGGCAGGAATGCGCGGTGTGGTATCGCTGGCATCCGCACTTTCCATCCCGTTCCTCACTCAAGCAGGACAGCCGTTTCCCTACCGCGACCTTATTCTTTTTATCACGTTTATCGTCATTCTAATCACCCTGGTTTTTCAAGGATTAACGCTTCCCTGGCTGATCCGCAAAGTGAACCTCAAAGATAGGTTCACGCTCATCCCTCAACAGCAGCAGGAGATCATCATTCAAAATAAATTAGCACTGGCTTCGCTGAGATTTCTGGAAGAAAAATATGGTGGAGAGCGTGCGCGAAACGAACACTTGGATAATCTGTTCTCGAAGCTCGAAATTGATCTGAAGTTTTTTGAGCGCGAACTCTCTGAATCAAATCTCGCTTGGCAAAACTCATTAAAGGCATATCAATCCATTTACCTGGAAGTGCTAGAGCAACGACGAGAGTTACTGAACAAAATGAATCGCCGTGCCGAGTTTGATGAAGAGTTGATCAGGAAGTATTTTTTATTGATCGACGTGGAAGAATTCAAAATCCGGGAGATAGGTTCACAGGAATCCGGCACCGAGTAAGGAGAGATAAGCAACAACACCAGAGGAAAAGTCGCCATCACGGGCGCGAGTAACGTGATGGCGAGACAACGCTTTATTCAGGTATTTTTCTAAGAACTTTTCATAAAATGATGCCAGCTAAATTCGGAGAAAAAACCAAAAGAATAATCTATTTAAATATCACAAATCACCCCAATCAAAATTCAGGAAGCGTCGAGCATCCAGCTTGGTATATTTTTCAGTGTGTTTGATATCGCAGTGTCCGAGAAAGTTTTGGATTTCCCTGGTGTTGTAGAGCGAACCGGGAGTAATGAGGATCGACTACTCATTAATGGTATAAGATGCGAGGCATATTTAATACAACCTGTTGCAAAGCTGTGGCTACTCTAGCTGTATACGCTTGATAATGAAGATAGGCGTTATCTTCACATAAGTTTATGTTCTTAACTTGGTTAGACAGCAATAGTTGGTTACTGGAAATCGGCGGAAAACGAATATTAATTGACCCTTGGCTGATTGGTTCGTTAATTTTCAGCAATTTGGATTGGTTCTTTAAAGGTTCGCGATCGCAAAATCGTCCAATACCAGATAATATTGATTTGATCCTGCTGTCTCAAGGTTTAGAAGACCACGCTCACCCACCAACACTTAAATTACTTGATCACAGCATCAAGGTTGTAGCTTCTCCCAATGCAGCCAAAGTAGTACAGCAGTTAGGTTACACCCAAGTAACTACTCTGGCTCATGGTGAAACTTTCACTTTAAATAATCAAGTTGAAATCAAGGCTTTCCCCGGCTCACCCGTTGGACCGACTCTGGTAGAAAATAGTTATCTCCTCAAAGAATTGGAGAGTAGTTTAACCGTATACTACGAACCTCATGGGTATCATTCACCGCAACTTAAGCAGGCTGCACCAGTTGATGTGGTGATTACACCATTTGTTGACTTAACACTGCCTTTGCTTGGGCCTTTTATTAAAGGAGGAAATAGCGCTTTGGAAGTGGTAAAGTTGTTAAAACCTCAAGTAATATTACCTACAGCAGCTGGAGGAGATGTGGTGTTTGAAGGATTGATCACGAAACTCCTTCAGACTAAAGGAAGTGCTGAAGAATTTCGTTCGCTAGTAGAGAAAAATAATCTTTCGACGCGGGTACTTGAGCCGAAACCAGGCGATCGCTTTGAACTACCATTAGAAAAGCGAGCATTAACAATCTAAATAATCAGCAAATCTGATCAAATAAATGCCCAGGTGTCGCCAATCTCTTCGGGAGGTTGGCGTTTCCGTAATTATCCGTAGATTTAACGATAACTGTATATGGTTAGGCATTTATTTGCAAAACATGTTCACCCTGGATTTATCCAATTCCGGTTAAGTAGGATCTTAGGTAAAAAAAATCTAAAAATTAACCGAAAATACCCGGAGGGGGCATTGCATCTTGATCACAGCAAAAGGTCTAATCAAAGATTGATCCTTTAATTTAGAAGCCTTGAGTGTAATGAAGAACCTCACCGGATTGCTATTTGTACTTAGCTTCATCATAGTAGCTTGCAGTCCATCTCCAGATAAAACCCTGTCTTCCAACCCGGAAGTAAAAACTACTCCAGTTCAAGTAGGAGAGCAAAAGACACAAAGTAAGCTTTTAGTTGTCACCACAGTTGCACCTTTAACGAATATTGTGAGTAACATTGCAGGCGATCGCTTAGAAGTTAAGGGTATTATTCCAGAAGGAACTGACTCTCATACCTTTGAACCTCGTCCTAGCGATGCTGATTTGCTATCAAAAGCTAATCTAATCATCGCCAACGGGTTGCATTTGGAATCCCCCACAGAAAAACTAGCAAACGCCTCAAAACCCAAAGAAACTAAAATCTTTGAACTAGGCAGTAAAACTATTACCAAAGAGCAATGGCTTTTCGACTTCAGCTTTCCTAAAGAAAAGGGTGATCCCAATCCTCATCTGTGGGTAAACCCCAAATATGCTGAGGCTTACGCCAAACTAGCCGCCGAACAGTTAACCACCTTAGATCCTGCCGGCAAAGACTACTACGCAACTAATCTGAAAAATTATTTACAACGTCTGGATGCCCTAGATAAAGCAACACGGGAAATCGTCGCCAGTATCCCCGCCAAAAACCGTAAACTTTTGACTTACCACGATTCTTGGGCGTATTGGGCTAGAGAGTATGGTTTTCAAGTAATTGGGGCGATTCAACCTTCAGATTTCAAAGAACCATCCGCGAAAGATGTATCAAAGCTAATTGACCAAATTCGGAAAGTAAGTGTCCCAGCAATTTTTGGTTCTGAAGTCTACCCCAGCAAGGTAGAAGAACAAATTGCCCGCGAAGCGAAGGTAAAAACAGCTAACACTGCCGATGATGAGTTACCAGGGAAGGGTTCAGCCAATGCAATTGAAAACACTAATCCTGAGCATACTTATATTGGCATGATGGCTAACAATATGCGGATTATCGCCTCTAATTTGGGAGGAAATGCTAATTTGGTGAAGAATTTGAACACTGGAAATGTTGTTGGGCCAACAGCAAGCAAGTAGGATCAATAGAATAAGTATATGCAACCAATACTTGAAGTTAGAAATTTAACCTGTGGTTATCAAACCCAGGCAGTGTTTAAGGATGTTAATTTGACGCTTTACCCTGGTCAACTTACTGGCTTGGTCGGGCCTTCTGGCAGTGGTAAAAGCACTTTAATCAGAGCGATTTTAGGACTAGTTCCTCCTTGGGGTGGAGAGATTTGGTTTCGAGGAAAGCGCTTAAAGCCAGGAGTACCACCGCCTTTGGTAGGCTATGTGCCGCAGGTGGAAACGGTGGATTGGACTTTTCCAGTTACGGCTTTGGAAGTGGTGATGATGGGGCGTTACCAAAAGCAGAAGATGTTGCCTTGGTCTTCGCGGCGCGATCGCCAAATTGCCCGCGAACTCCTAGAACGTGTTGGAGTTGCCCATGTTGCCCATCAACCTATTGGTAATCTATCTGGTGGGCAACAGCAAAGGGTTTTCATTGCCCGTGCTTTAGTCGGAGAACCAGAAATAGTTCTTCTAGATGAACCCACCAGTAGTTCCGACTTGCACGTTCAACACGAACTATTGCACCTATTGGCTGATTTGAATCAGCAAGGCTTGACAATTATCCTCTCCACCCATGACCTCAACTCGGTAGCGACTCATTTACCTTGGGTGGTGTGTTTCAACCAGGGTTTAATTTGCCAAGGTCAACCTATCGATGTCTTCACTCCGGCAAATCTTGAACTGACTTTTGGTGGAGAAATGGTCGTTTTTTACGAAGAAGACCGAATCTTGATCGCTAGCGGCGGTACTTCCCTACGTCATCAAATGCAAGACAACTTGCCACAAGTATTGCGTGTAACATAACTCTGCTACTTTCATCAAAATATGGATTTATTACTAGCTCCGTTTCGCTACGAATTTTTTAGTCGTGCCATTTTAGTAGGCATGATGGCGGGGCTATTATGCGGCATTATGGGAGTTTATATTACAACTCGCAGGATGAGTTACATTGCCCACGGTTTATCTCATGCAATTTTGGGGGGAGCCGTGATGAGTTATGTATTGGGCTTGAATTTCTATATTGGCTCTGGGATTTGGGGTTTTGCAGCCGCCCTGCTGATTCAATATTTGACAGGACGCAAAATCTACTCGGATGCAGCTATTGGAATTGTGACAACTGCTAGCTTTGCTTTGGGAGTAGCTGTGATCAGTAGCTATCGCCAGTTTAGCCAAAACTTTGAAGCCGCTTTGTTTGGCAATGTGTTGGGCGTTTCCCCTAATGATTTGTGGGTAGTTACTGGTGTGACGATGGTCTTACTCAGTCTAGTTTTCTTGTTTTATCGCCCGTTGCTATTTTGGTGTTTTGATCGGGAAGTTGCCCAAGTTCATGGAGTACCCATTTTTGCAATGGATACTTTATTTGCTTTGATGTTGGCGACTTTACTGGTGGCGACACTAAACGTTTTGGGGGTAACACTAATTATTTCAGCAGTAGTGATTCCAGCATCAATTGCCCGATTAGTGAGCGATCGCTTTGGTTATGTAATGATTCTTTCCGGGATTTTAGGATCGGCGATTTCCTTTGTCGGTATTTACCTCAGCTACTATCTCGACATTGCCTCTGGAGCTAGTGTAGTGCTGCTGTCAACCGCCATATTTGCCTGCGTGTTGCTCACCAAAAATCTGCAAGGACGATATAATAAACGCCGTGTCCCTCCCCTCTCAACAAAACACCTCCCTTAGTACAGAATTTTATTAATTCATAACGAATCTAGCGCTCAAACTTTGCGTCCCTCTACGTTTAAAAAAGCTACGAACTTATGCAAAGCCGTACTTAGCAAAAGTTAGGGACTGACAAATAAAAAAATATCCAATTATTTATTGTGGGGTGGGCATCTTGCCCGCCTTTGGTTAGTGGGCGGGCAAGATGCCCACCCCACAAGATTGAATAATTTATTTCTTGGAAATCCCTTAGTCTGGATTTAATGGTGTATTTGGCATCAGACTATGGTTAAAAATTAATAACATGGACTTGCCAATTATTTACCACCCAGATTACGTTGCTCCATTACCTGAAGGGCATCGCTTCCCGATGTCTAAGTTCCGACAACTCTATGAATTGCTGTTAGCTGACGGCGTGGCGCAAACAGAACAATTTCACACGCCCGAACGTCCCCCACGAGAATTGATAGAGTTAGTCCACACTCCAAGCTATGTCCAAGCTTACTGTGAAGGAACTCTAGACCCCAAAGCACAGCGTCGCATTGGTTTACCTTGGAGTCCAGCATTAGCGAATCGTACCTGTGTAGCGGTAGGTGGTACGATACTCACTGCTAAAATGGCATTAAGTCAGGGTTTAGCTTGTAATACTGCTGGTGGCACTCATCATGCCTTTCCCAGTTATGGATCTGGTTTTTGTATTTTCAACGATTTAGCGATCGCCTGTCGCGTTTTACAAAAACTCGGACTTGTCCAAAAAATCTTGATTGTAGATTTAGATGTTCATCAAGGAGACGGCACCGCTTTTATCTTCCAAGACGATGATAGTGTTTTTACTTTCTCTATGCACTGCGAAGTCAATTTCCCTGGTACTAAACAAAACAGCGATTTGGATATTCCTTTACCAGTGGGAATGGAAGATGACGCTTATTTGCAAACTTTAGCGAATTACCTAGCAGATTTATTGTCGAAAGTCAAGCCAGATTTAGTATTTTATGATGCAGGTGTTGATCCTCATATAGGCGATCGCTTGGGCAAATTAGCCCTTACCGATGCTGGGATTTTTCGCCGGGAAATGCAGGTTTTAAGTACCTGTATGAGTAGCGGTTATCCTGTCGCTTGCGTCATTGGCGGCGGTTATGCTGATGATATGAAATCTTTAGTTTGGCGGCATTCCTTGCTGCATCGCGCCGCCAGTGAAGTTTACCAGCAGTACAAACTATAGTCATTAAGTGGGCAGTACTACCCAAAATTTTATGATTTTTATACGCAGATGAACGCAAAGCTACGCAGAGTGTTGCCAAATTTAATTGGTAGCGAATGGGACTAAAATAAGCCTTGCGCTCCTCTGCGCTTACCTCAGCGTCCCTCTGCGTTTAAATTTAAACCCTATTTTGTCAGCAAAGGCATTACTGGATGAACAAAGTTAAACTCAGAATCTACGAACTAGCAAAAGAATTAAATTTAGATAGCAAGAAGCTATTAGTAATTTGCGATCGCCTCAAAATTGCAGTCAAAAGCCATAACAGCAGTATCTCAGAATCCGAGGCAGAACGCATTCGTCTAGAGGCAAACAAACTAACAGCAAAAGCCTCAAAAATTAAAACAAGCTCTGAAGATTGGGGCTATATGTTTATAGCTTCAGCAATTGATAGTTTTATTCGCCATCTTGAAGGTGAAACTGCCCTGAAATCATGTTCTGAATTTAGGGAGCGGCGCGATCGCGCCAATGAGTTAATGTATGAATGTGTCGGTAAAAAACCTTCTCTATTTTATGTGCGTCGCAAGGGTGCAGGGAAAGAGTCAAGAGAAGAAATTTGGGATTTGACAATCGCAACAGACAGCGATGATTTTCAGTTACCCGCAAGACTTGAGAAGCTCAGAAAAACGTTAGGATTTAGAGCGGCTGTATCAAAAGATGGACGTGGCGGCTTAAAAATACTATCGGCTCAGTTGTTACAACCCTCACGGGGACACGCTGATAGTTATGCTGTGCCTTGTCGCTTACGTTTGCTGTCAAATCATCAGCATCATCTCGACATTCCGCCAGCGACATTAAAACGCATCGCCGCCGCGCCAGTTTGTGGCGATCATGTGCCTACAGAAGATCAGCTTAAAGCTTGGAAAGCATTTTTGCAAATTGAGGAAAAAATTGCTAAAGCGCGTCAATTTTGTGTGCGTTATCTAAGTCATAACTATAACTTTAAAAGGCGAATCAGTTTTGAAATTGATGTAACCTCAGCCACCCTTGACGGCTTTTATCAAAATTCCCTCGATGTAGAAAACTTTTGGGAACGAGCAAGACGGACAAAAAACGAAGATTTAAAACTTTTTGAAACTGCTCCCATCGGAAAAAATTGGATTAATGGCCGCCAACTAGGGACTGTTGAAGATGTTGACCCCAACCGTTGTATTATTAGTCTCAGGTTAGAACGCGATTTAGCTGAACACATGGCAGCAGAACGTTATCAATTACCAGCTACCGGATTTTTATGTTTCGAGGCAGTTGGTGATATTCAGCAGATTCAACGTAAGAAAAAAGCTTTAGATGATTTGAATAACGGTTATACCCAGAATCCCTACTTGGGCAACTTTTTATTCGATGCTTCTCAGGCTAGACAAATCAAAACAACTATCGAACTTCAACCACAAGATTTGTTGTTATCTTCTGCTAATGCTGGCCAGAAAGCAGCAGTAGAAAAGGTACTTGCCGCTAAGGATCTTGTTCTCATCCAAGGACCACCGGGTACTGGTAAAACTACCGTAATTGCCGAGATTTGCTATCAAATTGCGCTTCGCGGTGGACGCACTTTAATTGCTTCTCAAGCCAATTTAGCAGTAGATAATGCCCTGAGTCGATTAGTTCACAACCCAGTAATTCGGGCTGTACGCAAGGGGAGAGCCGAAAAAGTTGGGGAAGAAGGACAGCCATTTTTAGAAGATCAAGTGATTGGCAGATGGCTAGAAAATACAGCGAATGATTGCGAAAACAATCTTACTCAACGGCTCGAAAATATCGAAATTTTCAGTCAATTAGTGGGATCATCGCCAAGATTCACAGCCTACTTACAAGCCGAGGAAGAATTTAATCAGCAACAAAATAAATTCTATAAAAACAAGCTAAAAATAGAGGCAAGTTTTAAAAATCAAGAAATATCTTACAACGAAACCGTAGGCAAACAAAATGAGGTTGAATCACTAATTGCAGGTTTAGAAAATATCCTAAATACTGCACCAAATGTCAGATGGGAATCTCCAGAAGTTACAGATTTTTTGCCACTTCTTAAGCCGTATACAGAAGGCAACACTTTAGTAGAAGAATTTTTAGCAAATGTTCGTAAAGCCATCAAATATACTGAAGAACTTGGCTTGGTGCTACCGACGGTTGGTGCTTTTGGTTTAGCGGTTTGGTTGTGTGAAACTGTAGCAACAGAAATTTCTGAATTTAAAACTGCTTTTACTCATGCTCAAGATGCAAGTGAAGCCATATCAGAAGTTGCAGCGCGGGTACAGGTTGTTAAACAGAATTTCGCCTCGTTAAATCAGCTACAACCAGATTATCAGCAATATCTTACCAAGCTGCAAAACCTACAGCAAACAATCCAGATTTGGCAAAACCGTAAACGAGAAATTGATTATATTATCTCAGCAGTTAAGGAATGGAAGTCTAGAGCATTTTCACATCTGTATCAAACCTTGAAAGAATGTCATCAATCAGGTTTACCACTAACAGAAAATTTAGTAGACTTACCACTAGGTTTGTTGATGTTTGCTAATACCTTAAAATTACCAATAGTACCAAAAGCTTACAATATTAACCTACCAGACTGGGAGCTATTGGCAAAAGCGATCGCTTATGAAATAGACGGAGGTTTTACTGATAGGCGGGGTAAACAGCATAATTTTAGCTATTTTTTACAACAAAATTTTAGTCAGATGCCAATGGTGCTATCAAAGTGCGATGGCATCCAATGGCATGAAACTTATCAACAGTTTAACAATTATCAACTACTTACCACAAAACAGCGAAAATTACTAGTTGAGAATACCCAGGTTTTTTTAATTAGAATGCAAAAAACCTATGGTGCATCATGGGAATGGAATAACATTGATTCTACTCTCACCCAGCTTACACAAGAATTGCTCGATACTATCCTTATAAATGCGCGTCAATGCGTTTTAAAAGTAAAAACGGAAACTGAACAACAGCTTCAGCATCTACAACGACAATTAAATGAACTTCAGAAAAATGAAATCAGCCAACAGCAAATATCCATTACTCAAGCTGAAGTAGAAAAAGCGCAACAGGATGCTAATTTGCAACTTGGACAAGTTATAAATATCTTACAAAAACTGAATCAAAAAAATATATTTGCTCAATTACGCATTCTAGTTGAAAAATATCTCACAACACAATCATATATTTGGGAGCAACCGCAAGAATTCTCAAATCAATTCAATTATTGGGTAACTTGCATCAGTCAACTTGAAATATTAATTTCATCCTTGGAACCTTTTGCTGTGTTGAAGGTGATCAAACATTCTCTAAATGAGGATTTATCAAAACTAAAACAAGAAACTGAAACTTCTCTACAGCAGCTTCAGAAATTACAAATTTATCTCCGCGAAGTAGAAGAGAAATTACAACCACAACCATCACAAAATTTAATATTAGAAAGAACTTGGTGGTTGACAGAATGGCAAAGAATACCGGATAAATTTAAACCAGAAAAATTTGCTGATGACTTATTTAATCTAGAGTTATTGCGCGGTCTTAATATTCAGTTTGAATCTTGGCAACAGCAACTCGAAAATGAAGAAAATTATCTCAAAAAATATCAGAATTTTGTTCAAGATTGGATAGGAAAATTAAGAAATCCAACTGAAGGCGACCGCGATGATTTAAGACGCATTTATTTAGATAATGCCAATGTTGTTGGTATCACCTGTGTTCAAGCTGCAAATAGAGGTTTTTCGGAAGAATTCAAATCCTTTGATGTCGTCATCATTGATGAGGTTAGTAAGTGTACTCCACCAGAGTTATTAATTCCAGCTTTGAAAGGCAAAAAGTTAGTCATGGTAGGTGATCATCGGCAATTACCACCCATGCTTGATACTAGCACTTTAGAAGAAGTTGCTCAAACCATTGGTAATACACGAGAAGAACTACAATTCTTAGAAGAATCACTGTTTAAAAGTCAGTTTGAATCTGCTGATGAAAGCATCAAACAAATGCTAACTACACAATATCGAATGCATCCATTTATTATGGGAGCAATCAATCAATTTTATGACGGTAAACTAGAATCTGGTATTTTGGAGCCGGATACAAAACGCGCACATCATTTAGCAAGCGAAATCATCCAAGAATCTCAGCATCTTATTTGGGTAAAAACGCCGATTGAAAATCAGTTTTTAGAGCAACGAAATGGAACTTCTTACTTTAATACTCCAGAAATTGATGCGATTGAACGTCTGTGTCAGCAGTTTGAGACTACTTGGGCTTCTAGAGTTGCTAATGGTGAACCAAAAAAAGAAATTGCCGTAATTACATTTTATGGCGCTCAATTAAGAAAAATCGATGAACGTCTGCAATCTGAACTCTTCCCTTCACTAGAAATTCGTACTGGTACAGTAGACAGATTTCAAGGTATGGAAAGACCTGTTGTAATTGTTAGCATGGTTCGCAACAATAGTAAAGCAGATGTGGGATTTGCTAAGAAACCAGAACGGGTAAATGTTGCATTTTCTCGCGCTCAAGAACTACTAATAATTGTGGGTTGTCATAATTTATTTACCCATCAATCAGGTAAAGTCGGAAGTATGTATTCCGAAGTTTCAAATATTGTCAGTCTTCATGGAGGTTTCGTTGATGTTTATCGCCTCTTCAGCTAAACCAATTGATGACAATCTCAAGAATTGTGTAACTGAAATCTTGCACCAGTTCCAACAATCGCCTCAGAATGAATTCTGAGGCTAATAGCTAAAGTTTTCTAAAGAAGACTGAGGAGTGGAGTTGAGCTATCAGCCCATAATGTTAATAAATATATTATTAATCAGTATAGTTCTTTACTTAGAAAACAATCAAGCTGTACTCTTTTTAATTATCATTATCATACAATTTTTTGACAGCTTATAATATCAGCAGCATCTCACAAAATGTTACTTGTGTAACCCTAAATACATATAGCATCATCTGGTATAGAAACTATGTAGACAATCGTGTAGAAACAAGGGTGAGCTATCAAACCCGAATGACCTTTTACCTCCTTATCTTGCACTGGAATATACTTCTTTGGTCTGATAATCTAGAGACTGTCACCTTTTCTTTCTTTTTCAGCAACCCCTATGTTAGAAAATAGAATCAATAGAAGAAATGTTCTTCACGGTGCTATCACCTTGACAGGAACATTGCCAACTGTCCAACTTGCCTCCGCTATGAAAGTACAGGCGCAGTCTACTTCATTAAGTCAACGTAAAGGGATTTTGTTAGCGGTAGATTTACAAAATGGTTTTTTTATCACACCTGAATGTGAAGCGGTTGTACCAAAGGTAGTTAATAATGCTAGTAAGTTTCATCAGGTTTGGGCAACTCGCTTTTTTAACCGGAATCCTAACTTTTCACGTCAACTCAACTGGAACGAGATGGTGTCAGGACAGGAAACAGAGCTTTCTAAAATCTTAATTCCGGTTGTCAGCAAAACGTTTAATAAACCTTCATATTCTCCAATTTTACCTACCTTGCTCCAAGTAAATCTTATATCCCGTTTTCTTTTTTCTCATGCTCATGCTGCTACTTCTTTTGTGATGTCATCTGCCCTACTCCAAGCACTGCAAAATAATGCTATTACTACAGTCGCAGTGTGTGGAGTTGATACAGATGCTTGTGTAATGGCTACAGCTTTAGGACTCTTTGATGCTGGATTTGAGACGTTCGTAGTATCAGATGGTTGTGCTTCTAGTGGTGGGCAGGAATATCATGAAGCGGCGATTAAGATATTGAAACGCAATATTGGAGAGAAATATGTGATTTCTTTTAGCGAATTACCTGCAATGTTGTCTTAGTGTATAAGAGACTATTTGAAAAGTTATGAGCGGTGAAAATTTATGCTAAACGCTTCACCATGATGCAAATCATAGCAAGATAGATACTCGAATTATTTGAAAAGTTGTTTTGTTGTTAATTAAAGGCTTAGGTGAGAAACAGCAAATATAAAAAGGTGAGAAAAAATAATTTTTAAGCTCCTAGAAAGAAGTTACAATTAACAAACTGCCCTCCAAAACTGATTATTTCTCATTTAGAAACAGACTGGAGACTTTTATGACCCCAGCAGCGATGTCTGACGACAAGCCGCAAAGCGTCTACGCTACACCCACAAAAGAATCACCCCTTTTGTTTGAAGGACTGACTTGGAGAGAATTCAAAGCAGTTGAGCAGTTATTAGACCGTCCAGGATATCGGCTGTCTTTCCTGGATGGTGTTTTGGAGATCCGAAGAATGCCTGGAGAACCCCACGAAACTGTTAAGAAGAGAATTGCCGCATTGTTAGAACTTTACCTGCTCATGGCAGGGTTTGACTTTACTCCAACTGGATCAATGACCTTAGAAAGTGAATCGGGTGCTGTCAAGCCAGAGGTGGATGAATCTTATAAACTTGTCCCTGGTCCGGTGCGTCCCGATTTGGCGATCGAGGTGGTGTTTACCACTGCCGGTATCAACAAACTGGAGGCATACAAGCGGCTGTTGATTCCAGAAGTGTGGTTCTGGGAAGATGGAGTGTTAGAAGTTTATCACCTGCAAAAAGAAGGCAACGCACTTCAGTATGAAAGGGTTTCTAGTAGTGATGAGGTTAAAGGGATCAATCTGGATTTGTTGTTACGCTGCATTAATATGGTGAATCATGTTGATGCCATCAAGACTTTTCAGCAGGCGCTTCACAAATAGCTAGCGATTTCTGCTAAACCTATTAAGAATAATCTCAATAATTTGGTATATAAAATTGAGGCAATATACTGGACAAATTAGCCATCACCAAAGCTAACATTTTTCGTTCTAAATTTCTGTTTTGAGTGACTGTGTAGTATTGACAATACAACAGTAGATAGTAATTTTATTTGATTTGTGAAAATTGAAAAGCTTAGATTACCGACTTCTTTAAGAAGTCGGTAATTTTATTGTTGGTGGGCAATACTACCCCAAATAAGCAAAGCAGCAGAAGTTGAAGATGTTGTTCCTTGCCAGCATTTGGGAATACTAGACTTAGTGGGACTTATACCATTTCTTTTTGAAGATGCACCTATGGGACTTACCCAAAACTGTGCTGTAGGGGCAATACCCTCCGGGAAGCTAAAGCTACATGAATTGCCTCTACGTGAATAAAGCGCAGCCTCACATAGAATTGGTATTAGACAAAAAACACCTATAAAAAAGGGTTAAAATTGCACGACCTCTATGACGGTTGGGAGCTTGCAAAAGAGACTTAACGGGAAAAGTCAGATGGAACGACCTGTTGTAATTGTGAGTATGGTTCGTAATAATAGTAGAGGAGATGTGGGATTTGCCAAAAAGCCAGAACGAGTTAACGTTGCTTTTTCCCGCGCTCAAGAATTACTAGTAATTGTGGGTTGTCATTCGCTATTTACCCAGCAGGGTGGACAAGTTGGGAGTATGTACTCCAATGTTTCAAACATCGTGCGTCTACATGGAGCTTTCGTTGATGTTTCTCGGCTCTTCAGCTAAACCTATTGATGACAATCTTAAGAATTTGGTAGACGAAATAGAAGCGCAAAGTTCTAGTTTGTCAGTTTTAGCAGCGCGTCAATTCCGCTATAGCTTGCGCCAAACGCTGGTAGAAGTAAATATCAAAGAACCTCGCCAATTTAACGTACTCGAAGAATTTATTATCCGCGCTGCTATTGAATTTCAACCTCCGCCAACAGAGGATGAATTAGCCTCTGTACTGGGGCTTGATTCTGTATTTATTAAAACTACTACTGCAACTCTTCGGACATTACAAACTCTATCAGCAACATCGCCACTAACAGTCACTCCTGAAGGTCGCTCATTTTATGAAAAAGGGTCTGTACCACAGCCGGCATATCCTATACAAATTTATGCTATTACAGACCCTTTAAGCGACAAGATCACCTTTCAATCTGAATCCTTAAACGAAATAGTGATAAGTTTGCCTGACTTGGCAGACTTTATAACTATTGATCATACAATTACTGATATTTCTTTATTACCGCTTGATGAAATCCAAAAAAGTATTCAGGCTTCAGGTTTAGCACTTCATGTCCCAGAAGAGGGAAAAATTGTTACTTCCTATAAAGTATTAGCTTCGGCTCAAAAAATTTGGAGAAAGATATCGCTTTTCGTTATCTTCGATGCCCTTGAAGAGAAGTTGAGCATCCAAATCAGAAATGGAAAGCAAATTTTAGAGTCAGCATCAAATTGCTTGGAAGTGCTACACGCTGAAGGTAAAATATCTTTGCAAGCATTATGTAAATTGTCAACCGAAACCATCAATTTTGAACGTGAAGTCATTCTCAAGCAAAAAAACACTGAAATAGAGGCTAGACTGGAAAAGATTCGCCAAAAGGCGCTAGAAACTGCCACAAAAGCTGGTAAAAAAGTAGTGGTAGGTGAAGCGGTACAGTTACGCGATGGACAAATTAGCCAAGCTTTTTCAGAAGTTTTAAATTCGGCTAAAAATCAGGTTCTAATTTATTCTCCTTGGGTAAATCAGGCAGTTGTCAATGAAAAATTTATAACTCTGTTACAGAAATTAGCTAATCGCGGAGTTTGGATTTTAATTGGACATGGAATTGCGCGGCGAGAAGAAGATGAAGATAAACCAATTCCACCAGAAGTAGAGAAAAAACTTCGAGCGATAAAAACACCTGATGGTTTACCATCTGTACAGGTTTTTTGGTTGGGAGATTCCCATGTCAAAGAAGTAATAGTTGATCGGGAAATCCATCTTTGTGGATCTCATAACTGGCTATCTTATCGCGGCGACTACCTACCACGAGGCGAGTCAGTTTATAAAGTTGCAATTCCCCATCAAGTTCAGGAAGCTTATGAATTTCTCGCTAATCGCTTCCAAAATCACGCTCAAAAATTATGGGAAAATGCTCTAGAAAACCGCGATTTTCAACTTGCTGTAGAGTCTTTATGTATGTGGGGTGCGCTAGCTATGGAAGATATTGCACTCCAAAAAATACAGCAAAATAACTGGCTGGAACTTCTGCCTGTGTGGTTAAATGTGGCACTTCAGGGGTTAAAGTCCAAGAATATACAAGCTGATTCAACAAGTTTTAAAACTGCACTTTTGTTGCTGAATCAAGTTTCTATTGAAGAAGCTTTTGTTGAATTATTGCAACAGGGATGGCGTAAAGTTATCCGCGCGATCGCTACTAATAATCCTAAAATGGCTTTAAACTTACTTAGTGATGATGTATGGGCGCAGTTTCTACGTCTCAATATTGCCCAAAAGAGTGATTCACCTGCTGATTTTATTCTGTACCTTAATTAACATATATTAGGATATTTTTCATACTTCAATAGTAATAATTTTTTGGAAGACAACTAATAAATCTGTCTTCCTGATTTCGTGTCAGTTGGCAATTAAATGATTTTTAACCTTTGATTGACTTAAAGATAGATACAGAAATTCGTCTTATTCGATACAATTTATAGGCAGAGAGAGCCAAGGAGAACAAGGTGGTTTTATTAAAAGGCTTTGAGATTGAGATTTACACTGGCACGCCTCAAGGTGAAATCGTTGGTCTCTCCGACAAGATTGTTGCAGATTTGGATGGGTTTATGCGGGAGCCAGATAGCCGCAACGTGGAATACATAACCCAACCATCCCCTAATTACGATAATTTATTGTGTGCCTTGCTGCGTCCCCGGCGAGAGTTGCGAAACTACCTCAATCACTTGGGCAATTACACCCTGATACCGGGAAGTACTTTATCTTTGGGTGGGAGCGATCGCTTTCTGCGTTCCGATCCAGCAAACCCCTATCATGACTACATTGAGAACACCTACGGGACGAAAGTAGTCACCGCCAGCGTACATATTAATGTCGGCATCAGCGACCCAGAAGTATTAATCCGGGCGTGTCGGGTAATCCGTATGGAAGCACCTCTATTTCTCGCCCTCAGCGCCTCATCTCCCTTCCTAGATGGCAAAACTACTGGGTATCACTCCACCCGTTGGGGACTCTTTCCGCAAACGCCTAGCCATGTGCCGTTATTTGCCAGTCACGCCGATCATATTCAGTGGGTGGAAGATCAACTCGCTGCTGGAACAATGCAAAATATACGGCATTTGTGGGCATCAGTGCGTCCAAATGGCGATCGCCGTCCATACGACTTGAATCGCCTAGAATTGCGAATTTGTGATTTAGTCACCGATCCCATTGCCTTGCTAGCGATTAGTGCCTTATTAGAAGCGCGTTTGTTGCAAATAATCAAAGATCCCAGCATCGATCCGTTAACTCAAAGTACCTTTTCTGCTGAAGAACTCGTCACCCTGACTGCTGAGAATGAAGCTGCTGCTGCTGTTGGTAGTCTCGATGCTCATTTGAGGCATTGGCAAGATGGCAGAAGCATCTTAGCCAGAGATTGGATTTCCCAAATGTACCAAGATGTTTGGGCGATCGCTAAACAACAAGGCTTTAGCTGTTTCCTTTCCCCTTTGCACAAAATCCTCCGCGAAGGCAATGAAGCTCAACAGTGGTTGCAATTACACGCAGTCGGTTTTGACAGCCAGCGTGTGATTACTCAGGCTATTGTCGCCACTCAAGAACACGAAATCGAACTCGAAGACAAATTGTGTTCCTCTCTACTGGCTTAGAAGTTCTGCGATCGCTAAATTAAAAATTGTAAACTTCAGGATTAACACAATCAGCCAAATGATTACCTGTCAATCCCGCGATTAAGTTAGCGATCGCCATTGTTGCCATTTTTGAGCGCGTTTGACAGATGGCACTCCCAATATGAGGTGCAATAATCAGATTATCTAGGGTCAACAATGGGCTATCGCTGGGGAGCGGTTCTGGTTCTTTGACACTCCCCGCTCTAAAGAGACGGGGATTCTTGAATCAACGAGACCACTTAAATTAGATCCCTTGCAGTTTCTAACCCAGAGGTGGGACTCTCCTCAAGCGACTTTGGGTATGCCCTACCCTAGTTGGATTACTCCAAGTTCTTTTTGGATTTGAAACAAAAAATGTTTCAAAATACTGTTCGTCTAGCTCCTCTGAATCTTTTACCTACTGCGAGGTGGAGTCTAGAAAGATGCAGTAGAACCGCATAGATTCAATTTTCAAGGTACAGAAAAGTCTTTCGACAGCAAGGTGTTTTAAGTGGTTGATTACCTTATCCACTATAATTAAAATACCACACCTTGAGGTATTTATCAATGTCGAAGCCGGAAATATTTATCACATAAGAGTGTGACTCAACAGGAAAAAGATTTGGCTTATGCTTTACTGCGAACAAGAGGCCAGGAACCAAACAGAAGTACTTAGAGAGTTGATCCGGTCTTTGAACCGGAAAATAAAAAAGCCGTGCTTCTAGCACGGGGCTTTTACCCATTTTTTTGGTAACATCCACAGCCGCACCGGCGATTTCACCATTTGCAAGGGCACGATACAGAGAATCTGGATCTACAATAGTTCCTCGTGCTGTATTGATCAAAATAGCCGATTGCTTCATCAACTCAAATTGGCGATGGTTCTACCGCTTCCTTTATGTCAAAAAAATAAATAAGATGAATAAAACTATGTTAGCAATAAATACTTGAAAAAGTTACTATATAAAGCTTTTTACTATTGTAAATTATGTGCGATGCATTAGGCGGGCGTAGCCATCGCTAACTAGTATTTAATAAGAATAGCATAAATCAAAGTTTGGGTTGCTAGTGATAACATTAGCTATTGAAAAAATCCTGAATATCTGACGAGGCGAGACAAAAGGCTAGGTTGACTGAACAAAATTATCGGTTTTCTAATACACATACATGACAATTATTAACAATTGCGAAGACTTGAGATAAAATGCTTTTCTGTTCATCAAAATTGCTAATAGCCAGTTTTGATAATAACTCAAAATATATTGGGAAGCTTCTTTTTTCTCGAATTACACTAACCCCGTGTCAGGGATCTCGATACAACCGTAGACTTTTCAAACATCCTCTTAACGGGAAAGATCCGCTCTTAAAAGCAAAGCTCTTACTAATAGCTATAAAGCTTGGAGCGTATTTTAGTTAAGAAAGAGTCTTAATAGATTCCGCTAATTTAAAAGATTATCGAGAGAATTAATCCTTACAGCGTAAGAGTTTGATACATTTTCTTTGTATTTATTTGTGTTTGGAGTTATACATTAGAAGTCATAGAACTTGATGTGAGAAATTATCTATGATTTACGATAACCGCGCCGAAGTGCGAAAGGTTTTAATTATTACCCTACTGCTCAACCTGTTTGTACTAGGATTGAAAGCACTTGTGGGCTACTGGACAGGTTCTTTGAGTTTGCTAGCTGATGCCTTACATAGTGTGACAGATAGTGCCAACAACGTTTTAGGATTAATTGCGAGTAAATTTTCTTCTCCACAACCCGATCGCGAACATCCCTATGGACATCACAAATTTGAAGCAGTCGGAGCTTTAGGAATTGCTTCATTTTTAGGAATAGCCTGTTTTGAAATTCTCCGAGGAGCAATCGAACGAATTCTCAAAGGTGGTGGTGAACCTGTAAAAATATCGCCACCGGAGTTGTGGTTATTACTAATTGTGCTGGGCGTGAATATTTTTGTCGCCTTTTACGAACGTCGTGTGGGTAGGCGGGTAGGTAGCTCAATTCTCATTGCTGACGCGACACATACGATGAGCGATATTTGGGTGACAATCTCTGTAATCGGCGGCTTGATAGGAGTTTGGCTAGGTTATCAATGGATGGATTTGGTGTTAGCTTTTCCTGTCGCTTTGTTGGTATTTTGGAGTGGTTGGTCAGTTTTAAAAGAGAATTTGCCTTGGCTTGTGGATCAAATGGCGATCGCACCAGAAGCAATACATGCGATCGCTACTTCTGTTCCAGGTGTAATTAACTGTCATGATATTGCCTCTCGCGGTGTTCTTGGTCGTCAAGTATTCATTGAAATGCATTTAATAGTTGATGCAGCAGATGTAGAAACCGCCCACCACCTCACCGAAGAAGTAGAAAGCCGATTAGAAGAACGGTTTCGTCCAGTCAGGATTTTAATTCACGTTGAGCCACCAGCATATAAGTCTGAGCAAATTAGCTTTGAAACTGGAGCTAAATAGTTATTCCGTAACTTGTGCGTAAGTCCTAACCAAAAATGATGTTGTAAAACCTTGATTTCTGCATTTAAAAAATATGATCAAGAACATGATAAAAGATGAGGTAAATAACAAATAACGATTGACAAATGACTGGATCTTTGTGTTAAATCTGATCAGAAGCAACCAAATTTGCGACGATCGCAACTAGTTCTCCTGGATCAACTGGTTTAGCCACATGAGTCTGAAAGCCTGCTTCCAGAGCAAGGCTACGATACTCGCTATCGCTGTATGCAGTCAAGGCGATCGCGGGGAGTTTTCCCCAAATATCAGGCTTCAGCGCCCGGATCTTGCGGATGAGGGTGTAGCCATCTTCACCAGGCATAGCAATATCACAAATCAAGATATCTGGTTGCAACTCAGGTAGTACTTTCAATGCTACCTCTGCCGATGCAACTGCCATGACGGTGGCTCCATCAGCTTCCAACACAGTAGTAATGTAAAAGCGGCTATCCTCATCATCATCAACTACGAGGATGTTTAAGCCAGCAAGGGAAAGAGCAGGTTCCATAACATCTCCATTAACGTTGATCAAATGAAAGTTATTTCTAATTAGCTGCTTGTTTTTTTCTCTGTAACCACACCATTGGTAATTTTACTGCGATCGCGCCTATTTTCCTAGAAAATAACTCAATGCGTCTAGCCACCATCGAATTGATGGTTAATTAATTCGCTGGCATTTATAATTATTCACTGGATCAAATTATGTTATTGTTCAAATTCCTTTACATTTAAAAAGTTCATTTTAATGAATAGTTGCAGTTCAAGAATAATCTTGCTAATTACTCATTGCTTTATTACTAACAGGTTTGGATTTTAATCGAGGCTTTTAAAATCAATCCGCTTGAGTATGCCTAAGTCTTAATGATGTTTTGATTCATTTATTCTTTTTCGTAGTTGAGTTATCGTAAAATAAGCAAATAATACCCCCAAAGGTATAAGCGATGCCGATTCAGGAACACGTTTACTCTCTACTGTTACATTGGTGTCAGCAGCATCACCCGTGAAATAAACGTAATTAAAAGCGTCTTTATCATTAAGAATACTTGCACGTAAAAACAAACCACTCCAACGTGCAATTGTTTCAATAGCCACATCTTGATTAAGAGTAGTATTTATCGGGTCAGGAATTGCACCAGCAGGATTATTTGTATTTGTAATACTAAAATGATTGGCACCTTTGATATTAATCAGTGCAGCAGGTGGATTTTTAATTTTGTCATAAGTTAAACTAGCCCGGAAAGGCAGCGCTCTGCCATCACGATCCCCTTGCAGCAGCGCAACTGGTATTCCATCATTGTTAATAGGAAGATAAACATCATTCTGATTGCGAAGATTAGCACCAAAGAATGCTCCTGCTACAATTTGCTTAGGTCGTGAGAAAGAACGCGGACAAAGTGTTGGTGTCACGCATAAATTTCCAATTGCAGATAATCCTACGGCGCTGCCCAAGGAATGACCCAATAATCCTACTTTCTCTGTATCCAGCAAGCCGACAATCGGGGAACTAGCATTCTTATTTTCAACTACAATTTGTTGTAAAACTGTATTAATTTGGCTTGTTTGGGGTAATAATGCTTCACCAAATGTTGTAACTGTACGCTTGCTGTTTGGCACGACTACTACAAATCCATAGCGGGCGACTTGTTGAGCATAATTAGAGTAATTTGATTTGTCAACTAATGCACCTTGTAGTAATAGCGTTACTGGAAAGGAATAATTGCTTGTTTTTAAGTCTGTGGGATTAGGATAGTAAATATCAGCTAGATTATTATCTTCGGTAATAGTAGTAGTGTAGCTAGCAACGTTGTCAAATACAGGTGTCGGATTAAAGGAAGAAGCAGAGGCTATTTCATTAACACCTAATACGAATAACGATGTACTTGTACAAATTACTGACAAAGCTTTGATACTCAACAAAATAGCTACTCCCTTTCTAAGCAAAAAAACGTATTTATTCTAATAATTTTTTATAAAATAGTATAGCATTTCTACCCTTAATTTTTCTAACATAGGCTGAGTCTTTTATCGTTGGTTAGTCTAAAGTGCAATACTTACATTTAGCAAATACGGGATTTTGTGGCATTTTTGCTTTTACATGACTTACGCACAAGCAACGGAAAATCGTAGACGTTTCGGCTTGCCGCAGGCTACCACAGAGGACGCAGAGAAATAAGAGTTTGAGAGGTTTTTTGCGTAATACCATTTCTTTTTGAAGATGCGCCTATGGGACTTACCCAAAACTGCGCTGTAGGGTCAATTCATGTAGCTTTAGCTGACCGCAGGGTATTGCCCCTACGTGAATAAAGCGCAGCCTCACATAGAATTGGTATAGCAACGGACAGGGAGCTTAGGACAGCAATAAAATCACAAAGTACGCTCTTGAAGGCGCGTTTCCCGCGAACTGTCCTAACGGCTTTGGCGACTGCTATATAAGTCCTATTTTGGTAAAGCAAAAGCCAAAAAAACAGACAATGCCGAGGCTTAGAACGAGCCAGGTCAGCATTGCCATTTTTAGATACAGCAGCAGTCAGGAGTTAGGAGTAAAATAGGCTTTATACTGGCTCTTGAGTTAAAAAGGTATACCTGATTAACTTGCAAACTGCTGTATGTGAATCTAAACTACTACAAGGAATCTGAACCATAATAAAGAGTGATGAGCTTTTAGTTAAGTAAACTCAAAACTCAAAACTTGATTACTCCCATTCAATAGTTCCAGGCGGCTTAGAAGTGATGTCATAAACCACCCGATTCACCCCTTTCACCTCATTCACAATCCGAGTGGAAATCGCTTCTAGGACATCGTAAGGCACTCTCGCCCAATCAGCAGTCATCCCATCTTCACTAGTCACAATCCGCAAAACAATCGGGTAAGCGTAAGTACGTTGATCCCCCATAACGCCAACACTACGAATTGGTAGCAATACAGCAAATGCTTGCCAGAAATCATGATACATCCCGCGTTGATTAATTTCTTGCCGCACAATCAAATCGGCATCGCGCAAAATATTTAATCGCTCAGATGTAACTTCCCCTAAAATGCGAATTGCCAAACCAGGCCCCGGAAAAGGTTGACGTTGGACAATCTCTTCTGGTAAACCAATGGAACGCCCAACTTTGCGGACTTCATCTTTAAATAGTTTCCGCAGTGGTTCCACCAATTTAAATCTTAGGTCTTTGGGCAAACCGCCAACATTGTGATGACTCTTAATTTTCACCGCTACCCGCTCACCAGTTTGGGGTTCAACGTTGGTGTCAGCAGATTCGATCACATCTGGATAAAGAGTCCCTTGAGCCAGATAGTCAAACTGACCGAGGCGTTTAGATGTTTCCTCAAATACACTGATAAATTCGTGTCCGATGCGGCGGCGTTTTTCTTCAGGATCTGTGATATCAGTAATCCTAGCTAAAAAGCGATCGCGAGCATTAACATACTCTACAGGAATGTGAAACTGCTCTTGAAACAGCTTTACCAATCGCTCTGGCTCATACTTTCGCATAAAGCCTTGATCGATAAACACGCAAGTCAGGTTGTCGCCAATCGCTTTATACAGCAAGAAGGCCAACGTAGAAGAATCCACTCCCCCAGACAGCGCCAACAACACCCGCTTCTGTCCAACTCTGGCGCGAATTTCTCGAATTGCGTCTTCGACAAAAGCCGATGTTGTCCAACTAGGTTCGCAATCGCAGATATGATAGACAAAATTACGGATTAATGCTATACCGCCAATCGAATGCACCACTTCTGGATGGAACTGAACGCCGTAAAGTTTCCGTTCGTGGTTGGCAACCGCAGCACAGGGAGTATTTTCTGTATGTGCGAGCAATTCAAACCCTGATGGCATTTGGGTAACTGAGTCTCCATGACTCATCCACATGGTAGTGCCATCTTCAACGTTAGTCAGCAAATCTGTGGGATCATCAATATATAATGATGCTTTGCCGTATTCACCTCGGTCAGCCTTTGCCACTTCTCCACCGAGTTGGTTTACCATCAGCTGCATCCCATAGCAAACACCTAAAATGGGTATTCCCAAATTCCAGATTTCGGGGTCACAATGGGGAGAATTATCACCATAAACCGAACTCGGTCCACCGGAGAGGATGATTCCCTTGGGATTGAGTTGGCGCAAATGTGCAGAAGTAGTGCGATAGGACAAAACTTCAGAGTATACTTGAGTTTCGCGGATGCGACGGGCAATCAGCTCAGAATATTGGGAGCCAAAGTCCAGAATTACAATCAATTGACGATCAAGCCGCCCAACATTTTCTAATGTTTGAGGCGCTTGTTGTGTTGGTATCACCGCTGTATTCATGACGGGAGAGTTATATCTGTTAAGGGTAGATGCTTTGTAGTCTATGGTGATGCTATTATTCAGCCTCGGCAAGCTGATAATGGTATACAGAGCCTTTACAAACGCGAGTTTATGTGCGTTTGTCTAGTCCCTGAGTCGGAAATGGTATGAAAACGATAAACTTATCCGAGAGTGGTTACTTAAAAGACTATTTATTTGGATTGTTTACGATTATTTATAATAAATTAACATAATTTTTCCATCAACAGATCAGCAGTTTTACTCTTCACGATAATTTTGCGATCGCGATCAAAAAGAATCGAGCCACAGATTGTTACTTCTGTGCCCCTTTCGCTATGGCTTTGAATGTATTCTTGAGAACGAACATCGATAGTTTCGGCGATCGCAGTGTAAACTTGATTTACCCAATCACTACCAGTTTCAGCATCTAGCGATCGTAAATATGTTAGTGCTGCTTCGGCAGTGGCACTATTAAATACAGCTTGGATATCTGGTGATTTTAAACCAGCGATCGCACAGTGCGCGGCTAAAATTTCCCGGCGTCCGTCAGCCAAGTAGTGATGAGTGTGAAAAATCCCCCCAGCCAGTTTCATCAGCTTACCGTGATAGCCAAATAATAAGATTTCTTTCACACCCAGCACATCCGCTTCTACTAACATTGGGCCAAGCCAGTTAGCAGTTTTGACCAATTGTTCAGGATTAATCCCTAGTTTACGCGCCAAATCTAGCCCATTTTCACCGATACAGAATACTAAACTCTCAAACCGACTAGCTTTATTTTGTAATTGATCCCGAAAAATTGCAAGTTGATCTGGTGTACTTAATGGTTGAGAAATGCCAGTTGTGCCTAAAAGGGAAAGTCCTTCAACCACACCAAAGGCAGAATTTGAAGTTCTAACAGCAAGCGATCGCCCTTGGGGTAGAATAATTGTCACCGTGATTTTTTCCCCAGGTGCTAGCATTCGTTGCAAATTCTCTTGCAACAGCCTTTGAGGGTATGCATAAATAGCCGGCTTGTCATCAGCATTCATCTGCCTGCCAATTCCTTCCCCTCCTTTGATGATTACAGCATCATCACCCTGTTCTCGCCATTCCACCAATGCCCAAATCGGTGTATCTTTAGTCAGGTCAAGATTATCACCAGGATCACTGCGAGCGATCGCTAAAGCCATATTTTCAGATAGTCCTGCTACCTGTTCAATTGGGATTTCTGCTATTTGAGCGGGTTCAATTAAATCTACAGATGCAAATTTTAGGGGTTGGCGATCGCGTAACCAATGTAAAGCGGCAATAGCAGCCGCGCAGGCAAATACCGGCAGTGTGTATCCAGAACGGGACATTTTTTAAATTTAAAAGTCAAAATAATTCTTCAAAATTGTTCGCGCAGGGCAATTTAGACCTCAACTTTAACTTGCTTCCTTGAGGGTAACCGCTCAAATCATCGGCGGCAGATGACTTTCCCATCCCAACAACTATTTCTGCTCCGTCTATTGCACCGCATTGTTAGACTGCCGCACAGGAGTTAGCGTCACAAACCGTCTGCCACTTTGTGCCTGTTGTCTTCGCCAATCTTCACAAATTGCCTTCATGTCGTAGTTGAAGGACTTTGCGTGTTCCTCACGAATTCGATGGAGTTCCTCTAAGATTTCATCCTGCCACATAATTACTCTCCCATTAATTCATAAGGCGTACAGATTATTGGCAAAGTATATCCACAATCAGAACAAATCTCCAGCAGTTTCCTTTGGATTTGAGCATTTGCAATATGCTTGCAATTCCAGGTTAACAGGTAATTTAGACTGCTGACTGTAGCCAGTGCAATATGAATCGCATCATCAGAAGCTTTGGGGGGAAGGTTACTCCGCATCATAAACTGTGCTGCTAAATCCTCCACAGCTTCGGTCACTTCAAGTAATGGCAAACCACGCACCGCCTCAAGTCTTTGAGCAGCCATTTCTGCATCGCCCTGTGCTACCTCACTTAGAACGACTTGTGAGATGTAGAGGTTAAATGCACTCCGACGCGACTCCCACCAATCTCTTGTCACCTCAATATTTCCGGCAAGAATCAAGTTTTTGGTCGATCTAGCTGTGAGATAACCAAGAATGCTGGTTTCGATGTAGACGCTTTCGCTCATGTTGTGCAGGCTGTGGATTTTCCCATTTTAACCTGGGAATCGCGTGTCCATCTGCTGCACCGCAGTATTGAGTTGCTGACGCTGGGCAACCTGGATTAACATCCTTAACGCTCCATTCACGGCTGCATCATTGGGAAAAGCTTGAGCAACATCGGGATCTAAAAGCACTAAGTTCGTCCCTGCACGATATCTTTCAATATATTTGCCCTTAACTCCTCCCTCCATTTGAGCGAAGTCGTACTCAGAAAGTAATTCGTCTTCCATTTCATTTTCAACTTCCCTCTTCATAAAATCTCCTCTCGTGTCGAGTGCCTTTTCGGGCACTAATAATTCGTACCTTTTCTCCTCGGTCGGTATGTGCAACAACTAAAAGTTGTCCAAAACCAGATATGCCAATAATAATGTAGCGGTTTTCTCTAATGGAATGATTGGGATCAAGGAAAGTTACAGATAAAGGGTCATTAAATACGGTTGAAGCTTCCTGAAACGAAACGTCATGCTTCTCAAGGTTTAACGCTGCCTTCTTTGGGTTCCACTCAATATTCCATGCAAAATTTTTTCTGCCACCTTGTTCTGGAGTTTAGCAGGGCTGTGACGATGCTCCATCAACAATCACAAAGTCACCCTTGCCACAAAATTACGAATTACGAATTACGAATTAGTTAGACTCCCATTTCTAATAATAGAGCTTCCATAGCTGACCAAGTGAGTCCTTGTTGAATATAACGGGGGGCTTCAGGATTGTAAGGACTGGCTACTCGGTCAATATTGAGAATGTTTGCCCCATCTGGCATAACTGGTACATCTGCATCAAATGCCGTTGGGCGCATCAAAGAACTGGAAAAGCCTTTGAAAATAGCAATTGTATCCTGCTCATCGGCAATTTCCACCGTTACAAGTAGGACTTCTTGAGGGCGTTTAGCGGTGTATTCTTCCAGTCGCTTGCCAATGGAACTCATTTTTTTAAGAGTAGGGGTGTAGTGACGCAGCGACGGTTACTGTGGTGTGGCCGAGCGTCCCTGCTTGCCCAGCTTAATCAGAACAAAATAGCTTAAGTAAAGCACATAAATTACTAAACTAGTTATGCCAAGAAAACCTAAGAACTCAGCCTTGCTATTAGCATGGAAATATTCTTTGAATAGCAATGGAGCCTCAAACCAGACGCGACAATAGGGAGTACTTAGCACATTGCCAGAAAAAGCACAACCCAAAAAAGGGATAAAAGCTAGTGTACCCAAAATACAATAAACAGTTGTAGCCCAGCGCCAAGAGGTAAAAATAAATTTCAAAGAGCCACTGGTTTGATACTCAATTTCATCGTTGAGATCCACCCAGAACCACAGCGAAATCGGGATCAAAATCCGAGCCATCAACCCAGAGATAAAGCTAACTGGATATTGGGCAATCATTAAGTAAATCGTGATTGCCACCAAGCTTGATATTCGCCAGTATATAGTTAATAAGCGTTGTATGCTTTCTGCTTTTTGCACAAATGCCCAAATCAGAAGAATTAGCGGAATAATTACCAGGAATAATACCGCCAGTCGGTAATCAATCCAGACAAAAGGGCGAAACCAAATATTATAGTCCATAGTTTTTCTCAAACAATAAATAAAAAAGAATTTAGAAGTCAGAAGTCAGAATAAATCAACTAGGGTTTTATCCACTACCTGATTGTAGACCGCTTAATAAGACAGGGATATTAAACTCTTTCAGTACTTAGGCAAACAATAGCCGAAATTCTGATTTTCAGATAGGGGCAATACCCTGCGGTCAGCCTTCATCTACATGAATTCTCCCTACTAGCGTGTAGTTTTGCGTAAGTCCTACCTTTTATTTAGGAGTCAGTCGGACTCCAATTCATTCTGAATTCTTTTTGATAATAGTTCAATCAAAGCATAAAGCTCAGTGGTTAGCCTCAAGACTGCGCTCTAACTTCTTTCTGTAAGCAAGTCGCTCTCTAACTCATCCGATTTCACGAAATATATACTACAAACAAGTTTATAGGGGCGTACAGATGTACGCCCCTATAGCCAATTCATTAAATTTTAACCCTTAGACATTCCTAACTCCAGATATCTCACCAATTTTCTACCGGTTGGAGAAAATAATGAAATAGGAGAGTACTATTTTAGCCGCGAGTGGCGTAAAAATGCGAAATCTCAGTAAGTAAATCCTGGTTGCTTGCTGACCAAAGGAACAGAAAATTTACTTGCCTCAATTTTTAGTCGTCGTAAACCCGGCATTCAATTGCATCTGGGTTATCATCACAATACTGTTCTAGAGAGTTTTTTGGCTTGCTTTGGCGCTTGTGGGAAGCTTCAGCTTGCAATTCCTCTACTGCATCCCAAGCAGCAGCACACTCTGGTGAGCTGCTACCGTTAATATCACAGACAGTACGCGCTTGTTCCACTTCTTCGTGGATTTTTTCTTGGATGTCGCTCTTTGCTGTTTCTTGGATGTTGGTCATTGCTTTAGTCTCGTTGTGTGTTGGTGAACTACCACACACCAACCGCTAGGCGGTATAGTGTGGGCTTCCCAGTTCATCGGGAATAGCCAAGAGAACTCTGTAATCCTGTTGGTCTTACATTCCCTCCAAGGGCAGAAGTCCTGGTTCCCAAGACCGAAATTTTTTATCTTGCAACATATACCTATTAGCTTGGTTTTCGCTTACGGCATTGATGGTCAAGATGTTTGATCATACCAAAAAAAAGTTCGTTTTTCCATGTTTTTCTCACCCGCTTTATATCCCGCCACTGATTCTGAGTAGATAATTCAGTGGGGGGCTTAGGGTGTAAAAGTTAATACTAGTATAGAAGAACTTCACAAATGGCAGTTTTTGGCTTTATTAATAACCATTCTAACCACTTAGCTGATCTTGACATCCTCACCGGACTAAAGCCACGGTGATTCCCAAACATTACTATTTGGGTTCCTGCTTCATAGCAACTGCCTCCACCTCCCGAAGGGTAATAGGTCTTAGGTTCGCTCCACAGGCTTTGGTTTTGAGCCTTCCGCAAGCCCTGGGGTACTCTAGTATTATACCAAACCCCGTCCTAGAAGGACGGGGTTTTAGACCCAATTTTTCGATAAGTTAGTGTTTTAGCCGATTGATTTCTAACCAACACAGCAAACTGCTGCATTTATGATGTATTTAACGCCGTGTGCGACTTTTTCTCAAACCTAACCCCCAACCCCTTCCCTACAAGGGAAGGGGAGTAAGATTCAAAGCCTCTCGGACTGTGGGGGAAAGGAATGAAAGCGGGATTCCAAGAATAAGTTGCACATCGCGTTGCATTTAGCTTTATTTTTTAAGATTTTGTGGAATCAGTACTACAGATAAATAATCATACAATATATTGAGATGCATATATTAGGGAATGACGACTCCAGTTTTTTGGGATGCAGGAAACAAAGGGCTGGCGTGAATTCTTGTAAAATGTAATTCTTCCCAAAATAAAAAATCAAAACCTACTAGCCTAAAAAGAGAAAGAAGCTCAAAACTCATGGCAGACCAAATGCAGTGGGCAAACGCCCTATCAACCCGTCATTCTTTGGAAGCCGCCGTTACAGATGTGGTGGAACGAGCTGTCTCATCGTTAACAGCACCTGCGGATCTAGGACTGGTATTCATTTCGTCTGCTTTTACGAGTGAGTATTCCCGACTGTTACCTTTGTTAGCTGAGAAACTTTCTGTGCCAGTGCTAATTGGCTGTAGTGGTGGAGGTGTGATTGGGACAACAGTTAGCGGAGAAACCCAAGAACTAGAAGCTGAACCAGCTATCAGCTTGACTTTAGCACACCTTCCAGGAGTGAAAATTCAAGTCTTTCATGTTGTTGCTGAAGAATTACCTGATTTAGATAGTTCACCAGATGCTTGGCTTGATTTGATCGGTGTGCCAGCATCACCGACACCCCAGTTTATCTTACTATCTAGTTCCTTCGCTTCTGGAATCAACGATTTGTTGCAGGGGCTGGATTTTGCTTATCCAGGATCAGTGATCGTAGGGGGACAAGCTAGTGGTGGGGGAATGGGTGGTCGTATTGCCCTATTTTGTAACGATGCCGGCGGTGAGGAAGACCAAAGTCTGTATCGTGAGGGCACTGTTGGTATAGCTTTGACTGGCAATATTGTTTTGGAAACGATTGTCGCCCAGGGATGCCGACCGATTGGCAAACCATTGCAAGTCACAAAAGCCGATCGCAATATTATTCTGGAGTTAGATGAGAAAGTACCTCTGATGGTGTTGCGAGATTTGATTGCCAGTCTCAGCGAACAAGAACGGATTTTAGCACAGCATTCTCTGTTTGTTGGTGTGGCAATGGATGAATTTAAGCTGGCTTTGCAGCAAGGAGACTTTTTAATTCGGGGTATTCTGGGGGTCGATCCAACAGCTGGGGCGATCGCAATTGGCGATCGCGTCCGTCCTGGTCAAACGCTGCAATTCCATATACGCGATGCCCAAGCCTCTGCTGAAGACCTAGAATTACTCCTCCAAAGTTATCAAGACGAGCGAGAATCTGAACCCTCTGCCGTAGCTGCCTTGATGTTTTCCTGTCTGGGGCGAGGTGAAGGACTATATGGTAAACCCAATTTCGATTCGGAACTATTTCGGCGCTACCTTAACGATATTCCTGTAAGCGGCTTTTTCTGTGGCGGTGAAATCGGCCCTGTTGGTGGCAGAACGTTCTTACACGCCTACACTTCAGCATTTGGAATTTGTCGCCAAAATCAGTTATGAATTAGGAATTAGACTCCTAAACGGCAGATGCTTTGATCGCGGGTTCTCCAAAGCAGTACAAGTCTGTTAACGCGTCCAACGTACTGGTTTCTCAATACACTGCCTTCTTCTGACTCCTGACTCTAGGAGTAGTATTCAGGACTAGCCCTTTCAAGGTCACTGATAAAATCTCTGCTTTCCTCTCTGCGTTCTCCGTGCCTCTGCGGTTTAAAAGTTATTTATTGAACCACTCCAGGCGCAGAGAACACAGAGAAAAGAGGAATTATTATCCAAAAATTGTACCCAGCTTGAAAGGGCTAATATTCAGGACTTACGCATTGACAATAAATACCAAATAGGTATCAGGTGAAAAACCACATCTTTCGTAGGGGTAATACCCTGCGGTCAGCTAAAGCTACATGAATTACCCCTACAGTTCGTCTATTTACGATCAAAGGATAATTAATAAAAGTCTGAAACAATCTATTTTTGCTAACGCAGGTCATGATGAATTTGTACAGTGCGTAAGTACTAGTATTTTTGTTGGTTAGCGATCGCCTAAAATCTTCTCAATAAGTAGGCTATTGAGATGGAAACATTATTATTGACACGATGCGTTTGCCCTGCGGCTATAGCTGTTTGTTTAGCATTTCCCTGTCCTTCTATATTTGCAGATATATCGAAATAAACACTCTAAAGATTTGTATATATAAACAAATATATTCCTTGTATAGGGTAGTTTAAATATTAATTTATACCTTGTGTTATTTAGCAAAAAGCTCGATGATTAATTGAGAAAGCTCATAGCTATAGGTTAGTTAATCATAATGCCGCTATACTTGATTGTTTTTTCTGATTCATCGCCAGAAAATATCTGATATTCATCTGAAATTTATTCATGTCGGAGTTCGACTAATCCAATGCTACAAGGATGGATTCAAATTGCATTAACGCTACTAATTATAGTAGCGATAACTCCCTTCTTTGGGAAATACATGGCGCGGGTATTCCTAGAACAAAGTACTTTTCTCGACGTGATTTTGAATCCGTTTGAACGAGTGCTTTATTCTTTGGTTGGCGTTCAAACCCAAGAAAATATGACGGGTTGGCAGTATGCGCGATCAATTCTGTACAGTAATGTAGTCATGATGTTGCTGATTTTCTTCCTGATCGCAAATCAGGGATGGCTACCGCTTAACCCAACCAAGATCGGCGCCCCAAGCTGGGACACCATAGTACACACTACAATTTCCTTTATTACCAATACCAACCAGCAGCACTATTCTGGTGAAACTTACTTGAGCTACGGTAGTCAAATGTTGGGGTTAGGCTACCATATGTTTACCTCGGCTGCAACGGGTATAGCAGTAGCGATCGCCTTTATTCGAGGGTTGACGGGTAGACCTTTAGGCAACTTCTATGTAGATCTAATTCGCTCGATAACCCGAATTTTGCTGCCGATTAGTATTGTCGGCGGGATCGTTTTCATGGCGCTTGGTGTGCCAGAAACCTTGGCAGGACCCGCAGTATTTCCGACTTTAGAAGATCCTAATATTAGTCAGGCGATCGCTCTTGGCCCAGTTGCCCACTTTGAAATTATCAAACAGCTAGGCGAGAATGGCGGCGGCTTTTTTGCGAGCAACTCCGCACACCCCTTTGAAAATCCCAACGCATTTTCTAACTTAATTCAGATCGTGGCAATGCTTTCGATTCCCACGTCCCTGATCTATACCTACGGCTTGTTTGCAAATAACACCAAACAAGGCTGGTTACTCTATGGCATGGTTGGTGTAATTTTTGTCGGATTTTTGATTGTCGCTGGCATTGGGGAATATAACGGCAATCCGGCTGTAAATGCGCTTTTGGGCAGTCAGCAAGTGAACCTAGAGGGTAAAGAAGTCCGCTTTGGTTGGGCACAATCTGTACTGTTTGCGGTAAGTACAACTGGTACTATGTGCGGCGCAGTCAACAGTTTCCACGACTCCTTCATGCCCGCGGGTGGTTTTATTTTTCTCTCTAATATGTTCCTGCAAATCATGTGGGGTGGACAAGGTACAGGAACAGCTTACTTGTTTGCCTATAGCATCCTGGCGGTATTCGTCACCGGTCTGATGGTGGGACGCACGCCAGAATTTCTGGGACGCAAGATTGAAAAGCGTGAGGTTGTGCTTGCTAGCTTCCTGATTTTGCTGGTTCATCCCATCGCCATTTTGATTCCGGGGGCTATCGCCTTAGCTTTTCCTGACCAACTGGCAGGGATTAGCAATCCTGGGTTTCACGGCTTTTCTCAGGTAATTTACGAATATGCCTCAGCTGCTGCCAACAACGGTTCTGGCTTTGAAGGTTTAGGCGATTCACAACCTTCTCCGTTAGCGATGTCTGCGACGGGCTTCGCCAACGCTACGGGTGCAAAAACTACTGCAACCGCCCTCTGGTGGAATCTAAGTACCTGCTTCAGTTTACTAGCTGGACGTTATATTCCGATCATCGGTCTGTTGTTGTTAGCAGATAGTATGTCTCGCAAACAAGCTGTTCCCTACACGACTGGTACATTGCGAACCGATACCGGATTATTTACAGGTGTCACCGCAGGCGTGATTTTAATTTTAGGCGCACTTACATTTTTCCCAGTATTAGCATTGGGTCCCATCGGTGAAGCCTTTTTTATTGCCAAAGGTATTGGGTAGGGAGTGGGGAATGGGGAGATGAAGGGACAAGGGGACAAAGGGACAAGGAGAATTAGAGACTGATTCATCCACCTCGGAACTGGATTCATCCACCTCGGAACTGGATTCATCCACCTCAGAACTCCGTTCATCCACCTCGGAACTGGATTCATCCACCTCAGAACTCCGTTCATCCACCTCGGAACTGGATTCATCCACCTCGGAACTGGATTCATCCACCTCGGAACTGGATTCATCCACCTCAAAGACTCATGCCCAAAATTTAATATATGCCAACTACTACTGATTTTCCTTCGGCCCGGACTCCATCTGGAACTCGTGATTCGCGCAGGCACACGCCCAAAGCGGATTTGCGGGGACTCTATCAGAGAGCAATTCGGGAGTCATTTATCAAGCTAGATCCTCGGATTACCGTCAGAAACCCAGTTATGTTTGTTGTTTGGGTGGGGACGATTGTCACCTTTCTAGTTACCCTTAACCCAAATCTGTTTGGCACAATCCAGGCAGATATCAACCAACAACGCGTCTTAAACGGGTTGATTACCTTTATTCTGTTTTTCACACTCGTTTTTGCCAACTTTGCCGAAGCCGTAGCTGAAGGACGCGGTAAAGCCCAGGCTGATTCACTAAGAACGACGCGATCGGATACGATCGCTAACAAAATTCTCCCTGATGGTTCGATAGTACAAGTCAGTTCTACGGAACTGCGGCGGGGGGATTTGGTGCAAGTGATTGCAAATAATATGATTCCCGCCGATGGGGATGTAATTAAAGGTATTGGCTCAGTGGATGAGTCTGCGATTACTGGGGAATCTGCTCCTGTATTGAAGCAACCGGGTACAGATATTGCCAGTTCGGTGACAGGAGGTACACACCTACTCTCCGACGAGTTGACAATTCGCATTAGTGCTGATCCTGGTCAAGGCTTTATCGATCGGATGATTGCCTTGGTAGAAGGGGCACAACGTACCAAGACTCCCAACGAAATTGCCTTGACAGTATTGCTAGCAGTACTAACACAGGTGTTCTTAATTGTGGTGTCAACAATGCCTCCCTTCGTGGGCTACATTGCCAGCTTTATCAGCACAGCCTTTGGGGTTGAGGCGGGAAACAGTTTGCGTGCAGGTGCTAGCGTTGCCATCCTGATTTCGCTACTCGTAGCTTTGATTCCCACAACTATTGGTGGTTTGCTTAGTGCGATCGGCATCGCAGGTATGGACAGGGTTGCCCAGTTTAATGTCATCGCTACCTCTGGTCGAGCAGTAGAAGCTTGTGGTGACATCAATACCTTGGTGCTAGATAAGACAGGCACGATCACCTTGGGGAACCGCATGGCTGATGAGTTTATTCCCCTGAATAATCACTCACTAAAAGACGTGGCGCAAGTCTCCCTAGCTGCTAGCGTGTTTGACGAAACCCCAGAAGGCAAGTCAATTGTAGTTTTAGCAGAAAAATCTCAGGCGGCGGTAGATTTTAACATCGACAAAGCCGAAGGTGTAGAGTTTTCGGCAAAAACCCGCATGAGCGGCACAAATCTACCCGATGGCAAACAAATTCGTAAAGGAGCAGTGGATGCCATTAAAGGGTTTGTCCGTTCCAATGGCGGAGAAGTTCCTAATGATATAGATGCAGCTTATGAGCGAGTTTGCCGATTAGGAGGTACGCCCTTAGCTGTCTGCCAAGGTAACGAGATTTATGGTGTCATCTACCTCAAAGATATTGTCAAACCTGGTCTGCGGGAACGATTTGACCAACTCCGCCGCATGGGTGTTCGCACCGTTATGCTCACAGGTGACAACCGAATTACGGCTTCAGTAATTGCCGAAGAAGCTGGGGTTGATGATTTCATTGCCGAAGCGACTCCAGAAGACAAAATTGAAGTGATTCGCTCCGAACAATCTCAGGGTAAACTGGTGGCAATGACTGGTGATGGTACTAACGATGCCCCTGCCCTAGCTCAAGCAAACGTGGGTGTGGCAATGAACTCTGGGACGCAAGCTGCTAAAGAAGCCGCTAACATGGTGGATTTAGACTCTGACCCCACAAAGCTAATTGACCTAGTAACCATAGGAAAACAGTTGTTGATTACTCGTGGAGCATTGACAACATTCTCGATCGCTAACGATATCGCCAAGTATTTTGCGATCATTCCCACGATCTTTGCGGCTGCTGGAATCGGCGCACTGAATATTATGGGATTAAAGAGTGCCCAATCTGCGATCGTCTCGGCGCTGATTTACAATGCCTTGATTATTCCGGCATTAATTCCGCTAGCACTCAAAGGGGTAAAATTCTTGCCTTTAACAGCAGATCAACTCCTACGTCGCAACATCTTGATTTATGGCCTTGGTGGAATCGTTGCTCCCTTCATTGCCATCAAACTGATAGATATTATCTTACCTTTGTCTTAATTTCCTATGAAACCCGTTCATATCCGACGCACTATCGTTGCATCCCAAGTATTAGAAGAAATAACTGAAATCTGGTGTCAATGGCGTAGACAAAAGCTGCCACTGTATTTGTTCCTGGCAATGTGTTTCAATCTAGTGGTTGCACCTTTAGTCTATGCAGCCACTGGTGAACAACTTTCCCGCAGTCAATCTTGGGGATTGGGGCTGTTAGGAATGGTGACGCTAGGGCTTTCCATCTATTTATTTTTTGTAATGTTTGTACCGGAGAAATTCTAATGAGTTTTGCACGCGAAGCTAGCAGAGCTGTTCGTTCTACATTGGTACTCTGGATAATCGGCGCAATTATTTATCCTTTGGCGATGATTGCCATTGGGCAAACTGTGTTTCCGTTTCAAGCAAACGGTAGTCTCCTGAAAAATAGCGCCGGTCAAGTTGTCGGTTCTGCCTTAATTGGTCAACCTTTTACTAGCGATCGCTATTTTAACAGCCGTCCCAGCACCACCAGCTACAGCACAGCCGATCCCAAAAAGGATGATGCGGGAGTTTTGAAAACTGGCGTTTCTGGTGCTAGTAACTTGGCTCCTAGTAATCCCGCATTACTGGAACGCATCAAAGGTAAAGATGATCCAGACCCCACCAAAAAAATTGAAGGTGACTTGAATCGTCTGAAAAAAGCAGGTGTGCAACCGACTGGTGATCTAGTCTACACCTCTGCTTCCAGCCTTGACCCTCATATCACCCCCGAAGCTGCGATCGCGCAAATTCCCCGCGTGGCCAAGGCGCGAGGATTTCAGCCGAGCCAACTGGAAACTTTGATTGCTCAAAACACCGATGGTCGGTTTCTCGGCATCTTTGGCGAGCCTGGAGTTAATGTGTTAAAGCTGAATTTAGCTCTCGATCAGACTAAGAAATAAAGGCATGGGAAATAGCGAAAAGGGAGTTTTCCTGATTACTGCTACGCCTCCTATTGGGAATGCTTATCTATAGCAATCCTTAATGATTACTTAAAATCGAAAAGCTTAGATTCCCGACTTATTAAATAAGTCGGGAATTTTGTTGTTCACGAATAATTACAGCAGTTTGCGATCAAATTCACCACAAGAAGAGCTATCTAATAGGCTCAAAAAACAGACCACAATGATTAAACCAATTTAGAGCATTT
>NZ_JBALCE010000031.1:0-114448 GCF_036919815.1 Nostoc sp.
GTTATTTGGATTTGGCAAAACTAAAAATTTAATTAAACCACGTCTATCTTGAAACCTGTAGTTCTTCTGTGATCAAAAGGATTTGCCCTCATCCCCCAACCCCGAATCCCAGATTTGGGATTCGGGGAGCCAGAATTTCAAAGTCCCTCTCCCAAATATGGGAGAGGGATTTAGGGTGAGGGCGAAAACTACGGTTCTTAACTTATGATGAGGTTTACATCTAATTAAACAACAAATCCATCTAGATCCTGTCTAGATGGATTTGTTGGTAGATGTGTTTACTAAAAAGCATCCAAACAGTGATGGAGAAACGACTATAAATAGTCGCCGCCCCACAAATAGCATTCGCTATTTTAAAGCTTGCTTATGCAGGAATCAAAACTGTGTCAATAACGTGGATGACACCGTTATCAGCAGCAACATCAGCTGTTGCAACTTTTGCATCATTTATCTTAACGCCATTAGAAGCATCAATTTTGACATCTGAACCTTCAACTGTTGTAGCTGTCTTCAGTTTAGCTACATCAGCAGCCAGTACTTTGCCTGAGACGACATGATAGGTCAAGATTTTCTTGAGCTTAGGAATATCTTTGAGTAATGCGTCTACTGTACCTGCTGGAAGCTTATTAAACGCTGCATCAGTGGGTGCAAAAACTGTGAATGGACCAGGACCTTTGAGTGTATCTACTAGACCAGCTGCTTCGATTGCTGCAACTAGTGTCTTGAAAGAACCATTATTAGTGGCAGTCTCAATTATGTTGGCCATGTGTTTTACCTAGTTCTGTGTAACCTGTTACAAATTTAAACTATTTGTTCGATAAAATCTATCTATCGTTAGGCGTATGTCAAATCAAATTTTCTATTGATAACATAAAAGTTTATATATATTTTTCTACAAATAAAGAATAATATCTGGATTATTTTGGGCGAATGAGTTATGAGCATTCCTCAATCCATAGTTTTTCTACACAAAGGTAGGGGCGATCGCTGTTCACTACTATCAACACAGCCCTGTTTTTACCAAAAAAGTTAGTTAAACAGATAATTAAAACTATTTTGTTGGTATATTTATGGTTTTAGATATTTAATAATATATGGTAATTTTATACTACAACGTTTGCAGTACAAGGAATCTAGCCTTTTTGCAGCATTTAGATGGACTGGCTTTTTGTCAGGATTCTTTAACCAAAAAGGTTGGTAATGAGCGTATTTAACTGATACTATTTCATCACTAAATACATTTCATTCGCTGTTTGTGTAGTTCTACTTGGAAATAATAAATGGTTGATCACACTAATGCTTTTAGCGATTGTGATTGACCGTTTATTTCCAGAATACTCAAACTCTCATTTTTCCATGTCCTCTGCCATCTCTGTGGTTGGTTTTTCAGTTGCCTGTACGTAAGTCAGGTCTGTCAACAATGAGGCTTTTAGGTAATATTTTCCTCGAACTATAACTTTTATGAACAGAAGAAGACTTAGTGTTTGGATTGCTACGGCAGTTACTAGCATGATGCTGGTAATTGGCTTACAGTTTGTCAATTTTTCACCAGCAAGTTCCGCAACCACACTTAACGTGTATGCGGCTGTCAGCTTAACAAATGCGCTGAATGCCATTAAGACTCAGTACCAAAATGCTAACCCAGGTGTCAACGTTGTTTATACATTTGGTGCTTCTGGTACCTTGCTCAAGCAAATCCAAGCAGGAGCACCAGCAGATATTTTCATTTCTGCTGCCAACGACCAAATAAATGTTTTGCAGAATTCAACTCCAAGTAAATTGGTTGCAGGTAGTCGTAAAAACGTCGTCAAAAACAGTTTAGTTTTGATTGTTCCTACGACATTTCCGATTAGTGTTGGTAGTGCAGGTCTCACTAGCTTCAATGGGTTGACCAACGCCAACATTACTGGCATTGCTATAGGTGACTATACAGGTACTCCTCCAGTTGTGCCAGCCGGAAATTATGCCAAACAAGTTCTGACTAAGCGAGGTATTTTCACTACTCTAAGTCCTAAATTATACCTTGCTAGCAATGTGCGTAACGTTTTAACTGCTGTTGAAAATAAAACTCTTGTAGTTGCAGGTGTAACTAAAACTATCAGCGCAGGTGCCGTTTACAAAACCGATGCTGCCATTTCTAAGAAGGTAAGAGTCGTAGACAGTGCGAAAGTAGCAGAGAGTGATACGATTATCTATCCACTGGGTATACTCACCAGAACTAAAGTTTTATCGACGGCACAGAGTTTTTCTAACTACTTAAGTGGTAGTACTGCCAAGAATATCTTCAAAAATAATTATGGCTTTGTCCTGCCTTAATGATTGAAAACTAAATCAATTAAGTACTCGTTGTCGTGAATTTTGAACTATTTGGAGTAATGTCTCGTGAAGTTCACTAAAAAACTCTCAATTATTGTTTGTAGTCTGAGCACTGCCTTGCTTCATACTGCTGTGATTACCAATACTTATAAGTCAGTAGCACAAGCGGAAGGAAAAGAGCTAATTTATAACGGGGGATTTGAAATCGACCCTCTGGCAGATCCTAATAATCCTAACGGTGTAAATCCTAATGTTACTGGATGGCTTAAATCTGGCGCTCCAGGTACTACAATTAGCAACTTTCCTCACAGTGGTAACCAAGGTTTATCCCTTGGTGCATTTTCAGGCATTAGCTACATATCACAGACTATCCCTACAGTTGTTGGTCAACACTACCAACTTACTTACTATTTTGCATCCATAGAGGAGCCACCTGACCTTGAGAATAAATTTCAGGTTTTTATAGGTGGAAAGAAGGTTTCTGTTAAAAAGGATACTCTTTTCCAACCTTATAGGCAATACACCTTAGATTTTAAAGCAAAAACAAGATCCACAGAGATAAAGTTTGGTTCCCTAGCAAAGTATGCGTTTTTATATTTGGATGATGTGAGTGTCAAAGCGACACCTTAACAATCAAGGAGAAAACAATGGGGATAAATAAACCACAGATGACAAGCTAACCTTATTGTCTTAGAAGCCCAAGCAATGTCTGGCTCCATAGTGTCGAGAATGCCACTGAAATTCATCTGATTAAAAAACTCCATTATGAGTTTATCAGAGAGGTTGCCTTAAGTGTATGAATCATTATCCATATCAATAGCTAACTCTCAGGAATCAGAATAAAATGCTCAGTTTAATTGACACTACTTAGAGCCAGCATGAATATAACTATCAACTTGTTTTAATTGTCGGAATTTTGAATTATTTGGAGTCAAGTTTTATGAAGTTAACTAAAAAACTCTCAATTATTGCTTTTAGTGTTACTACTACCTTAATTAGCACTACTGTGATTACCAATACTTATAATGCAGCCGCACAAGCGGCAGAACTTGTTAAAAATGGAAGCTTTGAACTTGATCCGCTCGTAGATCCTAATAATGCCAATGTTACAAATCCTAATATTACAGACTGGACTAAGTATGGTAATCCGATGGATATATCAGGGATAAGAATAAGCAATTTTCCTCAGCATGATAGTGGTAATCAGGGCTTATCACTTAGTGGATTTATAGACCTCAGCTACATATCACAGACGCTTTCTACACAACCTGGTCAGCAATACGAACTTAGTTACCATTTAGCATCTATAGATGAGGCACCTGATCTTGATAATCAATTTCAGGCATTTGTAGGTGGAAATAAGATTTTTGATCAAAAAGACATTTCTTTTCAACCATACACGGCATATAAGTTCAATTTCACGGCAGACGCATCATCCACAGAGTTAAAGTTTGGGAATTGGGATAAATATGGATTCTTATACTTGGATAATGTGAGTGTAAAACCTGTGCCTGAGCCATCAACTATTGGAGGAATAGCAGTTGCTGGGTTGTTGGGGATATGGCTGAAGAAAAAAAAGGCAATTAGTTAGTTAGAGAGAATAACCCTTTTTTGTCACCATCGGAAAACAATAGAGCGTAGACGCGCACCGGCTTGTTGTTAGACATCGCCATACAATTCTCAATGAAAAAGGTGCCAAGGCGTAGCCCATTGTAGACATCGCCTTACCCTTTTTATAGCTAAAGAAAGTTCAAATTTGATAATCCAATGCAGCTAAAATTCTGCCACAATGCTGATTTGCAGGTACAGCTTCTAGAATCTTTTTAGGTTGGGGTAAGTTGAGGTTTTTCATTAGTTCAATAAACTGATTGCGGCTGTGTCCAGCAAAACGAGGATTCCAGCACTTTTCTTCGCCAATGGTGGATACTGTCTGTCCTTGGTAGTCGTGACTGGGATATACCAAGGTGTCATCTGGTAATGTGAATAGCTTTTTAGTAACGGCATCATACAGTGATTCAGCGTCGCCGTTTTGGAAGTCGGTACGACCACAACCCCGAATAAACAGGGCATCTCCAGTTAATAGGTGAGTGTCGTTGACTAAGTATGCCATGTGGCTGTCAGTGTGACCAGGGGTAGCGATCGCTCGAATCTGCACGTTCCCTAATTCCAACATATTTCCATCGGCAATGTAGTGGTCTGCACAGGTGGCTGCGGCATTCTCAGGCAAAATCGCTAAACAACCCGTCAGTGACCTCAGTTTGTCTGTTCCAGTAATGTGGTCAGCATGAATGTGAGTTTCTATACAGTAGCGCAGGGTCAGCCCCAATTGTCGCAATATCTGAAGATCACGTTCGACTTGCTCTAATACAGGATCAACTAGGATAGCTGTTTTGGTTTCTGGGTCGGCAATTAGGTAAGTATAAGTACTAGATTCTTTATCGAATAGTTGACGAAATAACATACTAGGTTTCTTCAACCCAAAAGTAGTAGCATCGGATTTTGAATTGAGAGATTTCAGTAACTCCTGTGCCAAATTTGCCGCCTGAACGCGAATTTCTGGAACAGCAGTGGTTTCCCAAAGATTGCCTTTGCGCGGTGTCCCCAAGGTGTAGAGCATTTGAGATGTATTTCCATCTGCATCGATCAGCGCACCATTGGGGGCAGTGTCGATTCCCATTGACAATATGTTGGGACGGATCAGCCGTTGTTCTTGGATGCTAGCAACCAATGGATGCTGCAATTTGCGGTAATCACAATTTGCGCCGGTGCAGTTGATAATCCGCTTCACCTGCAAAAGGATATTTTTCTGCGTCCCGCGTTCGCAGATGCTCACATTCACTCCATTCTCTAACTCCTGACAACTTTGAATCCGACCTGCGTAATGGTTCAGTTGACCAGATTCCATTGCAGCATCCATTACTTCAGCAATTCCTTCAGCAATCCGATGACGGTGAACTTCCCAATATGCTTTGACATGGCGCAGAAATCGCTTCTGTTCCGGCAATGGCAGTGCTTGCCAAAGTTCTGGAATAATTGGGCGCATGGCATCGATTACCGCCCGCCAATCTTGAGCGTGTCCAAGGGCTTGGCGCAGTTCTTGACGTACCAGATGTAGCAGTCCTCGCGCCGTTTTTGGCGCAGTTTCTAGATTAATAAATTCCGGATAAGCAGCTGTTGATTTGTGCGTAAAGGGCATCAATCCGTGGCGCGAGACGGTATGAATTTTTCCCTGAAACCCTTGTTGATGTAGGGAAACAACCGCGTCTACCATTGTTAACCCAGTGCCCACCAGCAGAATAGCATCCTCTGGATTTAAGTCGGTAATTGCATCCGCAGACCAAGCATCTTTAACATAGCGGTTGTCTAAAACGGCGAGCGGTGCAGGCAGAATTGCCGGGAAATTACCCAACGCCAACACCGCTTTTTGCACATACAAACATTGACCACTGCTCAGGTAGACTATTGTGTTGTGGGGTTTTGTTTCAATGGCGATCGCTTCATCGATAATCTTCTCTAGCTGCACATTAGTCGGTGCATTTACCTGTGCTGCTTTTAAAGTCGCCTGCACATAGTCCCCATAAACCCGACGCGGAACGAAGGTAGATGGAGTTACCTGTTCATGCCCATTTTTGTGCAGCCAGTTGAGGAAGTGATTTGGTTGATCAGCATAAGCGCTCATCTTAGCCGCAGGCACATTCAGCAAGTGACAGTCCACTGGTGTCCCGTAAGCAACTCCTCTACCTACTTCCGAATTACGTTCAATCAACTTAATGGACAATGGCATAGTTGCGTTGCGTAAAAGATTAGCTGCAACCAGAGAACCGCTAAAGCCACCACCAATAATGGCGATCGCAACTGGAGAGGCGGTTAGGTTAAAAATGCTGTTGTTCATAAGACGTGTGAGTTGCATTTTCTGCTTTCTACTTATCAATTTACGGCCGATAAATTGAAATTTACGCTTATTGGAAGTTGTTAGGCGGAATGAATTAGTTCAAAAACCACATACGCCCATAAATAAGTGGGAATTGCAGTTGAGTATCTAATTTACCAAATCGAGAGAGTGGCGATCGTCATATTACACAAACTAAAATCTAGATGAGACAACGTTTTGGAACTATTTATCTCAAATCAATGTGTCTATTGCATCCAAAAACGATGTAAATACCGGGGTTTTTAATTAATATCAAAAAACCGTTCAAAAGTGAGAATTTTACCTTGACAATTGTCAACATTTTCTGACACTACTAGCGTTCAACTTTCAGGTAATGTTTGGCTTAATGTCTTAAGAGCGATCGCTCTTAGGGCATTGTCATATAGCGGTTCCAGGTGCATGAAGTAGATCACATCAAAACCTCACCTCTAACCACTCTCCTTACCAAGGAGAAGGGAGATAAAGCAAAGCTTTATCGGGGTGAGGTTAAGCTATACCTCATTCTTATTAGAAAAAGCAATATAGAGGTATTGAGAAATACAGTAGCCTAAAATCGATTGTGAGAAAATAATAAGCTTGTGAATGTGACTAAGTATTGGGTGCAAAATGTAGAGGCATTTGCTAACTGAATTTTACGAAGTCTATGGAAAACTTCGTGAAATCAAAAGCGTATTTACACACAAACTTATAAGGTAATTAAAATGACTTACGATTCCGAAGATGTTCAACAAATCCTTCAAATAGCACTCACTCGTAAACAGGAAAGTGAATTTTCACGAGAAGAGCTTTTAGAAATGGCATCTGAGTTAGGTATTTCTTCTAATATGTTGGAAAGAACTGAACAAAAGTGGTTAGCTCAACAAGAAGAGGAAGGTTCGCGGCGCACATTTAATACTTTCCGACGTAGAGCGTTTTGGGCACACTTTGTTTCCTTTTTAGCGGTGAATTTCTGCCTGATTCTGTTGAATTTAATCACTAGTCCTAGTTATTTTTGGGCTATCTTCCCAGTTTTCGGATGGGGGTTAGGACTATTTTTTCATTGGTGGAGTGTTTATCAGAGTAAAACAGAGGATTACGAGATAGCCCTTCAGAAATGGCGTGCAGAAATTTAAAAATGGAGACACCAACGCACAGCCATGCGCCCCGATGAGTTGGGAGTAATCTTGCACCTACAAACAAATGGCGAAATTTCCGTACTTGATACTCTGCTGACTCCAGTATCGGATAGGATTCTCCCAGTAGTTGGATGAATTTGTCTTCAATAGTCTGCAAATCGGCTTAGGGTATGGCTTTCCACTGCTCCAGCGTTGGCCAACGAATGAGCCGGATAAATTCTCTGTGGTCATTGGGGCTGTCAACCAGCGCTGTTATCCAAATTTGTGCGTCCTTCTGGATAAAATCTTCCCTTAAATTCGGGGCAACTTTAAACTTAAGGAGTTCTATAACCACGCCCTTTGAATCTTGTGCTTGCTAATTTGCCAAAATAGAGTTGTAGGCTAGAATAACTACGCTTTTAGCATAGCTTGATTGCCTACACTCAGGAGCAAGGGTCGGCTGGTTTGAAATAAGTAAGAGGAAGGAATGTATGGACAGCAACAACTGGTTGCAACAGTTAATGATGGTGGGTCTTGGCACAACGTCTTTAGTAGGAGAAAAACTGCGCCAAGTTAGTGATGATTTAGTTAAAGACGGTAAACTCAATCCTGAGCAAGCTAAGGCGGTAATAGATGATATTGCCCAGCAATTAAAGTCGGAACAGGGAAACTTCGATGTCCAAATGCAACGGCAAATGCGAAATATGATGCAGGATTTGGGGGTGGCTCGCCAGTCGGAAGTGGACGAACTGCGGGGCAGAATTGACCGTTTAGAGCGTCAACTCCGTGATTTAGAAAATAAGCTTTGGCGTTAGAATACCCTTTGTGATTTAAACTAATTGTGTCCTGTTGGTAATGTTTTTGCCAGGATACCTAAGTAAGGAGAACTGATTTTGAAACCTATTTTCCTCAGCGTGGCGTTCATGCTGGTATGTGTCGTGCTTTTGGTTGTGGGGCAAGTAAGCAGTAAACAAAATACTGCCATTGCTGCCCAGTTTACCCAAACGCCGCCAGCGCCCACAACTGTAACTGAAAATAATACTCTAATTGCGAGCAATACTATGTCTGATGCTAATGTCGTAACTACCCCCTCTGGATTAAAGTACGTCGAGGTAAAAGAGGGCACTGGGGCGACTCCTCAATCTGGACAAACGGTTGAAGTTCACTATGTCGGCACTCTAGAAGATGGAACTAAGTTTGATAGTTCACGCGATCGCGGCCAACCCTTCAGCTTTAAAATTGGCGTTGGACAGGTAATCAAAGGTTGGGACGAAGGACTTAGCACCATGAAAGTAGGCGGTCGTCGTCAGTTAATCATCCCCCCAGAGTTAGGTTATGGCTCTCGTGGTGCTGGTGGTGTGATTCCACCTAACGCCATTCTGCATTTTGATGTGGAATTGCTGGGAGTTAAATAGGGAATGGGGCATGGGAACTAGGGACAAGGGGAAATTATTAAAAGAAGTTTCTATTCTCTTTGTTCCCAATGCCCAATGTCCTATCAAATAAATTAGGTATTTCAGAGCGCAAATGGGACAGAAGTACAGCTAGAAAACATGAGATAAAGTATCTCTAACTTTGATCAGACTGCCGCGACTATACCAAAGACCTAAACCTCAGTTAATTATGGATATAAGACTATATCAAATAGAGAATGACTATTCGGCAAAAATACATCATTAATGAGTAAATCAGGCTCGTTCATTTCTCAAATAAAAATCTTGTGATGGTTTAATCTTTTAAATCATCAATATAAAATGGCTAAATTTTTAAATTTTGAAACTTTGTAAATTGGGGATTGAACAAAAGTTTCGCAGTACCTGTAGGTCCGTTGCGATGTTTAGCTATAATTACTTCAGCAATGCCGCGATCGGGAGTATCGGGAGAGTAATATTCATCGCGGTATAACATTATTACTAAATCGGCGTCTTGTTCAATACTTCCACTTTCACGTAAATCTGACAACATCGGACGCTTGTTAGTGCGTGCTTCTACCCCTCGACTCAACTGAGATAAAGCAATAACTGGTACAGATAATTCACGCGCTAAACCTTTGAGTTGACGTGTAATTTTTGATAATTCTTGTACGCGATTATCGCCTGCTCCTTCCATCAATTGCAAGTAATCTATTACGATCAAACCCAGTTCAGTGCCCAGTTCTGCTTGCAGTCGCCGCGCCTGACTACGAATTTGTGTAACTGTAATATTCGGCGTGTCATCAATATAAATCGGCATCTCCGAAAGGATACCAATAGCACGGCTTAAAGGTTCCCACTGTGTTTGGGACAGGCGTCCAGTTCGGAGATAACTACTTTCAATTTGCGCTTCGCTAGCTAATAATCTTTGCGTCAGTTGCTCTTTTGACATTTCCAAGCTGAAAATAGCAACTGGTAATTTATAAGAAGCGGCGATATTATGAGCAAGGTTCAAGCAAAATGCTGTTTTCCCCATTGATGGGCGGCCCGCGACAATAATCAAATCAGAACGCTGAAAGCCGCTAGTCATAGCATCTAAATCGTAAAATCCGCAGGGAATCCCAGGTAAGGCAATGCCTTGATTTCGATCCTCAATATCCTGAAAATTATTAATTAGAGTATCAGAAATGTGAACTAAACCCGATTGCGGACGCTCTTGAGTAACGGCGAATACTTTTTGTTCTGCCTGATCTAAAACAATTGGTAATTCGGTTTCTGTCTCGTAACCTAAATATACAATTTCATTACCAGCTTTTATTAAGCGCCGCCGCAGGTATTTGTCCATCACTAACCCTGCTAAGGCATCGATGTTCACGGCTGACACTGTGCGGTCTACCAGAGTTGCTAACTTATTTCTGCCACCGATGCGGGCAAGCTGATCATGGTCAGTCAGCCAACTTGTGACTGAGAGTAAGTCTGTGGCTTTACCTTGTGCGTGGAGCCTCACAGCTGCTTGATAAATATCTTTGTGAGCGCTAATGTAAAAAGCTTCTGGAAGGAGGCGATCGCTAACTCGACTAATCGCTTCTGGATCTAGTAAAATACCCCCCAAAATCGCTTCTTCCGCCTCAATATTTTGTGGTGGGAGGCGGTCGCTACCATCGCCTTTAAAACTCAGTTCTTCAGCCATAAACAATTTTAGTTTTGAGATGAAAGCTAGTTAGGAGTTAGGAGTACAGACGCGATTAATCGCGTCTGTAAAGCAGGAATTAGGAGTTAGGAGTTATTATTCACCTTTGCTTCCCTTGCTTCCCTTGCTCCCTTATCCCCCTCATCCCCCTCATCTTTGCGTCCCCCTCCTGAGTTAGCTAGCGACTACTTGAATATTGACTTGCGCTGCTACTTCCGAATGCAGCTTGATTTCGGCTTGATAAGTACCAAGGTGGTTAATATCGGGGATGGTAATGCCACGCCGATCCACTTCTTGACCGGTGGCTGCTTTAATTGCATCTACAACATCTTGGGTGGTGATAGTACCGAAAATTGCTTCGTTTTCACCAAGTGGCTTGGCAATTGTCAAGCTGCCAACTTTTTCTAAAGATTCTTTTTGCTCAAGAGCTTGTTGTCTGAGTTCTAATTGCCGTTGACGCTCTTGCTCACGACGGCGTTCTACTTGCTTGAGAATACCAGGAGTGGCATTGGTTGCTAATTTCTGGGGAATCAGATAATTACGAGCGTAGCCAGGAGCTACTTCCACTAAGTCGCCAGATTTTCCCAGCTTACTGATATCCTGATTTAAAACTAACTGCACACGTTTCACCATCGGTTTTTGTTTGTCCTGTAAAATCTGATTAATTTGGGTTTGGGTAAGATAGCTCACAATGTCAGTGCTGTATTCCAAGCTTCTTGGCCTAAATACCCTAAAGCTTACAGATCCTAGCGAAAGGAAGGGTGCGATCGCAACTATTAGCGCTAGAAAATTGAAGGAATGCCGGGAGTAGGGAGTAGGGGAGATGAGGGAGATGGACTTTTCTCCAAAGCCCAATGCCCAATGCCCAATGCCCAATGCCCAATGCCCAATGCCCCATGCCTAAAAGTTATTTCTCATTTCGCGTATCCGCGCAAAGGTTTGCACTCCATCGCTAGTCTTAACAGTTAATTGTAATGATGGCTGATCCCAACGTAAAAAGGGATTGGTTCGCTTCTCCACTCCCAGCAGCGAGGGTATGGTAGCTTCTCCTCGACTACGGTAAGCCTTCACTTCATTGAAGCGCCTTTGTAAGTCGGTATTGTTGCCATCCACAGTTAGGGCAAATTGCAGATTTTTTAAGGTATATTCGTGGGCGCACCAAATGCGTGTATCATCGGGTAGCGATCGCAATTTGCTTAAAGAATCCACCATCTGGGTCGGTGTTCCTTCAAACAAGCGACCGCAACCGCCAGAAAATAAAGTATCGCCGCAAAATAAATCGCCTGTCTCACCAGCTTTTTCGGGGGGGAAGTAATAAACGATGTGAGCGCGGGTATGTCCGGGAACGAAGATAATTTCAGCTATGCGGTCTGCAAACTGGACGCGATCGCCTTCTTGCAAAAACACTTGCTGTCCCGGAATTCTACCACGATCCTCGGTTCCCCCGTAAACTATCACTTGCGGGAATTTTTCTATTAACTGCTTATTACCACCCACATGATCGTTATGATGGTGGGTGTTGAAAATTGCTACCAACTCAGCTTTTAATTCTGCCAGTTTCTTTAATACTGGTTGAGACTCTGCTGGATCGACAACAGCAGCGATACCTTGTTGTGCATCGTACAGTAAAAATATATAGTTGTCTGAGAGTGCCTCAAGACGGATTACCTGCATTACCTTTGCCTCTCTTATGAGTAGATATTTAGTATCAAAAAATATCATTTATATGTAAAATTCCGGTAGACGAACTAGCCAATATGGCGTTAGCTTTATTTAGGCTTTTATTGAAACTTGATATCTAGGGTTAACTAAAAATATACCCTTTCCGATAATTGATCACAAATTAAAGGCTGATTCATCGTTGACCTGAAAAACTTCAAAAGTAAGAGATCGCCTATATTAAAACCATTTCCTAGTCTATAAAACCTTATTTATCGAATAATAACACTGAGAAAGTTTTGTCAATAAAAATCAACTAAGATTTTTAGCGCCGCATATCCCACATCTGATCAAAATTTCATCCAGCATTATATTAACGTCACAAACCCTCTATGTACAAAGAATTTCAGCAACAGGTAATTTCAGCAATCCGAGACGCTGTGAACAACGTCCGATATCCCAAGCGCATCCTTGTTGTGCGGCAGTCAGATCACCAGTCTACATACAATAACTACTTTCTTTATTGGGTCAGTCAAAATGTACCGGAGGCAGCACATCTGTTTGAACTCCATTATCTCCCTTGTGAGATCAATGACTGGGATCGCTATGCACTATTTATACCTTGGCTACAAGATCCTCTTAAAGAAAGATTTCCGCATATTTATCAATATGCCCAGCCAATAGAAGCAGAATGTAAAAAACGCAAGATTCCCATTGTTAATCCCATTGATAACCTCTCAAATTCAATTAAATCACTGGCAGCACAGCGAATTGGTAGCGTAGAGGGCATTCGCACCGCCAAAACAGTACCGATTACTGATTTAGAAGCTTTCAAAAAGACACAAGGAGGATTGTCAACTCCCTTCTTTATCCGTGAAGACTGGGTGCATGGTTGCCAAATCTTTTTTGTCCAAAATCTTGATGACTTGGAAAACATCCCTTTTGAAAAGATGCTTGCCCCCATAGCAGTAGAATTTCTGGATGTTAGGGAAGAAGATGGTCTGTATCGTAAGTATCGCTACTTTGCTATGGGAGATGAAGGTATCCCTGGCCCTTTAATGGTTTCCAAATCTTGGGAAGTACGCGACAACGATAATCGCGTAATTAATGAGTCAATAATAGCAGAGGAGATTGCTTATTTGAGTGGAGAAGACCCCAATCATCATCTTTTGCAGCAGGCACGCAAAGCATTAGGTTTTGATTTTATGGCTTTTGATTACAGCTATGACGAACAGAAAAATCTGATTGTCTGGGAACCAAATCCTTTCCCAGTAATCTGGGATTCACATGACGATCAACCTGAAAGGAAGTATGCATTGCCATCAATAGACCGCATTTATACAGCACTCCTCAAATATTACTTGCAGCGTGCTAACATCTCAATCAAAATACCAACTTACTTGATGCGTAAGTCCTAACCATAATTGATCACAAATTAAAGGCTGATTCATCGTTGACCTGAAAAACTTCAAAAGTAAGAGATAGCCTATATTAAAACCATTTCCTACTCTATAAAACCTTAATTACTGAGTAATAACACTGAGCAACTTTTGTCAACAAAAATCAACTAAGATTTTTAGCGCCCAATATCCCACATCTGATCAAAATTTCATCCAGGACTATATTAACGTCACAAACTTTCTATGTACAAAGAATTTCGGCAACAGGTAATTTCAGCAATTCGGCACGCTGTGAATAACGTCCGATATCCCAAGCGCATCCTTGTTGTGCGACAGGCAGATCACCAGTCTACATACAATAACTACTTTCTTTATTGGGTCAGTCAAAATGTACCGGAGGCAGCACATCTGTTTGAACTCCATTATCTCCCTTGTGAGATCAATGACTGGGATCGCTATGCACTATTTATACCTTGGCTACAAGATCCTCTTAAAGAAAGATTTCCGCATATTTATCAATATGCCCAGCCAATAGAAGCAGAATGTAAAAAACGCAAGATTCCCATTGTTAATCCCATTGATAACCTCTCAAATTCAATTAAATCACTGGCAGCACAGCGAATTGGTAGCGTAGAGGGCATTCGCACCGCCAAAACAGTACCGATTACTGATTTAGAAGCTTTCAAAAAGACACAAGGAGGATTGTCAACTCCCTTCTTTATCCGTGAAGACTGGGTGCATGGTTGCCAAATCTTTTTTGTCCAAAATCTCGATGACTTGGAAAACATCCCTTTTGAAAAGATGCTTGCCCCCATTGCAGTAGAATTTTTGGATGTTAGGGGAGAAGATGGTCTGTATCGTAAATATCGCTACTTCGCTATGGGAGATGAAGGTATCCCTGGCCATTTAATGGTTTCCAAATCTTGGGAAGTACGCAACAACGATAATCGCGTAATTAATGAGTCAATAATAGCAGAAGAGATTGCTTATTTCAGTGGAAAAGACCCCAATCATCATCTTTTGCAGCAGGCACGCAAAGCATTAGGTTTTGATTTTATGGCTTTTGATTACAGCTATGACGAACAGAGAAACCTCATTGTCTGGGAACCAAATCCTTTCCCAGTAATCTGGGATTTACATGACGGTGAACCTGAGAAAAAGTATGCATTGCCATCAAAAGACTACATCTATACAGCACTCCTGAAATATTACTTGCAGCGTGCTAACATCTCAATCAAAATACCAACTTAGTTGATTTGCCAATCCTTAATTTTCTCCGGCGTGAATTTTGAACTATACCTTTTCAACAAGAAGAGTGTTTAATCAATGACTCCACTTGTTTCAATCGTTGTTACCTGTTTTAATCAAGCTAGCTACCTAGAACTCTCAGTTAAAAGCGTACTATCACAAACATTTACTGACATTGAATGTATTATGGTAGATGATGGCTCTACTGATAATACACAAGAAGTTGCTCAACAATTGATCAGTCAAGATTCAAGAGTCAGCTACTTCTATAAAGAAAATGGCGGAGTATCATCAAGCCGGAATTTTGGCTTTAAAAAGGCACAAGGTAAGTGGATTCAGTTTCTAGATGGAGATGATTGGATTCACAAAGATAAAATTAAATTTCAATTAGATCATTTAAGTGCCTTGGATGTTCAAGAAAATACTGTTTTTTATACAGATTATGAACGGGTATTTATAGACAAAGAACAGCAAATTATCAACAGAGAGGAAAATATAGTTGGTTCTTTATCACCAGAGCAATTAATTGAGCGATTACTCATCCCTGATTTTCTAGCTGATTCTCCCTTTCCCTTACTTCAGCAATGTCTATTGATGAGTAGAGATGTGCAGGAAAAAAAAATATTTGATGAGCGCCTAAAAGCTCTGCAAGATAGAGATTTTACAATAGACCTTTTAATTGCCAATGTTAATTTTGTCTATACACCAATGATCGGAGCATATTATACAAAACATCAGTCTAATAGAACTAATAACTGGTCTTATATGAAAGCTTATTACATTTTGTTATATGAAACAGTGTGCAGTAAGCATCATAATTTAATCCCTTTATGCCAAGTAGGTATAGATTTTTTGCTTAAAGAAGCAATTAGAGAAAAAGAGCAAGATAATTTTGCTCGGTTAATTAAAATGTTTTCCCCTCCTTTGTACTTATTAAATAAAAAACTCAAGATTAATCATAGTTATTTACTCAAACTCCTTTATCAAACTCGGCTAATTCTTCCCAACTTTGTACTTTATGAAAAATATCGAGGGCCGCGATCGCAAAAAATTATCTCGATTTTTTCCCAGTTCATCAACTTGTTCAAAAGATCAAAAAGCAGTTATGCAAATAGTGATTAAAACAACTAATATATGAAAGGAAAAGTTTCGTTAGTTGTGAGTGACTTGTCTGGTGGAGGCTCAGTTAGAGCGTTTTTACTAGCTCAAGTTCTAAAAAAAATCGACTATCAAGTTGAGATTGTCGGATTTTTATTTGGTCAGGAGTTATATGCTATTCCCCCTAGAGAAATACCAGTAGTTGCTATTGATGGTAAAAACTATCCTGAGTTTTTTAGTTCAGCTAAAAAACTTTGGCAAAAACTAGATGGTGACATAATTTATGCAGTCAAACCTAAACCGACAAGTTTTGGTGTGTCTCTACTACATAAATTAGCTAGTCGTCGTCCTTTGCTTTTAGATATGGATGACTGGGAACTTAGCTGGCATGGAGGTTTTGAATGGAAGTATCGCCCTAGTCTTAAGCAATTTGCCAGGGACATTTTTAAGAAAAATGGTGCATTGAGATTTCCTGATCATCCACTTTATCTCCAGTGGATGGAAAGTTTAGTATCTCGTGCCGATGGGATTACGATTGATACTCAGTTTCTTCAAGATCGCTTTGGGGGTGTTTATTTGCCTAATGGCAAAGATACTGCCATGTTTGACCCGGAAAAATATAACCCAGAGGTCAGCAGAGAGCGTTATGGTTTGACAAACTATCGAGTTCTGATGTTTCCTGGTGCGCCAAGACCTCACAAGGGAGTTGAAGATGTCTTAATAGCGTTGGATCAGTTGAATCAGCAAGATTTAAAATTAGTAATTGTCGGAGGCAGTCCTTATGATGATTATGATCAGCAGCTGATTCAAAAATGGGGACGCTGGATTATCAAGTTGCCAAAATGTCCTGTAGAGGTTATGCCTGATGTTGTAGCAGCTGCTCACGTTGTAGTTGTTCCCCAGCGAGATAGCATAATTGCTCGTGCCCAATTTCCTCTAAAGTTAACAGATGGGATGGCAATGGCTAAACCTGTGTTATCCACACGAGTGGGAGACATTCCCGAAATTTTAGCCGAAACTGGTTATTTAGTTGAACCTAGTTGTCCCCAACAAATTGCTGCACAAATTCAACTGATATTTGCGGATGTAGAACAAGCAAAAGAGCGAGGTAGAAAGGCTAGAGAAAGATGTTTAGAAAAGTACAGCTTAGAAACTATGGCATCTACCTTATCTGAGTTAATTTCCCGCTTGTGAGGATGTTGCATAGTTATAAATCTCTGATTAATCTAGATTTAACTCAATTGAAAATATCGTAACAGGCATAGTATATCTATTATCAATCATGTAAAAATCGCTCTGGATTGATAGAAGTTGGATCTATAACATTTTTTATTCCTGCTATCAAATTATAAATTTATAATCTAAATCGCCAATGTCTAACAACAAACTACTAGTAAAATTTGCTAAACCTTATCCAGCTAGGATATTCTTTACAATCTTGTTCGGATTTTCTAGCGCTTTATTTAACGGTGTGGGTACGACACTGATTGTGCCAGTAATTCTTCAAATAGTTGGTCAACCTGTAGATTTAACAGGCGCTCCGCCAATTATTAAAGCTATTGTCTCTCCCTTTGATCAGATTCCGCAAAGTTATCGCCTAGCCGTGATGGCTGGCTCAATTATATTTACAATTATTTTAAAAAATTTAGCTGGCTATGTGGGTACTTTGGTGTCGAGTTCTTTAACACGGACGTTGACATCAGATATGCGAGAAGCCGGCTTGAAGTTATTACTAGATATTGACATAGATTATTACAGCAAAATGAAAGTTGGTGATCTAATCAACAGCCTTGGGGGAGAAGTTAGTCGTGCTGCTAGTGCTATAGGCGGTGTGATCAAGTTAATCATCCTGGCAATTACGATTTTAGTTTTTGTGGCTTTGTTGCTGTCAATTTCCTGGCAATTGACCATTGCCACTACAATGTTGCTAACTCTGGTGACGTTCGTAAATCAGTATGCAATTTACCGCTCAAGAGATTTTGGTGCCCAACTTTCGGAGATGTCTAAAGCCTATTCCATTTCTGTGTTAGAAATGCTAAATGGAATTCGCCTAGTAAAGGCAACTGGAAATGAAGACAGAGAATATAAACGGATTCAAAAGCTAATTCGTGATCGAGAAAAAGCAGATTTTCAGTCTCAGGTAAATTCTGAGGCTATTACACCAGTTAGCGAGGTGACGGGCATTATCGCCTTAATAATGATTGTCTTTTTGGGTCGCACCTTATTTGCCGACGAGCTTAGTTCCGTCTCAGCCGTTTTGATTACATATTTATTGTTGCTATTACGACTGCTACCGTTTATTTCTCAATTAAATACTCTTCGGAGTAGCTTTGCTAATACTGCTTCTAGTGTGGATATTGTCGCTGATTTTTTACGACAAGATAATAAGCCGTTCATGAGTAGCGGGGTAATTCCTTATGAGAAATTAAAAGAGGGAGTGCATTTTAAGCATCTCTGTTTTTCCTATCCTAATCATCAAAATATAGTACTTCAAGACGTAGATTTATATTTACCACGCGGTACTACTCTGGCTTTGGTGGGTAGTTCTGGTGCTGGTAAATCAACAATGGCAGACCTCTTACCGAGATTTTATGACCCCACATCTGGCTGTATTACCCTAGACGGAATAGATTTGCGAGATTTCGATTTGAAATCGGTGCGAAAGGCGATGGGAATTGTCAGTCAAGATACGTTTCTCTTTAATGATTCGGTGGGAAAGAATATTGCTTATGGACGACCGGAGGCTAGTGATGATCAAATTCTCGCAGCCGCAAAGCGAGCAAACGCCTATGAGTTTATTAGCAAATTACCCCAAGGATTTGATACGGAGATTGGCGATCGCGGCGTGATGCTATCTGGTGGACAAAGACAAAGATTAGCGATCGCTCGCGCCCTGCTGCAAAATCCCGAAATTCTGATTTTAGATGAAGCCACCAGCGCTTTAGATACCGTTTCCGAACGCTTAGTACAAGCTGCACTCGATGATTTGAGCCGCGATCGCACCACCCTAGTAATCGCTCACCGCCTTTCCACAGTCCAAAAAGCCGATCAAATCGCCGTCTTAGACCAAGGAAGTGTAGTAGAAATTGGCACCCATAAAGAACTTTTACAAAAAGGTAGTTACTATTCACGCCTCTACTCAATGCAATTTACTGATCAGCCGGAAATTTCCACCAGAACTAATTCCAGCTTTAACCAAATTTCTCATGAACTGCGGACAAGGCTTAACTCCATGATTGGTTTCCTCGGACTATTAGTTGATAATCTAGTAGAGAATTCCGAAGAGCGGCAGGAATTAATTGAGGAATCATACAATTCAGCCTTAAGAGTTCTCAACGCCATTGATGTCTTCGACGATGTAGTTAACCTGAAAATTAACCAGCACTTATCGTCAGATATAGACCAAAATCCAAATGGAAATAACCAGTATCAAAACTTTAGTTATATATCATCTGAGTTTCACACACGTCTCTATCCCCTCCTTAGCTCTCTGCACTTGCTAGTCGATAAATTAGAATCCGAACCCCAAAAAGAAAATCGATTAATTACAGAATCTTATCACTCTGCTATTTACCTACTAAATACATTAAAGCTTTTTGAGAATAAAGTTTAATTTTAGTTAATCCAATTAACAAAAGTATTTTTACCACAATCTTGAAAAACCTATCATCCAAAACAATGATAAATTCTTCAAAAAAAAATCAATATATTTTTTACACTGGAGAGCTATCACTACAACCAGACACAGCGCACGAAATTCATGATGTTCTTTGTGCCAACGCCGCAGCTAACTTAGGCTACTCCTCAGTTTTAATCTATCCAGATAAAAAAAAATCTTCTCTTAATCTACTATCGTTAATTTATCCTTATCAACCCAAAAGACCCGGCAGAGAATTTATAGAATTTTACGATGTTCAAGAAAAGCTCAAAATTGCTGCATTGCCAATGCCTTGGCCTATTGATAAAATAGGTGGTAAATTTACTAACTCCAGTACAGTAGTAACCAAATATTATTTACCGGTTCATATCCTGCCTAATGCTAAATTTGTCCATACACGGGATTGGAACTTTGTCAAGGCGGCAGTCAAAAATAAAATTCCTACTATCTATGAACGTCACTACTTTCAAGACCACAAATTTGAGCCGGAAATTATCCACAGTCCTTATTTTAAAATAGCCATAACTCAGTCTGAACCTATCCGGCAAAGCTTAATAGAATATGGAATGCCACCGGAAAAAGTCGTTTGGCTACATAACGGATTCAATCAATCATTTTCAGTCAGACAACCCCAAGAAGCCGAAACATGGCGTCAAGAATTGCTCATAAATGGACGTAAGCATTTAGTTGTCTATTCCGGGGCTTTGTATCCTTTCAAAGGTGTTAATCTCTTAATTGATTCTGCTAAAGAATTGCCAGAAATTCAGTTTGTGATCACAGGAGGTACAGAAGCACAGGTGCAAGCATATCAACAACTAGCCAGAGAGAAAAATGTAGAAAACATTAAATTCTTAGGCTGGATACTTCCACGAGAACGATTAGTCAGCTTGTTTCAAGCAGCTGATATTTTGGTTCATCCTCACTGCGCTGGAAAATCAGCAGATTTCACGAATCCAGTTAAGTTTTTTCAATACATGGCTGCCGGCACTCCCATAGTTGCAACTGAGATTCCACCTTTAATGGAATTCAAGACATCACCTTTAATTGCCAGTTGGTGTACACCAGATAACCCGCATAAACTTGCCCAATCTATTCAACATACTTTAGAAGCCTATCCCAGAAAAATAGAGGGTTATGCAGCTAGTATAGATTTTGCCCAGCAATTTTCTTGGGAGAATAGAATTACTAAAATATTAAGCTACATAGAAGAAGAACAGCGTCTACCAATTCTGGGGTAACGATACAAAAATTAACTGAAAACTAACTACAAATAAATACGATTTATGACTATCAAAACTGTTGGGATGATTAGCAGCTATTCAGGTCTTGCTAAAACCAGAGATTGGTTATGGCAACAAACCCCGCACTCCTTTGGTGTTTGGGACAACATCCAAATGTTGAAAATAGCCCAAAAGCCAGACTTTATGTTGCTATATCAGTTTGATTTTCCTCAACCATCCCCACAACCATCTTGGTTAGATATTGTTCGTAAACGACAACAAAAACCAGAAATAAAAATAGAATCTCTATTATGTGGTGTGCCGAAAGAGCGGATTATTTATTTTCTCCGCGAACCGCCCTTAAGTGAGATTGTAGAAATAAGTAAGCGGAATTATCAGGAAGCTGAAAAGTATTGTGGTCATGTTTCCGGCCCCGATGACTTTGCGCCCAATCCCGATTATATGCCTGCTATTTGGTATCATGCCAAATCATTTGAGGATTTAAATGAAATGCCAACGCCGGAAAAAATTGCTCCATGCAGTTGGATTACTTCGGGAATTAACCGGACAGCTAACCATCGCCAGCGCTTAGACTTTTTGAAATCATTGCAAGACAGCGACACTAAGTTTGATTTGTATGGGCGAGACTTACCTGCATGGTCGCCAACCAAAGGAGAACTTGGTCACAAATGGCATGGAATGGCGCCATACTACTACAATCTGGCAATTGAAAACTATGCAGAAAATAGTTGGTATGTGAGTGAGAAACTTTGGGATAGTTTGCTGGCTTGGTGTCTGCCAATTTATTATGGTGGCCCGGCGGCTGATAAATTATTGCCACCGGGTAGTTTTTTGCGGTTGCCCAGTTTAGATGAAAAAGGCATTGCTTACATCCAAGAAGTGACAGCTACACCTGATGCTTGGTATGCTGCTAAAGATGCGATCGCAGAAGCACGTCAAATCATTTTACGCAAATTAAACCTGCTTAACTGGTTGTCAAACTTTGTTGCTCAACACTCATAAATTATGGATGGTATTTGTACGCTTGGCAATGATTATGTTTTCGATCAACTGGTGGCTTTGCTCAACAGCATTGATGTTATCTTGGGTTCAGAAACTCCTGTTTGTATCTATCCTTTCGATGATCAGACACAGCGAATTGCTGATGAAATAGCTAAACGCCCTAATGTATTTCTTTACGATAATCAAGAATCAATCAATCGCTGGGATCAATTTATGCTGACAGCAGCACCAGAACGATTGAATCGCAGTAAATTCCGTTTGTATGGCGCTCACCGTCGTTTTTGCGCTTTTGATGGGCCATTCGATAAGTTTATCTATTTAGATGCAGATACTTTGGTGATGAACTCACTGGAAGCGGTGTTTGAAAAGCTAGATAGTTATGATTTTGTTGTCTACGATTTCCAATTTAAGGATGTTACTAAAATATATAATACTAATTCTCCTAAATTACTAGAGGTTTTCGAGCAAAAACGCATTGATTCCGAAATATTTTGCTCAGGCTTCTATGGCGCAAAACGAGGAATATTTAACTCAGAACAAAGAGATTGGCTGATATCCCATTTAAAAAATGGTGAAGCAGAAATTTTGTATAGTGGTGCTGGCGAACAACCACTGATCAATTACATGGTAATGAGGTCTAATCTTTCTATTTATAACTTTGCTCTCCAACTGCCAGGTAATCAAACAACAGGATGTTCTGCGACATCTAAGCATTTCGAGGAACGAGAACATCTTCTTTATGACAAAGGTAATCGACTAACTTATCTCCATTACATTGGGATTGCTCCTAATATCAATCAAGCAGTCTGTGCAGGAGAAAATATTGAGTTTCCCTATCGAGATTTATTTCTCTATTATCGTTACTTACATGAACTAGAGAAGCGTCCAGTCTTTAAAAATCCTCCTAAGAATTATAATGACGCTCCAACACCAAATTTACTTACAAGAGCTTTGCGAAAACTTAAGTTAATTAACCAAGGATAATTTATGAGTAGGGGCATTTATATAGTTGCCAATGACCGCGTTATCGATAATGCGATCGCTTTACTCAATAGCATTCGTTACTATGACCCAGAAGTGACTGTTTATCTTATACCTTTTAATGAAAATTATCACAAGGTAGCAGAACAGCTTGCTACCTTACACAACGTCGAAATTTTCCCAGATTTGAAGCTTATTGATACATTTACCAAACGCATCGGAGAAATTTTTGATCGAGATTTCCTTGCCTTACCTAACAAAATGCGTAAACTGGTGGCGTGGTTTGGCCCTTTAGATGAATTTATTTATATTGATACGGATATTGTCGTTTTTGAAAAAATCGCCGACAATTTAGACAAACTTTCAGAAGTCGATTTCTTCTGTTGTGATTACCATCACGCCAATGACAAGCTGCGAAATATCTTTTCTCCATTTGTGAAAGAGGAGCAAATTTTTTCTGATACCCAACTTCAAGACGTTTTCAATAGCGGTTTTTGGGCTTCGAGAAAAGGAGTTATTACCGAACAACAAATGGATGAAGCTTTGCGTGAGTGTGCAGCACATCGAGAATATTTTGATTTTTCCGAAGGAGTTACAGACCAACCAATTCTGAATTATCTTGTGCTTAAGCTAATTGCCAAACGTGGAAATCTCGTCAAAATTCCTGGGGGAGGTCCTGGTAGTTGGGCTGGTTCGCAAAATTTCCAACAGCAAGAATACGCCCTCTATGACCGAGGACAACGACTAAAATATCTCCACTGGGCTGGTACGCGGATGAAAAGTGGTTGTCCCTATTGGCAATTGTGGGAACACTATCGTTATCTCCATCAGGGCAAATTCGCTTTCATCCCCAAACTGACTCGCCGTTTATTTCCCTTTGTTGCTGCCCGTAGTTAATATTAGGAGTATCCCCAATGAGCGATGGCATTTACATTTTAGCGAATGATGTTGTCTATGACCAACTAGTTGCATTGCTCAATAGTATAGAAGCTAATGCTGGTAGAAAAATCCCTATTTGTATAATTCCATATAATGAGCAGTTAGACAAAGTAAAGGCAGAGATTGCATCTAGAGATAATGTCACTTTATTTGAAGATTATGATTCCATAGCTTATTGGGATAACTTTGCTACTCAGATATGGAAAAATTACCCTAGAGCACAAAAAACTTGGCGAGAGTGGGGCTTCCCGGAACTCTATGTTCTACCAATGCACCGCAAATTGTGTGCTGTGGATGGTTCCTTTGATAGATTTATTTATTTTGATGCAGATACCTTGTTAATGGGGTCTGTAGATTATGTATATGAAAAATTAGATGCCTATGATTGGGTAGTCAATGATTTTCAGTATAAGTCTGATTTAAAATTTATTTTTGATGGTCCGTCAGAGCAGATGCAGCAAGTTTTCAACTCAGAAAATTTGCAATCTAAAGTATTTTGTGCTGGTTGGTTTGCTACTAAGAAAAATATTTTTTCTCAAGCTTTAAGAGCCGACTTACTCAACAAACTAATCGCGGGTGAAGCTGAAGTGATGTGTTGTTTAGGCCCTGACCAATCTTTATTTAACTACATGGTGTTGAAAAGTGCAATTTCCTATTATAACTTTGCTTTTCATGACTGCGAACAGGCAACTGGTAATCACTGGAGTTCTCAATTTGATGTGGTAGATAATATCCTATACGACCAAGGTCGGAGGTTGACATACTTACACTATATGAGTATATCTTCTTCAGCTTTTACAAGGCTTTGTGGGGGTGAAGATGTTGATATTCCTTACCGCGATGTTTTCTTATATTACCGCTATTTAAAATCGCCTGAAAAACGTCCTCAAACCTTTACCCGCCCAAGCCAGCTAACGCTGATGCAAAAGTCTACTATCAGTTTTATTCAGCAAAGAGTCAATAACATTAAGCTAAAATATCGTAACTTTAAGGATAGAATTAATGGGTACTAATAATATAGCAAAGCTTTCCCACTTAAAATAAGTATGGCTTCGCGGATGCACATTTATACGCAATTGTCAGGTAATTTGTAAAACTTTACTAAAAACTAAATATTCACAGCCAGCAAACGATCGCATTTTACAATAGAACATAATTACTGGCGGTGAGCATTTAGGTTTGTTTCGATGTTGGTGAACCGTTCTATATCTAAGAAAAAGAATCTAAATCTAAAGATTGCATTCCTTCGCGTTCTATAAATGTCATCATACTTCCCAACTGCAACCAAACTAATAAACAAGTAAACAGACTAATTGGTAGACCGACTCCTAAAGCTAAAGAGGAGGGGAAGCCAAATATTTCTAAACCTGAAGACAGAAATAGACAAGTACCGCCAGTTATGCCGATAAATGGCACTAGTAATTGTTTGAGTGAGGAACGGGGTTTAGTATTTTCTGTGCGCTCGCTTGGCCATTTCTGCACAATTACTTTCAAAGTACCAGATAATGCCAAACCAGAAGTTAATGCTGCCAAAAAGCCCACAAGTAATAGAAAATAAGGCGGTTGCAGAGGAAAATAGTACATGAAAACTCCTGATTTATATTAAAGATTTTTTACTTTTTATTTGTTGAGTGGTTCTCAGCAAAAGACTCCAGGAATGTAGTTTTTGGGAGGATAGCAGCTGCGCCTTCTCTGGATAAATCTGTTAAAATACCGATTGCTATATTTAATAAACGATCCGGTTTTAAGTCATCTTTAACGAGATTCCACAGGCGTTGGACATCTTCGGTGTGCAAGCGGTCATCTTCGGTGAGAGCAAGCACCATCTGTCGCCGCAGAAACTTACCTTCTTCCGACATTAAATATTGGAACCCCATCTGGGCTGTGGGCAATACATCAAAGTTGTTATCAGTACGAGCGATCGCAATTAAATTCTCTAACCGCTGCCACTGAAATTTACCATCTTTGAATAACACATTCAATAATCGCCGCTGTAAGTCGGCGGATTCACCTGTCAGCAACCGCCGTGCTATATAAGGATAACCCACTTCAACAATTTTGAAATTCGGGTTCAAGCTAAGGGCAATACCTTCTTGAGTCACAAGGGAACGAATAATCAAAGCAAACTTCGCCGGAACTCGGAAAGGATATTCATACATCAGTTCCGAGAATTCATCGGTAATAGTTTTGAAGTTAAAATTCTTGACATTTTTACCAATAGCATTTCCTAGCACCGCTTCTAATGCTGGCACTATCGGGCAAATATTCGTGTCTGGAGTCAAAAATCCCAATTTGACAAAATCTTCGGCTAAGTCGGTATAGTCTTTATTCACCAAATGCACTAGCGCATCCACCAGCGTTTCTTTGGTGTTTTCCTCCAACTGATCCATCATGCCGAAATCAATGTAAGCCATACGTCCATCAGGCATCGCAAACAAATTGCCGGGATGGGGGTCAGCATGGAAGAAGCCGTATTGTAAGAGCTGTTGCAATCCTGAAGTTACACCAATTTGGATGATCCCTTCTGGGTCTAAACCTGCTTCACGGATGCGTTTAGTGTCTGTCAGCTTAAAGCCATTAATCCATTCCAGGGTTAAAACGTGGGTATTGGTGTAACGCCAGTAAATGCCTGGAACTTTTACTTGCGGGTCGTTGCGGAAGTTGAGAGCAAATTTTTCGGCGTTGCGGCCTTCATTAATATAGTCAATTTCCTCAAATAACTTTGTGCCAAACTCGTCCACAATTAAAGTTAGGTTGTGACCGAGATTTAAAGGCAACCAAGGAGCTAGCCAACCTGCTCCCCAACGCATCAGATATAGGTCGCGTGTGATTACCGGGTGTAAGTTGGGGCGTTGCACTTTGACTGCGACTTCTTCACCACTGAGCAGACGACCACGGTATACTTGACCCAAGCTAGCAGCAGCTACGGGGTTAGGTGACAGTTCGCTAAAACTTTCGTGAATAGGGCGGTCTAGTTCAGTTTCGATAATCTGGTAGGCGATCGCATTATCGAAAGCTGGTAACTGATCTTGTAACTTGATCAGTTCTTCTAAAAAATCTTTGCGTATCAGGTCAGGTCTGGTGGACAGGGCTTGACCAACTTTAATAAAAGTCGGGCCCAGCCCGGTGAGCAGTTCTCGCAACTGGATAGCTCGTTTACCCTTGTTCTGCTCAACTTGATCTTGCCATTCGTCCCACTTCAGACTGAGTATAAATCCCGCAAAAGACCAGATAATTCTCAGCAGTCGCCCCCAGGCTAACCAGGGACGGTAACTATAGTAGCGAGCGATCGCATCTGGATTATAGAGTTGTAGCTGAGTAGGTTGAAACTGACCCACGCCTTTATTTGCCTCTTCAACTGAAAGAATTTACAATGATTGTTTTTCTCCTAAGCCACAAGTTAGTTGCAAGTTTAGGATAGCGGTAGTCTTTTCTCTAAAACAACTAGAACTTTACCCTTTGGTGATAGTGTTCGAGGCGTTTTTAGCTGATTTTACTGCCTAGATTTATTTATCTTTATTCTTAATTATACTTTATGAAACTACAACTAATTACTCCAGTTTCCGATGATTTTATCTTTTCTTAATTATACTTTACGTAAATATAAATATTTAATATGTAAATTTCAGCAGGATATGAGAACTCAGTAACCATGTTTGCTATCAGCTACATCAAAAATAAACTTTTGCTAGAGAGTGTAGATTTAGAAGCTTTTTGATTGATTATATTATGCAAATTTATCATCAAGATTATAGTGTTAAGTACAGCTTTGGTAATTGGTAGTGATTTTGCCACAATTACCAATTACCAATTAGCTACTTTTAATTATCATCTAGTGCTATTTAGATTTGGCCTCCAAGTTTTCTAAACGGCTTCTCAATTCTTGGTTTTGTTGTTTGAGTTGGTCGAAATCTTCACGCAATTGACGCAGGGTTTTTTCGGAACCAATGTTCTTTTGCACCTTAGAAATTTCTTCTTCAGCATAGCGACGTACACGCCCATCGGCTGTTTGTTCAACTAGCGATCGCAAAATTCCGACTGCTTTGGGTGTTTCCATTTGTCCTAATGCTGCTGCTACCGCCACTTGCGTTAAAAAGAAGCTTTCTTTGGCTAGTTCGGTTAATTTTTCTAAAATCCGTTCCAAATTAACCGGACTTTGACCTACAGAAATCTTTCCTAAAGCGCGAATTGTGGCTAAACGTAGGGGTTGTGGTACACCAAGTTTGGTATATTCGATCAGTAGATTTAAAGCAGCTTCCGAGGTTTTGAATTCAGCTAAACCGGCGATCGCACCACTCCGCACAACTTCATTCAAACTTGCCTTTTCTTCTAAAACGGATTTTAGCAGCTTTAATACCTTGTCTTCCTTGGGTTTATCTTCCAAGTTTGCCGATGCGATCGCCCCGATAACCCGAGAAGCTGCTGCTTCTACGTAGTAGCTGGGATCGCCTTTTTGCACTAACCCTTTCACAACTTTATAGCTTTCAGCAGTTTTGATTTGAGCAAGTGCTTCCACTACAGATCGTCGCACGTAAGCATTTTTATCTTTTAACCCCAGAACTAAGCCATCAAAGGCTTGGTCTAAATTAATTTTGGCTAGTTGTTTCGCCACTTCCACACGCACGCTCCACAATCGGTCATTTTTGAGCGTCGCAGATAGTGCAATAGTAGCTTCTAACCCGCCCTTTTTCGCCAAAGCTTCTGCTGCATAGATGCGCGAAATCGGGTTAGGATCAAATTCTAACTGTGCTTTTAACTCCGATATTGGATACTCTAAAGCTACTGTTTTCAGGTAATTATTCCCCACATCAAAACTGATAAATTGGGGCTTATTTTCTAGGGGAAAGTAGAAGCTTTGTTCCCGTTCATTCACCCGCACTACAAAAGTTTTTAGTTGTGAATTATTTTTAACTCCTAACTCCTGTACAGACGCGATTAATCGCGTCTCTACTCCTAACTCCTGACTCTTCACTTCTGACTGTTGCGTATAGCCAAAACCAATAGGTATTTTTAGATCAAACAAATCCTTGCTGCCATTTTTATCTTCAACAGCTTGGGTTTGAGTTACCGTAATTTTTGCCAAATTAGCATCCCCATCCCAAGAGTAAGCTACTTTAAAATCGGGATGACCACCACGATAAACGTATTGGTCAAAGAGGAACAAAAGATTATGTCCGGTAGCCTTTTCAATCGCCCTGAGTAAGTCTACTGTTTCTACGGTTTTGTGGGCATTATCTTGGATAAATGTTTGAATTGCTTGCCAAAACAATTCATCTCCCAATTGCGCCCGAATCATGTGATAAACACAAGATCCTTTTTCGTAGATGTGGCGATCGTAAAGTTCAATAGCTTCCCGGTAAATATGTGTTACCATTGGCCGACGGTAGCGGCTGCTATCTTCACTGAAGTAACGACCAGCTTGCAATAAACGATAGCAAGCTGCTTCTTCTGGACTATATTCCTGTTCTGTCCACATCACCTCAGAATAGGAAGCCATCCCTTCCTTAATCCAAGCATGAGACCAATGCTTAATTACCACCAAATCACCAAACCACTGGTGCGCGAGTTCGTGGACAACTAAACTTTCGGTATTGCGGTTATCTAAGGCGGCGCGTTCATCCAGCAAGCATCTATCTGTTAACAGGGTTGTGGAGGTGTTTTCCATCCCGCCAAAGATGAAGTCATCGACGCAAACTTGGGCGTATTTCGGGAAAGGGTATGGATAACCATACTTTTGGCTCAAAAATTCGATCATCCGCGGAGTTTTGCCCATGCTGCGTTTAGCATCTTCCTCCCGTCCCTTTTCTACGTAATACGTGACTGGTTTCCCCTGCCACTCGTCCCGAATTTCAGCAAAATCACCTACTGCCAAAGTCATCAAGTAGGTAGGATGAACTTGTTGCTGTGACCAATGGTAGATTTTGTAATCACCATCTTCTGTGGTGTCGATCAATTCGCCGTTGGAAATCGCCACCAGAGGGTTAGGAACACGCACGCGAATTTCGGAAGTAGACAGTTGTCCGGGATAGTCAAAGCAGGGGAACCAAAAGCGAGAATCTTCGTCTTCGCCCTGAGTCCAAACTTGGGTGGGCTTGTTTGGGTAGTGCTTGTCTGGTTGAATAAAATAAATACCGCGTTGCGGTTTTGTCACCGAGTAGGCGATCGCAATCAGCAAGCATTTACCAATCTGGGTCGCTTCCGAAAGTTGGATAGAAAGCTGTTCCCCATCGTAGTCAAAATTTTCTCGCACCTGGTCTACTTGCACAGACTCGATATTCAGGTTAACAGCATCCAAAATCAAACGGTCAATGCCATTACGGATTGGCAACAGGCGAATGCTACAGCTGCCCTGATAGCTTTGCTTAGGGATATCCAAGCTGAGATCGAGAAAAATATGCTCTACCTGTCCGGGGCGATCGGGGTTGTAGTGTGGTCTTGCTCCCGGTAACTCAAAAGGCTTGTGTCCGTTATTATCTGTATCAAAATAAGACTTCGACATTGATCCTTACTGACCTTGTAATTCTGAAAACTCTGGCTTGGCTGGATGTAGTTAAGCAAAATTGCGGTGTCTAAATGTATTTCCCTGAAGAGGGCATTACGGAGGTGAGAACTCCCCTTTGGGATTGGGGGATTGAAATTAATCTCACCCGAATTTCCGAAGATCGGCTGCCGATCTTTGGACTTTTTCCATATCCCTACCGCATTTACTTTTCCTGATATTTTGCACTTTTTTGTCATCGGGTCAAGAGTCTCTTGCACCTCGATCGATTCTCGTTAACTACAAAAACTCCTAATTATTCTTATAACTTAGGATAGCTTGCTGCTGCTGAACAGGCTATTTTGTTTGAGATGAACAGGATAACATTTGCGGATTCGCTCATCATCCCTTTGAAGTAATTTTAGACCGCTAACTTATATATAGGACTATTAATTTTATCAGTAAATACCGATCAATGAGCGAAAATTATGAACAAATCCGAAAACTCTACAATGACACTTGTATAAATCTCGGTGACAATCTAAGCAAAAGAGGATAACAAAATGCCTGAAAGTAAATCAAAGTTTTTCATTCCGGCTGTTGGTGCGGCTGTAGTTGTAGCCGGAAGTATAGCGGCTTACACGTATTTTAAAAGCCCATCAGGAGGTAGTTCCGACGCTCTAGACAGTGCGAAAGTTGTACCTTCAACAGCATTGATGGCAACTTATATTACTACTGACTCTCAAGGCTGGGCAAAGTTACAGCAGTTTGGCACTCCAGAAGCACAAAAGTTAGTGGCAAAAGGTCTGGAAAATTTCAATAAGCAAGTGTTCAGTAACAGTAACCTTTCTTATGAAAAAGACATAAAGCCTTGGGCTGGTAGTGTGATGATTGCTGTACTGCCAGCAAATCCTGTGAAGCCGGTGCAGTTAAACGTGCCATCTGGGACACCTAATGTACCAACAAATTTACAGCAGAAACCGAATATCCTGATCGTGGTGGGAATCAAGGACAAACTCAGCGCCTTAAATTTTGCTAGCAAATTGAAGTCAGAAAAAGGGGTGAAATTCCAGGAATCTGACTACGAAGGTCAAAAAATTATCGAAACTACACAAAATGGCAAGCCGACATATAGTGTAGTTTTAAATAATACTCACTTGGTATTAGCCCCGGAAAAGCAAGCTGTAGAAAAAGCAATTGACACCTTTAAGGGACAGTCTTCTTTTGCTAGTAAAGAAGGTGCTAGCAGCATTCTCAACCAAGGAGTGGATGTTAAAAACAGCCTCGCCCAAATTTATGTACCAGACTATGCAGGCATGGTACAGCAATTATCAGCTGCAAGTCCGCAGGCAAAGCAGTTACCTGCACAAACCCTGACGCAACTTAAGCAGATAAAATCCGTGGTGGCGGGTGTTGGTGTTGATGATGCGGGAGTGCGGCTAAAAGCGATCGCCAATTTAGATCCGCAACTAAATAAATTTCAGTATCAATCAACTTCTGGGAATATAGTGGGGCAATTTCCGATTGATACCTTTGCTCTGATTAGCGGAAGTGGCATCAGCCGTGGCTGGGAAACGGTAGTAGAACAGTCCAAAGATTATCCCCAAATGAAGCAAGCTTTGGAACAAGTGCGATCGCAACTAAAATTTGCCAATATAGACCTGGATAAGGATATTTTTAGCTGGATGAATGGGGAATTTGCCTTTGGTGCGATTCCATCAAATCAAGGGGTGTTAGCGGGTGTTGGTTTTGGAGGTGCTTTACTATTTGATACTAGCGATCGCAAAACTGCCGAAGCCACCTTAACGAAATTGGATACCCTCGCCAAAAGCCAAAAAATCAACATCGCCAACAGAAATATTGGTGGTAAAGACGTAACTGAATGGCAAATCCCCCAACAAGGAGCTTTATTGGCGCATGGTTGGCTGGATCAAGACACTTTATTTGTAGGTCTTGGTGGACCAATTGCGGAAGCGATCGGCGATCGCAAAAATCAATCCCTTGACAATAGCGACGCTTTCAAAGCCGTTACTGGTTCTTTGCAAAAACCCAACGCCGGCTATTTCTACCTGGATATGGATAAAACCAAAACTGTGCCCCTGATCAATAGTTTTATCGGGAGTAACGCCGATACCATCACCATCCTCGGTTCCATTCGTGGTTTTGGTGTTACCGCCACTAGCCCGAATAAATCCACCAGTGAATTGGAGATGTTGTTAGCTCTCAAGCCGAATACTGCAAAGTAGGGCATTGGGCATTGGGCAATTCAATTTTGGATTTTGGATTGACGATAGCGGAGCGTTAGCGAGTATTCGAGCGTCGCGTCTTTTGGATTAAATTTCAATCTAAAATCTAAAATCTAAAATCTAAAATTCCTACTCCCCACTCCCCACGAGCTACAAGGGTAGCATCTGATGGTGGGAGATCATCGGCGATTTCTTCTTCTCTTTGAATCTTTGGAAGGCGCGAATTGCCAAAAATAAAACCAAGGCAATAATCAAAAAGTCAAGAGATAGCTTACAGTATTGGTGCGCTGTTGAAAAATATTGGTAGGTAGTTTTGCTGCTTGAGAGTACAATAGCTTTATGAAGTTTCAGTGGGATTCAGATAAAGCAAGTAGCAATGCCAAGAAACATAGTGTGTCTTTTGAAGAGGCTGTCACAATCTTCGGAGATCCACTAGCTGTTACAATTCCTGACCCTGACCACTCAATAGGTGAATTCCGTCTGATTACGACAGGTCAGTCAAGGTTGCAAAGGCTTTTGGTTGTGTCCCACACGGAACGAGAGGGTGAGGTGCGATTAATTAATGCTCGTTTAGCCACTCGACAGGAAACAAGAAGCTATGAGTCAGGAACCTGAAATAACAGCCAATGATGAGATGAGACCTGAGTACGATTTCTCAGGCGGTGTTCGTGGTAAGTACTATGAAGCTTATGTGCAATCAAGTAATGTTGTGGTTCTTGATCCAGATGTAGCAGAGATATTTCGAGATTCGGCTTCCGTCAATGAAGCATTGCGATTGCTTGCGAAGATTGCGAAGTCTGTCGCGATCTAACAATCGCTTTGCGGCAGACTGAAGGAAGCCTCTGGTGCTGAGTTCAAGGTTATTAGCAGCCCCTGAACGCAGCTCGCCAATCTCCAGATGTCAAGTTTCTATTTACTTCTAGACTGCTGTCCAGCAAGTATGTCATAAGTAAAAAAGGCTCTTAAATGTAAACTGATTTATGACTGCTGCTGTAAACACTAATCCTGGCTTCGCTTCCCGCTTGGTAAATGGCATATTGGCAATCAAGCCTTTAGCTAATCTAGCCAAGCATCAAGCTAGACAAATGATGATTAAACGTGCCGACAGAATTGGTGTGCCTTGGACGCAAGAAGTTAAGACACTAGAGGCGCGTGATTGGAAGGCTGATCTAGCTCAAGTACAAAATCCTCAGCTTTCCTATCCAGAATACTACTTGCGTCCGTTTCATGCCTACGAAGGCGGAAACCTCAGCTGGAAAGCGGCTTTTGAATTGGAAGTTGCGGCTCGTACTGTCCATGCCGGAATCTGGCAGGATGCTGGAGCCCAAGGAGATGCTAAACTGCGCCAAAGTTACCACGATATCTTGAAAGCGCAAATCCCCAATCAACCCCAAGACATCCTAGATTTGTGCTGCGGTGTGGGTTTGAGTACATTTACCATGCAAGAAATTTATCCCCATGCCAACATTACAGGCTTGGACTTATCTCCCTACTTCTTAGCCGTTGCCAATTACCGCGCCCAACAACGTCAAGCTAAAATAAACTGGCTTCATGCCCAAGCTGAATCAACTGGACTACCAGATGCCTCTTTTGATTTAGTCTCCATTTTCCTGATGTGTCACGAATTACCCCAATCAGCAACCCGACAGATTTTAGCTGAAATGCGGCGCGTGCTGCGTCCGGGTGGCTACTTGGCAATCATGGACATGAATCCCAAATCTGAAGTTTACCAGAAAATGCCAGCTTACATTTTGACGTTGCTTAAAAGTACTGAACCGTATTTAGATGAATATTTCGCTTTGGACATTGAGCAGGCTATTGTTGAAGCGGGTTTCCAGACTCCCACTATCACTAACAATACCCACCGTCACCGCACAATAATTGCTCAGGTGAGTGGTTGATTTCTCTCTACTGCTATGGGCAGCAATACCACCGTTGCTGCTGCTAGGCTACTACTACTGTCGGGTGCCATTTGCCCCACCTCTGGTAAAGTTGCTGATGTTCTTTATCATCGGGGTAATATCTGGGATCTTAGCCCTGAGCCTCGAATGGATTTTTGAAACTGTCGCCAACTCTTTTGTAGGCTGGCATCAGATCAAGCGATGTCTGCCGACAAGCCGCTGCGCGTCTACGCTTCCTGGTATTGCCTTGCGACAGCTGGTAGAAGTAGGTTTAATTGAAGAAGGCTGCAAGTTGATAGCAGTTGTTGTCCCAACCTGCTATCTACAACGCAGGTATCGATTACTTCAGTCTACCATTTTCTTGTTCACTATAGCCGTTGCCCTTGGATTCACTGCCGAGGAGAACTGGATTTACCTTTTCCACGATACCGCATCAATTTTTGACCGTATTATTGGCACGCCAGTCCATGCCATGTTTTCTGCGCCTTGGGGGTATGCCTTGGGAATATACATTTCCTCGCACACTCGGTTAAATCGAGACAGGAATTTCATTTTTAGGGCTTGGCTAAATTCTGTAATCTGTCATGCCCTAGTTAATATCCTATCTAGTGCTTGGCGTTACTCACTACCCCTGCATTTCCTTAGTTATGGTTTCTTTCCGTTTCTATTGTGGATGTTTTGGCGATTGGAACAATTACTCCGAAAAGTGCAAGGTAAATCCGCCATTACCCTGATTTGGGACCGTACACCCCAGCGCCGTTACTGGCAGAGGAGTTTAGTGCTGTTTGCTCTGGTGCTGGGTGGAAATGCTATTTTTGGGCTGTTTCTCTTAGTCAGGATTCTTAGTCCTTTGAGTCCGTCGAAGCTTTTTGACAGTGATATTTTATGGTTTATATTTAGTCGCTTTTTATTAAATCTCTTTTTTGGAGTTTTAGCCTGGGGCATTTATCGCTATTTGCGACATTCCGCCCGTCGTCGGTATTTTTAAAATATGATTTGTGACATGACTCCGACTTGTTCGCGCTTGCGTCTCCCCTTGGGAGAAGGTACGGAGCTTCTAAGAATCACTTCAAAGATTTCCTAGTTGCTCCCTTACGGGATTTCAACTTTGACCTAGACTGAAATATCTCAGTACAAGAGCAAACCGTCTGCATAGGCGTTTTGGATTCCCGACTGTCCATCGGTACTAACTAGTATCTTAACATATTCGTGGCAAATCCAATGCTGGTAAATATAAAGCCGTGCTAGAAGCACGGGGTTTTAAACCCAACTTTTCGATAAAAATGCTAGAGGGTTTCTATGCAAACAGATCCAGTGCGTTGGACGACTGCTGATCTAGAGTTCTTTGCTAGCGATTCTCGTTCCGAGACACTTCGCGATCGCAGGAATCGCTATGAGATTATTGACGGAGAACTATTTGTGACTAAAGCACCTAACTGGGATCATCAAACGATCTGCGCCAATATTGTTACAGATCTTAAGAATTGGTCAGATGAAACTGGTTTAGGTCAGGCTGCGTAGATGCGTTCGCGGAGCGTCTCGCAGAGAAGCAGCTTGTCGTCAGACATCGCACCTGGAATTATTTTCTCAGATTCTGACAATGTGATCCCTGATGTGCTGTGGGCAAGTCATGAACGTTTAAAACACTTGCTAGATGAGGCTGGACTCCTGACGGGCGCACCAGAGTTAGTAGTAGAAGTTTTATCTCCCGGTGAAAAAAATGAGAAACGCGACAGGGAAACAAAGCTAAAGCTTTACTCGGTGCAAGGGGTTCAGGAATATTGGATTTGTGATTCTATACAGAAGAAAGTTGAAGTTTATTGTCGTGAACAGGCTGCATTAAAGTTAGCAATTACTTTATTTAGTCAAGATGAATTGACAAGTCCTTTGCTACCTGGTTTCAACTGCTTAGTTAGTAAACTTTTCTAGCTGGGCATTGGGATGATATAAATTCCCTATGTCCTATGCCTAAGTTTCCAATTACCTAAACTTGTGCTAATACTGGCTGATTCACGGCTGGGCTGGCTGACTCTGATTCTGACTCCGTGCAGTAGATTTCACAGGAGTTATTAGGGCTTTCAATCAATTTTACTTTATAAAGTTTAGCTCCCAATTCCTGAATAGGCGATCGCAGTAAATTACTAATGTAAAGTGCGATATTCTCAGCAGTGGGCACAACTTCGGCAAAGTAAGAAATGTCTTTATTTAAAAAGGTGTGATCGAATGGCTCAATCACATAATCTTCTACCAGTTGATTCAGGGCGCCTAAATCAATAATCATCCCAGTACGTGGGTCAATTTTACCTTTGACAGTTACTTCTAAATGATAGTTATGTCCATGACCGTGGGGACGAGCGCACTTGCCATAAATCTCAGTATTTTCTTCGTTACTGAGGTTAGGATGAGCTAGCCGATGGGCGGCGCTAAAGTGAGTACTGGTGGTGAGGTAGGCTTCCATTGAGTTTCCCATATAATCTGCCCAAAGTTCAGGATGTTCAAACAACTGCACACGGACTAGAGGTAAATGGGCTGCTAGACGCTGCCAGATAATCCGTGCAATATTCTCAGTAGTGGGCAGAGTTTCTTGAAATTCTAACCACACATCGTTGAGATAAGAGAAGTCCAATTGACTGCTAACTTCCCGTTTAATTACGTGTTTCACATCAGACAAGTTCAGCACCATGCCATATTCATCCAATTCCCCGGCTAGGTAGATGAATAAGACATAGTTATGTCCGTGTCCCGGAAATCTAGAGCAAGCACCAAATTTTTCAATATTCTCAGTTTCACTCAGTTCTGGCAACCAATAGCGATGACTTGCTGAAAACTGGGCGCGGCGATTAACAATACATTGCATGAGTACAGTTGGAGCAGAATTTAAAATTTTTTAATCTTTTTCTGTTTCCAGGATAAACTAATTTCTCTCTCAGTGGTTAGGGGAATCAATACTTCGGACAATTTTAGAACGATACTGAAAGCCTTACAGGATATTCTCTGGCAAAACGACGCATTTTTTCAAGGTTATAGGACTTACGCAAAACTATACGTGGTAGGGGCAATTCCTGAATTGCCCCTACCTCAAAATCAGGGTTTTAGCTATTGTTTGTGTAAGTCCTGGTAAACTCACTTTCAGCAGGCGATCGCAGAATTGTAACAGAGCGCAAGACCTTATTATTGAAAATTTCATCCCTCTAAAAAAATGCTAGATTTAGCAAATTTTTCGCTAATCTAGCAAATCTAAATTCTTTGCAAAAAGTCTAATCTTCAGGTTCAATTCCCGCAGCCCGCAATTGTGCTGCTAGTCGTTCGGCGCGTTGACGTTCTTGTTCAGCGCGTTGGCGTTCTTGTTCAGCACGTTGGCGTTCTTGTTCGGCACGTTGGCGTTCTTGTTCAGCTAATTCTGTACCCCAGAGTAAAAGGTTTCCTTGTTCATCCCACCACCGCAACCATTTTCCTGTGCGGTTTTCACGCATACCTTGCCAGACGCCAAGGTAAAGATTCATTTCCCCTATCCAGTAATGTTGGTTTTCGTTGGAGGTTTGTACAATGTACCTGCCTGTATTGTGATCTAGGCGATAAACTTCTAAATTGCCGCTATTGGGTTCAAAAATGGCGTAGTTTGGAGCTTTTAAGACGCACTCGTAAAAAAACCATTTACCAGGGGGATAAGTGGGTTTAATGGAATATTCCCCGCCTTCTGTATCAGAAAGGAATTCCATCACAATTACGGGGATGTCTCCTTGTAATTGGGGGGTATAACTGCGTATTACTTCTTCTCTATCAACACCGATTTTCGGAATATACGCCCAGTCTGGAGCTTTAACGACGATTTTGCCATTTAATGTGGCGCAGATGCCGTAATTAGTTGGTGTGAGCGCATTGGGTGGGAGTTTTCCGGCAAGTTCTAAGCTTTGTGTAAGTGCAGCTGCTAAGGCTGGTTGGTTGATGTTGTCCACTGGATCATCTGGCAGTTTGTAATCATCGGGTAGTTTTTCCCAAGTGATTTGATAGTCTTGGCTAAGGGTTGTCATCGTGGATTCTCCTTTGCTGTGGTATTTTACTGTATTCATCCCCCCAACAACTGAAAAAGCGGAGCTATGGTTACTCATCTTCATCGGGTTCTAAATCGTCATTTGTTAGTTCCTGATGCGGGATGGCGGCAATAATTGCATCTATTACTTTAGATACTGGTAATATCTCAATATTAAGATCGGGAAATTTGGTTCCTTTTGGGACGATCGCTCGTTTAAATCCCAACTTAGCAGCTTCTTTCAACCGCAGTTCCATTTGGGAAACCGATCGCACTTGTCCCCCTAACCCAACTTCACCGATTAATACTGTACCGGGATCAACGATGCGATCGCGGAAACTGGCAACGATCGCGATCGCTATTCCCAAATCTACCGCCGGTTCTTCCACATTCAACCCACCCGCAGAACCAACGTAGGAATCTAACTTGGACATCGGAATTCCCACCCGTTTTTCTAAGACGGCGAGAATTTGCACTAGGCGGTTGTAGTCTACGCCAGTTCCAGCCCGCCGAGGGGAAGGGTAGCTGGTGGGACTCACCAAAGCTTGCAACTCGACAACAATGGGGCGAGTACCTTCACAAGCAACTACAATCGCTGTACCAGGAGCGGGATCGTCACGGTTGCCTAAAAATAGCTCTGAGGGGTTGGCAACTTCTCGCAATCCTTCTGCCACCATTTCAAAGATGCCGATTTCGTGAGTTGCGCCGAAGCGGTTTTTGACTGTCCGTAATAACCGATGGGAGGCAAAGCGATCGCCTTCAAAATACAACACTGTATCTACTAAATGTTCTAAAACTTTTGGCCCAGCGATCGCTCCTTCTTTGGTGACGTGTCCCACAATCAGCATGGTGACATCTTCATGCTTCGCCACCTTCATCAGTGCTGCGGTACATTCCCGTACCTGAGCCACCGAACCTGGTGCAGAAGTCAGCGCCGGAAAAAACACCGTTTGGATACTATCAATCACCGCCACGTTTGGTTTTAGAGAGTCTATTTCGCGTAAAATTTCTTCTAAATCTGTTTCCGGCAGTACATATAAATCTGCACCTATACTGTCAGGGTCTATGGGAAGTGTAGTCTCTAGTACTGTAACATTCTCCTCATTCACCACACTTAGTTTTTTTGATACTCCCAAACGAGAAGCTCGTAATTTTACCTGCTGTCCCGATTCTTCACCAGTTACGTAAAGGATGCGATATTTTTGCGCTAATTGATTTGATACTTGCAATAATAGAGTAGATTTACCGATCCCTGGATCACCACCAATCAGCACCATAGAGCCGGGGACAATCCCACCCCCAAGTACGCGATCCAATTCTCCATAACCAGACTCCCAACGGGCGATTTGGCGATCGGTAATTTGGTCAAATGTTAAGGAAGCTCGCGCTTTAGCTGGTTTAGCGCGAGATTTGCCATTGGTTTGAGTTGATTGCCAACTACTCACTCCCCCCCGACTAGGTACATCTACTGAGGATTGAATAGAAATTTGTTCTTCCAAAGAGTTGTAAGTACCGCAAGCTGGACACTTACCAAACCACTGGGGGGATTCTGCTCCACAATCGTTACAAACAAAAAAGGTTTTTGGCTTTGCCATTCTTAAATATTATTAAATAATCTTAATATTTACTTAATTCTTGAAAAAAACTAAAATCTAATCATAGTAGTATTTAGAGGTTTTTCCAAATTAATTGATGGAATGATATCTTAATATTATGGTATTAAAAATTAATCATGTAAATTTTTAGTGAAGGAGCCTTGATAAACTTGGAAAGCCATAAAGAAAAAATCTTGGTGGTAGACGACGAAGCCAGCATTCGCCGGATTTTGGAAACGCGCCTTTCCATGATTGGCTACGATGTAGTGACGGCTGGCGACGGGGAAGAAGCTTTAGAAATTTTTCGCAAAACTGATCCTGACTTGGTAGTTTTGGATGTAATGATGCCAAAGCTAGACGGCTATGGTGTATGTCAAGAATTACGAAAAGAATCAGATGTGCCCATTATTATGCTAACAGCTTTGGGGGATGTAGCCGATCGCATCACTGGGCTAGAATTGGGTGCTGATGACTACGTAGTTAAACCATTTTCCCCCAAGGAGCTAGAAGCTCGAATTCGCTCGGTGTTGCGGCGGGTAGATAAAACCAGTGGTTCTGGCATTCCTAGTTCTGGGGTGATCCATGTCGCTATTATTAAAATCGATACGAATAAGCGACAAGTTTACAAAGGTGATGAGCGGATTCGATTAACGGGTATGGAGTTCAGCTTGTTAGAGTTGTTAGTCAGTCGCTCTGGAGAAGCTTTTTCTCGTTCGGAAATTTTACAGGAAGTTTGGGGTTATACACCAGAACGTCATGTGGATACCCGCGTAGTAGATGTACATATATCCCGTTTACGGGCAAAGTTAGAAGATGATCCTAGCAACCCAGAATTGATTCTCACAGCGCGGGGTACTGGTTATCTTTTCCAGAGGATTATTGAACCAGGGGAGGAGTGAGGAAATGAGGGAGCAGGAGAGGCAGGGGAGCAGGGGGAGGAGAACTTATTGATTAATGTCCAATGCCCAATACTTCGGCTTCGCTCAGTACAAGTGCCCAATGACTAATGACTAATGACTAAACCTGATCCTAATCGAGTTTTGCGGCGTCTACCCCTTGTCGTAGGTGGGTTAGGCGCTGTGCTTTTGCTGATTAACCGTTTATTGACAGTGGAACTAACTCAATCCCAAGCGCGTGGTGATGTAGTGGGCGTGATTTTGAGTGCGGTGTTAATTTTGACGGGTTTAATTTGGCAGCAAGTTCAGCCGCGATCGCCTGATACTGTAGAACTAATTGGAGAAGAAGGTTTTGTACTAGCAGCAGATTTACCAGAAGCCGTGAAAACTGAGCTAGCCTGGGCATCTCATTTATTGTTGACTAATACAGTAACGCGATCGCTTGTGGTTTTTTATCAAGGTAAAGTTTTGTTGCGTCGCGGGATTCTGGGTACTAAATCTGAAGTTGTACCAGGAGTAATCTTAAAACAAGTACTCGAAAAACAAAAGCCGATTTATCTAGTTGTGCTAGCAGTATATCCAGGTAGGCTTGAATTTGATTATTTACCAGAAAATACTCAAGGTGTAATTTGTCAACCTATTGGCAACCAAGGTGCGCTGATTTTGGCAGCGAATGCTCCTCGCAGTTACACTAAACAAGATGAAAACTGGATTGCCGGAATTGCTGATAAATTAGCCGTTACTCTTAGTACTTAGTACAGAACACCACAAAAAGGGTATGGAATTTAATCATTTGTAGGTTGGGTAGAACGAAGTGGAACCCAACACCAACATCAAGTCTCAATATTTCCGAACCCCTTTTACAGTGACGTGTACTTAGCTGATTCGCTAGTTTAGAATTTAATCTAAAATCAGCAATCTAAAATCTAAAATCTAAAATTCAATCACCAAGAAGTCAAAAAATTCCACCCTTCCTTTTCTTGCGGTGTCTTTCCTTCTTTTTCTTCCGCTTCTTCCGGTGGCTTTAAATTTTGCTGTTGAATTAAATTATTATATTCTCCTGAATCAACCCATTTTAATAACTCGCCAGCCCGCATAACTACCCACGAAAGCCCTGATTCTGTATAACTTAATATCTTAGTGACTTTATCCACACTATCTAAGTTATTCGATGCAAACTCACGAGCTTGGATGAGGAAATCTTCGATCACAGGAGGAGTCAAGTAGTCATGTGGCAAACCCGCGAGTTTCATCAGTGTAGTAGTTGCTACGTCAATATCTTGACAAGCAAGCATTGCAGCCCGATCAGCAGTGAACCTAGCCATCATTCGCCAATTATACAAACCTAGTTCCATTCCACCAGCTAGCAAGCCACCTACCCCCAGTGTGGTACTGCTCAACAAATTTTTCAAAGTTGGCATCACAATTGCCATTTGGTGATACACCATATGCTGACTCTTGATGCGAGCAACTTCATGTCCGAAAACGTAAAGCAACTCATCTGCTTCAAGCCACTCCATTGCATCTAAATTGATACCAACAAGGGGTTTTTCCACCCCAACAATGTAGGTTTGAATATGACCGGTGCCTCGAAACAGATACAATTCAGGAAGTGGAGCAACATCAAGAATTTGACAGGTTTCTACAAATGTCTGATGCAATTGAGGAAAATTACGGGGCGAAATTCTGATTTCACTACCAAGGCTTTGCAGTCTGAGTAGGCGATCGATGCCGTATTCATTAACTTTTTTGAGTAGCAGGGAGACACCGGGCATATTTTGCAAAGAAGCCAAGGCTTTGCGATCAAAAGGGTGTTCGTAGGCTTGGGAACTTAGTCCAGTTAATATTTTTCTCGTCATGGGTTTTGAGGTTTTAAATAGCAGTTTAAGAAGCATTAAGCGACACAGCGTAAATTCAGCTACCATCTCAATTAACCACACAAGTAGGGGCAATACCCTGCGGTCAGCTAAAGCTACATGAATTGCCCCTACTTCAGCAACTTGTTAAAAGTAGGCAAACTTTGATCACAGTGTACTAGGCATTTGTCACCATCTTGCTCAGATAGAATATACAGTCAACTTAAGTCTTGGCAATGGAATTCGCAGCTACATAAACAAGAGCCACACCTGCATGGGCTAAGAGAAAATTAAGGTTTTTTAACCCACCTCTGTGGGTAAAGCCTCGTGTAGATGTGGTTTATAACTGCCCTTTTAAGGTTAAGCTAACACCAATGCCCATCTGTGCTACCTTACTGGTAAATTTACAATTTTATCTATGCAAATTATTTATTGGCTATTACTTGCCGTAATGGTTGTGGGTATTATCGGTGCGGTAGTTCCAGCTATTCCTGGGAGCAGCTTAATCTTAATTGCAATTATCGTCTGGGGAGTCGTTAGTAGTTCTTTTGCAGCGATCAAGATTCCCCTAATTGTGACAATTATTGTTTTACTTCTCAGTGTCGGAGTGGATTTTTTAGCTAGCTATGTGGGAGCAAGACAAGCTGGAGCTAGCAAGTGGGGGCAAATTGGCGCAATTGTCGGTTTGGTAGTGGGATTTCTGGGATTATTGCCAACGTTACCTTTTGGGGGACCACTGCTAGGAATTTTACTAGGGCCGCTTGTGGGAGCAATTATTGGTGAGTATATTTACCGACGTGAATTCGGGTTGGCGGTTAAGGCGGGTATCGGAATTGTCGTCGGATCTTTGGTTGGAAACTTGATTCAAGGCTTGTTAGCGATCGCCGCAGTTGTAGTTTTTGTGATGACAACTTGGCCACAGGTATTTGCCTCTTAGCATTTGAAAGGTTTGACAGATTTGATAACAGCAGTAATAGCTAGCAATTATAGTGTTTCCTAATAAGAATGAGGTACAGCTTAACCTCTCACCCCGATAAAGCTCTGATTTATCTCCCCTCTCCTTGCTAACGAGAGGGGTTGGGGGTGAGGTTTTGATATCTACTTCATGCACCTGGAAAGCGCTATAGCTATTTATTATAAGCATTCAATTTGATATCCATAGCAAACAAATACAAAGGTTCCTCGCATTTATTCTACGAGAGGAACCGTTTCACTAAATATTAGTAACTCGAGAGATTATAAATACACTGCATACTCCATTTATTTAAAATATGGTTGAGTAAGCTTAAGCATTAAAAACTACTACTGCATTGATTATACGTAAATGACTTTTCTTAAAGCCAGAACTATTACCAACAATTTAAACCCTATGAAATGAAAGATATACAAAGGGCAGATATATAAGGAATTAAAATTTCATGAAGGATAGTAATGCATTAAAGATGTGATGAAGACCACTCAGTAAATATTGTCGGCTCTAAATCTATGTGATTTTATGGAGATAAGAAATAGATTACGCAAGCTTCGCTTTCACTGACAGTATTTTTTATAAATTACTGAGATTAAAAGTAAAGCAATTGCTCTGACTTAAAATTATTACTAGGAGCCTCAAACAACAATGATTGGTTTTAAATCTACATTACTAAATGCAACTTTAGCCATTACTGCTGCAATCCCCTTAGTTGCTGCTGGGTTATTTACCTCTGCTGGGTCTGCTCAAGCTGCTGCACTCAATGGTAGTTTTAATTACGGTGGTGCTGGGTTTCCTGCTACTACAGTTACAGTGTCAAATACATCCTTACAATTTACCCCTACCCCTGGTTTAGCTTCCCTAGCATTACAAACTGGAAGTTTTACAGCATTTGACGCAGCTCACATATTCAACGTTACTACTAACCCCTTAACATCGGGTTCTGTTTTTCTTGACTTAGGTGTATTTGCAACCCCTGGTACTTTAGGAGATGGAGCAAATACATTTAGTTTAACGTCTTTGGCCACCCCAAAATTCACAACACAGAACGCAGGAACAGATATAAATTTGAATTACGTTGGATTCTTTGATGATGGATCTGGTAACAAAACCAATGGAACGGGATATATAACTTTTTCTACTCAAGATACTAATGCAGAAAATGACTACAAAAATGGTACAGCATTCAAGGCTACTTTCACAGGTCTTGCAGTAACTTCAGTTCCTGAACCAGCTGCATTACTAGGCTTGGGTGCAGTAGGTGCAGTAATGGCTATGTCTCGCCGCCGCAAGAGTTTCGTTCAATAGACCTATCCTAAATATAAAAAAGTTACTTTTAGTTGCTAAAAGTAACTCTAATTTATCTATTCGATCTGGCTGGAATGCAAAATTTACCAACCAGGTCGATTTTTTTTATACTATCAGACAAATCTATATTAAAGGTGAATTTTCTTAACCTGAGATAGACTTAAACTGATTGCAAAGAATTTTTGGCTTCATTTGCGATCGCATCTACTTCATCATTAGTCAGAGTTTCTAATATAGATTTGGCTTCTGCACTACCTAAACGAGCCAAGGCTTGTACAAGTCTGTAACGAATTTGCCAATCGGGATTGGTAGCATAAGGAGCTAACAGGGGAACTGCTTGTAAATCTCCCAAGTCACCCAAAGAACTAATAGCAGCAGTTTGGACTAATTCGTTTTCTGATGAGAGTGCCTCTTTGAGTAATTCAAAGGCTCGTGGATCGCCTAACTCCCCTAATGTCGCAATGATACTGAATTGTATTAGCCATTCACCAGTTGTATGATAAAGCAGCTGCAAATCTTCAAAAGCTTCATGTAACTTCAGAGCGCCCAAACAGTCGGCTGCTGCTGCTTGGACATCTACTTCGGAGTCATGAAGCAAGCGATCGCGCAAGATATCCAAGGATAACTGTAAATCCTGCGTTCCGAGTGTATCCATTTGACTCACCGCCGAGTAACGGACACGGGAATTGCGATCGCCAATCGCACTTTGAATTAATTCAAAGCCGATCGCAGGTTCCAATTCGCGGATTTGATTTACTGCACGTAAGCGATCGCCTAAATCCTCAGAACTGAGCAATTGCTTTACAGACTCCGGAGTAATACTCATTTAGTTATCCTTGATTTTCAAAGGTGTAAAAAATAATCATTAGTCAACACTCAAGGGTCAAAAAACTCTTGACAAATGACTAATGACAACTGACTAATCTTGACTTGCAGCCATTGCCCGAATAATATCACCACGAGTCAGGATACCAATTACTTGACTTGCGCCCTCAAGTACTGGCAAGCGGTGAACGCTGCGATCGTGCATGATTGTAGCTGCTTCCGCTAAAGTTTTATCAGGGGAAATAGTGATCGGGTTTTTACTCATCACCTCCCCAACGGTTTGCCCTAGTGCCTTGTGCAAATCACGATCATAAGTACCAGGATTTTGTAAATAGATAACGCTATCAAGAAACATAATGTACGCAGGTGGAGTAACACCAGTTTCTTGCCACATCAAATCGGTTTCCGAGATAATGCCCACCAATTTACCGACATCATCCACAACAGGTAGTCCGCTAATGTGCCGTTCTGCGAGAATTTGGATAGCTTCCTTTAGTGGAGTTTCTACCCGAACGACAATTGGATCGCGGCTCATCACATCGGCAACGGTTTTAGGCATTTGTTTGACTGACACCTTTAATCAAAGTCCCTGCGCCTATTGTAGAAAATTGTGGGACTCAACCTGATGCAATTAATAGATTGTTACGGTATTGGGCATTGGGCATGGGGCATGGGGCATTGGTTACTAAGCTGTTGGAGATAAAAGTTGCATATTACCTAGAAGTAAAACTCTTGTGGGGTGGGCCGAAAAGCCCACCCTGGTTATGCAAATTAAAAGTACATTAGCTTAATTCTCCTCTCTCACTCCCCCACTCCCATTCGGCTACGCTCACGGCAAGCCTACTCCCTACTCCCTTTTAAGGCAGCAATAATTTGAATATTTGCTTTCGGAAAAGTAAACTGCTCCAGTTCTTCCAAAGTTACCCAGCGAATTTCATCGGATTCTAAAGGTTGGGGAACACCTGTAAGATGACGGCAGTGATGTACTGTGAGGGTAACACGCAAGTCTGTATAAGTGTGGTCAATAGTAATCAGATGCTCTCCCACTTCAATTACTATTCCCAGTTCTTCGGAAATTTCCCGTTGAATACACTCGCTGATAGTTTCAGCAGGCTCAATTTTACCACCAGGAAATTCCCACAAACCACCCATCGCTCCTTCTGGACGACGGCGATCGATTAAAATTTGCTTTTGGTCATTCCAAATTACTGCAACACCAATGATTTTATGGGGTGGGAAAGAACTAGTTTCACTCATAATTGATTGTGCAAATCGGGAGTAGGGCAAGAATTCCTGACTCTAGACTCTTGACTAATAACAAAACTCGGCAGACTGCTTTGAACTCTGCCGAGTTTGTATTTATTGCGAAGGTTGTCTACCTCTGTTAGTTTATCCACAAATGTAGATTAATCATTTAGAAATACCCATTTAGTTGAACTAATGACCAAATTACATGAGTTCAGAGATAACCAAATCCAAAAACTCCGCCTTACTGTACGCCAACCTCCGCCTTCCTACCCTGCGGGAAGGCGTTCGCGTAGCGTCTCGTAGAGAAGCGCCTATGCGTTGAAATTTCAACCTTCATTTGTCACTATTTGGGATTTTTTAAACAGATTGAACTGATGCATGATTGGGAATTAGGGGCAAATATTTCGCAAAAGCTTATTTTAAATTCGTATTCCCGTGAGTGTGACTAGCTATCAGCCCAACAATATAGAATTTCCTAAATTTTACTCTAGTCAATTTGGCTATTGTTGGTTTCAGTTCCTTGTAGGGCGATTTCAAAATCCATTCTCTGTTCAGCGTTACGCAAGAAATAACCACTAATCATCGCAGAAGCCAGAAGCCGACCCAGATTTTCCCGATTTGTGGTTACAGTAACCCCAAAGTGTTCTGAAGGTAGATTACCCAATAGTCCTGTAATATTCCGTTCCATCACCTGAAAGACTTCGGCAGACGTGGGTTTGGATAGCTGGGTAACTGTCTCTGGACTCAAGGATTTAACGTACTGCCATAATAAATCGCTAGTTTCTGATTCGCTATTAAAAAATTCTGAGACACGATTGGATGGGTTACTCATTTTTTAGCTCCTTAACTACCATTACTGGCTGACGTGCTTATGATTTGAATATTAAATACCTGTTTTGGATTTGACTTAGCTAGCTATTTGGTCTTCCTGTCAACTAATGTAACAACCTAACGTCAGAGTGGAAGTAGGTGTAACCGTACCAAAGTCAGCGTATTTTCTCACCCCAATCATTAACAAATAAACTGAGAAGTGAGAGTTAATTAAAAACTCATCACTCCTCACTCCTAACTTTCCCCTAACTTGCCAAATATTCATCCATGCTGGCTTTAGACTTGCGAAGTTTGGTTAAGGCTTCGCGCTCGATTTGCCGGACTCGTTCCCGACTGATGTTCAGTATTTCACCAATTCTAGCCAGAGTCAGGGCTTGCCCATCAGTTAAGCCAAAGCGCAGGGTGATCACTTCCCTCTGTTGTGGTGTCAAGTCCCCCATCAGGCGATTTAAGTCATAAGATAGAGAAGATTGCATGACAAACTCTTCTGGAGATGCTCCTGGATCTTCTAGCATTTCTCCGAGTTCGGTGTCGTAATTATCACCCAGTCGCAAATCCAAGGAAAGGGGCAAACGCGCCTTTTCTAGATACTCTCGTACTTGTTTGGGGGTCAATTCTAATTCTTGAGCTAGCTCACCAGCAGTAGGAGCGCGTCCCAATTTTTGAGACAATTGACGCTGTGCTTTTTTTATCTTATTTAATTTTTCGGTTATGTGGATCGGCAGCCGAATGGTACGAGCTTTTTCGGCTATAGCACGAGTGATCGCTTGCCGAATCCACCAATAGGCATAGGTAGAAAATCTGTACCCTTTGGTGGGGTCAAACTTTTCTACGCCGCGTTGCATACCGATACTACCTTCTTGGATCAAGTCCAGTAAATCGACGTTACGCTTTATGTACTTTTTGGCAACGGACACTACCAGGCGCAAATTGGCTTCTACCATCTTGCGCTTGGCAATTTCACCATCAGCGATCGCTTCGTTCAAGTCTGCTGGTTCTAGCTTTGTCACTTTAGCCCACTCTTCTAGAGTCGGTTGACGATCTAACTGGGTGGCAAGACATTCTCTTGATTGATGCAAAGCGCAGGAACGTTGCACTTGCTTACCATAGAAAATCTCTTCCTCGTGGGTTAAGAGTGGCACACGGCCAATCTCACGCAGGTAAGTCCGCACGAGGTCTGTGGCTGTCTGAGCGGTCTTCATGGCGCTACTCTTTGGTAATGATGGGTTTGGCGGTAGGGTCATTAACGGATAGATGCTTTGTTAGGGTGCTACCCAGTCAGACTGGGAACCCATGCTCTGGTTTGCAATTTACGCGCCCGATCAACTCGTCGGCTGCTCATAATAATCAAATTTGGGCTACTAACTGCTAAAAATTACAGTTATTTCCTACTTTCCACAAGTATCTACAGTTAGATAAAAGGTAGCTTCTTAAACATTTTTCTATTGGAACCTTATTAACAATTGTAACATTTATGAGAATGTTTTGGCTAGATGGCGACATTAAATTTCCTGGCTGTTCCAGTTCATGCAATGTCAACCTTTTTCTCAAGGCTGACTAGAAGTCAATTTAAGAAATTATCTGGCTCAAAGTAAGCTTCCTCATATTTGTCAAGATATCTTAATGAGAACTATAGTCATTCTCTTATAACAATTGTTTAACTTTTTCTTGGGCATAGGTTATTCTCTTTGCCCATTAGCGTCAACTTAAGGTGAAAGCTCGTCTAGAGCAAGCTTTTAGAAATTGTCTCGAAAAGAAGTCTCTGACTCTTAATGCCTAATGGGGGGCTGCCGCCTCAAGACTTGCGGCAGAGCCGTAATGAGCTGCATTTCCAGCCAGAGGCTGGAAACGAGGTTTTAAAGGGTTTTGGCTGAAGTTGACACCAATGCTTTTTGTCTCCCTGATCTCCCACCCTGCGGGTTCGCGTAGCGTTCCGTAGGAAAGCTAAAGCTACATACATCTCCCCCACTCCCCACTCCCATTCGGCTACGCTCACGGCAAGCCTACTCCCTGACGATCGCGCAGTAATCTTGGATAGTTTTTACGTCCAAAGTCGTAGTTTGTAAGGAACGGATGGCGGCGACGGTAGCTTTTGCGCCGGCGATGGTAGTAATGATCGGAATTTTGTAAGCTAAAGCTGTGCGGCGGATTAATCTAGAATCAGTCTGGGCTTCTTCCCCTGAAGGTGTATTGATAATAAGTTGGATTTTCTGGTTTTTGATTGCATCTAAGACGTGGGGACGACCTTCATGGAGTTTCAGTACCAACTCAATATTTAACCCCTGTTCCAGAAGAACTCGGCGTGTACCAAGGGTAGCCATCACTTTAAAGCCCAAATCGATAAATTCCTTCACCACACCACCGGCAGCAGCTTTATCGCGATCGCTCATTGATACAAATACGGTTCCCGTTAACGGTAAACGCTCTCCAGCACCCAATTCCGCTTTGGCAAAGGCCCGGCCAAAGTCGCTGTCAATCCCCATCACCTCACCAGTGGATCGCATCTCTGGGCCTAATATCGTATCAGTTCCAGGAAATTTATTAAAGGGTAATACTGCTTCTTTGACGGCAATATGTGTGGGGATAACTTCTTCGGTGAAGTGTAGCTCCTCTAAGGTTTTGCCTGACATAATTAAGGATGCTAGTTTTGCCAACTGTACGCCCGTTGCTTTAGAAACAAATGGCACTGTGCGGGAGGCGCGGGGGTTGGCTTCCAAAATGTAAACTTGGGGAGAATAGCTGCTTGCGCCGACAACGGCAAATTGAATATTCATCAATCCCACGACTGACAGCGCTTGTGCTAGCTGCACTGTCCAAGTGCGAATTTGATTGAGAACTGCTGGTGATAGGGAAATGGAAGGTAAGGAACAAGCGGAATCTCCTGAGTGAATCCCGGCTTGCTCGATGTGTTCCATGATGCCACCAATTACCACCCGTCCTGTATGATCAGCGATCGCATCTACATCAACTTCAATCGCATTTTCTAAAAACTTATCAATCAAAATCGGATGTTCTGGTTCCACTAGCACCGCAAACGTCATGTAACGTTCCAACTCAGCATCGGAATAAACGATTTCCATCGCCCGTCCCCCCAACACATAGCTGGGACGCACCACCACTGGATAGCCAATGCGTTTGGCCACAATCAGCGCATCTTCATAAGTCCGAGCGATACCATTGGGCGGTTGGGCAATATTCAACTGTTGGAGAATCTTTTCAAACCGCTCCCGGTTTTCTGCCATGTCGATGGAATCTGGCGATGTACCCCAAATTTTAGTGAGCAGTCCTGAAGTGTCATTGTTAAGAAACTCTTGTAATGGGAGAGCCAACTTTAGCGGTGTTTGTCCGCCAAATTGGATTATTACGCCGACTGGATTTTCAGTTTCGATGATGTTAAGGACATCTTCTTTTGTTAAAGGCTCAAAGTAAAGGCGATCGCTGGTATCATAATCTGTTGAAACTGTCTCTGGGTTGGAATTGACCATAATTGTCTCATACCCTGCTCCCTTCAAGGCATAGGCGGCGTGACAACAACAATAATCAAACTCAATTCCCTGCCCAATGCGGTTGGGGCCACCACCCAAAATCAATACTTTTGGCTTGGTTGCGGGCATTACCTCTGTTTCTTCTTCGTAGGTAGAATAGTAGTAGGGAGTAAACGCTTCAAACTCCGCAGCGCAGGTATCCACAGTTTTATAAACTGGGATAATCCCTAGTGACTTGCGGTAAGCGCGAACTTCATCTTCGGTGGTTTTGGTGGCATAGGCAATCTGGCGATCGCTATATCCGTCCCGCTTCACTTCATAAAGTTGCTCTTTTGTCAATTGCTGTAAAGGTGTCCGCTTCAGGAATTTTTCGACATCTAGCAGTTGTTGCAATTTATCCAAGAACCATCGGTCAATACCAGTAAGTTCGTAGATTTCCTCAATAGTCATCCCTTGCTGCAAGGCATGACGCACGGCGAAAATGCGATCGGGGTTAGGTGTCCGCAGTTGGGCGCGAATTTGTTCACCACTGGGTAATTTCTCAGCTTTGTCGCAACCCCAACCAGCGCGTCCGGTTTCGAGCGATCGCAGCGCCTTTTGGAAGGATTCGTTGAACGTCCGCCCAATTGCCATTGCTTCCCCGACTGACTTCATTTGGGTTGTCAGCACTGGTTCTGAACCAGGGAACTTTTCAAAGGCAAAGCGGGGGATTTTTGTCACCACATAGTCAATTGTCGGCTCAAAGGACGCAGGAGTTTTCTTAGTGATGTCATTTTGAATTTCATCTAGGGTGTAGCCTACAGCCAATTTTGCGGCAATTTTAGCGATCGGAAAACCCGTGGCTTTGGAAGATAAAGCTGAACTGCGGGAAACGCGGGGGTTCATCTCAATTACAACTACATCACCATTAACCGGATTGACGGCAAACTGGATATTAGAACCGCCAGTTTCTACACCAATCTCGCGGATGATTTTGATTGCCATATCCCGCAGCCTTTGATACTCTTTATCAGTGAGGGTTTGCGCGGGAGCGACGGTAATCGAGTCGCCGGTGTGGATGCCCATAGGGTCAAGGTTTTCGATGGAGCAGATAATCACCACGTTATCTGCCAAGTCACGCATCACTTCGAGTTCATATTCTTTCCAGCCCAGTAAAGACTGGTCAATGAGAATTTGCGAAACGGGGCTAGCATCTATACCTACCTGTGCCATTTCTTCAAATTCTTCTTTGTTATAGGCAATACCGCCGCCACTTCCTCCCATTGTGAAAGCTGGACGAATAATTAGGGGATAAGTACCAATTTGACGGGCAACAGCTTTGGCTTCTTCCAAAGATTCGGCTGTGTCGCTGGGACACACAGCTACCCCGATTTTTGCCATTGCCTGACCGAAAAGTTTTCGATCTTCGGCTTTTTCGATCGCTGGTAGTTTAGCGCCGATTAACTCAACGCCGTACTTTTCCAACACCCCATTTTTGGCTAAAGCAACGGCGAGGTTAAGGGCGGTTTGTCCTCCCATCGTCGGTAGTAGAGCATCAGGGCGTTCTTTCTCAATGACTTTTTCGACCAATTCCGGTGTCAACGGCTCAATATAAGTGCGATCGGCCGTTTCCGGATCGGTCATAATCGTTGCAGGGTTGGAGTTGACCAAAACCACCTCATAGCCTTCTTCTCGCAGCGCTTTGCAGGCTTGAGTGCCAGAGTAGTCAAACTCACAGGCTTGTCCGATCACAATTGGACCAGAGCCTAACAGTAAAATCTTCCGAAGGTCGTCACGGCGGGGCATAGTAGTTATGTTGGAGTACGAGAATACAAATCCTGATTATTTTAAGGGTCTTTACCCCCTGTCGTGCTTTTTATTATTAAGATTTTCTAAGTTTGATTATAAAGGGGAGTGGGGGGACAAGGAGAATAACCATGCCCAATGCCCAATGCCCAATAATTATTTTGTATTTCTAATTTTATTTAATTGTGATGCTTAAATTTATTAAGCTTTTGCGAATTTTTATTTTTTAATGTGATGATAGCTTGCAACAGATGGTGATTTATTTTGGCATATATCTATCTGATTATTCAGCACAAATAAATTTATTAGATAAAAATCTATCTTAACTAGCTAATTGCTAAATATTTTTAGTAATTACGCAAAATATCTCTGAAACTCTGATTTCTGCGTGTCACGCCAGTTACTACAAGTCGGGGAACCCGCCCAACGCACTGGCTTCTCTGCGCCTCTGCGGTAGCCTGCGGCAAGCCGTTCGCGTAGCGTCTCGTAGAGAAGCGTCTACGTTATTCCGTAACTCGTGCGTAAGTCCTAATTTTCAATGTTAAATATTATGTGTATATGTTTACTTAAATTAAAAATGGCAGAGAAATAGTGATGCCATTCTCTGCCATTTTTATAATATTTTAAGAGCTAGTGCTGCCAACTTTTTGTTTCAGTCTAAATAGACAAATCTAGATGATGAGAGTTTTAGCTTTGAGCAGCTTGGACAAACGCTAATGTTAAGCTGTCTTTGGCGAGAAAATGAGACAAATGATAAGCACGTTCCTCAGTTTTTAACAAAATCTTTTCGTACAGATAGCGCGTACCCCGATCGCCTAAACTCTCTGCCTGAGCAGCTTGGCGGCGAATTACGCCAATAATGGCTTGTTCTGCGGCTAGGTCATTTTCTACCATTTGGCGAGAGGAATATACCCCTTCAGATTCTTGCTCAAAACAGGTTAATTCTGCTAATTTGCTGAAAGTCGCTACTGGCACACCACCTAATCCATCCAAGCGTTCTCCAATTTCATGAACGTGGTCTTGTACTTGGTCGTAGCTTTCGTTAAAAAACTCATGCAGAGAGTAAAATTCTGAGCCTTCAACTACAAAATGATGCTTTTGGTACTGCAAGTATAGTGCCTGGAAACTAGCTAATACAACGTTGAATCCTTCTGTAACTGGAGCAGTTACGCTGTGATCCAGTAATACGGGATTGTCATATACATGACCAAAATTCCTTAACAAAGTTTGCGTTTCAGACATTGTTTTCCTCGCTTTTTAGCAGTTATAGATTTTAACTGCTTATTCTTTACATATTAACATTTTAATAATGAATATCAAGCCGATTCGCCATCACAACATTTTGTATTCTTGCCTACTAAAAGTCTCAACTTTATTGTTTTCTGGATGATGGTACGCTCATCAAGTTGCATATATCTATCATTATTATTGACATATAGACTTAAATATGCATACTTTCCAAGGGAGTAGGGAGATGGGGAAGACAGGGTAGAATTTCTCCTTATCTGCCACCCTGCGGTCAGTTAAAGCTACATCTGGCCTAGTCTTTTTCTTCTCTACCAGAGGCTGCGCGTAGCTTGCTTCCCTGTAAGGGTACAATTTTGAATTGATTTCTTCCGGATGCGATCGCTGCAAAAATTTTATTTTTTCCAAAATTAATGATAATTATTTGCACTTAAGGTATGCTAGTGTCCAGAGGCTAAACTCCTAAGACTTTCAAAAAGCAGGGAGTTAAATCTTAATAGTTACTGCAAGTTTGTTGCACTTTGAGGGCAATTTTCTTGAAATCATCTAGTTCAGAAATAGAAATAAAGCACCTTGTAGAGGTGAATTGGGCAGATCGCTGGCAAGTGTATCATCGCCTAAAGGAGTTAGACATTTCCTGTAGTTGTGCGGCTAACCAGCCATTGAAAGTTGAAATTGGCTCTCCTCTGACAGCTATTCAACTTTGGAGTGTGAACCGGCGATTTACAGCCTGTCGTCAAGACCAGATTTGGACTCTTGAGCGCTGCTGGTATACTCGTTACCAATAGTTATAATCTGTGGCTGCTGCTGAGAATCTCTCGCTTGATAGCTTGTATTAGTTAAAATAGGTCAAAAAAATGAGTGCATCCCAGACTACAGAAGTATCAGAATTTTGCCTTGAGGGCAGGTTTATAGAGTTTGTGATTAAAGATGGCTATAAACTTAAAGGCTTACTGTTGGCGACTCATGAGGGTGAGTCTTACATTAAACTAGCTAAACATTTACGGGCTGCTTTTGATTTGCGCTTACCACCAGGTACTTGGCTACAAGTTGTTGGTTATAAAGAATACGATATAAAAAAAGACAAAATTACACTGAAAGCTGAACGTGTGATGGCGGCGCGTTCTGAGATGGAGAGAGTTCACACGACTCCAGTACAAGAACCCCCATCTATTGATAATGTCAAGGTAAAACCAGCTAAAACTAAAGCCACGATTTTGGTATGTGAAAAGTCTGATTGCATGAAACGCGGTGGTAAAGCAGTTTGTCAGGCGTTGGAAGCGGCTTTAAGCGATCGCGGTTTAGAAGACCAAGTTACAATCAAGGGCACTGGTTGTATGAAAAACTGTAAAGCTGGGCCTAACTTAGTAATGCCAGATAAAACCCGCCATAGCCGAATTCAAGCCTCACAAATCCCCGCGTTGATGAATCAGCATTTTGGTGACAAGAGTTTGTCAGCACAGGCGGAGAATTTAAAGGAAATGGCGATACTTAATGGCAAGTTCTGCGGAAATAAGTAGTGGAATCTTGACATTTTAATGAGAAAGTTTAATAATATCTTCTCAAGTGTGTTCCATTAATATTCGGCATTAAGCTATTGCTATAAATTGCAATAGCTTCAAAAAACTGGCTTGAATTCAAGCCAGTTTTTTGAGTTAATAGGGTTTCTATTGAGCAACTTTTAACCGTGATGCTCCGATAATTTGTAAAGATCAAGGGAACATGGTTGATTGGTGAGTAGGTAGAAGCAGAGAGGCTGATCGTTAGACATCGCTGGTATTTAACGCAAGTAAAAACCGCTATATTTATACAGAATTGCATTGAGCGATGCCTGCGGCGGGCTACACCTACGCCTATAGCATCTCATGAGAAGGGCACAGTTGTAAAAGCGATCGCTTTATATTTTAATGCAGTTGAGTTGAGCGATCGCTGGCTTGGTAGGGTGCGTTAGCAGCAGCGTAACCCATCGAAAGTATCTAGAATGATGCATTAAGAATGTAATGGACTCTACAAATTTTTAATATTTGTAAGTCACTCATCGGAGTCTGAGCCTGAACCCTCATTCCCCGGATTTCTCACAAAGCCTAAAAGAATCGGGATCAAAAACTACCAAAATGGCTATTACACATGAATTCCAGCAGTTTTAAGCATGACCCCCAATAAAACAGATTGTATACCGGAACAGTTCAAATTTGAACAAGTAAAGTCAATTAAAGCCTGTAAATTTTTGTTCACGCCCATGATTTTTTTCACTTGTGAGAAATCCGGGGAGATGTGTTCTCCTCAGTCGGTCACATGCTCATGGGCTTTCTGCTCTAATATTTGTAAGTTACTCAAGCTACAGTAAGGTTCATTTACCAGATATGGCTTGGATGACTATTGGGGTAATAATTTTTTTGACAAGGGAGAGGAAGTGATATGTCTTTTGAATATCCTCAAGATTTCAGATACCTGGATTCTCATGAATATGTGCGACTAGATGGTGAAATTGCCACCATTGGCATTACTGAATTTGCCGTACATGAATTGGGTGATATCGTCTTTTTGGAACTGCCAGAAATTGGCGACGCTCTTTCCAGAGGAGAAAACTTTGGCACAATTGAATCAGTGAAAGCCGTTGAAGAACTGAATTCACCAGTGACAGGTACAGTTATAGAACGCAATGAAGCTTTAATTAATTCTCCTGAAGAAGTATCAGAAGACCCCTACGGGGAAGGGTGGTTTTTGAAAGTGCGCGTCAATGATCCTGGCGAAGTTGAGGATGCCTTGACAGCAGATGAGTATCGCGCCCTGGTAGAAGGGGAGTAGGCAATGGGGAGTAGGGAGTAGGCTTGCCGTGAGCGTAGTCGAATGGGAGTGGGGACAAGGGAGGGGGACAAGGGGGACGAGGTAAAATTTTTTCCCCGATCTCTCCCATCTTCCACTCCACTCGAAGATAAGTCATGAAATTTAGATGAACTGAAAAGTTACATCTAAATTTCATAAGTATTTATTGCAAAATATGAAATAGTACCATCTGGAGAATAATTTGTGGTATTAAACGCCCCCATTCTCAAGTCTAATGAGCAGCAAGTGCTGGACGAAAGAAGTCAAAAGTTAAGTAGTTTTGCGCCAAGACACATTGGCCCTAACTCCGATGACATCCAGCAAATGCTTAAGATTTTGGGGTTTCCCAGCCTGGATGCCCTAATTGACCAAACCGTTCCACGGGCAATTCGGCTGAAGCAACCGCTAAAGTTACCAGAAGCAGAAAGTGAGTATGCAGCACTGGCATCGTTAAAAAAAGTTGCTGGCAAAAATCAGGTTTTCCGCTCATACATTGGTATGGGATATTACGACTGCATCACCCCACCTGTGATTGGACGCAATATCCTAGAAAACCCCGGTTGGTATACTGCCTATACTCCTTATCAGCCAGAAATTGCCCAAGGGCGATTAGAAGCGCTGCTGAATTTCCAAACCCTGATTATCGATTTAACAGGTTTGGAAATCGCCAATGCCTCGTTACTCGATGAAGCCACAGCCGCAGCTGAAGCGATGAGCCTAAGCTATGGTGTTTGTAAAAATCAGGCAAATGCCTATTTTGTCTCTGGTGATTGCCATCCCCAAACTATCGACGTGTTACAAACACGGGCTAAACCATTAGGGATTAAGATTATTATCGGCGATCATCAGACGTTTGATTTTGATCAAGCAATTTTTGGGGCTGTTCTGCAATATCCTGCAAGTGATGGCACCATTTATGACTACCGCGCTTTTATAGAAAAAGCTCATGCTAAGGGTGCATTGGTGACGGTAGCAGCAGACCCTTTAAGTTTAACTTTGCTAACCCCTCCTGGGGAATTTGGCGCTGATATTGCTGTCGGTAGCACCCAGCGCTTCGGTATTCCCTTGGGGTTTGGGGGACCTCATGCGGCATACTTTGCTACGAAGGAAGAGTATAAGCGGCTGGTTCCAGGGCGAATTGTGGGAGTATCAAAAGATGCTCAAGGTAAGCCTGCATTGCGTCTCGCCTTACAAACCCGCGAACAGCACATCCGCCGCGAAAAAGCTACTAGTAATATCTGTACCGCACAGGTGCTACTGGCGGTAATGGCGAGTATGTACGCCGTCTATCATGGCCCGACTGGACTGAAGCAAATTGCCGAAAATATCCACTCTTTGACGGTTTTACTGGCAGAAGGACTGAAGCGTTTGGGTTATAGCATCAGTGACAAAGATTTCTTTGATACGCTACGAGTAGAACTGGGAAGACGCAATTTAGAAGATATTCTGGCAGCTAGCGAACAACTTCAAATTAATCTGCGGGTTTTTGATGCAACTGCTGTTGGTATTTCGCTAGATGAAACAACTACACCAGAAGACTTAATCGACCTCTGGCAGATTTTCGCTGGTACAGATGATTTACCCTTTACCCTCGAAGAATTAACTTCTCCCTCTCTTACCCATCTCTCCCGTACAAGTACATATCTCACCCATCCTGTATTTAACCGCTATCATTCAGAAACTGAGTTGTTGCGCTATCTGCACAAACTAGAAAGCAAGGACTTGTCGCTAACTACATCGATGATTCCCTTGGGTTCTTGCACAATGAAGTTGAATGCGACAGCTGAGATGATTCCGGTAACTTGGGAGGAATTTGGCAAGATTCATCCATTTGCCCCGGCATCGCAAACGCAAGGTTATCAAATCCTGTTTGAGCAACTTGAAGCATGGTTAGCTGAAATTACGGGGTTTGCCGGAATTTCTCTGCAACCAAATGCTGGTTCTCAGGGCGAATACGCGGGACTTTTGGTGATTCGTCAGTATCACGAAAATCGGGGTGAAGGACACCGCAATGTCTGTTTGATTCCCACCTCTGCACACGGTACAAACCCTGCAAGTGCGGTGATGTGCGGGATGAAAGTAGTGGCAGTTGCCTGTGACTTACAAGGTAATATTGACGTTGATGACCTGAAGAGTAAGGCAGAAAAACACAGCAATAAACTCGCTGCCTTGATGGTGACATATCCCTCAACTCACGGTGTTTTTGAGGAGCCAATTCAGGAAATCTGCGCTGTTGTCCATAGTCACGGTGGACAAGTTTACATGGATGGGGCAAATATGAATGCCCAAGTGGGAATTTGCCGTCCTGGGGATATTGGCGCGGATGTCTGTCACTTGAATCTGCACAAAACCTTCTGTATTCCTCATGGTGGCGGTGGCCCTGGTATGGGGCCGATTGGCGTTGCCTCTCATTTGGTGCCATTTTTGCCTGGACATCCTGTTGTGGGGAGTGGGGAGTGGGGAGAGACGCGATTAATCGCGTCTGTACAAGATAGTGGGGAAGAAATCTTTAATTCCCAACGTGTTGGTGCGGTGGCAGCTGCACCTTGGGGTAGTGCTAGTATTTTGGTGATTTCTTGGATGTACATCGCCATGATGGGTGCAGCTGGTTTAACCCAAGCAACTAAGGTGGCGATTCTCAACGCCAACTACATCGCCAAGAAACTGGAATCCTACTATCCGGTTTTGTATCAGGGGAAAAATGGTCTAGTTGCCCATGAATGTATTTTAGATTTGCGTAGCTTGCGAGGCGCTTCGCCATCGCTTAAAAAATCGGCTGCGATCGAAATCGATGATGTTGCCAAGCGTCTGATGGATTATGGTTTTCATGCGCCAACTGTCTCCTGGCCTGTAGGGGGTACAATCATGGTGGAACCTACAGAAAGTGAATCTAAGCAAGAGTTAGATCGTTTCTGTAATGCGTTGATTTCTATTCGCCAAGAAATCGCCGAAATAGAATCAGGTAAGGTGGATAGTGAAGATAATGTTTTGAAGAACGCACCCCACACTGCCGAAAGCCTCATCATCGGAGAATGGCATCATCCCTATTCTCGTGAACAAGCTGCTTATCCTGCGCCTTGGACTCGTGAGTATAAATTTTGGCCGGCTGTTGGTCGCATTGATGCAGCCTTTGGCGACAGGAATTTTGTTTGTTCTTGTCTGCCAATGGATGCTTATTCGTCATAAAACCATACAGTTTAGTTAAAACTTGCTCCCCACAACTCTCGTTTCCAGAAAGTTGGGGGGATTTTTTTTAGAATAAACTCTCTCTCTGGGTCTGGGCGCTTCTGCGTGAGATAAAAAATATTTATTGTTGAGCTTCAGAAGGTCAACGTCGAGCCTCAGAAGGTCAAAGTTGAGGTTTGGAAACCGAAACGGCTAGGTAATGTCTACTAACAGCTACACCTATGCGCTTTGGCAATAAGTGTGAGAATCGAACCGCAGAGGGCGCGGAGGAAGAGTTTAAGAGGGTGCTTTAGCGCAGCTTACCAAAGGTATCGCTATTATATCTATACGTATTTGCTTAATTTTGGCATCAGTCGTTAGGATATATTACAGGTGTAAAAATTATCTCTACTGCTAGCGAAAATGAGTATTGACCTTGTAGTTAATGCACTTAAGAGTATTGCTAAACCTGCGGCTTCTCTAGTTATCAATCAAGCCATCCTAAATCTTTTTCGAGAAAGAGAAATTAAAAATGCTTTTTGGAGTGCTTATACTGCAAATAATCCCTTGGGTTTCTGCAAGGAAGTAGAAAAGTTTTTGAAGGGAAATGATTTAGAATATGATATCCGATTGTTGAGAATTGAACTGCGATCGCAGTTGGAGGAATTTGGGGAAATATTTATTCAGGTTGCTCAAAGAAGTAAATCAAAAGAGTTTGAGCCTTTCACTGAATGGAATTTAGACGAGTATCCAGCAGAATTTAAGTCGTTAATTAGAGAAAAAATTCGCTCGTTTTGCGGTCGTAAGTTTGTTTTTAAGGCTTTTAAGCAATTTTGCGACAAAAATCGCAGTGGTTATTTTACAGTAATAGGTGATGCAGGGATGGGCAAGAGTACCATTGCTGCTAAATACGTCTGGGACAATAAATCACCATGCTATTTTAATATTCGCTCAGACGGTCGCAATCGAGCGAAGCTATTTCTTGACAGTATTCGCAAACAATTAATTAAGCGTTACCAGTTGCAGAATGCTGAAAAAGCTAATTTAGCGGATTTACTAGAACAGGTTAGCAAAAAACTGCCTACTAGCGATCGCCTAGTTTAGAAGCATATTATCGGCAGCATTTACAGCAAATGATTCCACCTGAACAAGGGACGGAACATAGCACAGATGTGTTAAATGTCTTAATTCAGCAGCAAAAAGCAATCTCAGTAGAAGCGATTGCACAAATCATTGATACTGATGAATATGAAGTTGAGGAAGTTCTAGAAAGTTGGCTTGAATTCTTACACCAAGAACAAATTGACGGAGAAACCCATTATAGTCTCTATCATTCCAGCTTCCGTCATTGGTTAGGTACACAACAAATACAACCTGATGATTAACTATTGATTAATTTGTGCAATTCTTCTTTTAAAGATAACGGCTCATACCCTAATGCAAATGCTTTGGAACTATCCAAAGAAACATCTGCTGGTCTAGGTGCTGCCATTTTCACATCTTGTTGTCGGCAAGATTTAAGCCCAGTGACGGGAAGTTGAAATACTTCCACTAATAGCTGTCCAAAATCATAACGCGAAATCCGCTCTTTGCCACCTAAATGAATGATGCCGTTAACTTTTTCTAATGCTAATAAAAGTCCTTTGGCGGCAGTTGTTCCACTTACTGGTGTGCGAAATTCATCTATAAATAAACTTAATTCTTTTTCGGCTTGTAAAGTTTGAATAAATGGCTGAATAAAGCTTTTAGCTGTGGGTGTTGCTGCACCAAACATCAACGGCATTCGACACACTGCGGTCATCAGATATCTTTCTAGCATACCTGCTTCTGCGATCGCTTTTTGCTCACCGTAAAGATTGACAGGACACACGGGGTCTGTTTCTCGATAGGGGGCATTTAAGCCATCAAAAACTAAGTCGGTTGAGGTAAAAGCACAGGGAATAGAATTATCTGCACATAGTCCGGCTATATTACAGGATGCTGTGACGTTAATTGCGTGCGATTCTTCGGGGTGGGTTTGACAAAAATTTGGTTGCGAATGTGCAGCTGTATGAATAACTGCTGTTGGTTTAACATTACTAAATATGCGCTGCAATTCCTGAAAATCTGTTAAGTTCACTTTTAGCATTTTGATGCCAGGAATCTCTAGAGGATGGGAAAAATAAGTGCCATAAACTTCCCATTCTTGTTTTGCAAGCTGGCAAAGATGCCATCCTAAAAAACCACTTCCTCCGGTGATTAACAATTTTTTCATGTCTAATTGTAAACCGCTCAATCAAAAAATTACAGCAATTTTATATTGTATACTGAGTGGTGGTGACAAAATGCTATTGCAGTAATTCCTGAAAGCGCTTTTCACTACGCACTTTGCTAAAGTCTGGGTCAGTTTTTGCTAACTTCTTGTATTTATCAGGAACAAGCTGGATTGCTTTGTCTAAGTTCTCAATTGCTAATTCCAGATTGCTTTGTAAAGCATAAGAGCAAGCTTTGTTGTAATATACTTGGTGCAAATCTTGCTTGATAGCGATCGCTCGATCATAAGATCCGATCGCATCTTGGTAGCGGTGCAGCTTTGTTAGAGCAATGCCTTGGTTAATTAAGGCTTCATACTTGTCGGGCTGAATGGCGATCGCTTTGTCGTAAGATGCGATCGCGTCTTTGTAGCGTTGCAACGATGTTAAGGCGATGCCACGATTATACCACGCTTCATATTTGTCGGGTTTGATGGCGATCGCTTTGTCGTAAGATGCGATCGCGTCTTTGTAGCGTTGCAACGATGTTAAGGCGATGCCACGGTTAATCCAAGCTTCAGGATTCTCAACTTTGATGGCGATCGCTTTATCATAAGCTTTTATGGCATCTTCGTAGCGTTGTCCATCTAATAAATGATTGCCTTGATGAAAGAAATCTTCTGCTTTTTGCGTAGCCTTCGCTTCGATCAAAAGTTGGGTTACATTAGTTTCTTGGACAACTTGTGTAGTGTTTGCTATCGATGAGTTTTCCCCACCACTACAGCCAAATGCGAAGAAAGCTATCAAGCCAGATGCAACGAAGCAGCGCTGAAAAACCATGCTGTACCTACAAAACTTATCAGATGATGTTAAAATTTGTGCGTTTTTTGAGTATTATCAAAATACACTAGTTTTAACCCCTTAATTTACTTATTTTTTGAGAAAGAGCTTTATTGACGAGGCATAAAAGCTGCTTTAAATCAAGTGTATGTTACATTATCATATTAAATACATATAAAGCAATTGCTTTACTTAAAGCTTACTTAAACAATAATTTGCCTTGCTATATAGGCAGCGTAAGCGTAGCCCGTACTTCAACTAAAAACACAAAGAGGCAAAAGATGCGATCGCGCTTTTGCCTCTTTAGATAAAACCTAACTAATCCCAAATACTGACTCGACAGTTGACTTAATCGAATCGCGTGCATCCTTTAAAGTTTGGCTAATAGGATGTTTTGCTTGCAAAAATGCGCGGGCACAATTGCGTCCCGGCATTCCCGAAATCGAACCACCTGGATGAGTCCCTGCACCAGTCAAAAATAGATTATCAATTGGCGTTTTGTAGTTGGCTATTTCTGGCAAGGGACGGAAAAATATCATCTGATCTAAGGTCATGTCAACATGGTAATAATTCCCTTTGTATGCACCTAATCTTTCTCCTAGTTCTGCTGGACTTTCTACACGACGGGCGATAGTTGCATTCTTGACATTCGGTGCATAGTCTGCCAACTTATCAATCACCCTATCTGCAACTTTGTTTTTTAATTCATCTGTCCAACCAGTACCTTTTAAACCAGTGCCTTCTGCGCCGGCAATTTGATAAGGGGCAAAATACTCAATCCATAAGGTGTGCTTACCTGGGGGCGCTAATGTGGGGTCTAAATAACTAGGCATCACCAAATACATTGAGGGGTCAGCATCAGGAATTTCTCCCAAGGTACATTTACTATGAGCCTGTTCTACATGAGCCACGGAATCTGCAATCAAGATAGAACCGACGAGATATTCGTCTTTGTGCTCGTGGTGTGGAAAACGTAGGGGTTCGTCTAAAGCCAAATCTATCTTGAGGATGGTTTCGTTGTTGTTAACGATGCGGCGGTCTAATCTTTCCCATAAGTCAGGATCAGCTCCATCAACATCGCTTTTATCAGTCATTTGCAAAAATAACCGCTTGGCATCAATATTAGAAATAACCCCGTGTTTAGCGCGATATTCTTTACCACCAGCAACCCGCACACCCACAGCTTTCCCATCATCAATTAAAACTTTTTCAACGTGCTGGTCTGTGAGAATAACGCCACCTTTACTTGTGACTAAATTCACCAACGCTTGCACAAGTGCGCCAGTTCCGCCGCGAGGTCTGGCCATCCCAGGATTATGACGCATTGCCATCATAATTGCCCCAATTGCAAGGGTTTTTTGTGATGGTGGCGCACCAAGTTCTGATGATAGTCTGGCTAGTGGCGCTTTCAGAAATTCCTCATCAAACCATTCGTTAAGTAAATCCTCGGCGCTGGTTAACATAGTGCGAATAAAGTCCAGCGTTTTGTTTGGAGAACCAATAACCGAAAATAAATCTTTCAGTTTGGTAATGTCGTAGTTACCAAGGATATCTATAATTGACTTGGGCGGTGCATTAAACATCGGAATCATTGCACCCAATGCCCTCTGCCAAAAGTCTACAAATTCCCCGTATTTTTTGGCATCACGTTCACTATAACGGGCGATTTCTGCACAAGTCTTTTCCACCGACTTATGTCCTAAGAAATACTTGCCATCAGGATGAGGACAGAAAACAACTGGATCGCACTCCAGATAATGCAAGCCGTATTTTTCTAGTTCTAATTCTTCAACAACTGGCCCCAAATGAATAAATTCATGGTCAATAGCACACAAGTTAAATTTAAATCCCGGAGCTTCTTGGGGTAAACATTCTTCAGTTGTTGCTGCACCACCTGGAACAGAACGCTTTTCTAGTAACAGAACGCTATAACCAGCTTTCAGCAAATAAGCTGCACAAACTAGCCCATTGTGTCCAGCACCGATCAGTACAATATCATACTCTTGCATAGTTGTTCTTTTTAAATTAAGTAACTTTCAAAAGCTTATTAAATTTTTAATAAATTTACATCACTCCCTAGTTACAAAAATTATCTTTAACTAGGGTGAATACTACTAAAGAGATAGTCCACTTAACGATGACGGTATTTGCTTCAGTTGAGTTTCTACCATAAGTATTAAACTACCTGTTTCTACCTGCATATCTTTAATCGAAAAAGCTATATCCTCCCATTGAAAATATGGGATGTTCATCAGTTCTTTGGCTTTCTGCATTAATGCTGTAACCCATTCTATAGAAATACCGTTTCCCTCAGTGCAGTGAAAACTTTCCAGCATTGCGGGTTGTGAATGAGTACGTGGACGAAGCAGCGCAGTGTAAGCGAAAGGGCGAGTATTTCCCATTTCTTTTAACAGCACCTTTCCCCGACATTCTATTTTGCCATCACCAGGTAAAAATACCTGAATTTCTTCCGGCTCAAAACTCACAATTTCGCCATCTACATCCAAATCAAAGTTTGGCATCTGGCTGCGAACAAAATCTGATGCCAAGGCGCAGTTAATATCTATTTCTGTAAGTATAATGCGAGCGATCGCATTTACTGGCTGATTAAATTCTATTTGACCAAAAAGAGCGCTGAAGGGATTGATAGCAATACTTTCTGTTTGCAGTTTTATTTCCTGTACGCGAATGCCTTCTTGGATGACTAATCCTTGCCCTGTAACCGAAACTCCATCCGCTTGTCCCTGAACTATTTTCAATAGATCGGTTTTTACATCTATTTTTATTTGTTCTATTTCATCTAGCTTTTCGGATATTCTTTTTTCAGCTTCTTGGGATAGAAATTTCTCCTCCAAACGATGCTCATCAGGCATGAATTAGTAATCTCCTAAATGTTCTCTTATTAGTTACTGTAAAGGCTAGTTATGAAGAGTGAATCTATATTAGGGTAGATGTAATTCTGAGGATTAAAGTAATTGTTAATTCCTAAATAGGACTGCGATCGCTAGAGGATGTTTGCGAAAGTCACAAAGTATACTAGAAACAAAGTCAATTTTTTTAACTAACCGCAGAGGCACGGAGAACACAGAGAGAAGGAAGAAATGCTTAACTGAACTATATTGCATTAAACAGTGCTTGTCTGAACGAATTGAAATTTTGGTTGGGTGACTATTTAAATTACTTATTTTAACGTTGCAAAAAAGCAATAAACTGTTACAACCTCGAAGATGTAAAATTTTTGTTAAATTCAACAAGCATCTACAGTTTCACCTCATCGTTATAAGGTACTCAGCATGACTGCAATCTCCCCAAAGGCATCTTCAGCGCTTCCTGATTTTTCTAAAGGTATTCAATATTTTGGTGAAGCGTTACCAGATTTTGAAACTTATGGTGCGACACCTGCTATTGAGTCAGGCAAAATAGCGATCGCATCTCCTACAGATCCGAATGCAGTATATCAAACTTTACTTGCTGCCGATGCCCTTCGCTACCTGACTTTACAAGTTACCGGTAGTAAGGCTTCTGGACATCCCGGCGGATTCGCCAGCCAAACTGAGGCTTACGCATCTCTTGTCATGCTGGGATATAAGAACATTCTCACTGAAGTCGGACACCACGCCCCTGGATTTTATAGTGCCATGTTCTTGGATCGTTCGCTAGAGGATATGGGAATTTTTACAGTTCAACAATTGCGCGATCGCTTCCGAGAAAAGCACGGACTTCTAGGACACCTTTCTGGTTTCATCCCCGGTATTCTCGCACCTGCGGGGCCTTTGGGACAAGGGCAACACTTTGCAATGGCGGCTGCACTGTTACACAAAGATAAGTTGTTCCCCTTTACAGTTGGTGATGGTGGATTGGGTGAACCTTATATTGTAAGTGCGATCGCGCATTTCCATACTGCTTATCCTGCTGTCACCAACTTTTTACCAATACTAGTATGGAACGGTTACAGCCAAGAACATCACAGTATGGTTTCCCTGAAAACCAACGAACAGATGCAAGCATATTGGCAAGGTAACGGTTTTGATCAAGTCGTGTTAGTGGATGCCAAAGATTTTGACGATCAAAACCAACCAGGGGATTACGTTGATAGCACCGCCTTTTCCTTTGAGAAGCGGCTAGCATTTACTCAAGCAGTACTTTCCGGTGTAGATAAAGCAGCGCGATCGGCATTGGGCGGTAAACTTACCGTCTTCATTATTAAACAACTTAAAGGTGCAGGAGTCCACGCGCGGGGGGCAAAATCTCACAACTTGTATCCTAAAGATACGCTAGATGCACCGCATATTATCAGTGCATTGCAAACCCGTGCTTTGTCTGCGGAAGCTTGGCAATTAGTACGCACAAATGCAGAACGCGCAGGCGGTGGACCAGCAGCAAAAACTGTGGTGACAGAATTTGAATTCTCATTACCAGAATTAGGCGAATTACCTTTAGAAGAATATGCAGTTGGAGGTGAAGCCAAAGTTTCCACAACTGCGATGGGACGATTAGTAGGAATAGTTGGAAAGAAAGATCAGAATTTCCTAGTCACCAACGCCGATGGTAACGAAGCATCAGGAATTGCCAACATCAACCAAGCATTAAAGATTATCCACCCTACAACCGATGACTTATATTATCAAGCACCAAATGGACAAGTTTATGAACCATTGAGTGAAGATGCTTGTGCCGGTTTAGCTGCGGGTTTGGCGTTAATGGGTGCGAGAACTTTGTGGTGTTCCTACGAATCTTTTGCCATCAACGGAGTACCAATTTGGCAAACTGTAACCCAATCAATGGCAGAATTACGCCGTAAAACTCCCTCGACTATTACTTTATTCACAGCAGGCGCATTAGAACAAGGGCGTAACGGTTGGACTCACCAACGTCCAGAAATTGAAGCTTACTTTGCTTCGTTGATGCGAAATGGAAATGTTTTCCCATTATTTCCGCCTGATGCTAATAGTATTCAAGTCTGTTATGACTGGGCGTTGAAAAGTAAGAATAAGGGAATTGTGATTACTGCAAGTAAATCGCCGTTGCCAATTCGCACAACTTTAGAACAAACTCGTCAAGGGTTGCGCGATGGTGCAGTGTTATTACATGAAATTGCTGGTGATAAACAAGTTGTATTTGCTGTAATTGGTGATATGACATTAATGCCAGTATTTGAAGCTGCGGCTTTCTTGGAAACTGAAGGTATTGGGGCGAAGATAGTTTCTATCATCAATCCTCGGCAATTGTATCGTCCTCATGATACTGCATGGGATACCTGTTCAGAACCCTATAGCGATTTCTTAGATGATGCCAAATTTGCCGAATTATTTGATGGCGATGCGCTAATTGCTGTGACAGGTGGTGCTGCGGGAATGCTAGAACCGATTCTGTTGCGGACTACAGCCAAGCGCGACACCTTCGCTTGGAAGCGTGGGGAAACTACAGCCAGTGCTGGAGAGTTGATGGCGTTTAATGGATTGACTGCTGAAGCGTTGACGAAACGTGCGATCGCTTTAGTCCATTAAAGGTAAAATTGTTTCAACTTTAATCGCATTTATACGTATACAAACGCTGAAAGATTGCGTTCCAATGCGTATATTTGCGTTTTTTTATCAGAACTTCTAAGGCATTAAGATTAGTTTAACGCGATGTGCGACTTATTTTTAAAACCCCTCTCCAAACCTCTCCCCGAAGCGGAGAGAGGCTTTGAATCTTACTCCCCTTCCCTCTCTTCTCTACGAGAGGCTTCGCCAACGAGACGCTGCGCGAACGTAGGGAAGGGGCTGGGGGTTAGGTTTGAGATAAAGTTGCACACCGCGTTAGTTTATAAAATAAATATGGTTATATTTACTGAAATTCCTTAACATTAACAGGTTTTCAAGTTGCAAAAGCTGCTTTTCAAGTCACAAAAGCTACTTTTTAAGTAGCGAAAGCTAGTTTACGAGTTCAAAACTTGATTTACGAGTCGCAAAAGCTGCTTTTCAAGTCGCAAAAGCTACTTTTCAAGTTACAAAAGCTAGTTTACGAGTTCAAAACTTAATTTACAAGCCAGGATGAAACGCGATATTTTTATGGAAAACATGGCGTTTAATGGATTCACTGTGGAGGGTTGAGGAAAGGTGCGATCGTTTTAGTGCATTAAGATTAAGGTGTGAAATTTTAACCGCAGATGCACGCAGATGAACACAGATAAATTGGCGTTTTATTAGGTGTATTTGCGGTTTTTATTAGACAAATTTTAATGTTTACATAAAAAATAAGTTCAAATTATATATCTTCTATTTATAGTCATCCCATGTTATTAGAAAATATCAATTTATCTGAATTACCATCAGTTTATTTACTAGACAAACATCGTCTTCCTAATTGTGCAGCTATCTACTTTGTATCTGACAGTAAAGGTCAAATTATTTATATAGGTAGAACTATCAACTTAGTTGAGCGATGGAAAGCCCATCATAGATTTAATCAGCTAAAAAGATTTAATAGAAAAAATAGTCTCAATATTAGTTGGATTAGTTGTAACCGTGATGTAGAGACTCTCTCCAAGCTAGAAAATGAGTTCATTAATTTATACAAGCCACCACTTAATTGGTCTAAGGTAGTAGCACCAATTATAAAAATCACTCCTGCTGAAACTGCACTACAGAAAAGTCTTGAACATCTAGCCAAGTTGAACACTATGATATTTGGGTTTGATCCAATATTAGATAAAGAACTGCCAACAATATACTTGGTTTATCCTGTCTATGGTATGAAAGGAGTATCTGGCAGTATTAGAACTGCATTAAAAAATTTTAATAAAAAGGCTAGTTTTCTGAAGTGGAAAGAATACCAAACTCAGCCTAAGCGCTCAGGTCAATTCGGGTATTGGACTACTGAATACAACGGGTTACGAATAGATATATCTCCCGCTCAAGGCTTAGTTCACTTTATGCATAATTCAATTCGTAGGACTATAGCTGGAGTAGATTTTATGGCTTTTAGCCGCGAGCAACTAGAAGCAAGATTAGAAAATACACAGGAAAATGAGGAGAATATATCAGGTTTAGGTGCTTTAGAAGATGATCCTATTCCTATAGAGCTTGTTGATAAACATCAACCGATAAAGAGGAAAGATAAAAGTGTTATTGAAGTTGAATATTGGGAGGAATTAGAAGCCATGTCTGAAGGTGAAGTTAGAGTAATGACTCGTACATTTGTTTATGTGAATGATGTAGAAATAGAAGTATGTGCTAATGAAAATGGCAAGTATTTTGTTAGACACAATCTTTACTTGTGGATAATGTATAAAAAGAAAAATTCTGATGTTCCGAATGATATTACAATAAAACGCTTACAAGATGAAATAAATAGACTTCCTACTATTAGATGGTCTGGCTATAGGTTTAGATATGAAACGATTAGATTTAGTGAAGATGATGCAGAAGTTGATAGTTTATTAGTTCCATTAGCTATGTTTGAAGACTTAATGAAAGACAAGTATGGCATTCATAACACCAATGTTTTAGAAGAAATTAAAAAGGGTGATTACAAATCAAAGCCAGATGATAGTGAAAGAATAAAATTATTTGCATGGCTTCAATCGAATTCTTTATCTTCACTCATCCAAACCAATAACAGCTAAACAAATACAGTCATTACAGGAATCATTTGGTTTTTATTCCGCAGACAAATCACTTGGTGCTTCAACACAACCAATGTATTCTTGAGCCAGAGTCAAAGCTGAAATTCCTGAATTTTTATCTTGAGCAGATAACTCTTGCTTTTGCATTTTCGCAAGTAAAAATTCTACAAAATCTAACACCTCTTGTTGCTTATCACGAGGTAATATTCTTACCTTGTCTATAATAATTTCTTCAATGTTCATTTTTTCTAGCGTCTCGCGTAAACTAAATATATATAAATATATATATTTTAAACTTTAAAGCATTATTTGGCTGTATGCTTTTCGCCACGACTTCAATCGTTCGGCATTCAATAGGATAAATTTAGGAAGTATACATCCCATTGTTTAGATTAATTTATCACGCGCGATCGCGTCACCTCACTCAGGTTTAAAAGTAGTCTATAATAGGGTCATGCCGAAAACTTTCCTCAATTTAGAAGTTAATCATGCTGATAAAATTTGAAGAAATATATAGAGATATTGATACTTTACCAGAAGAAGCTCAAATCCTACTAATTGATTTTATTCAGTTACTCAAAAAGCGTTATCCTCAACCAAAATCAGAAAATCATAGTCAGCAAAAAAGTCTCTATGAAAAGTTTGATGAAATTGGATTAATTGGTTGTTGTTCTGTTGACGAAAATTTATCAACAACTTATAAAGAAGTTTTATCTAATACATTAATAACTAAATATGATCATTGTTGATACAGGATTTTGGTTAGCTCTTATTGATAAAAAAGATACCTACCACGAAAGCGCAAAACAAGCTTTAAAACAATATAATGAACCTTTAATTACAACATGGTGTGTTGTCACAGAAACCTGTTATCTTTTACTAATTCGCAAGGGAATTGACGCTGAAATTAATTTTATAAATAGTCTGCAACAAGAATTATTTACGATTTTTAATTTAGAACCTCACCATACTCCTCGAAATTGTAGGAGATCGCTAGTCAAAATAACCCGTTCAAGTTCTTAAATCATCTTGTCAATCTTACAGTCTCAGCCAACTATAATATACTTAAGATATTACACAAGGATGGAACCATGACCAACACTCAAAAGATGGTTCGTTTAAACTTAGATTTGTCACCTGAACTTAATCAGATATTAGACGAACTAGCAAAAAAAATAGGCACAAGTAAAAGTGATGTTCTGCATCAGGCTATAACCTTGATGCAAATTATGGTTATAGCTAAAGAGGAAACCAAAAAATTAGGAGTTCCAGAAGCAAACCAATTGATAGTGAATGAAATAATTGTCTCATCTGAGCAGCAGCCAAAACCACATCCATTAGACACATTTATGGAAAGGCTTGGCCCGTGGGAAGATGAACGTACTGCTGAGGAAATAGTCAAAGAGATTTATGATAGCCGTAGTATTTCTAACAATGACATTAGTCTATGACTTATTTACTTGATACCGATACTTGCATTTATTGGATTAAAGATATTAATTCAGTCAGAACTAAAGTTAGAGAAATAGGATGGGAGCAAATTTTTATTTGCAGTATCACCGTTGCTGAGTTATATTTTGGTGCTTATAATTCTCAACGAGTATTGGAAAATTTAACTCGTACAGAAGACTTTATTCAAAACTTACCCGTTTTACCTTTAACTGATCCTGCTCTCAGAAAGTATGGTGAATTAAAGGCAGAACTCCGTAGAATAGGACAAACAATTGCTGAATTTGATTTACTAATTGCTAGTGTTGCAGTTTCAGAAAATTACACTTTAGTCACAAACAATACTCGTCACTACAGCCGCATTTCTAATTTACAGTTGGAAAACTGGATTTTACCTTAAAAAATATTAGATAAAACAGAAATGACTACACAAGTAAATAATCAACGTATTCAAATAAATTTAGATTTATCCCCAGAGCTTTATCAGACACTAAATAATCTGGCGCAACATCTGAATGGAGATAATGCTGAGGTTTTGTTAAAAGCGATCGCACTCCTAGAAGTAGCAGTAGATGCCAAGCAAAAAGGCAAACATATCTGGATTACAGATGATAACCAAAATCTTGAAACTGAAATTGTTGGTATCTAAATAGGATGACAGACATAACAGATTTATCAAAAATAATTGCCAGTAAAGGCGATAATCCACTAATTCTGTCAATTGTAAACTTGCAGTCAGAAGAAGACGCAGAACTTGAGCGAAAGCTACGAGAACTCAAGTTTAAACAAGAACTAAGAAAAGATTGGATTTTATTTATTGTCAGAGATGTAGTAATTTTTCCTGCTGCCATTCTTTTCATTTTTGCTGTCAGTGGTTATTCGCTATTTACTCAGATTCATAGATAACTTATTCTGGCTACTATTTATAATCAACCGCAGAGGCGCTGAGTACACAGAGAAAAGAGAGATGATAGAGTTCACATCAAAAACAATTTAGAATTGTGGGAAATTATTTCTCTTCTCTCTGGGTTATCTGTGGTTATTTAAAAAATCTTACAACTTATCTAGCTCAGTGGTATTGCGTAACTAATTTTACAGACGACGAAGCCAGCTTGGTGAAAGTAGACTGATCTTTATATCCACACAAATTTTGCTGGATATAAAGATTACCGTGATTGGTAAATCTGCAAACAACTAAGTACCTGATGGAAATAATCTAAAAATATGGGGCTTTTAATATTTTCTGTTGCTTTAGTTGCCATTGTGGCTGTAATTATCATTAATGGCTACAACGATTTAGTCAAGTATCGCAATCGTTACAAAAATGCTTACTCTCAAATCGATGTTCAATTACAGCGCCGCTATGACTTAATTCCCAACTTAGTAGAAACTGCTAAAGGGTATATGAAACATGAGCGGGAAACCTTAGAAGCAGTTATTACCGCCCGGAATTCTGCAATTAATGCTAGCAGTCGCGCCGCGCAAAATCCCGGAGATCCCCAAGCGATGCAACAGTTGGGCAATGCTGAAGGGGCGCTGACAGGTGCGTTAAGTCGCTTGATGGTACTTTCAGAATCTTATCCCGAATTGAAAGCCGATCGCGCCATGACTCAGGTCATGGAAGAATTATCTTCCACCGAAAACCGGATTGCTTTTGCACGTCAGGCTTTTAATGATGCGGTGACACTTTACAACACCAAGAGCGAATCTTTCCCCAGCAACCTTGTAGCAAATACTTTTAACTTTACTATTGCAGAATTGCTCGCCGAAGCTACTCCAGAAATAAGAAATGCTCCACGCATGTCTTTTTAGGTATCTATGAATTTCTTTGAACATCAGGATCGGGCACGCCAAAATACGCAACAATTAATCGGGTTATTTTCCCTATCGATCGCAGTCATGATTATGGCGATTTATATTGCCACTTTATTTGTGTTCCGCATGGCTCCGCGGATTTGGTGGCATCCAGGATTATTTCTCTACGTGGCTGGGATTACAATAATTGCGATCGCACTGGCAAGTCTGTATAAAATTGCCTATCTCCGAGAAGGAGGAAGCGTAATTGCTCAGGATTTGGGGGGAAGACTCCTGCTACCAGAAACCGCCGATGAACAAGGGCGACAACTATTAAATATTGTCGAGGAAATGGCGATCGCTTCTGGTATTTCCGTGCCAGAAGTTTATCTCCTTGACAGAGAAACCAGCATTAATACCTTTGCTGCCGGATTTACGCCCAATGATGCTGTAATTGGAGTTACCCGTGGAACTTTGCAACACCTGAGCCGGGATGAGCTACAAGGAGTCATCGGCCACGAATTCAGTCATATTCTCAATGGAGATATGCGGCTAAATTTGCGTTTGGTGGGACTACTGCACGGGATTTTGTTCATTTATTCAACCGGGGAATTGCTGTGGCGGATTCGTGGTATTTCCCGCCAAGATAAGGGTTTCCCCCTGTGGGCTTTTGGTTTAGCACTAATGCTAATTGGTGGTATTGGATTACTCTGCGGACGCCTGATTAAAGCCGCCGTTTCTCGCCAACGCGAATTTCTTGCTGATGCTTCGGCTCTACAGTTCACACGCAACCCAAATGGACTTACCGGAGTCTTGCAAAAACTCCAACAGATGGATTCACGCTTGATTTCCCCAGGTGCAGAAGCCGCTAGCCATATGTTTTTTGGCAATGCCCTCAAGCCTTCTTTGTGGGGTGATATGTTTTCTACCCACCCGCCCCTAGCAGAACGTATCCGCCGCGTTGGGGGTTTGAGCAATGTCTACGACGGGCTACGCCGGAGCAATTTAACAGCAATGCCATCTCGCAATCAGATGCGTACTTCTTCCCAGGAATCCCTAACAATGGGCTTTACTGGTGGTGACAACGCCACACCAGAACAGGTTGTAAACCAAGTTGGAAGCGTCACACCAGAGCATTTTGCCCATGCTCAAGCGCTGTTGTCGCAGTTACCAGAATCCCTGCGCTTGAGTGTGCGGGAACAGCAAAGTGCAATGGCGCTAGCTTTAGCGCTAGCGTTAGATACGGAAAATCTCCAAATACAAGAACGTCAAATTGCTTGGTTACGCGATGTGCAGCCTGCTGATTTGGTAGAGAAAACCCTGGAATTGAGTAGCGAAATTAGCCAGTTAGATCCCAGTATTCGCTTGCCACTTGTGGATTTGGCAGTACCCGTATTACGCCAAAATTCTGCCAAAGAATGTCAAAGGCTGTGCAAATGCGTCCACGGTTTAGTTATAGCCACCGGAAGTTTATCACTGTGGCATTTTGTGTTGCAGTTAATACTGTGGCATCGTCTCCAACCTAGTATAAATCCCACACTTGTTACAACGGTAGAATTTACCGCTATAAAAGAGATTTGGCCAGATAGTTTATTAGTACTGTCGGCACTTGCACACGTCGGACACTCTCAACCTGATGCAATTACTTACGCATTTCGTTCTGGAGTTTTTCGACTTCCGAAAGCCGGAGAGCAAGAAAAACCAGATACACCAATTAAATGTAATTTCACTGATGTCAAGAAAAGTATTGAGCGCCTTCGCCTTGCCAGTCCCAAACTCAAGCAGGCTATTGTTGATGCTTGCGCTCACACGGTACTATTGGATAACAAAGTTACTCCATCAGAAGCAGATTTACTCAGAGCGATCGCGATGACGCTAGATTGTCCCATCCCGCCATTTTTAAATCCTCAGCGTAGCCTTTCAAAACAGAAGCAATCTTCTCCAAAACGAAGTTAAGATAACTAATAGGATGCAATACAAACAATGACTTAATCATTAGACATCTCCAGAAATTAAATATGCGTTACACAGAACCCTTGTAGAGACGTAGCAGTGCTACGTCAAAACAATTCTTTTTCACTCCTATGTCTAATCACATATAGCAATCTTATTTTATTTGTGAGAATTGCAACCCGCAGATCCCCGACTTCTTAATGAAGTTGGGGATCTTATTTATCACGAATGATTAAGCATTGAAAACAGTTTTGGGGACAACAGGCAACAAACAGATTGGCAGAACTTTCACCTCCTGGTCAAAAAATCGAATTGCGAGAAACGGGACGCGATCGCTATAACCGGACTGTAGCCGAAATTTTTGTTGCTGGTCAATCAGTGAATCTACAGATGGTTCAAGAGGGAAATGCTGTCGTTTATCTGCAATATCTAAATAATTGCACTTCTAACAAAAAGCAGTATCTTCAAGCTGAAGAGTATGCCAAGATACAGCAATTAGGTTTCTGGAACCAGCAAAACCCAGTAATGCCTTGGAATTTCCGACGAGGTAAGCGCAGCAATCAACCCACATATTCACCTCTTGCGGTTAATCCGAGTAACTTGTCTAAAAACTATAACTGCCCCGACTTCACAACCCAAGCGGAGGCTCAAGAAATCTTCAATAAGTATCCTAATGATCCATTTGACTTAGACCGTGATCACGACGGCATAGCCTGCGAAAACCTTCCCTAAAAGCTAATTATCGAATAAAACAGAATAGGTGGGCAATGCTCACCTAACTACAAATTAATGTCGGTACAATCTACCAAAAAAAACACGCTTATCGTTTTAACTAATGTTCTATTATTACAGGACTTACGCAAAAAAGTTCTGAAGTAGCGGTAATTCATGAATTACCGCTACGACAAATCAGGTTTTTGAGACAATTTTGCGTAAGTCCTATATTATTTATAGTGGCTGCAAGCAGCAATTTAAAAAGTATCATATTGTACAAGAAAATCTTTAGTTCCCTAGAAGTAATTAATTTACTTAAAAAAGTTTGGACAAAATGCCAGCATTTCAGAAATTTGATTGCTATATTAGATTAAATAACTATTCTGGCAAGGGTTGAAAAGCTGTGCGGGATGATTTACAGGGCTTGGAAATTAGTCAGGATGAACTACAAAAGCTGACTAATTTACCTGTCAACGAGAAACTTGTAATCATTACAAATCCTCTGAAAATATTAGCAAAGATATATATCCAAAAGCTGAAAAGCTCTGAAGGGGCAACTGTAGTGTTTATTGGATTTTCTACATTTGTTTTTGTCTATATTTTATTTGATATAATTATTAAAATTTTTGTGACGTGGATAACAATTCCATCTTGGATATTATTAATGATCTTAGGTCTTTGGGTTGGTGGTCTGACGCAAACTTTCTTATATTTAATATGGAAGACTAGAAATAAAATTGTCAACATTAATATGACAAAATCTCTGCAAGTTCTGTTAAATGAGGTTAATAGATATAATACTGTGATTAGAGTAATAGATATCAATGACCAAATAGAAGAAGCTGGTAATCCAGAAGTAATTATAAAGGAAAGAGAGGATGTTATCGAAGCGCTTAAACTCACCAAAACTGATTTAGTTCGCGCTTTAAAGACAGAAAAGGTTTTGAGGGAGAATAAGAGCTTTATCCTTAGTAATACAGAACTATTTGTCAACAACTTAGCAACTTTAACAGCTATGCAAGTAACTGAACAGGCCACTGAACATGGAAGGTTGCTCAATGAAGCATTACAAATTGCATTAGATGTGCAACACGAAATGAAAAAATTACAGACTCAGCGTTAAAGTAATTCGTAATGACGCTCTCTACGTACTCCTGGCGGAGGACAAGCTACGCCCAGCGTGTCGTTCGCGGTAGCGTTGCGTAGCAAAGACAGACGCTAATAAGCGTAGCTTGCTTCTCTGTAAGAGTACGAATACTCGCTAACGCTACGCTAACGTAATTCGTAATTTTTAATTAAGTTTTGTAATGGGGATTTAGAAAGTACTCCTGAATTCACTCAGTACTCAGTAATAGTTGGAGGAAGCCTAGATGCTCAGGGTAAGTCCATAGAGGCTGCTGGGTGGGTTGGCTTCCAACCTAGTGGCCAGACATCCTCAATGGCTTTTTCAATAATCCTTCCCACAGCTGCGATCCCCGGTCTAACATAAAGAATATTCGTAAAGCGATCGCTTATCCGCATGGACTGGAAAGAAGTCAGAGGCAACTGGGTAATCATTCCCCGAAATCCCATAGGTATCATCCATTTTTTAGGAGGTGCATTTGTCGCCACTGCACCGCACATTACTTATCGCTGGTTACTCGAAGAATTGGCAAGTAAAGGTTATGTTGTAATTGCTACGCCTTTTGTGAATACATTGGATCATACTGCGATCGCAAAATCTGTGCTGCTAAACTTTGACCGCACCCTCGAACGCTTACATGATTCTGGGGCATTACGCAAGCTTTACTTCCCCATCTACGGCGTTGGACACAGCATGGGCTGTAAACTTCACTTGCTCATTGGTAGCCTCTTTAAAGTAGAACGCGCAGGCAATATTTTAATATCCTTCAACAACTACGCCGCTAAAGAAGCTATACCCCTAGTAGAACAGTTCAATTCTACTTTGAAAATCGAGTTTACCCCCTCACCGTTGGAAACTAACAAGCTTATCCAAGAGCGTTACAATATCCGGCGCAATTTATTAATAAAATTTAGCAATGACACCATTGATCAATCGGCTGCTTTAACCAAAATCTTACAAGAACGCTTTGATGAGATGGTGACAGCACAAACGTTACCAGGAACTCACACAACACCTCTAGGTCAAGATATTAAATGGCAAACTGGAACATCTTTCAGTCCCTTTGACGCTTTAGGGCAATGGTTCAAGCAAGAAGCATACCGCGATTTGAACCAGCTAAAAAATACCATCCTCTTGTGGGTGAATCCTCTTGCACCACCATAATATTTTATGACGTTAAAAAGTCATCAATTCGACTAGAAAATACCAATGGGCTAGTAGTATCTCTGTATTGATACTACTAACTCATTAGCCCATACCATATTTTTGTTTTCTATTTTTACAGCAAGTTATTAATGAGTGTTTCCTCCAACTTTATATGTTTCAAATACTAGTAATTGATGACGACTATTCAATAAAAATACTCCTGAAAAGGATGTTGGAAAAACAGGGTTATGAGGTAGTTACTGCCAGTAGCGGGGAGGAAGGAATAGAAAAGGCACTGGCTTATAGTCCAGCACTAATTATTTGTGATTGGATCATGCCGGGCTTGACTGGACTGGAAGTTTGCCACCGCATTAAGAAAGACCCCAAATTTTCTACCACATTCTTTATTTTATTAACATCCTTAGATTCCGTTGCCGATTGCGTTAAAGGTTTAGATGCTGGTGCTGATGATTTTATCTCCAAACCTATCGATCACAATGAATTACAAGCACGGGTAAGAGCCGGATTACGCCTGCATCAATTGAGTAGAGATTTGCAGGCTCAAAAGTTGCTTTTAGAATTAGAAATGTCAGAAGCCGCAGAATATGTGCGATCGCTGCTGCCTCTTTCCATGACTGAACCCTTCAATATAAATTTCCGATTCATTCCCTCGCGGCAACTCGGCGGTGACTGTTTTGATTACTACTGGCTTGATGCTGATTATCTGGCAATTTACTTAATGGATACTGCCGGACATGGCCTCAAAGCTACTCTTCCCTCTGTTTCAGTACTGAATCTGCTGCGTTCTCGTGCGCTCAAAGGTCTGGATTACTATCAACCTAGTGATGTATTGAAGGCTTTGAATGATACCTTTCAGATGAATTATCAAAATGATAAATACTTTACGATTTGGTACGGAGTTTACAACCGAGTCAACCGTCAGTTAATTTATGCTAGTGCAGGTCATCCACCAGCAGTTTTAGTAACCGGCACATCTCCAAGGAAGTCTGAAGTTAAACTCTTGAAAACCCCCGGTATGCCAGTTGGGATGTTTCCAGAGGCAAAATATGTTGATGGATTTTGCAATATTGAAAACTTTAGCACCCTTTACATTTTTAGTGACGGCGCTTATGAAATCACTAAATCAGATGGCACACTTTGGAGTTTGGATGCTTTTATTCAGTTACTGGTTAGCTTACAACATCCTGTTGATTGTCAACTTGATCCCGTACTGAGTTATTTAATCGCTCTGAACTCCAAAGATGCTTTTGATGATGATTTATCTATTTTGCAAATTAACTTTGATGAATTAAGTCTTTGAGACTAAAACCTGATTAAATGCGTCTTGGCTGGGGAATATTTCAAATACTTTATCCATATTAGTCAGTTCAAATAATATCCTGACTTGCTCATTAATTGAGCAGAGAACAAGCTTAGTATCGGCGGCTCGCAAGGTTTTAAAAGCTAATACTAAAGCTCCCAAGCCTGAACTATCCATAAAGGTTACATCTTTAAAATCAATTAACACAATTTTCGCACCAATTTCTAAAATATCAGTGATATTTTGTCGAAATTCTTGTGCAGTTGTGGCGTTTAAATTACCACTGAGCTTAATAACTTTTACTTCTTCTTTCATAATTATGTCAGGCTTATTTTTGTAAATTATGCTATTGTATACCCATAATAGAATATTTAAGAATGCTTTTAAAATAAAAAAAATTAAGATTAAATGTTGAGTAAACATTGATAATTAATTCGGATAGATAAAGATTAATTATCAATGTTTTTATCTGATTTTTTAGTGATTATAAAAAAATCGTTAGCTTAATTAAATATAATTTTTTTATAGGGTTTCACATCAGAATCATTAGTAGATATAATCATTTGTTGACTATTGAGTACTTATGATAGTAACTAGGATCTACGCTTATTTATGTCCAATTACTTACATAATTGAAAGAATTCACCTCTGGACTAACGCTCTAGAGCCAAAAATTTCGGTTTCAACAGCGCCAAGCAAGCTCGAATCTTCGCCTCTGCTGTTTTAGTATTCCCAATAGCGGTGATTTCTGAACAGACAACACAAAAAGTAAAGAGTTATGAATTTATAACTCCTGTACAGACAGACGCGATTAATCGCGTCTCTCCAAACTCCCTCAAACAGGACTCACTTTGGCTCTGTAAAGCAGCTTGTCACGTTGAAGGTAGCCAGTATAGCGTACCTTGACTGTTTCTCCAGGTTGTGCAGTCCCCTCCATTAATTGGTGCAGTTGGGGGTTATATGGTAATTCTGCTCCCACGGGTGCGATCGCTTCCACTCCCCACGCCTGTAAAAGTTTTTCTAGGGGTTTCTGCACCAACGGTACTATTTTGACTGCTGCTAGCTGGGGATTTTCTTGTGCTTTCTGTGCTGCTGTTGGCCATTGTAATAATAAAGACTCCAGCAGTTGCAAACTCGACTGCTGGAATTCTTGTAGTAATATCTCTCGCTGCTGTTCTAGTTGCAGCTGCGATCGCTGGTACTCTTTTGTTAAATCTGTAATTTCTTCTAATAAATCCTGAGTAGGCACTGCTTTCTCTTGTAACAACTCTACGGTTGAAAAAGTTGCGATTAATTCATTCAATGGCATCTGTAGCACTGGCGACAGCTTAAGCAACACATCTATCCGCATCTGCTCTAGCTTTCCTTGTCGTAACCGCAAAAGTTGACGCTCTGAGACGCCAGCAGCGCGACTCAGCGCTTTAAAACTGGAAATACCCAGCTTTTGCATTGAATCTTGCAAAAGCTGGGTATTGGGCGTTGGGTATTGGGAATTGGGCATTGGGAATTGGGCACTTGTACTGACTTGTACTGAGCGACGTCGTTGGCGCAGCCTCTGTCTTCGACACGCTGCGCGAACGTAGAGAAGTATTGGGCATGGGGCATTGGGAATTGGGTATTGGGAATTGGCGATTAAGTTTTTCTCTATCCCCTATTCCCTATGCCCTATGCCCCATTCCCCATTCCCAATTTCTATTCTTCCAGTAAACTTCTCAACATCCAAGCTGTCTTTTCGTGTACTTGCATCCGTTGAGTCAATAAATCGGCGGTTGGTTCGTCGTTAACCTCCTCTACCACGGGGAAAATAGACCGTGCAGTTCTGACTACGGCTTCTTGTCCTTCCACTAATAAGCGGATCATTTCCACAGCTTTAGGAACTCCGGGAGTTTCTGGAATCGAACTCAGCTTGGCATATTCGCTGTAGGTTCCAGGTGCCGGATAGCCAAGCGCTCTAATTCTCTCAGCTATTAAATCAACTGCTAAGGCTAATTCTGTATACTGGGTTTCAAACATCAGATGTAACGTTTGGAACATCGGCCCGGTCACATTCCAATGGAAGTTATGAGTTTTCAGATACAGTGTATAAGTGTCAGCCAACAAGCGAGACAAACCCTCAGCAATTTTAGCCCGACTCGCCTCGTCAATGCCGATATTTATATTTTTGACTGTTACTTTCGATGACATAATTTTCTCCTAATTAGGTTATATGTAATTGGGTATTGGGCATTGAGCATTGGGCATGGGGCATTGGGCATAGGTAGGTTATTCTCCTTGTCCCCCCCATCTCCCCCTTCTCTATGCCAAGTGCATCTTCAAAACGCTTCGGGGTGCTTTACGGACTCTGGCTAAAACGGTTTCTTTGCCTAAACGCTGGCAAGCTTCATACCGATGACAACCAGAAAAGCCATAATATTGTCCATCTACTTCTAGGACATCAATAGGTTCTTGCTGCCCAATCTCCGCAATCGATTCCATTAAAGCTTGCACTTTATTTGGATCGTTTACACGGGGCAACGGCCGGTTTATCTGATTTAATGGAATTTCTTGGACTCTAACCATAAGGAGTTTATCCAACTAGTTCTGTTTTGTGTCTCTAGATAAATCATAGTCATTATGACTTCGTTTTGCAACTACTTTGGAAAAAACTGTTAATGGTATCATTGGAGCACTCATGCGACAAAAAAACCGCGCTACAAAGCAATTGGAAAATCAGCTCCAACGCCGCATTAACGGGCACAATCAGGTAGCCATGAAATTTTCGTTTTGGCGTTTTTCCCATACTGTGCTGACAATATTTTGTCTATTGGGACTAACTGCTGCATCAGGTCCTGAGAGCAACATCCAGGATAGGGAACTGAAAATTGGGATTGTGCAGCGATTTGGCGAGAAACCCACAGCCAAGCTGCAACTGGAACCCACAAAAGGCGATCGCTTAGAGCTAAAATTTAAAGTCGGCAACAAGCAGCAAATCCTGTTTACCAAGAATCCTGTAAAGCTGGAAACAGTTATGCAAGCTTTACCCCAGTCAGCAGTTGAAGAAGTAGTAGTTTTAGGCACATATCGCACCTTTGAAACTGCGGAAGATAGTGCTAATAAATGGCGTTCTCAGGGAATGGAAGTGGAAATAGCCCAGCCAGAACGCTGGCAGGTTTGGGCAAAACGAGATGTTTATAGCACTCCTTTACTGCGACGCTTGCTATTGCACAACATCCAAGTTTCTACCAAAGAAAAAGTATATCTTGATACGAAAATTCGCAAACAAGTGCCGCGAGTCAGTTGGGTGGTGGATGGTAAACGCTACAGCCCAAATGATTTGGAAATTAGCACTGATAAAAACTTGATTCGGGTGAATAAAAGCGAAAAACAAGAGTTTGCTCGTCTTTATGCTGGACGACTGAATTTGCAGCCAAATGCTTATGGCACATACACTCTAGTTAACCAAGTACCTTTAGAAACTTATTTGCGTGGAGTTTTGCCTTACGAAATAGGCACGGATGCACCAACAGCGTCCCTGGAAGCTCAAGCAATTCTCGCCCGGACTTATGCCTTGAGAAATTTACGCAGGTTTGCCGCAGATAACTATCAGTTGTGTGCTGATACTCACTGCCAAGTTTATTATGGGCTAAATGGAGCAGCTGCCAAAACAGACCGAGCGATCGCTTCAACCAGTGGTCAAGTACTAACATATAAAAATGAACTAGTAGATGCCCTGTATTCTTCTACTACTGGTGGGGTTACAGCCTTCTTCAGCGATGTTTGGAATGGCGATGATCGTCCCTACTTGCGGCCTGTACTGGATGCTGCGACTAATTTTTGGAACTTGTCTAAGCAGAGTTTAGCAGATGAAAAGAACTTCCAAAAATTTATTAATATCCAACAAGGATTTAACGAAAGTAAGTGGGATATGTTTCGTTGGCACAAGGAAACTTCTTTAAAGGATATTACCAAGGACTTGCAGAAATTTTTGCAGGTGAAAAACAGTCCCGATGCCAAATTTAAGACAATTCAGGCTATGGCAGTAGTGAAGCGAAGCCAGAGTGGACGTATCCTTGAACTTGCGGTTAAAACTGATCGTAGCACCTTTGTTCTCCACAAAGACGAAGTTCGTAGTGCCTTTGCTGCTCCTAAGAGTACACTATTTTACATAGAACCCCTGAACAAAGGCAAACCCGAACTGTGGGGATACGCTTTTATTGGTGGTGGATTAGGACATGGAGTCGGCTTGAGTCAAACTGGCGCTCAAAATTTAGCTAAATTAGGTTGGTCAAGTCCAAAAATTCTCCAATTTTACTATCCAGGCACTCAGATTCAAATTCTCAGCAAAGAGACTAAACTTTAAGCATACTTAAAAAATCAAGCAGGAACACAGTAAAATTTGTGTTCCCGCTCAATAGGAAATTAGGCTTTTTGTGAAAGTTGCTTTAAGAGGTACACATGGCATTGAGAGGGTGTTGACCCTAGATCCAGTGCTTCTATTTTTTCAACATGATTAACTCTTGCAAGAGGTTTATTGTTGAGGGGCCTAACTCTTAGTAGAGTTCTTCTTCTTTGTGAGTTTCGATTGTCACATCAGAGGTTGGGTAAGCGACACAGGTTAGTACATATCCAGCTTCTATTTGATCGTCATCTAAGAATGACTGATCACCTTGATCAACGGTACCCTTTACCAATTTACCTGCACAAGTCGAGCAAGCACCAGCGCGGCAAGAGTAAGGCAGGTCAAGACCAGCTTCTTCGGCAGCGTCTAGAATATAGGTATCGTCCTCAACATCAAGTGTTTGGTTCAGCCCTTCGGCCTCGTTGATTAGTGTCACTTTATAAGTTGGCATTGAGTAATCCTCTCTTTTTCAAACGACAGTATAAGTTATCTTAAGGCAAAGGTCACGGCTATTCTGTGGGATTAGCCGTTGGTTAAAATTTGCTTCAATTCTGATACTACGAGAAAAATTAAACGATGTAACTGGAAATTGAACCCGATTAGTAAAGAAATTTAGTTGCTTAAACCTGATAAGTTTTATTTATATTATTTTCTGCCTTAGTCAGACTGTGATTAGAAAAAACTATCTTATTGATGAAAAAACAGGAATAAGATTATATGGAACCTGTATTTTGTACGACTTACGCAGAAGAGATCGCCAACTTCTCTTAAAAAGCAGGGCTGTTTCATTCGATCAGGTAGAAATTTTGTCAATATCATCAGTGAGAAATAAAGTTTTAGTTGGTAATCTAAAAATTACCCCTATAACTCCGTAAATTTAAGTGCGTTCGGTGCTAGCCTGCGGCAAGACCAAAGGCGATCGCTATGATAATTATTGGATCAGATTTTTTAATCACCTGATTTTTTCGGGTTAGACGCTTGTAAATTAACGCCTTTTAGGAAACTGGCAGGATGAAAAACAGAACTAGTGAAGATCATGTATAATCCAGAAGCAGCTTTGGAAAAAGCAAGAGTGCGTGTAGGTTTGGTGGGTACTGGGTATGCGGCAAAGTTTCGGGCTAAGGCATTTTTCGATGATCAGCGATCGCATTTAGTCGCAGTTGTTGGTCATTGTGCAGAAAAAACAGAAACCTTTGCCAAAGAGTACGAGATTGAAGCGTTGAGTTCTTGGCAAGAGCTAGTAGAGCGTGAAGATATAGACTTGGTGGTGATTTGCACTATTAATCGAGATCATGGTGCGATCGCTCGTGCAGCACTTAACAACGGCAAACACGTAATTGTAGAGTATCCCCTTTCGTTGGATGTAGTCGAAGCTGAGGAGCTGATTACCTTAGCCAAAGCCCAACAGAAACTTCTGCACGTTGAACACTTAGAACTTTTGGGTGGTTTGCATCAAGCCTTAAAGCAAAACTTAGCCAAAATTGGTGAGGTGTTTTATGTTCGCTACAGCACCATCAATCCCCAGAATCCTGCACCCCGCAAATGGACTTATAACCACGAGTTGTTCGGTTTTCCCTTAATTGGCGCCCTGTCTCGCCTACATCGTCTCACCGATTTGTTTGGTAAAGTATTTACAGTTAACTGTCACCAGCGATATTGGGAAATAGAACCGGAATACTACCAAACCTGTTTCTGCACTAGTGACCTTTGCTTTAACAGTGGACTTTTAGCCCAAGTAGTTTATGGTAAAGGCGAAAGTATTTGGCAATCAGAACGCAAGTTTGAAGTTCACGGTGAAAAAGGTGGTTTAATTTTTGATGGCGACACAGGATGTCTGATCCAGCCAGGGGAAACAACACCTATAGAGGTTAGCCCTCGCCGGGGTTTATTCGCCAAAGACACGAGTATGGTGTTAGACCATCTTTTTGATGGCACTCCTTTGTACGTTACCCCAGAGGAGAGCTTGTATACCCTAAAGGTTGCTGATGCTGCACAAAGAGCTGCACAGACAGGGATAACTATATTTATGAAAGATACTTTAGATCAAAGTTGATGAAAACTGAATTAATTGTTATTTTATCCCAGCGAGAATTAGACAAAATGCGTCAAGCTGGGCGTTTAGCAGCCAAGCTTCTCCAGCATCTAGAACCTTTCGTGAAGCCAGGGGTTAGCACTCTCGAACTCAATGATGAAGCCGAACGTTGGACGCAAGCGCATGGAGCAAAAAGCGCACCTCTTGGCTATAAGGGTTATCCGAAGTCGATTTGCACTAGTGTAAATGAGGTAATTTGTCACGGCATTCCCAACGCCAAGCAAATTCTCAAGGAAGGTGACATCATTAATATTGATGTAACGCCGATTGTTGAGGGTTATCACGGCGATACATCCAAGACATTTTTTGTTGGTACTCCTTCCCCAAAAACCAGAAAGCTGGTAGAGGTGACAGAGGAGTGTCTCCGCCTGGGTATTGCTGAAGTTAAACCTGGCGGACGCATTGGCGACATTGGTGCAGCGATTCAAGAGTATGCTGAAGCCCAAGGCTTTTCTGTGGTGCGAGATTTTGTTGGACACGGCATCAGTAACATTTTCCATACTGCACCGGATGTTCCTCATTATGGCACACGCGGTAAAGGCAAGCGCCTCAGACCAGGGATGGTTTTTACCATTGAGCCAATGATTAACGAAGGTACTTACGAAGTCGAGGTTCTCAGTGATAAGTGGACTGCTGTAACGCGCGATCGCAAACTTTCTGCTCAATGTGAGCATACCTTAGCTGTAACTGAAGATGGGGTTGAAATCCTGACACTACCTGAAGGCGAGAATTACTGGGCTGGTTGATTTTTCTACTACTTAATTAACCTATGACTCAAACTTTTGCTGCGGAAAACATCACACTTGAGCAACTAATATTGCTCTATGGATTAGAGTTAGTTGATTCGGAAGAATTCTTTCGAGACTGGCAAGATGACCTACCAGAACTGACAAGCTTAGAAAAGCAGCTATTGGATCAAATCAAGGCAGGTTACATAAATTTACGAAACTATCCGCCTTTATTAGAAAATACAGTTAACACGACTGTTTTATCGCCACTGCTATTCATTGGCAAGTTTTATTTACCTCCTTTTCACCTCAAATTAGAGAAATCTATCGAGATTGAAACACAAGACAACCAAACTATCATCAAAGGACGAATTGACTTCTTACTTCTAAATCAAAAATTCTGGGTAACAGTCATTGAGTCAAAACAGGTTGCTTATTCTGTAGAAGCAGGACTTGACCAAATTTTGGCATATATGCTGGCTGCTCCACAGTCACAAGATGTAGTATTTGGCATGATTACTTCTGGTGGCAGTTTTATGTTCATTAAACTGCTCAAAGGTTATCCTCCTCGCTATGCGACTTCAGATATTTTTGATGTCCGTAACCGTGGCAATGAGTTATATAATGTACTCCAGATTTTGAAGCGTATTAGTCAATTGACATTTACCTAATTAAAGGTAGTTAGGAACGTGGATTAATAACTAATTTTTTATCTAGTCCTATAACTATGCTCGAAAAGTAGAAGATTACGAAGCTTTAGGCATTGGAGAGTACTGGATTGCAGATTATCTAGGGCTAGGAGGCAAACGCTACATTGGCTTATCCAAACAACCTGTAATTACAATTTATCAGTTAATCGATGGAACTTATGAAGGACAACAGTTTAGAGGAACAGAACGCCTGACATCCCAAACATTTCCAGACCTGAATTTGACAGCAGAACAGATATTTGTCGCAGGTCGCTAGAGTTAGGGATTGGGAAACACATGGCGCTCTCTGGGGATACAATATTTAAACCAAGTAAGTAGGCAAGCATTTACCGTAGGCATCGCTCTACGAGATGTATGGTGCAAGTTAACACAGAATGTCTACTTTAATTCTCTTGAACCAGCTTTGCTTGTAACTGCTGTACTTGTTCTATACTTAAACCCGTGATTTGGGCAATTTCCTGTACAATCATTCCTCTTTGCAGTAAATTCACCGCTACTTTTTCTAAAGCTTTTTGTTCCCAACTAGTAACAATTTCCATGATTTCCTCCCGCTCAGTTAACCCTATTGTATCGATAGCCGCTTGGAAAGCTTGCTCTTCGGTTGCATCCAGCCGCAAATACGTATCAACAAACCCAGAAATCAATTGCATCCTTGCTGGGTCTAATTTCAAAGTTGCCAGCAACCGCAAACATTCTGCCTTAACCTGCGGACGTTCTTCTCTTGGAATATTCATCTTTGACATCAATGCTGCTGCCACCGGATTTGGCTGCGTTAGAAAATCCCGCCAATTTAAACGATTCAACTGGATTGCTGCAAACTGAAATTCCAGCACCTTTAAGTCGCCAAAGGTGACACGATAATTTTGCACTTGGGGGCGTAGTGGTTCGTCAAACGAGAAAACTACAACTGGGTAAATTGGTAAATCATATTTTTCATGCAGACGTGCAAAATACTTAAACATCCGCTTTGCAAATGCTGTCTCAGTGTAAGATTGATTTTCAACGTGAATTAGAAAACAAGTGTCTTGCTGCTAATAACGCACCTGCGCCAGCAAATCAATCTCTTTTTTTTCGTAACATCAGTAAATACTTCTTGGGGTAAAAATTGGATGGAATAGCGGTCTATTTGGCTGACTACTTTCTATTTGGCTGACTACTTGAGGTAGAAATAAATCGAGAAACTCAACAAAGAATGTAGATATTAATTCTTTGAAAAGCCTGTCATGGTCAATCATCTCAACAACTCCTCCAACACATCCAAATCTCCGCATTCGGCACAAAAGTTAGTAGCCGGTAAATGCTACGATGATTAATTTGTACAGTGCGTAAGTCCTATAACTATCGTCCCAACTTATTAGGAATACCTTCACAACCACCAGGAATAGTACCTCTGGTTTTTTCGCCACCCCAAGTGCAACAGTAGCAACGTGCAGACTCAGACATTCGTTGCACATTCGTAAAATCGGCATTTTCCACCACAGCGCCAGTGTGTTCGCCCGTTTGATAATCTGGTGCTTGGGTGCGACTGCGGGGTGATGCTTTGTCCACTACACCGTAAAATAGGCGAATCCCGTTGATATCAGCACCACTGAGATTAGTATTATATAAAATTGTGCGCGAGAAGTTGGCTTTTACTAAGTCACAACTCTCCAAATTAGCGCGGACAAGATTAGCTTCGCTTAGGTCAGTCCAACGCAAATCAGTACCAGAAAGGTCTGCTCCCGCTAGCATTACGCCTAAATCAATCACACGCACACCTTCTAGGCGATCTTCTGCATATCCACCACTCCCGTCGAGAATGGGGCGACCTAATCGTTGATCGCGTTTTAGGGGCGACAGCAACTTGGAACGTGAGAGAAAGCGGAGAATTTTCGCTTTACCACTACCATCAACACTACTTAAAATTGCCGCAGTGCGTCCTTCAGCGATCGCTCTCTCTTGAGGCCAATCTTCTAATAATCCTTCTTCATCTAATACTAAGTCTGAAACCCCTTGAAAATAGGAATCAATTGTCTGCTGCTGAGTGATAATATTTTGCTGAACTGTTAGCAGGTTTTGCTGAATTGTCAAGTCTTTGGAAATAATATATTGTCGCCACGCCACGTAAACGGCAATAACCGCAATGAAAATTTGCCCCAAAGCGCCAAACCAGTCTGCTAGGGTTCCAGCAATATCCCAGTTAATCTGGCGTCCCCAAAGCAGTAAGCGATCGCCTACACCTGTGAACCGGATCAAGCCAATGATCGCTACTAATAGCCCCAAAAAGGCCACAATCAACGTGCGTTCTTGGGGTGAAAACCACTCGGTTAAAACTTTTTGCAACCAAGGCAATAATATCGCTAGGGATAACAACAAAGTGATCAGCGTTCCGATAATGCCGATGATCCTGTTATTGAGGATAACTCCAATAAAAGTGATGGCGATCGCCAGGAGAATGATCAGCAATGCCCTCGGCTTAACAGTGAATTGGTTGCTAGTGGGTTGCTTGAAGTCAGAACGGGCTTGTTTGAGAGCAGTTGTATGTTGCGGAGATTGCAAAGATGCGATCGCTGCTAGGGCTTGTTGTGTCGCTAGTACTTCTGAGCTTAGGTTCTTCTCAGTTGCACTCCCATCAAAGTCATCTGGTTGCAAGTCGTTTTCGGGGATTGGTTCTGGGGTTGGTAGATTAGAGGAATCGGATTCAATCGTCATGTTTTCTATTTTGCCGCCTCAATCCACGTTATGCAGCATTCCTACCGCAGTAAATTCTTAAAAAACAGGCTGAAGATTATCCTGCTTGTCCTTGTGGCAACTACCACTATTGCCATGACAGTCATCGCCAGACCAGTTACTCACCTAACTTTAACAGCCTGGAGCGATCGCGACGATCGTCAACCCCTGCCTCTTGGTATGGTTGATGATGCCAGTCACCTGAACCAGACACAGGTGACAATTAAACAGGTTAAGAGTCAGCCTGGAGTTACTGAGGTGATACTACAGTCTGTACTTAGAGATGCCTTACGTCAAGCTAAGAAGGTAGCGATCGCTGGTTCAAACTGCTGAAATGCTTCTGCAATAAAAATTTTGGCAGTTTTTTATCCTTATTTAGTCATTTTTTTTAATAAATCTTGGTTAATGTATATTTTAAAATTTACGTCTAATGTGAATTGAGTGCCGAAAACTTTGTAATTTCGTCGATAGTTTCAAAACCACGATTTTTACACAAGTCTTGAAACCCTTATGGAGAAAGAGGCGTTTTTAATTCACATCAGGCGTAATTTAGTAAAATCAAACATGATTTATGCCTACATACTGAGGGCTTCATGATTAATAACATTTTCAAACGATTTGCAGTCAGTACGGCTTGTGCTGTACTTAGTTTAGGTGTCATGAAAGCAAACCCAACTTTAGCTGCAACATTTTCAATTTCAGCGCGGGAAGTAGCAACTGATGGTAATTTGACTTTTTTACGTAACTATTTTGGTGCATTTAGTGGAGAAAATTCTGACAATGATTTAATCTTGACACTAGGTGAACTGACAAATTTTACTTTTGAATCGGAAACTTTCTATGGACAAAGAAAATTTGCCTATGAACTCGCTGATCTTGAAAGTTTTACTTATAACTTAAGTAATAATCAACTAGATTTATTTGCAAGCAAGTTCTTTGATTTTTCTTGTGTAGTGGGTTCTGATGTGAGGCTGTATTACAGTTCAGATAGTGGAAGAGGAGGATTAGCAGCTGATTGTGATGGTACAGTTTTAACTTCATTGCAAGTTGCAAAAATTCCTTCTGAACCTCCAGTATCAATTCCCGAGGCTGGGACAACTACTGCATTGATTCTCTGGGGTGTGGGTGGACTGTTAAAGAAAAGGGCATATCTGACGAAGACACTGTAATTAGTTAGACTGCTTAATTCTGCCCGAAGTATTGATATATATTGTGGGGTGGGCATCTTGCCCGCCCTGATTAATCAGCGTGTAAGATATCCACCCCACAAAATTGAGTAATTTATTTGTTGGAATTCCCAGTCCTTTACCCTCAATTAAGGTGCAAGGGCATTACCCCGAATTAGGCTACCAATGGTTTTGGCAGTAATCTTCAATTGGGTGATGGGATTAGCTGGGACAACCGTCTTATACAGATAGCTATCGAATGTTAGCCGTTGTACATCAAGGTCATCGCACATTTCCACAAACGCCTCGCGGGTGGCATTGGAACGATAGAACACGCTTTGCAAAATGTCCAACACCTTGTAAGTGAGTCCGTATCTTTTATCCCAACGCTTCAGATAAACCTTGAGGTCATCTTCTGTAGGAATACGGCTACCACTATTAGATGTTTCTACAATAGTTTCAGCACACATCCGCCCAGATTTAGCGGCAAAATAAATACCTTCACCAGAGGACTTGGTAACGTAACCAGCAGCATCTCCCACCAAAGCGATGCGACCGACAACACGACGGGGACGGGGATGTTCAGGAATCGGGTGGGCTTCGACTTTGATGATTTTACCGCCTGCCAGTTTCTCGGAAGCACGAGCGCGGATACCAGCTTGTAACTGTTTGATGCTGGCTTTATTGATGTGCATCGTACCAGTACCGACAGCTACGTGGTCATGTTTGGGGAAAACCCAAGCGTAGAAATCAGTCGAAACGTCATCACCGACATACATTTCGGCGAGGTCGTTATAGTAGGCCATTTTGTCTTCGGGTAAGCGAATTCGCTCTTGAAAGGCGATCGCATAATTGTAATCCCCAGCGTCCATTTCCTTAGCAACGCGAGAATTAGCCCCATCCGCCCCAATAATTAGATCCACCTTCAAGGTTTTGGCAATACCCTGTGATATCCCATCTGTATGGTCAATGTAATGGATGGTATAGGGGTCAGTATTGTTTCCTGGTATATCGAGTTTATGAACAGTAGCATTAATTAAATTTGCGCCTACTTTTGCCGCGCGATCGCGCAAAAACCCATCTAGCACTTCCCGGCGGCACATTCCTATATATTCATCTTCATTTACCAGATTGATATCAACCTCCCGATTGGAAGGGGAAATCATTTTCATCTTCCGTACCCGGCGATCGATAATTTCTGGTGGTAGATCAAACTCACTTACCATACATAGGGGAATTGCACCCCCACAAGGCTTTGCATTGTCTAGCTTCCGCTCAAACAGGTAGGTTTCAATCCCAGAGGCTGCCAGCGTTTCTGCGGCAGATGAACCAGCAGGGCCTGACCCAATAACAGCAACCCGTAGTGTCAAAGGTCTTTCTCCCAAATCTTCACATTTACCCAGAGCATACTATCACGGTCTTTCGGCTGATTTGACGCTTTCCCTTCAGGTTTCTGTTGAAATGCAATATTCCTTAATGTTTCGATACGAAAAGCGAGATGGGGAATGGAGAATTAGGTTAATGGAAAATTTATCAAATTCTGGGGGTTTAACCCATATTCCGCACTTATTCGGGTAAGATTCGGCAAATCTAGTACTAAATCTAGGGTGAATTGGCTCTCTAGTGGTTGGACTACCTGGGAAAAGAGATACAGCGTTTTTCAGGTAAATGAAGTACACAGCTGCCTCCGGCTTCCCTCTCATTACTAAGGAGAGGGATTGAGGGTGAGGTTTGATCTTATATTTAATTACGCCTACCTACTTATTGTGCCTAAATTAAGTAGATTTTTTTCTCCGAGTCCTATCTGCTTACAGCACTTCCTGCTGTTATAAAGTACAGTTTGTCCCCTCCCCGCTACCTCCTGTAGCCTTTCAGGACTAAGAACGTACCTCACAATAGCGGAAACTGCTGTAGCAGGGGTGTTTAATTTATAACCCAACCCAATTACTACCCTTAGTATTAATCGTTGTAAGGTTGTGGATCGAGAATCTCTATATCACTAGGTGATATTTCCCTCAATCCACCAGTTGGATATAAATCTTCTTGATTAAGAATTTCAACGATTATTTTAGAACCCTGACTACCCAATTGATATCCACCAAAAACGGCATATTCACCTGTACTCTTGATTATTAAAATTAACTTGTAAGCTTGTCCTGAAGTCCTAACAGCTTTGTACTCTCTACCTAACATCTGTTTCTCCTTATTCAAAAGCTCTTTCAGCAATCTTGCAGCTTGATCATTATTTTTTGGTAGAAATTTGGGCAACCAGTATGAAGCCTTACGTACTTCCTGAGCGTGTTCTGATAATTTGTCAGATAGGATGGCCATAACACGTCGGAAGCCAAGACGCGGGAGTAAATACTTTAGCCAAAGTTCTATTTCACTAGCATTTGCTTCCGCTACTCCTCGCTCAAGCAGAATCTCAAAGTATCTTTTATTCTTCAGTACGGCATTAGCTAACTTTAGACCGATGAGAGAATCTCGATCTAAGATAGCGTTTATTTCATTGAACTGAGCTTCTTGCGGTAAACTCATCAGCCTTCGTTGTAAAGCCTTATGGTCTTCAAAATCTTTATCACCAATAAATCGGCTAATCATATTCTTTGTACCTATTAATATCTGATAATATTTATGACCAGATTTAATTTCACCCCAATGTTACCAAATGCCATCTTCTATCTATCATGGCGGAGGCTGTTTTCTCTTAATCATTACCAGGGATTGAATTGAGACTAATTAGACTTTGGAATTGACCTGGCTCAAAAAGTTCTTGAGGTAGTAAATCTGCATTGCTCATCGATTTAGCAGCAGGCCGATAATGTCCAGATTCATTAGTCCACTTGCGGAGGATGCCTCTATTAGCGCGTCCTGAAAAGTAGAGCCGGCCAGCGTATTTTACATCCTCTCCCTTTGCTAAATCTATATGACCAATTGCTCTATCTGCAACCCTAGCACTGGCTCTACGAATAAACACTATTCCCTCTAGAGTGACAATAAAATTATAGACTCCTGATGCGGTGCGTTCTTCGCGTTTGTATGTAACCTCTTGCCATTTTCCTGACTTGAGAACAAGCCGCGATCTTTGAATGATTCTTGGCGAGTCTTTAGGAAACAGGTTAGGGAATCTCTTCAACCCCAAGGCTCCTCATTGTAGCTTCCTCGATCGCGGCAGCTGCGGCAGCTAAATCTTGTTCATCTATAAATAACGATGTATGGTATATGTAAGACACAGTAATCCTACCAAGGATATGTAGATTTAGTTGCAGAGGTACAGAGGCAGTGGGCATAGTAGTTGAGAACGTCTCCAAACAATTCGGGAGTTTCAAGGCAGTTGATCAGGTCAGCCTGGAAATTAAGAGTGGTGCGCTAGTTGCGTTGCTCGGTCCATCAGGATCAGGTAAATCTACGCTACTACGGTTAATTTCAGGTTTAGAAATGCCAGATAGCGGCAAAATCCTGCTTACTGGTAAAGACGCTACATACCAAAGCGTGCAACAGCGTAATATTGGTTTTGTATTTCAGCACTATGCCCTATTCAAGCATCTGACTGTCAGACAGAATATTGCCTTTGGCTTAGAAATTCGTAAGGCACAGCCAAAGAAGATTAAGGGAAGGGTAGACCAGTTACTAGAATTGGTGCAGTTGACTGGATTAGGCGATCGCTATCCATCACAACTTTCTGGAGGTCAAAGACAACGGGTAGCATTAGCCAGGGCGCTGGCAGTAGAACCAGAAGTATTACTGCTAGATGAACCTTTTGGCGCACTTGATGCTAAAGTCCGCAAAGACTTACGCGCATGGTTACGCCGCCTCCATGATGAAGTTCATGTTACCACGGTTTTCGTCACCCATGACCAAGAAGAAGCAATGGAAGTCTCCGACGAAGTTGTGGTCATGAATAAAGGGCGGATCGAACAGGTAGGGACACCAGCAGAAATTTACGATAATCCTGCCACCGCATTTGTGATGAGCTTCATCGGCCCGGTGAATATATTACCCAGCACATCGAAGATTTTTCAAAGTAGCGGATTTGATGCGCCACACCCACAAGTATTTTTGCGTCCGCAAGATGTGATTTTAGAAAAGGTTGCTAACGGTGCCACTACACCTGCGACAGTGAGCCGATTGGTACATTTGGGTTGGGAAATTCAGGTGGAATTAACTTTCGATGATGGACAAGTGGTGATGGCGCATTTAACACGCGATCGCTTTAATGATTTAGAGTTAGAAACAAAACAGCGAGTGTATGTGAAGCCAAAAGATGCGAAGTCCTTCCCACTGTCTTATTCAATTTAGTTGGCAGTATTGCACGAAATTCTAAACCATTTACGGACTTGTCTAAATATTCTGGCTTTATAGTCATTGAACTCAGTTTTTAAAATAACTGAGGTAATTTATCATGTCTATATAAAATTGTTCGCGGATATTCTCCGCGAACACATCTTTTTTGTCCAAAGTCCAAACTTTCTAAATGCCCCGCTATATCTGCCCCTCCTAACAAGGAGTAAAAGTAAACTTAATTTGATAGCCACGATCGATTAGAATTTTAGTTTGTTGCCCCGCAGCTACATCTCTGGCACGCGCTATCAAAGTTGTGTTGATGCCGAAAACCGAATTCACTGGGTTAGCACACGCGTTTATTGCATCTGGTGTAATAGCTACATTTTTTACCCATCCATTTGAAAAGCCAGACGGGAAGTTTGCGTTTGGATCATTACTAGAATTTGGAACATTTTTGCCTTGAAACACTAATGTAACTTTTAGGTCAGCACTGCCTCCCTTAGGCACATTTGCAAAGCCAACATATTTAATGTTAATGGGCTTAACTTTGTACCCCTTAGGCACATTCAGACCAATTCTCAGATTGCAAGATTTTGATACAACCTTAGGAGCTAAAGCTGTAATCTGAAATTGAGGTAAAGTTACAGACAGAATATCTCCTTTCAAACTTGGTTGGGGATTTCCCGACGGGCAGCCATTGCCGAAAACAGTTACTGGAACTTGTTGAAACTGAAATCCTTGTGTTTGAGCCTGTACCTGAGATAAACCTAGAACATTTAAACTCAGTAACGTCAAACTAGAAACAAGAGTGCTTAAGACTTTCATAATTAAATAAGGAGAGTTTATCAGCTTTGTTGTCAATACTATTCCTAAACACAGACAGTCAAAGATTTCTTCCGAACGATTGGAAGAAATCTTTCGACAAGTTGCTAAAGCAGCTTTAGAGAGTTTAGGTTTTGTGAAAAACTAAATGCAAAACTTACTATGCATTTAAAAACCTCACAAGGATTAGAATCAAGTTTGATTTGGAACACAAGGAGTAAAATCAAACTTGATTTGGAACAATACAGGACCGATTGTTGTGTCGATTGTATCAATTCTGATTTGAGTTTCTTGATTTGCAGGTATATCTTTAGCTCTTGCCGTCAGAGTTGAATTGATACCAAAAATCGAACTTACTGGGTTTTTACAGGCATTTATTGTTCCTAATACAATACCTATATCTTTGCTCCAAACATCTGAGAAGCCAGGACTAAAAGTTGCTTTTGGTTTATTGATAGTTCGAACTTCTTGACCTTGAAAGAGTATTTTAACGTTCACGTCAGCACTGCCTCCTTGAGGCACATCTGCAAAGCCAAGATACTTGACGTTAATCGGCTGAACGTTCAATCCAGAAGGTACATTCAGACCGATCCGCAGATTGCAGGATTTTGATACAACCTTAGGAGGTGAAGCTTTAGCTTCAAACTCAGAAAATGTTATTGAAAGAGTATCTCCATTCAAAATTCCCTCTGCTGTTCCATCTGGGCAACCAGTTCCTAGAAGAGTTACTGGAACTTTTTGAAACTCAAATCCTACTGGTTCAGCCTGTACCTGAGATAAGCCCAAAACATTTAAACTCAGTAGTGTCAAACTGGAAATAAAAGCACTTAAAATCTTCATACAAGGACTCCGCTAAAACGTCTAATTTCTTCTGGACCTTAGCTACAACTGAAAACTCCCTAAGACACTTCTAAACAAAGGAATTTAACCCAGCAGCCTCTTTGGGGTTTGGGGATTTATAGCAATTCTTATTTGTGTTCAATACGCTCTAGTTAAGGTAGACAGAAATAGGAAAAAACAAGGAATTTCTGACTATTAAATTATTTATTAGCGTATTTCATTTATTTGAGAATTGCTATTTTGTTGTCAATACTATTTATCAAGACAGAGAGTCAAAGATTTCTTCAGAGTGATTGGAAGAAATCTTTCCAGAAGTTGATAAAGCAGCTTTAGAGGGTTCAGCTTTTATAAAAAAATAAATGCAAAACTTACTCTGCATTTAAGAAACCTAACAAGGTTTAAAACCAAACTTGATTTGGAACAATACAGGACCGATTGTTGTATCGATTGTATCAATTCGGATTTGGGTTTCTTGATTTGCAGGTATACCTCTAGCTCTTGCCGTCAGATTGGTATTGATACCAAAAATCGAACTCACTGGGTTTTTACAGGCATTTATTGTGCCTAATACAACACCCACATCTTTAGTCCAAACATCTGAGAAGCCAGGTCCAAACGTTGCGTTTGGATTATTGATAGTTGGAATTATTTGACCTTGAAAAAGTATTTTAACGTTCACGGCAGCACTGCCTGCTTGAGGCACATCTGCAAAGCCAATATACTTGACATTAATCGGCTGAACGTTCAATCCAGAAGGTACATTCAGACCGATCCGCAGATTGCAGGATTTTGATACAACCTTAGGAGGTGAAGCTAAAGCTTCAAACTCAGAAAATGTTATTGAAAGAGTATCTCCATTCAAAATTCCCTCTGCTGTTCCTTGTGGGCAACCAGTTCCTAGAAGAGTTACTGGAACTTTTTGAAACTCAAATCCTACTGGTTGAGCCTGTACCTGAGACAAACCCACAATATTTAAACTCACTAGCGTCAAACTGGAAATAAAAGCACTTAAAATCTTCATACAAGGACTCCGCTAAAACGTCTAATTTCCTATGGACATTAGCTGCAACTGAAAATTCCCTAAGACACTTCTAAACAAAGGAATTTAACCCAGCAGCCTCTTGGGGGTTTAGGGATTTATACCAATTCTTAATTGTCTGCAATACGCTCTGGTTAAGGGAAACAGAAAATAATAAAAAACAATGAATTTATTTTCTGGCTCTTAAATTATTTATCAGCGTCTTTTATTTATTTAAGAATTGACATAACAAGAACCTGTTAATAATCATACTGTAACATCATAATTACATTGAATCTCTCCAAAGAGATATGTTTTGTAATTATTTACACAAATTAACTAATAGCTGACGATTAGCTCATTTTTTATAAAGTTAAAAGAAGGTTTGGCTAAAACCTAGACTTTTTCAAAAGATGGGAAATTGAGAGCTAGCAACGTATCGAGCTTTTCTTTTTTGCAGTGGCAATAGAATTAGCGTAGGTGCAGCCCACTGTAGACATCGCTAACTTAAAATCATCAAACTCAGTAGAGTACTTTGAATACAAGCATTTATTTCTGACAAAGCACGAAAAGTTTTCAAGCAAGTTAAACTTTGGTGAAGATGAAGTTAAACTTTGATGAAAATGAAGGTAAGTAACAGAGTTTTATACCCAGTTTTTTGGACTATGTTTGAACAAGTTGGCACAACTGAAATTTTGCGTTATCCAGAATAAGTATTATGGCTATATTCAGTCCTAAACCAGCTACTATTTAACAGTAGCTGAAAAATATTTTCCTTTTTACCTAAGTTGCTCTCAACAGTGGTAAAATTTCCAAAACTGCAATGCTTAAATCAGGAAACTGTAAAGGTGAAATAATCCCATCTTCCTCTACAATTACTTCACTTTGATAGCCATCCTCAGTCGGTTCTCGAAAGACGTGCAATTGCCGGCCAATCACATCTAGCACCCAATAATCTATAATTCCCGCCTTTGAGTAAGCTTTTCCTTTAGTTTCACAGTCTAGTTTAAAGCTGCTATCTGCTACCTCAATAATTAGATAAACTTCAGAAGGGGTAGGATGATGGTCTGCATAGTCCAGTGGATCTACTTTAACGACAGCAATATCCGGTTCTGGCTCAGACCGTTCATTTAACTTTACTGGGTCTTGAATGGATACCCAAGCCCGATTTCCTAACCTATTTTTCAGTAAGTAGTCTGTTCTCCCCACTGCTGACCTATGGGCTGTCCCTTTTGCAATCATCCAGATAATCTTTCCTTCCAGGAGTTCCACTCGTTCATCTGCACTAAAAATCCCAGCATCAGCCATCCGGTGGTATTCCTCTACTGTCCACAGGCGCAGTTTTAACGTCGTTTCTGTGTTTTGCATGGCTTGTTTAGCAACTGTGAGGAGCAATTAATATCCTAGCATTTTTAACTTGACATACCAGAAATAGTATGATATTAGAAAAATATTTTGTTTATAAATTAATCCTCTAAAATCTGGATTTCATCAAGTTGATTAATCACCACATCCGCACCTCGGACATTATCTGACTTACCTACCCAAGTGATACCAATACAACCTGCGGCTTTAGCATTACGCGCCATTTGCATATCACCAACTGAATCACCTACCATCAATGTAGCTCCTGGTTCGACTTTCAAAGCTTGGCAAGCTTGCAAAAATAGCACTGGATCTGGTTTACTCGGTCCCTCATCGACTCCCATTTCCAACTGGATATAATCACTTAATTGGTGATTAGCGACAAACTTACGTACTTCTTCAGTTGTCGCAGCTGAGAGGATACCGAGTTTTAGTCCGCCTTCTTGCAGGGATTTCAAAACTTCTAAGCTACCCACAAATAGTGGTGAAGGAGTTTGTCCAATGTATTTTTCCGCTTCATCCAAAGCTTGACGGGCTATTTTTAACGACTCAAACCAACCCTTACCAGTTTCGGCTATATATGCTGCTGCTGCTACTTCTGTTTCACGGCGGCTTGCGACTGATATTAAACCTGCGGCATCTAGAAGATTACCATTGACGCCAAATGCCATTAATAGGGGTTCCCCAGTTCCAGGAATTTGAGCATCTATTAATCTTGCTGCTTTTTGTGCGAGCGATCGCAAATACATTTCAGAATCTTCTAGAGTACCGTTTTTGTCAAACAAAATTGCCTGGATATGATTAAAAATGATATTTCTACATTTAATGGTTGCCACAATCTTTAACTCTTAACTTTTACCGATTCTCCACATAAAAAAAGAGGGAAAACCCTCTTGATAAAATGATGTGATACTCTTACTTAAAGACAAGTAAAGCTATAAAAAATCTACTACTCTTCAATAGCTACTGGAATTTCTTCTTCAGTTTCCGTTGCTGCTGGAATCTCCTTTTCAATTTCCGCAACTACTGGAATTTCTTCTTCAGTTTCCGTCGCTGCTGGAATCTCTTCTTCAATTTCCGCAACTACTGGAATTTCTTCTTCAAGTTCTGCTGCTGGTGGAATTTCTTCTTCAATTTCCGCAACTACTGGAATTTCTTCGTCAAGTTCTGCTGCTGGTGGAACTTCTATTTCTTCGTCTGCTACAACTTCCGCAGGTGCAGCCGGCGCAGCAGTAGCACCTTGCTGCTTGGCTAACTGCTGTTCACGATACTTAGCAGCCATTTCTTCTGCCTTATCGTAAACCAAATCCCGGTTTTTAATCATGTCGCCGGGTTCTGGTTCTAGCTGCTTGGTAGATAGGGAAATCCGACCCCTTTCTGCATCCAAGTCAATGATCATAACTTTCAGTTCATCATTGACATTGAACACGCTGTGAGGCGTATCAATATGTTCGTGGGAAATCTCAGAAATGTGCAGTAGACCACTGACACCACCGATATCGATGAAAGCACCGTATGGCTTGATGCCACGAACAGTACCAATTACTACTTCGCCGACTTCTAGGCGGTTCATCTTGCGCTCAACCAACGCCCGACGGTGAGATAGAACTAGGCGATTACGTTCTTCATCCACCTCTAGGAATTTCAATGGTAAATCTTCGCCTACCAATTCTTCTTTAGGTTTGCGGGTACTGATGTGGGAACCTGGGATAAACCCACGTAATCCCTCAATCCGTACTAATGCTCCGCCGCGATTGGTTGCAAATACGCCAGAACGTACAGTAGCATCTTCTGCTTGCAGCTGTCGCACGCGCTCCCAAGCCCGCATATATTCAATACGGCGAATGGAAAGAGTTAATTGTCCATCTTCGTTTTCATCGGTAAGGATGAAAAATTCCCGCGTTTCGTTTGACTGTAAAACTTCTTCCGGGCTATCTACCCGGTTAATAGACATTTCTTGTATAGGTATATATGCTGCGGTTTTAGCACCAATGTCAATCAGAGCGCCGCGCGGCTCTATACTGAATACTGTTCCTGGTACAACATCACCAGGGCTAAAATGATAATCGTATTTGTCAAGTAGAGCAGCGAAATCTTCGTGAGTGAATCCAATTTCTGTAGCGGTTAAATTCTGATTGACCATGCTAATTTGTTCCTGGTTCTAGTCTCCGTAAAGGTTGGGCGATATAGCGCGATGTCTTATGCAAGCGCTTTTATGGCAGCTTACACTTAAGACCTTTTTCATCCTAGCGCAGAAAAGCTAGTATTAACACATATCTAGTCCAAAGATCGGAAATTATATCACAATCTTAAAATGATTGGTCATTTACTTAGAGTTAGAACCAACAAAGGACAAATATAATAATATCCGTTGCTACTATCCTTGGTAGCAACGGATATTAATATTAAATCCGCTTGAAGGTCTGGGAATAGGATCTACTTATCTTTTTTCTCAAAACGAGGGGGTTCACGAAATGCGATCGCAAAAAAGATAGTACCTATACAGAGTGTAAAAATCAAGATGTACGCAACGCTTTCCATATTACGATTTCCTGCCTATCTAGCCAGTAATTAAAGTTATGAGTGCTGAGTACTGAGTGCTGAGTCAGAGCCTTAACTCCAAACACAGCACTCATAACTCAGCACTGAAATTAGAGAGCTTCCTTCCGGCGCGTTGACTTGTCACCCACTTTCTGGAACAGACCCCATTCAACTTGTTCTTCTAGATCGGCATCAACACCAGCAAATACGTCTCGGTAGATTGTCCGAGCGCCATGCCAGAGATGACCAAAGAAGAACAGCAGAGCAAATACAGCATGTCCAAATGTAAACCAACCTCTAGGACTGGTGCGGAATACACCATCAGAGTTCAAGGTTTCCCGGTCAAATTCAAAGATTTCACCGCCTTGAGCCTTACGAGCATACTTCTTCACATCAGCTGGCTCTGTAAAGGTCTTACCATTCAGATCGCCACCATAGAAGCTAACGGTGACACCAGATTGCTCGAAGCTATACTTAGATTCTGCCCGACGGAAAGGAATGTCAGCGCGGACAATTCCATCTGCATCAGTCAAAATCACTGGGAAGGTTTCAAAGAAGTTGGGGAGACGACGCACGGTCAATTCCCGTCCTTCAGAATCTTTGAATACGGCGTGACCTTGCCAAGACTGGGCAATGCCATCACCTTTGACCATCGGACCGGTGCGGAATAGACCGCCTTTCGCGGGGCTATTGCCGACGTAATCGTAGAAAGCCAGCTTTTCTGGAATCTCCGACCAAGCTGCCGTTAGGCTTGCACCTTGAGCAACGCTAGTTTGAACGCGACGATCAATTTCCTGACGGAAGTAGCTTTGATCCCATTGATAGCGGGTAGGGCCAAATAATTCGATGGGTGTGGCGGCGTTACCGTACCACATAGTACCAGCAACAACGAAAGCAGCAAAGAAGACTGCTGCAATACTGCTAGAAAGTACTGTTTCAATGTTCCCCATCCGCAGGGCTTTGTACAGCCGTTCGGGGGGTCTGACTGTCAGGTGGAATAAGCCTGCAATAATACCAACAACACCAGCTGCAATGTGGTGAGCCACAATCCCACCGGGGTTATATGGGTTAAAACCATCTGGTCCCCATTCCGGTGCTACTGCCTGCGCGGCGCCAGTTATACCATAGGGGTCAGTAACCCACATCCCTGGGCCAAATAGTCCGGTGAGGTGAAAAGCACCAAACCCAAAACAAAGTAGACCAGATAAGAACAGGTGAATGCCAAACATCTTTGGCAAGTCTAGGGCAGGTTCACCAGTGCGGGGATCTCTAAAGAGTTCCAAATCCCAGTAAACCCAGTGCCATACGGCGGCTAGGAACAAAAGACCGGAAAGAACGATGTGAGCGGCAGCAACGCCTTCAAATGACCAGAAGCCAGGATCAATTGCTGGACCACCAGTAACATTCCAACCACCCCAAGATTGGGTGACACCTAGACGTGACATGAAGGGCAGTACGAACATTCCTTGACGCCACATCGGGTTGAGAACCGGATCGCTAGGGTCAAAAACAGCCAGTTCGTAGAGTGCCATCGAACCAGCCCAGCCTGCTACTAAGGCTGTGTGCATCAGGTGTACAGAAATCAGCCGACCTGGATCATTCAGAACGACTGTATGTACTCGATACCAGGGTAGTCCCATCGACTACGCTCCTCCTCTATGAGTTAGTTTACAAAGCAATTTTCTTACTGAGGTTTTGAGAGACGAAAGCCGCCACTCAGAAAACTCTCTCTTGTTTTTTGTTATTGCCAGAGCCAGAGTATTACCGCAGCTTAGTCTTAGAAGTCAGACAGCGTGGGTGCTTTGGCAATGCTTACTCGCTTTGGGAGGTTTACCCCGTAGGGTAGCCATGGCCTAAGCAAAAATGAGAATGTTTTAAAAAGTGTAACTATTGATGGAATTGTTTGCAAGCGTGTAAATTGATGCGATCGCGTAGCATCTGAAAGTTTTTTCGCTACCAATCACTGTCGGGGATTAAATTTGCTTATATTTTCTTTACAAGGAGAGACAAGGGGAAATTATTGAACAAGTCTCTCCCTTGTCTCTTTTCCATGCCCAATGCCCTACTAAACCACCAACTGGATATTTTGCAATTGACACTTCGCCTCAGCCGTACCCAGGCGTTCAATTACCTGTTCAGCACTCATCAGACGCTTGAGTACTACTTGTCCTATGGCTTTACTGGCAATTACTGGTGTTGTTGGCTTGACTTCTACGGTTAAAATGGCTTCTTCAACTCGATAAAGCCATAGCAATTCGTTTTGTTCCACTAAACAGATATTCATTTGCTGAATATCTGGTTGGCGTCGCCATGCAGTTATTTGCCATAGTCCATCAGATGCCCAGACTCTAGCAACTGCCCATCCCTCAGATAGAAAGAAATACTTCACGATCTTAGTCTCACTGTTTGGACTTTCTATTTGCTATTTACCATATCGTACATATCTCATTTGTTAATGTATAACTAATAATATTTTAAATTTAAGACTATTTAATTTAGTGCCCACGTTTTAATAGCAAAAATCGTTATTTACATCAGATGACTCAGTAGAAAAAATAACAATTTCATCACATCTGATTTCAACCTAATAATTTGATTATTTTACAAAGTTTATCAGAAATATTTATGTATACTATTCTGAGCAAAGAAGGAATATAATTTTATCAATACTTTAGGTAATTATCAACAAACCTATAAACTCACCATTTAGATATTCTGGTGGAAAATTTTATGCTCGTAATTTGATTCTTAATCATATCCCCTCTCACTCTGGGGGCAGGTCTATCTTCTTTATAAAAGATAAAGTAAATAGTAATTGGCTCAATCATATTGATGAATTATTAATAAATACCTTATTAATAATTCGAGATAAACCCGAAGGGTTAATAAATTTTTTATAAGGTGAAAATCTACATACTATAATTAGCATTTAAACGAGTCAACCATCACAGCTTTCTAAGTATTTTTATTTAAAAATCTCAAATATATCTATTTGTTTGAGCAAAACCCTGTATTAAAAGTGGGTAAATTAGTAATTAATTGTAATAAATGCTATAAAACTAACGAAGATATAGTATAATCACTGACCGCTAGTTACATAAAATTTAACTCTATGACCTGGTTTTCTTTGTCCGTGAAACGGTGGGGTCGGATTACACAATTCCTATCTTTGTTCTGTCTATGTTTATTATTAGTTGTTAGTTGCGCTCCTCGTCCTCAGCCTTCTACGCCACCATCCGGTTCTGTAAATAGCCCTACAGGTGATGGTCGGATTACTATAGGTACAACAGCAAAGCCAAGAACCCTTGATCCGGCTGATGCTTATGAGTTAGCATCTTTAGGTTTGGTGTTTAATATGAGCGATCGCCTCTACACCTACGAATCAGGAAGCACGGAAATTAAGCCCCAGCTAGCTACAGCATTACCGAAAGTCAGTCAAGATAGCTTAACTTATACCATTCCCTTACGTCAGGGAGTCGTTTATCACGATGGGACTCCTTTCAATGCTAAAGCAATGGCGTTTACCATCCAGCGCTTTATTGAAAATAAAGGAAAACCCTCATTTTTACTAGCTGATATAGTAGATTCGGCAAAACCTACAAGTGAGTATGAGTTAACAATTAAGCTGAAAAAGCCCTTTTCAGCATTTCCTTCACTGCTGGCGTTTCCTGGGGTGTGTGCAGTTTCGCCAAAAGCTTACGAAGTCGGTGCTGGTAAATTCAAGCCGAATATTTTTGTGGGGACTGGCCCTTACAAGTTAGCGCAGTATGGTACTGATTCAATACGATTTGATGTGTTTGATAAGTATTGGGGAGAAAAACCAGCAAACAAGGGTGTTAACGTCCAAATTCAAACTAGTCCGGTTAATTTGTTTAATGCTTTCCGTACAGGCGCAGTCGATGTAGCTTATCTGTCGCTGCAACCAGATCAAACTCGCAGCTTAGAAGACGGTGCTAAAAAAGGGGATTGGCAAGCGATCGCTGCTGAAGGTAGTGTAGTAAGTTATCTGGTATTAAACCGGAATCAAAAGCCTTTAGATAAATTAGAAGTAAGACAAGCGATCGCCTCAATCATTGACCGTCCACTTTTAAACGAGCGAGTATTACTTGGTCAAGCAAATCCGCTTTATAGCATGATTCCCACGACGTTTAAAGTTTCTGTGCCATTATTCAAAGATAAATATGGTGATGCTAACTTTGAGCAAGCTAAAAAATTGTTAACTACTGCTGGTTTCTCCAAAGAGAATCCCGCAAAAGTGCAAGTTTGGTATCCTTCTAGTTCGCCTACTCGTAGTTTGGCAGCACAGACACTCAAATCTCTTGTCGATGTCAAAATGGATGGAATACTGCAATTTGAAGTCACCCCCGCCGAAGGTCCTACATTTTTTAAAGACATCTCCAAAGGATTATATCCAGCAGCTTTACTTGATTGGTATCCAGACTTTTTAGATCCAGATAATTACGTCCAGCCGTTTTTGTCTTGTGCCAAAGGTTCTGTTGCCAAAGGATGTGAAGATGGAGGCAGTCAAACTCAGGGTTCGTTTTACTATAGCGAAGCCATGAATAAACTGATTGATCAGCAACGCAAGGAACAAAACCCCGAAGCGCGTCAGAAAGTTTTTACAGAAATTCAAACGCAAGTAACCACTGAAGTACCTTACGTTCCCTTATGGCAAAACAAAGACTATGTATTTGCCCAAAAAGGTGTTAATAGCGTACAACTTAACCCTACCCAAATTCTGGTTTACCAGACAATTAAAAAGTAGTTATTTAGCCCTTTCAAGGTGGATAAAAATTTTGGACAAGAAATTCCTCTTTAACCTCTTAACTCTGTGTTCTCTGCGCCTCTGTGGTTCAATTAATTACTTTTTAACCACAGAGACGCAGAGAGCGCAGAGAGAAAAAAGAGATTTTAACAGTCACCTTGAAAGGGCTATGGTCAATTTTTTTACTTTTGACTCTTAACTTCTAAGTAAATATGTTTCGTATCTACTTTATATCCAGATCAATAACCAAGATGCTTCCAGAAATTAAATTTTTAATTGTTTATGTCTCGCTCTAAAGCTTTACAATATTACATTGTTTCCCGGTTGCTTCTCGCGCCACTTCAGCTATTAACTATTATCACCATTGTATTTCTCTTACTAAGAGCAACACCAGGAGATCCAGCAGATGCAATTCTCGGTGGACGTGCGCCAGAAGCAGCTAAACAAGAATTGCGAAAACAACTAGGTTTAAACCTCCCCCTGTGGCTACAGTACTTAAACTATTTGGGAAGCATACTGCGCTTTGACTTGGGAACCTCTTTAATGAGTCGGGGAGAGAATGTTTGGGACATAATTGGGCAATATTTCCCGGCGACGGTGGAATTAGCAGTATGTAGTATGGCGGTTGCACTCATCGTTGGGATTGCGGTTGGGACTCTTTCGGCTTCCCGTCCTGGGACATATTTTGATGTCGGTGGGCGTTTATTTGGGATCATCACCTACGCACTTCCGATGTTTTGGGCGGGAATGCTTTTGCAGTTGATTTTCTCAGTCCAATTGGGTTGGTTTCCTAATTCCAACCGCTTTCCGCCTAATCTTCCGGCTCCTACGACTGTCACTGGATTGTATACAATTGATAGCTTACTCGGTGGAAATTTCACCCAGTTTTTCACATCTTTGCACCATCTTGCGCTACCGAGTCTCACACTAGGAATTTTGCTCAGTGGGATTTTTGAGCGAATTGTAAGAGTGAATTTAAAGCAAACCTTGCAAGCAGATTATGTAGAAGCCGCTAGAGCCAGAGGTATTGGTGAAAATAAGATTTTAGTCTCCCATGCCTTGAAAAATGCCCTAATTCCAGTAATTACAGTCTTGGGATTAACCTTTGCGTCTCTGTTGGGTGGGGCGATTTTAACAGAAGTGACATTTTCTTGGCCTGGGTTAGCCAATCGACTGTATCAAGCGATCGCCGATCGCGATTATCCTACAGTCCAGGGAGTGCTGGTCTTTTTTGGTGCGATCGTTGTGAGTGCAAGCATTTTGATTGATATTTTAAATGCTTATGTAGATCCGCGAATTCGATATTAGAGCATCGATTTAGTAATCAAAAACCTCACCCTGGTTATGCTACGCAAAACCTGTCCCTCTCCTTAGTAAGGAGAGGGATGTCCGTTAAGACAGGTTGAGGTATTGTTTTGGTTAATTCGATGACTTGTGTGTACAGGCAACTGAAATTACTGCCCAACATCCAAGATAAAGTAGAAAGTATTGTCAACAATTCTGTTGCTGCCAACATATTTAACAATAGGTATGTTGACTCGGTGCTGTCCTGGTTCAAGCTTCCAGCTTTTTTGGAAGTTCACAATATTATGACAACTAGCATTAATCGGGAAGTTAGTGAAAGTGAAAAGACCATTTTCATAACTCTCAACTCCATTTTTAAACAGATACGCTTTTACTTCTACTCGATTGACTAGAGCTTGAGATGGTATGCAATAGCTGAGGTTTGATAATCTTATACCAAGTTGCGATAGATAGTATTATTTGATCAAAAGTTAGTCCAGTAGCGGCCTTGATTCCAAACAAGACTAACTTTGGCAACTTGGTATTAGAGTATCTTTAGCTTTTAGAGGTATGCGTTTAACAGTGGTAGTAGTGTTGCTCTTATAGGCAAGAAAGGCCTCGGTAAATCCTCTTTGCTATAACTTTAGATGAAATTTATGCTTTGACACATGGTCAACCATATTTAGTGCAACTGCTGGGTTTTCAGCTAGTGCGCGGCTACAATGACTTTGTTTTTGAGCAAGGACGACCCCGTGAGCCAGTTTTCAGGGTGGAAGACGTGGAAGCAGTTATCAATGACCCTGGGTTTTTTAAGCGGGGACGCTACTACTTTGATGGGGTTTGCGGTCAGGCGGCGCGGGGTGCTGGGGGTCAACAGGCAATAATACAACTACTTGCACCTCACCCAGAGGGGTTAAGTCTGGATGCCTTAGCTCAGTCTACAGGTATGAACGACGCCAATTTACAGGAAGCGCTGAATACTCTGAAGCGTCATGACGTTGTTGAAGAAACTCAGGAAAGCTGGCGGATTATGGTGGAACTGTTTCGCCGTTGGGTTTTGCAGCAGTAGCGAATAGAAGGCGAATGGAATTCACGGCTACACAGGCAAAGTCCGCGAAGGCGGACTAATTTTAGCGATCGCATTTGCTATTTCAGCGATCGCATTTGCTATTTCAGCGATCGCATTTGCTATTTCAGCGATCGCATTTGCTATTTCAGCGATCGCATTTGTTATTTCGGCGACAGAATTTGTTATTTCGGCAACAGCATTTGCTATATCGGCGATCGCATTTGCTATTTCAGCGATCGCATTTGTTATTTCGGCGACAGCATTTGTTATTTCGGCGATCGCATTTGCTATTTCAGCGATCGCATTTGCTATTCTAAGAGCCTATCTTCTTAAACTACGAGGATCGAGGGCATCTCTCAGCCCATCACCGAGTAAGTTGAATGCTAGCACTGTGAGGATAATCAGCACAGCAGGCGGCCAAATTAACCAAGGTTGCAATACCAAAATTGAAGCATTGCTAGCCAGAGAAAGCATATTGCCCCAAGAAGGGTCTGGTTGTTGAATTCCCAAGCCGATGAGACTCAGTATCGCTTCAGCACCAATAAAGCTGGGAATTGCAAGAGTCGCAGAGATAACTATATAACTAGCCGTTTGCGGCAAAACGTGGCGGAGGATGATATAAAGTGGATTCCCGCCCATTGCCCGTGCTGCTTGCACAAATTCTCGCTCTTTAATTGATAGTACCTGTCCGCGAATCACCCGTGCTAAACCAGCCCAGCTAATAACCGAAGTAATCACCACAATCAGCAAAAAGCGCTGGGTACTGCTTAAACCAGCTGGTAAGACTGCTCCCAAAGTCACCAAAAGATAAATACTAGGGAAAGTCATTAACACTTCTGCCAACCGCATAATGACGCTATCAGTCACACCGCCGAAATAGCCAGAAATTCCACCGATGAGCAAACCGAGGGGATAGGTAATGATAATACCAAAAATCCCGATAAACATACTGATGCGACCGCCATGTAGTAGGCGACTAAATTGGTCGCGGCCTTGGTCATCAGTGCCCAAGATGTTGACTTTTGCGCCACTTGTTGTCCCAAATAAATGCCAATTTAAGGGGATACCAGCAAAGATTGTGACTTCATCCCACTTCGGGGGTAATGGCAAACTCATCTGTAGCAATCGGTATTCTGCGCCGGAGACAAATAGACGCAGTGGTGAGGGCTTTTTGAAGTCTACAATGACTTGGCGATCGCCTGTTTCTAAATTCGTATCTCCCTGAGTCGTCGGATAAACATGAGGTCCGATAAACTGCCCTGACTGAGAAACCCAGTGTATCTTAGTTGGTGGCAGCAGTGAACCATTGGCTTGTGAAGCATAGGGATCATAAGGAGCCACGAAATCAGCTGCAATTACTGCTATGTAGAAAACTAACAGCAAAATTGCCCCAAATCGTGCCAAAGGATTTTTCTTCAGTCGTCGCCACCAATCCATAGTAGTTAGTAGTTATAAGTTATGAGTTCTCAAAGTTTTATCTTAATTCATAACTCATTCATGATTAATAATTCTTAACTCCCAATCTACCGATTTTAGATTTTAGATTTTTCCTTTAATCCAAAATCCAAAATCCAAAATCCAAAATCCAAAATTGAATAACTCCTAACTCGCAACTCCTAACTTTTCTAAATAGTGCTGCTGTTCTTGCTGTTGTTTTTCGTGTTCTACAACAAACACATTTGAGTAGAGATTAGCGAGAATTTGTTTTCCCTGCTGTGTCAGTGATAGATAATGCAGTCCCTCTTGGATATAGGGAAAGACGCCATTCCAGTAAAACTTAGCGTAGTTATTCCGTAAATCGGCAGGGGTTTTATAGCCCAAAACTTTATTTACACCAGTTTCTTCAAACTCGTAAAATAAAGAAGTAATTTTCTTCAAGTAACGCGGATCGCTTAGTTGCCCAATCAAATCAGCAGCACGTACTAATCCGGCAAAGCACTTTGTCTCTTGCTGATCTTCTGCCGCAGGCACAGGAAATCGAGTCAATTCAATATTGCTCTTAATTGCCTCAGCATCTATTAACTTGTGACCGCCAAAACGCTCATCAATAAACAGCTTGGCTCTATCAACATGATACGGTGTGAGACTGGCATCAGAAGCGCCAGAAGCTACAGAAATCATTCTGCCATTTTTACCTGTGGCATATAAGTCTGCTGTTTCTCGGTCTTGTCGGCAAACTCCCTTAACGTAGCCAATATCATGACACAGCAAGGAAATGATGCAATGCAACCAATCTTCACTGGAAACACCACCTTCTCTAATGTGTTTGCCACGTAAGATTTCTTGCCCAACTAGGGTGACAAGGACAGTGTGTTCAACATTGTGATAAAGGGCGTCGCTATTAGCAATGTTTTCCAAAGCCATGTTACCAGCCCAGGCGATAATGTCCTGATAATCATTTTTGAAGCAGCCATAGGTGCGACGGTAGCCTTCTCGAATTTCATTTACGAAGGCATCAATTAAAATTTCAGTGGCATTGAACATATCTGGTTACTCTGGTAAATACCAATTATTTATTGATTTGATTTCAAAATTCCATAATCAGCGCCACCCTTGCTGGAATTTAGGGCAATGGATGTTTGCTCCTTTGTAACTCATTTGTAGCTGTGGACGCTAGCTTTATCTATGCTTGGATTGCATGATGTTGCATGGCTTCCTGGTAACACAAAGGCTTTAGAGGAATTCTGGGTTACGTAGAAAAAGAATTTGCCCGATTTAATGACTTCTCTGGCAACGATTGCAGGTATTCTGTCCCCATTCCCTACTCCCATTCGGCTACGCCCTTCGACTACGCTCAGGACAAGCTCACGGCAAGCCTATTCCCCACTCCCCATTTCTTAAGACTGTGCGATCGCACTTACAAGTGGGAATCATAACAAACAGATTCACCAGAGTAAATATCCAATGTCTTACCAAAATATCACCGGCTCCCTTTCTCCAGCAGATATGCAAGAAATTAAAGCAGCGTTTGCGACTATTGAAGCAAAGTTACCTTTTCTCGTGACCCTGAGTGCAGAAGAACGACGCAACTTATTTAAGATGGGCGATAAAAGACTAGCTTTTGTCAACACTAGCCTGATTGCTGCCCAATCTAACCGAGACATTTTACCAGCCAGTTTTGATGTAGACGAATTTCTGCAGGATTATCAACTAGTCGCCACACTCACCGAAGTTTTGATTGGACTGCGACAGCTGACAGAACAAGTAGATGATACTCTAATGGCTGTCGGTAGCGAAGCAATGGGTAGCAGTTTGACAGTTTACGACTACGTAAAAACTGCTGCTAAGAAAACTCCAGGTTTAAAAACTCTTGCTCAACAGTTGGGTGAACGGTTTAAAGCTATTAGAAGTAAACCTGCAAAAGCTGCTGTCGATTCTTAAAGGCTTTTAAAAAATCCTTTAGTGATGTAGCAAATACTTTGAGATCCCCCTAAATCCCCCTTAAAAAGGGGGACTTTGACTCCGGTTCCCCCCTTCTTTAAGGGGGGTTAGGGGGGATCTCGAATGACTATGCACCAAAACCTACGCAGTATTGGGTAGGGGGTATAAACACTAGAAACTATGACAAATAAACTCAATAGTAGCAATCTCCATTTACCTTACAATCCAAAGCTTGTAGAAAGAGCAAAAGAACTTCGTAAAAATATGACCCCAGCAGAAAAAAAGCTGTGGTGTGGATATTTGAGAAAATTTCAATTTCGGGTTTTTAGACAACGACCGATTAATAATTTCATAGGTGATTTCTACTGTCCTACTTTACAAACAGTGATTGAAATTGATGGACACAGCCATTTTACAGATGAAGGTCAAGATTATGATCTGGAGAGAACAAACATTTTGTAAGGCTATGGTTTAAAGATTATTAGGTTTACAAATAGTCAAGTTTTAAATCACTTTGATAGTGTGTGTGAGCAGATACAGCGTCTGATCCCCCCTAGCCCCCCTTAAAAAAGGGGGGAAAACTTCTTAAAGTCCCCCTTTTTAAGGGGGATTTAGGGGGATCATTAAAGACTGTGCACCTTAACCGAACCGTATTGAGAGTTTCCTGATTTGCAAAACGAGATGTATTTATTTTGGTGAACGAACCTCAAAGCATCGTCGATGAACCTCAGAGCATCGTTAATGAGTCTTTAATACT
>NZ_JBALCE010000032.1:0-38866 GCF_036919815.1 Nostoc sp.
GCTACACGTTATGATAAGCGAGCAATAAACTTTCTTGGTGCAATTTATCTTGCTGCTACTGTTATCTGGCTTAATTGATGACACGCCCTAGATTTCATATTTTGTTAACTAACCTTTATTTATGCAAACCCATTTAGGCATTTCTGAAGATAAAGTCAAAACGGTATAAGTGCAGTCAGAGTCAGTTGCAAAGTTCTAAAATTAAGAAGTATTAAATCAAATTGAGGACATCATGGCTGCAAAAGTAGAAATTTACACTTGGAGGACTTGCCCGTTTTGCATTCGTGCCAAAAGTTTGCTGAAGAACAAGGGAGTTGAATTTATCGAATACAGCATTGATGGAGATGAGGCAGCCAGAAATAAAATGGCTCAAAGGGCAAATGGAGGGCGCTCTTTACCGCAAATTTTTATCAATGATCATCATATAGGTGGTTGTGATGATATCCACGCTTTAGATAGTCAAGGCAAGCTGGATGAGCTATTAACTTCTAGCAATAGCGTGTAGGTTCAGAAAGTTTTGCGATCGCTAGCGACAAGCCGCTGCAAATTACACGGCAGTCGCTACAATGGAAAAACAACGCGCTGCCTTCTCTAGGGGCTTTTATCCGACAAAAGCGATATCTGTCCACAAGACTTTACCCTCCAGGTTCTACTCAGCACTACACATATACCTCAATTGGTGAGCATGAAGAGTTGACAACTCCTCGCGCCTATTGGTACGAGGATTCTTCCTTCATCCAACGTTGCCTCTAAAAGCAGTGCCAAAAGATGGTCTTACACGTTGTCCAGAAGCGGTAGCGAGATGCCCTCTCGCTAAAAGTCCTAAACCTTCATTTTTGATATTCACGGCGGCGTTAATATCCTTGTCATGCAAAGTTTTACATTTAGGACATTGCCAACTACGAATATTTAAGCTGATGTTATCTACTTGATGCAGACAGTTACTACAAGTTTTTGAACTGGGGAAGAACCTATTAACTTCAACATAGATTTTCCCTGACCATTTTTTCGATAATAATTGAATAACCATTTAATTTCTTGGTGATTGAGGTATAAAGGGTGAAACTAGCTTTTATCATTGATCCCATCCATCAGCTTGACCCGTGTCATGATACCAGCATTGCCCTGATCGAAGCAGCGCAAAGCTTGGGACACGAAGTTTGGGTAACTCAGGTAAATCTGCTGAGTGTGGTGGAGAGCAAAGCTTGGGCTGTCCTACAGCAAGTCGAACTTGTACCAGTGCAGTTGGTGGAGGGACGCTGGGTAGCGGTGAATCCTTGGTATAAGTTGAGCGAGCGCTGCTTGACTTCTTTAGATACAATGGATGCCGTATTTATGCGGACAGATCCACCCGTTAATGATTCCTATCTCTATGCCACCTACATTCTGGATTACATTGACCAAAATAAAACCCTGGTGATTAACAGTCCTAGTGGTATCCGAGGGGCAAATGAGAAAATGTACGCCCTCCAGTTTACCAAAGCGATTCCAGAAACGATTGTCAGTGCTGATAAGCAGTTTATCCGGCAATTTGTCGAAGCAAAGGGAGCTGCGATTCTCAAACCACTGGGTAACAAAGCTGGGGAAGGAATTTTGTTTTTGCAATCAGGCGATCGCAATTTTAACTCCATTGTCGAACTCAGTACCCTCCAAGGTCGAGTGCCTGTAATGGTGCAAACCTATCTACCAGAGGCAAAAGAGGGAGATAAGCGAATTATCCTACTCAATGGCGAACCGATTGGTGCCCTCAATCGCCTCTCTAGTGGAACTGATTTTCGCAATAATATGGCAACTGGTGGCACAGTTGCTCAAACTGAAATTACCCCAAGAGAGCATGAAATCTGTACCCAAATGGCCGAACGCTTACGCCAAGACGGCTTAATTTTTGTGGGTATTGACGTTATCGGTGGCTACCTAACTGAAGTTAACGTCACCAGTCCCACCGGAATTCGTGAGATTGATCGCCTAGATGGTACTCGCCTTGGTTATCAAATTATTCAATGGATTGAACAAACCTAGTACTAGCCCTTTCAAGGTGACAAACGAAGATACGTTGTTCCAGTGCTACCACCTTGAATCCTGCACTCAGATTTGGGGATTTTTAAAGGTCGAAATAACCAATCTTCGTTCCAAATTTCACCACCTTGAAAGGGCTACCTAGTACTTACGCATTGACAAAAAATATCATCCATGTATCTAGATAGATTGTCCAGAATGTACTCATGCACAACTAAGGACTATTAAAAATTAAGTGGTCTTCAAGACGCTCTCTATCAGACGCTGCGCGTAGCTTGCTTGTATTGTAGGGGTACGCGCAGACTCGCTAACACTACGCTATCAGTAGAGAGTTCAGAAGCTCACACTGAACCGACAGCTTTCGGCTTACATGGGTTTCCTTCTGGCTATATCACGTGCTTATTCTGGTTTACAGTGTTGATTAAACAACTTAACCAACACTGGGAATGAATACAAGTGGTGTTTTTTCTAAATTTCCGCTCTTTTTGAGCGAAGGTAGATGTAGCGATATCTACAACGGGCGTAGTTACAGCAATCGTAATTGGGCAGGTCTTCCTGTTTTTTTGTGACAAAAGCATAGCTGGACATGCGAACCAGCAAACTCCTGCCCAAATTCATTCTATAAAGTAGCGTTAACGAATTTTTTACCAATTAGCAAAATCGGGGATGGCAACACATTGCTTACCCCTACCCTTGGTAAAACCTGGTGGAACTGGCAGATTTTATACAGCGTTCAGCTTGACCTGAGACTGCTAATTTCATCTAAAATCTCAAATCTTTTAATTCCTTGGTGTACGTCGGTTTTTCAGAAAATCAGGTATGTCCAATCCAGGTTTTTCTTTTGGTTCTGGAGTTGGAGTTGGTGTTGGGGTTGGTGTTGGGGTTGGGGAGTTAACTGCGGGTTGCGGTGTTGTTGGTCGCTTTGTAGTATTAGGTGCTACCCGAACGTTAGCCACGCTTTGTTGTACTACTGCTTGCGCTTCACCTGTAAACCCAGTGGCAATTACAGTAATTCTTACCTCACCTTGGAGTCTGTCATCAATTACGGCCCCAAAAATAATATTGGCGTTGGGATCAACTACTTCATAGATTGCTTCTGCGGCAGCATTCACTTCATGCAAAGTCAGGTCAGTACCACCAGTAATATTAAATACAACTCCTCTAGCACCTTCAATAGAACATTCTAGTAATGGTGAAGAAATAGCTGCTATCGCAGCTTCTCTAGCTCTAGATTTTCCAGAACTCACTCCAATTCCCATCAACGCCGATCCCGCATCTGCCATCACAGCTCGGACATCAGCAAAGTCAACGTTTACCAAGCCGGGGATCGTGATGATATCAGAAATACCTTGCACCCCTTGACGCAGCACATCATCTGCATAGCGAAAAGCTTCTTGTACAGGTGTTTGTTCCGGGATCACTTCCAGCAGTTTGTTGTTAGGGATAATGATCAGCGTATCTACCCTACTTTTTAGTCCTTCAATACCTTGTTCCGCTTGGCTGGTGCGGCGGCGTCCCTCAAACACAAATGGACGTGTTACCACACCAACAGTAAGAGCGCCCATTTCTTTGGCTATTTCTGCCACAATCGGGGCTGCACCCGTCCCAGTACCACCGCCCATACCAGCAGTGATAAATACTAGGTCTGCACCCTCCAAAGCTGTAGCAATTTCGTCTCGTGATTCCTCCGCTGCCTTTTGACCGATGGCAGGATTACCACCTGCTCCTAAACCCCGTGTTAGCTTCTGTCCAATTTGCAATCGACTTGGAGCGCCAGCTAAGGTAAGAGCTTGGGCATCAGTGTTAATTGACCAAAACTCTACCCCAGATACATCAGAATCGATCATCCGGTTAACAGCATTGCCACCACCACCACCGACACCAATCACTTTGATGTTGGCGACCCGACCAGGAACAATCTCGCCAATTCGGCTATTTTCTGGAGAAACCTTCTTATTATCGTGATTTTGTCCGAAGTTCAGCCCAGAGTTATTAAAGGGATTAGTCGAGTTAACTGCCAGAGAGAATCCCGGCTGTCCCGCAGATTGGGAATTTTTATAGGTAAGTCCTTGGTTATTATCAAGTGTCATTGGATTTGTGAAAGGGTAGATAAACGACTTTTTCAGGTGTTATTCACCTCAGAGTCAACTTTAGTTTGACAGTGCCACAATACTATGGAACTGTTCTTTATTGTTTTCACTACTGCCAAGCCTAACAGAATTGGCAGGGCGAAAATTTGCTATGGGATAAGCTTTTAACACAGCCGATCGCACAGCCAATTCTAGAGAAGTATACCTACATTTATCTAAAAGTGACCTGTATAACTTCAACCAGACATCAATCTCTTCATTCTTATGGGCGGAGGGCATAACTTCTAAAGACATACTATAGCGCCTCTTCTCTGTCTCAATAATAATATTGTTAATAGGTTTCACCATTGGGGATGATTGCAACTTTAGACACAAAACTTACGTTCTACTTACTTATCCTGAAGCTGAAAGTCAGCAAGAATTTACTTGTCAGACTATACCTGATTAACTTGTTTTTTGGGGGGTCTTAATGGACACTTTGTTGCAGGAATAGTCTATTCTACGAAAACCCTCACTAGTGCGGTCAACAAATCAAGATTTTCAAAGATGTTTCTTTCCTCACCCAATAGGAATTACGGCACAGAGTAGTCCAACCTGATTGCCCAGAAGCAATGCTTACGCAACTTTGGGCGATACCCTTATAGATTCAAACTTCGGTAAACTGTTTTTGGAAGTGTCCTCAACAGACCAAAGCCAGAGCGTTTTTGGCTCTGCACTTGGATGGCGGCGTTAACCGTTCTGATCAGTGCCCTCTGTTCCTGAGTCTGAGCAATTATGAAAAACTCAAGCATTTTTCTCTTTTGGGCACTGGGTTTAGTCAAATAATCTATGGGCAGAAGGCGTTTTGCACGCCATAGACCATGATTAGATTGTCCGACATCTTGCACCTTACTATTAGATGTTAGGGTAACAATTCAGATTGTTTGACTGGCAATGGAGATTTTATGATTGATCTTCTCATTTTAATTAGAAGTTAATGCCGATTTTCGTGCAGTTTACCGGAAAACTGAAAATAATAAATATATTTATCAGCATAAAGCTTCTTAATTTACTAAGAGCTATCAATACATTAAACATACTAGATGTTTTTAGGGATTTTGAGAGTTAATTTTTGGTCTTTTTGGTTCATTTGTACTAAAGGGAATTCGGGATTTTTCAGATCAATATACTCTATTTGGCCGGAATCGACTTTTGCTGCTAAATGGCGCATTTGCCCAAGTACCTTAATTTGTTCCGACACCTGGGGGCTTGGAACGCCGAGATGCACATTTCCTAGTTCTGTTTTCAAAATTAAATTGGTTGGATTTCGACAATCAATTTCCATCACTTCCACCGGACTTTGGCTGACAGCTTGATGAAGTTGAGTCCAGTAGAGGCAGTATTGTTTTGAGGATCCAATTACTCTGAGATTAGGTAATTTGCTCGTGGGATTCAGTGATGTATATTTTTCTAAAGGCATCCAGACTCCACTTGCATCTAGTAAACCGATTGTTACTTTTTTATTGCTAAGTGTTTGAGTCACCGCTACAGGTACTCGTTCTTGGATTTCAATGGTTAACCCAGGAGGAAACAGGCGGCGTCTGACGATCGCTTCGGCAATAGTTGGTTGTTTCTTCAAAGAGTTAGCGATCGCTGACGGTTCAATCCGCCACAAAGACTGAGGGTAAGATAGCACTAACAGCGACTGAGCTGTTTCATCCGACAGTAATTTATTGCCTGATTTCATCACTATTTGTTTAGGAGCTTTTAGCATCCACACTGGTTGGAGTAACACCCATAGCAATCCACCCGCCAAACCAATAATTGCAAAGGTTCGCCAAATAGCCTGAATAATTCTTATCCGCCGCCGCCGACGTAATTTCTGACGACGCTGGGCTAGATTCGTGCGCGAAACTGATATTATGCCAGCCATTCAAACCCCTTTCTGGTTGCAATCTAAATTCCTGGACGCGATCGGATGATGATTAATTTCACTAACCCGTGTTGGCATCTGTTAGTCGATCTCCTCAAGACTTTTTTATTTTTAGTAACACTTTACACTAACTACACAATGATTATGGCGCTAGCGATCGTTCCGATTAAAGTTTCCGGTGTCCATTTTTAACTGACTGTAGTCTTTTTGACAAGTTATTTTTGAAGCTTTTTTCTCTAAAGATTACAAAATATTAATTTAGATGTTTAGGATTTTATTTTCTTGACAGATAGAATCTAAGATGGTATATAAATATTTCTATATCTCTGTATACTTTGCTATAATTCATACTAGTTCCACTCATCAGCTAGACAAACTGATATCTGGGTTAGGTTGTAGCTTTTTTTACTGATTTCCTAAGCCTTAAAGGTTTGTGGCAGGTCAAACAAAAGCTAGAGATTGTCAAAACCTGAATAACAGGTGTAAAAATTAAGGACAGATATGCTTGTCTGTGATTAGGGTCAATTAAATCTCTACCATACTACTGACAGTGATCCTGCGCCAAGTGCTGTCGCTTGTAAGACACTAGCAACTTGCAAGTTAATCTCATACTTGCATCTCTTACAGAGATTACTTGTATAAAAACACGAATTAAACTGCATCTACATACATATCTAGATACATGAAAACGACATTAAACTTATCACGTTTTTATAAAGCATGTAACCCCAGCTACACGCTAAATACAAGTAACGTCCTAGATCGGCAGTATTACATAGATTTTGCTGATGTACGTGGTTGCAAGATTGTGGAAGAATTGCAACGGACTATTGTTCGGATTTCTCCTGATGAGCCAACCTGCCAGTTATTTACAGGCCATATTGGCTGCGGTAAGTCAACGGAATTGCAGCGCCTGAAGACAGAACTGGAAGTGGCAGGATTTCATGTGGTTTATTTTGAGTCCAGTCAAGACTTAGACATGGCAGATATTGATGTCAGCGATATTTTGCTGAGTGTAGCGCGTCAAGTCAGTGCCAGTTTAGAAGGCATTAGCATCAAACTCAAAGCTGGTTACTTTACCAATTTGCTTAAAGAAGTAGGCGATTTTTTGCAAACCCCCATAGAGCTTTCTGGACAAGCAGAGTTGTCCTTGGGTATTGCCAAAATTACTGCCAAAACCAAAGATAGCACCCAGATGCGTAATCAACTGAGGCAATATCTGGAACCACGCACCAATAGTATTTTGCAAGCGATTAACGAAGAAATTTTAGAAAAGGCTGTTGAACAGCTAAAGCTGCGGGGTCAAAAAGGACTGGTAGTGATTGTAGATAATTTGGATCGAGTGGATATGCGTCCCTTAGCATCGGGGCGATCGCAACCAGAATATCTTTTCATCGACCGAGGTGAACAGTTACGCCGCCTCAAATGCCACCTAGTTTACACAATTCCCCTAACGTTAATTTTTTCCAATGAGTACGAGACACTGAAAAATCGTTTGGGGGGAGGGATTGCGCCAAAAGTACTGCCGATGGTATTAGTGCGGCAAAGAGATGGGAGTGACTACGAACCAGGGATGTCACTAGTGCGCCAGTTAGTTCTAGCAAGAGCTTTTCCAGAAGTTCCTTTGAATGAAAGGCTTTTATTAATTACAGAATTATTCGATCATTCCCAAACTTTGGATCGTCTATGTCGCGTTAGTGGTGGTCACATTCGTAACTTATTGGGTTTACTTTATAGCTGCCTACAACGACAAGATCCACCTTTTTCTAAGGACTGCTTAGAAGCCGTGATTAAGGACTACCGCGACGATCTGCTATTAGCTATTGATGAATCGCAGTGGGAATTATTGTTTGAAGTAGTGCAGCAGCAGAGAGTTAAAGGTGAGTCTGACTATCAGAGCTTACTAAGAAGCATGTATCTGTTTGAATATCGTGATTCTCTGGGGCGTTGGTTTGGCATCAGTCCAGCCTTAGCAGAAACAAGAAAAGTTTTGACTTGGCAAGAAAACAAGTAACAGTCCTGGGTGAGTCAATTGTCATTAGTCATTCGTTATTAACCGAATGACCAATACCCAATACCTAATGCCCTATACCCCATGCCCAATAACAAATGAATAATCACAAGCAGCTAGGTGTCTATACCAAAGAAAATCAGCAGAATTTGCAAAGACTAATTAGAGCGATCGCGCTTTCTGAAGGTCAGTTTGCTCTGATTTTAATTCGATGTAACTATAGGCGATTACGTGAGCAAATGTTAGAAAATATTCGCTCCATCAGCAAGGACATTAATATCAGAGAAATCGTTCTCAAGGCATCAACTACTTCTTTACATAGCAGAATAATATCAGAACTATCTTTAGATAATCCTGCTGTCCTTACAGACTCTTTGCCATCTGCTGTGATGATTTTCGGTATTGAGTCAACTACTGACCTGAAAAACTTACTTACAGGCATCAACCAAGCACGAGATATCTATGCCGCAACTTTTCCATTTCCAGTAGTGTTCTGGCTAGAAGATGAAGTGGCATCATTACTTTCAAGATTAGCGCCTGATTTCAAAAGCTGGGCTGTAACCACTATTAAATTTGAAATGGCAAAAGCAGATTTATTTACTTTGATCCGTCAAAAGGCAGAATCTGTACTTGCCAACGTTTTAGAAGCAGATCCCGAAACATTATTATCTAATACTTTCCTAGATTTAGTTCCCAAGTCCCAACACCATTACGAAGAAATAGAATCAGCCCGTAATGATTTGCTGCGCCTGTACGGACTTCAATTAACACTAAGATTAGAAGCTAGTTTAGAATTTATGTTAGGGCGAGATAAATACGCCAACAATCAAATTAATGGCGCTTTAGCCAATTATCAAAGAAGCCTACTATTATGGCAGCAGGAAGAAAGGAGAGTAGCAGAGTCGGTGAATAATTCTTCTTTCCTCCTTTCATATCCTCACTCTACCCCTTCCTCGTCTTTACTCAATAAAGCAATAGTCGTATTCCACCTGGGGCTGTGTTATCAACGAATGGCAGACTTATACCAGAATACTAATAGTAGCTATTGCCAAAATGCTCTCTCGTGGTTTAAACAATGCTTGGAGCTATTGGAAGAGCTAAAAAGAGAAGACTTAGTTGCTAAATTTATTTTACCTGCTTGTCAAATGCTGCAATGCTTACAAGCCTGGGATGACTTAAAAGAATTAGCTCAAAAGTCATTACATCTACATAAAACTTATGGAACTCCGGCACAAATTGCTGAAGATTATGGTTTTTTGGCAAATGTGGCGGCTTCTGAGTCGAATTGGGTACTGGCTCATGAATTAGCGAATACAGCACTTTCTATCTCTGAAGAACCAACAGAAGTTTGTCTCCGAGATGCTTGGCGAAAACGACGACAAGAAAGTTGGTATCTTCTCTTGCTAGCACGTGCACAGCAGCATCTGGGTAAGTGGGAGGAAGCTATCAATAACCTGGAATGGGCGAGAGTAGTTTGTGAGCTACAACATGAGCCATCACTTTACTTAGAGATTTTAGAGGAACTGCGATCGCTTCACTTTTTTGAGCGTCATGACTATACAGAAGCCTTTAAGCTGAAGCAAGAAAAAATTAAAATAGAACATCAGTATGGCTTGCGTGCCTTCATCGGGGCAAGTCAATTGCAGCCGCAACGCCCCAGAATTAACCCAGTACTAGAACCTCAAAAAACACCGTTTATTCCTGAAGAAATTGCCCAAGAAATATCTGCTTCTGGACGTCAACAAGATGTCAATCGTTTAATTGAAAGAATTGCCCGCGCTGACTACAAACTCACAGTAATTTATGGGCCATCAGGTGTAGGTAAAAGTTCAATTCTCAAAGCTGGTTTAGTTCCAGCACTTAAGGGAAAAGTTATCGGTGAACGCATTCATATACCTATTGTTTTGTCTGTTTATACTGATTGGATTACAATCTTCATAAACAGTATAAATCAAGAGTTTGCATACACAGGAATATCGGTTAATCTTGGCTCTACAGCTACTATGCTGCTAGAAAAGATTCGGTTAGCATCTGAGCGCAATTATACAATAATTATTATATTAGACCAGTTTGAAGAGTTTTTTTTCATTACTAATCCTTCTACACAAAGAATAGAATTTTATAAATTTTTTAGTGAATGTTTAAATATTTCATTTGTCAAAATTATTCTTTCATTAAGAGAAGATTATTTACATCATTTATTAGAATTTGAACGTTTGAGCCAGAAAAATAGTACAAGATTATATGATTTAGGCGTAATTAATAAAAATATTCTTGATAAGGACATCCGCTACTATTTAGGAAATTTCTCTAGCCAGGATGCTAAAGCCATAATTCACAGTCTCACTCAACGTTCACATTATAAACTGAATGAGGAATTAATTAACCGATTAGTAGAGGATTTGACAGGAGAACAAGACGAAGTACATCCAATTGAATTACAAATAGTCGGTGCTCAACTACAAACAGAAAACATTACCACACTCGGACAGTATAAACTTTGCGGTGGCTCGACAAAATTGGTGGAACGCTGGCTTGGGGAAGTTATCAAAGACTGCGGTCAGGAAAACGAAGAGTTAAGTTGGAAATTATTATTTGAATTAACTGATCAAAAGGGGAGGCGACCGTTAAAAACTAAAGCTGATTTAGCGGCGGCATTAGTTAATAATACTCATATAGATACAATATCAAGCTTTGACACCGTTGGGGAACTGATTTTAGAAATATTAGTGGGTTCAGGGTTGGTGTTGCAAATCAGAGAAAAGTTAGGCGATCGCTACCAGTTGGTTCACGATTATTTAGTTGAACCAATTCGCCAAAAGAACAATTATGGTATGGTCGCCGAATTAGAAAAAATCAAACTTGAAAAAAATAGAGCTGAAGTAGGCCAAAAAGTTAGTCAACAGCAACTCAATTTGGTGTTGCAACGGCGACTGCAGGAAGCACGGATTGCAGGCGCAATCCTGGCAATCATGGGGGGAACAATCGCAGCATTATGGTGGCAAGCCGACTTGCAAAAAAGAGCAGCAATTCGCCAAACTCTACGAGCTGAACACAGTGAAACCAACTTTAAAATTAGTGCGATCGCTGCTGCTAGCGAAGCTTTGTTTGCGTCTAATAAAGAGTTTGATGCCCTATTAGAAGGTTTGCGGGCTTGGAGAGGACTTAAACAGGGAGATGGAGTGGAACCAGATACCCGAATGCGGGTGGTGACTGCCCTGCAACAGGCAGTTTATGGGGTAACAGAGGTTAACCGACTGGAAGGGCACACGGATATTGTCTGGGGAGTAACTTTCAGCCCAGATGGTCGGTTGCTAGCATCAGGTAGCCGAGATCAGACGGTGAAACTTTGGCGTCCTGACGGAACCTTACTCCAAACCCTCAAAGGTCATACTGATGCTGTCACCTGTGTAAGTTTTAGCCCTGATGGTCAAACCCTAGCCTCCGCCAGCCTCGACAAAACAGTGCAAATCTGGCATAAAAACCCGGTTACAGGTGAATTTGACCCCAAGCCATATAAAACCCTAAAAGGACATGGGGATTGGGTTTATAGCGTTAATTTCAGTCCTGATGGGGAGTTGTTAGCTACTGGTAGTAAGGATACAACCGTAAAACTCTGGCGCAAAGACGGCAGCTTAGTAAAAATACTCAGAGGACATCGAGGGTGGGTTAACTGGGTAAACTTCAGTCCCGATGGTCAATTCATCGCCTCAGCCAGCGACGACAAAACAGTGAAAATCTGGCGACGGGACGGTAGCCTCGTGACAACTTTGCAAGGTCATCAGCAGGGTGTAACTGTGGCTGTTTTCAGCCCAGACGGTAAATTTTTGGCCTCAACAGGTAGAGATCAGACAGTGGAACTTTGGCTCAGGGAAAGTAACAACACTAAAAACGGTTTTGACTTTCGTCCTTACAAAACTTTACGACACCATAGTAATACAGTGTGGAGTTTGAGCTTTAGTTCCGATAGTAAAAAGTTAGCTTCCGCAAGTGAAGACAAAACCATAAACCTTTGGAGTATCACTGGTACTTTACTCAAAACCTTTAAAGGACACAGCGATGCTGTTGTCAGCGTAGCTTTCAGTCCAAATAACAAATTGCTGGCTTCAGGAAGTTTCGACAAAAGCGTGAAACTATGGAGTTTAGATGCGCCAACACCGTCTATTCTTCAAGGGCATCGCAAGCGAGTTTTGAGCGTTGCTTGGAGTTCCGACGGTCAGATGCTAGCTTCTGGTAGTAGCGATCGCACTGTCAAACTTTGGCAACGATACACTAGTAATGGCGAGGTTAAAACCCGACTTTACAAAACTTTAGTGGGGCATAGAAATCAAGTTCCTAGTGTCAGTTTTGACCCCAAAGGTGAAATGCTGGCCTCAGGAAGTTTTGACAAAACAGTGAAACTTTGGCGGCTGGACGGTACTTTAATCATGACTCTCTACGGACATACTGATAGTGTGATGAGCGTGAATTTCAGTCCTGATGGTCAGCTTTTGGCATCAGCTAGCAAAGATAAAACAGTGAAACTTTGGAACCGTCAGGGCAAATTGCTCAAAACCTTACTGGGGCATCAGGGTTGGGTAAATAGCGTCAACTTCAGCCATGATGGTCAGGTTTTAGCCTCTGCCAGTGATGACCGAACTGTTAAACTTTGGCGTCGGGATGGTACTTTGCTCAAAACTTTTTCGCCCAATGACAGCTGGGTGATGGGTGTCAGCTTTAATCCCACTGACGAGTTATTGGCTTCTGCGAGTTGGGATAACACCGTGAAACTGTGGCGACGGGATGGGACGTTGTTAAAAACCTTATTAAAAGGGTACAGCGATAGTGTTAATGCCGTGACTTTCAGCCCCAACGGGGAATTACTCGCCGCCGCCAGTTGGGATAGTACAGTGAAACTTTGGAGTCGTGACGGCAAATTAATTAAAAGTCTCAATGGGCATCGTGCTGCGGTATTAAGTGTCAGTTTTAGCCCAGATGGTCAGACATTAGCATCAGCTAGTGATGACAAGACGATAATTCTGTGGAATTTAAATCTTGATCATCTGCTTGTTCGTGGTTGCGACTGGGTAGCCGATTACCTCAAGCACAACCGCAATCTGGAGAAGGGCGATCGCCTTCTTTGTGAAGGCATAACTACTAAAAACCCTTTTTAATTACGAATTACAAATTACGAATTACGAATTACGAATTACAAATTACGAATTACGAATTACGAATTATATTAAAGCCTCAATCAGCAACCGCTCTTGGTTTAGCGGTTGATGAGGCGAACAGAGTTGTTAATTCCGAGCTAGAAAATAATCAGCCGTCTGAGCGATCGCTCTCCAATACCTCATGGCTATTTTCTTCGGGAGCCTCTTGTGACAAATTCGCTAAAAATCTTTGTAGTCTCATCCGCTCAATGTAAGGCCAGCCTCCCTTAGACTCAATATCTTTCAGTAGTGAGTAGAGTTGCCGACGGTTAACAGGTAAACTCTCTTGAAAAACCCCATCCCGGATTTCTCGGTGTAACTGCTCCAATTGCCGCAGCAAAGCCAAAAGAGCTACAGTATCGCCTTCACAACCCTGAACAGCATCATACACCACAGTGGCGATCGCTTGCTCCTTACAAGACAACTCTCCTGATTCAACATTTTTATTATTGTTCATGCCACCCTTTCCGTATAAATAATGAGATCAACTCAAATTTACCGGAGATTTTTAATTTTCCCTAGCTTGTCAGTCTAAATTCCTCTAATCAGCCTTGTCCTCCTGTCCCCGCATCCTCTGATTAGCCCTAGTAGGGGTGAATATAACTAGATTTGTATCTTTATCAAAAGCAATTGTGATCGCTCCTAAAAGAGCGTAGTAACCTTTACCATAGCCTCCACAGCAGCTAGATGTGATCAGGACGAGACTTTTTTGATTAAGAGTACTTTGATTTTGAGTTAAAAAAAATCGTATGATCTGGCTGATTTGCCCATCAAACAATGGGCTGTATGTAGTGGCATCACATACATAATACAAAAAGACTTGGGCAAGGGCGCTTTTGCCATAGGCAAGAGCAAATTGCGAAGCAGACACCCTCTTCGCGCTCTTTGAGGCAAGCACTTATGCCAGCTTGTATGGGGCTTACTCATCCACCCGCCCAACTCTCACAAATGCCACCAACAGTATAAACTGCTGGTTTTTTGCTCCCATCGTGACACACATCCAAAATGGATGCAGTGTGCTACTTAGTACAGAACACCACAAAAAGGGTATGGAATTTAATCATTCGTAGGTTGGGTAGAACGTAGTGAAACCCAACATCAAGTCTGAATGTTTCCGAACCCCTTTTACGGTGACGAGTACTTAGTCTGGGATTTATACCCCAAGCTCAAGAGAGCGAAACGTTTGACTACGTTTAGCAACAGAAAATTTTGAGCTGCGGCTGATAACCTAGACGCCCGGACACTTGCTTCAACTCTCTTAATCAGAGCAAAGCCGTGTCCGACCAAAAATAGCTTTTCGCAGAGTAGCGGCTTCTCATCAGAGATCAAAGCTTCGATGCAGTTTTACAACAAATCTATTAATTTTTGAGATTGAGGTTAACCATGAGGTATCGCGCTTTAATTGTTGCATTCTTGGCTTTGTGCCTGGGGCTAATAACTGCTTGTAGTGATGCTCCTGCTAGTAGTAACAGTAGAGATGTACTCACTTACGATCAAATTCGCGGCACTGGTTTGGCTAATAAATGCCCCCAACTAACAGAAACAAGCCGTGGTTCTATTCCCATTGATTCTAGCCAGTCTTATGCCATCAAAGAACTTTGCTTGGAACCAACTAGCTTCTTCATCAAAGAAGAACCTGCTAATAAACGCCAAGAAGCAGAATTTGTTGCTGGCAAATTGTTGACCAGATACACTTCCACCATTGATCAGGTGCAAGGAAATCTAAAAATCAACTCAGATAATAGCTTGACCTTTGCGGAAACTGATGGTCTTGACTTCCAAGCCATAACTGTGCAACTTCCTGGTGGTGAGCGAGTCCCTTTCCTGTTTACCATCAAAAACTTGGTTGCTCAAAGCCAACCCAGTTTGACCAGTATTAACACCTCCACGGACTTTGAAGGCACCTTCAAAGTTCCTTCCTATCGTGGTGCTGCCTTCTTAGATCCCAAAGGTCGTGGTGTCGTCAGTGGCTACGATAATGCCGTGGCTCTCCCCGCCCAAGCAGATGATGAAGAACTTACCCGCACTAACGTCAAGCGTGCTGAAAATCTCAATGGCAAGATTTCTCTGCGAATCGCCAAAGTAGATAACTCTACTGGTGAAATTGCTGGTACTTTCGAGAGCGAACAGCCATCTGATACAGATTTAGGTGCTGGCGAACCTAAAGAAGTTAAGATTCGCGGTCTATTTTATGGACGGGTTGAACCAACTCGTGCCTAAATCCTCTGAAGTAACGCAACTGACTGGCACTCAGAACGACAATTCTGTAAGTATCAGACTTGATCACAAAAGTTAACTTATTTACCCTCTTTTTTCACGAGGGTAAATAACTTTTTTACAAAGATAAGGAAAAGTTACATACAAGCCCTAACCCAAGAGTGGGTGGGGCGGTTGACTAAAAGACTATCTATGTACTTACAGCAGTTTTCAGGGATCTAGACCACGACTGAGATGGGGAATTGATAAGTAAAAAGTAGCGTAGTTAAATTACTTGAAAAGCGCTGTAAGTATAACAAAGGGCATCTCGCCCTTTTTTTATTGGCTTGCATAAATATACATAGTACTTTTTAATTTTTATTCGTAATTTTTAAAGATTGGATAAATTCCAATTGAATAGACAGGTAATTTTACTGTAAATCCAACTTTTGCTGCTCTAACAAAATACGGAGTAATTTTGTTTTGTTTCTCTAAATTAACTTCATCATTAATTAATTCAAATTAAGTACAATCTCGGTTTGATATTTAGTAATTAATTTTATATTTTGTTTATATGCAGTTCTAAAAAAACTCCAGATCATCCCAAAGATAAATAACCAACTAAATACCGATTTCGCCCATTTAAATTTTGCTCGATTGGCAAGCAACCTAGAGGATTTTTCTAGAAAAACTTTGTTATCTACCATAGTATTTGCTAGGAAATATAGCACGATATTCTCTTTAGATGTCGTGCGATCGCAGCTGAATTTAAAAGCGAACAATTAAATCTTTCTTTGCTCAATAAATAGGGTGCTATGCCTACCACAGTCACCAACGACCTAAAACATGAAATTTGGCAGTTGTTGCGAGAATATCAGCAATCTCCGTCAGAAAAAGTCCGCAATCAACTAGTAGAACTCAATTTTGGGCTTGTGAGAAAAGAAGCTCACTACTGGACGAATCAATGTCATGAAACCTACGATGATTTGCTCCAGGTTGGATGTTTGGGTTTAATCAGAGCTATTGAAAAATTTGAACTTTCCAAGGGACACGCCTTCAGTTCCTATGCTCTTCCCTATATTCGGGGTGAAATTCAACACTATCTCCGAGATAAAGGTGTCACGGTGCGAATTCCTCGCAAGTGGTTAGCCCTACAACAGCAAGCAATAGGAGTTTCACGTACTTGGCGTGAAAAAAATCATCGCCAACCTAACGACTCGGAATTAGCAGCAGCACTGGAAATTTCTCTAAACGAATGGCAAGAAATTAAATTAGCATGGATCAATCGCGCTCCCTTGAGTCTTGATGTGCCAATCCAAGACGGAGAAGAAGGCTCTACTTGTTTGGGAGAAATGGTTCCAGATCCTCACTATCGCAGCTTTCAACTAGCACAAGAAGACCAACTTCGCTTACAACAAGCATTGCTTCAGCTAGAAAAACGCACCCGCGATGTGTTGGAATGTGTGTTTTTGCAAGATTTGACCCAAAAACAAGTTGCAGCACATCTAGGGATCAGTGTAGTAACGGTTTCCCGTAGAGTCAAGAAAGGTCTGGATTCGATGAAAGAGCTTATGGGTGTAGCAGAAGATTGACTGCAAATAAACACCAACCCGCAGTTATGCTGGGTAGGCAGTGCTAAAAATAACCTTGAAATGTGAAAAATTAGGTTATAAAGGGAACATACTTTGCCTTTGTCCAAATTTAGGCAAGTTGATTTCCACTTTTAAATTTTCCAATGGCTTTTGAGAACAGCTCATGGGCAGAAATTCAAAAATTATAATTGCAGCTATTTTAACTTTGGCGATCGCTGGATGTGCTTCTGAAGATACACAACAAGCCATCAATCCTGCGCCAATTCCCAAAATAGCAGCAAAGTCGCCAGCGACGGGTCAATCCTTTAAGAATCCAGTAATACTTGCCAAACAGGAATTACAAGTTACTCCTGCATCTGCTAACTTGATTCAATCCACTAATCCTACAGAGCGGTCACGGCTAGTTGTCTTATCAAAAAATCGCAGTGACCCGTTTGCACAGCTTTTCGGACAGACGGTTGCCGGAATGCCTCAAACATCTGGAAAACCTGTTCCCGTGGTGCCGAAGCTACCTACTGCATCACTACCAAAACCAAAACTTCCAACACGTAGCATAGCTTTAAATAAACCTGTTCCCGTATTGCGTAAGCTCTCTACTGCATCACTACCAAAACCAAAACTTCCAACACGCAGCATAGCTAAAAAAGTTAATCCTATCTTGACTTCAGTCTTACCTAAGGTTTTGCCTCAAGTTGTCTCCAACCCGACTTTAGTATCTGTATTGCCACTGCCAGCACAACCTGAGTTAGCAAGGGGAGTACTTGTGACTGGTGTAGTTCTAATTAGTCAGGAACCACAGGCAATTATCAAAGTACCCGATGAGCCAACGAGTCGCTATGTGCAGGCGGGACAGCGATTAGCAGATGGCGTACTAATTAAACGTATTGAAATGAATCAGGGTTACAACCCCATCGTGATTCTGGAACAATATGGTATTGAAGTTGCCAAAATGGTAGGGGAAGGGGCTGTCAAGTCAACGCCGTCAGCTGCACCTGCTAGCGCCAATCCTGTTTCAGTGACAACGCCCCCCTCAAATCCTTCTAATGTTGGAGCTTCATAAAGATGGAGACTAAGGAAAAAATTGAATTCGCTGGTTTGCCTTTAGCAGTCTATAGAGAGATAGCAGCTCATTTACATCAAGTCGAAGAGGTAGAAGTGGATTTAATTCCCCAATCATCCCCAGAGTTTGATTACAATCAAAGTCAAATTGGGGGCTTGTCTATCTCGTGGACAGCAAACTCTGGTTCAGAAAGTCGGCAACGAGTTAACCAAATTTTGGCTTACTATCAAAATCGCTATATGAATCCTATTTGATTTCGTTCAAATCTAACCCTCAGATTCCCGATTTTCTAAAGAAGTCGGGAATCTTGTTGTTCATGAATGATTTGGATGAACCAACGTCGGACTAGATCCCCAAAGCAGGCTACGCCTCTCTTAAATTAATTATTCGGAATTTGAATAAGCAGGCGATGACGATGCTACTGACAACCCATATATGGATGAGGTCTAATTTTTGGGCGATGCCTTTGGCTGCTACCAAGCCAGGATGCATCAGTATTACGGATAGCGGTAATACCATTTTAGATTTTAGATTTTAGATTTTAGACTTTCCTGCGGAACGCTACGCGTAGCTTGCTTCCCCGGAGGGGTACGGCGTGAGCGCTCAGTCGAACGATTTTGGATTGTGAAACATGCATTGGATAAGCGTTTCAGGTTTCCATCTGTCGCAATCATTTTTCAAATTGGTGTAAGCTGATTTATTTGGGAACTTTACAACAACTGCGCTTTGCTCACGGTGAAGGTTTGGTAATCAAGCAATTAGGTGTGTCTGAAGTGGTAAGTGATGGCGTCCGTAGTTGGGAATATTTGTTTTTCCCATCCTTGGAAGCAGCAAATATCTACTTGAATGAACAGCCCAATAAAACCGGAATGCTGGTGCGTCCCTCTAACTTGGAAGATCTTTTTGTGGAATTAACGGGACGCTAGTTAGATTAACCTCATCCGCCTAACTGTCGCAGCATGGCTTCTACCCTGTTCACGCCATCTGAGTCATTGCGACGCTTGTACAAGTCACGGGCTTTCTGAAGCAAGCTGTTCGCTTGTTTAGTTTGTCGTCGCTGTTTATACATCGAACCCATTAACTCATAAGTCTGGGCATTGTTCTTATCCAAGCTGATTGCTTGCCCGTATGCCCAGGTAGCTGCACTATAGTCTCCTAGACGAGATTGCGTCACAGCCAATCCTAAATAGGCGTTAACGCTGTTACGGTTCAGCTGGATGGCACGACGGTAGCCTTCCTTTGCCCCGGCTGTGTCGCCCAAATTCGCTTTGATGTAACCGACGGCGTAGTAAAAATCACTGTTGTTAGGGTTGATGCCGATCGCCCGACGATAAGCAGTTAATGCCGCTTGGTAATTTCCCTGTTGAGCGTATAAGTAGCCAATACCTGAATGAATTTTAGCATTCTTGGGATCTAGGCTAGCTGCTTGCTGATAAACTGCGATCGCACCACCATAATCGCCGGTATCAACTAATTTCCGTCCTTCTTCTAGTAGTTGCTTTAATTCTGGGTTTTTGGCTTGTGCCACTAATACCTGAGCCTGAGCCACTGAAGGTATAGTGAAGGCAAAACATCCTAGTAACATCACACCAAACACAAATGATGTTGGCTTGTACACAGTAAATTTCCTGAAATTTTAGAGGACTTTTTTCTTGTACATTAAAACAAAAATATGGAGTTTTGAAAACTGTATTTCTTCGTATTGATTAAGATATTAATGTGTTCATTCCCGATTTCTTGTACAATCAGTGCGATCTCACAGAGTTTTTACACAAAAGATGAAGTGTGAGGTATAAATGATCAAATGACCTGACTCTAGATATAAATTCGGAGAATACCAGATTTACAGTCTTTTTTTATAGTAGTTATACTTAATAATTCCCCAAAAACCAACAGGTATCTCCCTTAATCCTAAATAGGCGATCTGCCAATGGCACTTCATATCCGATGGCTGCGATCGCAATCTAAAATTGTGTGAGAATATGTTTATAAAACCTATCTCAACCCAGGCTAATTATATATGTATAAATAAATTTACATTTTTTAGAGTATTTTAATAATAAATATCAACATATATCCTACTTTGGAGGCGAATTTATGATTATAACTACCACCGATGTAATTCAAGGAGGCGTTATTGAGTCATATTTAGGTATTGTCACAGCAGAAGTAGTCTACGGCAGCAATTTATTGCGGGACTTTTTGGCTGGTATTCGAGATATTATCGGTGGACGCACTGCTAGTTATGAGCGTCTATTTGAGCAGGGTCAACGCAAGGCACTAGAAGAATTAGAACAACGAGCAGAACGTTTAGGAGCAAATGCTGTGATTGGGATTGAAATTGATACTGGCACAATCAATCTTGACCAGTCAGGAGTTCTTTTGCTGATTACTGCTACTGGCACTGCTGTAAAGATGCGATGATCTTTTATTGGCTGTCTAATTACTTTATGAAGATTTTATAATCAGGGTTACAAAGTTTTGGATTAAGTCTCATTTTTTTTCAGATAGATTATTATATATAGCAGTTAATAACTGTATTTGAACTTCTAAATAATCATTAAACAATAAATAAGTATTGAATTTGATTAAAAATTGTTAAAGGCGGTTGCTTTTTATAACTAAAGATAGATTCATTAAATATTTATATTGATAGATGTAAAAACAGATGATTTAGTTGTTTAATTATTACAATAGGCATGAATATAACTGAGATATAGTTTGCTGAAACAGCACTGGAGAAGATAAGCAATGTCATACGTAAATCGGGCAGGTGATGAGGTTATTTCTAATGAGCCTGTGGTAGCAGGCCGAGTAAGTGAATATCATGATCTTGTTCGCTGGGGACCGATTATTTCTGGTTTGTTGGTTTCTTTAGCGACTCAATTAATTTTAAGCGCCATAATTGGTGCTTTTGCAGCAGGTGCAGTTGAAGGTTCAGGCGCACCCAGATCAATTGCGCCTAACGCTGCGGGTAATGCGGGGCTTTGGTCAACTATCGCTTTACTAATTTCCCTATTTACTGGTGGTTGGATTACAGCCCGTGCTTGTGGACCGATGAAGCGCAATACAGCTCTTCTTAACGGCGCAATTCTTTGGGCTACGACTTTGGCAGTTAGTTCGTTCCTATTGGCAAATGGAGTATCGGGTGCTTTTGGTGTTGCTGCTTCCAACGCTGGGGAAGTCTTAAACCAGGTACAACAGCAAGGTGGTATTAATGTACCACGAACAAACGTCAGCGCTCAACAATCTCGTGATATTGCAGCAAATATACGTTCGGGATTATGGTGGTTTGTGTTTGGTTCCTTATTGGGTTTAATAGCCTCAATGGTTGGGGCTGTAACTGGAGCTCGCAATGTTCGGACTAATAATTACAATCCTTAAAAAATTGTCGGTCAAACTTAATGTCATCAATTTTTAAAGCACCTTTTTACAGGTGCTTTTTGTTTATTATTTTAGTTTGGCGTTTGTAGCGTCTAATTAATTCTGCCGTAGTCATAAAACACTTAGAAATAAGAATTAAATAATATACAATTTATGTCACTGGCTTACCTCACCCTCAATCCCTCTCCGATATATTGGAGAGGGAAGCTAGAGACAGAATGAAGTTTTGCATTTTATTTAATCCACGTTCCTTAGGAAACAGAACCGCGACTTCTGGTGAGAAATCGCGGTTCTAGGTATTAGTTTATATCCAGCTACTTATATTCCTAGTTCACCACTTCAGATATGAGCCTTCAATTCCCTGCTCACGTCGAATTTTACCATCTTTTTCAAACCAAGCAATTACTTGTTGCGCTGTCAAATCTTCCATAGCAACACCGTACTCTTGGGCAATATGCTTCAAAAGCTTAAGTGATGAAATTGTCAATCTTGTTAAAAACTTTTCTGGGGAAGATAACAACCCTGCATCTACTTTTGCTGACTCTTCCAGAGTTAAAAATTGTGCTGATGGTTGCTGTGTTGGTACGTCCATAAACGCTATCTCAAACTTAGTTGATTATTGATCATGGTTAGTTGCTATTCAGCTATTATCCATTACCGAAGCTAGATGTAAAACCGGGTTTATTGATAAAACTTTTACTTGCGAACTTGTACCAAATAGCCACAACGATGTTCGCCGTTGATAATCCAGTGGGTGCGTTCTACGGTACAATCAGGTAAGACGGCAGCAAACATTTCTAATTCGTGACCACAAATGCTGGGGAAAGACTCGGCAACGTTAGAAATAGCGCAGTTATGCTCCATTAAGATAAAGCGATCGCTCTCAAAGCAGTCATTCACATCAACCGGGTGATATTCCGCCATGAAGCCTTCCGCTTTTCTGAACTCTACTAAGTTAGCTACACGTTCCCGCAGTGAACCGCTACCCACGCGATCGCGGTATTCTAGGGCTTTGCGCTGCCACTGTTTCTCTAAAATCGATTTAAATTGTTCGTGTCCCATCGTTTCGGCTAAGGTGTCTAGCAGCGAAACCGCAAAATTGCCGTGGCCATCACCAAAGCGATCGCTCATTGTTCGGTGCAAGCGATCGCGTCCCTGACGACTCAGTTGATAAACGTGTTGCGGACGCCCCATTCCCGCCGCCTGCACAGATGTCGAATACAAAACTAGCTCCTCCGTCTCCAAATCCTTGAGATGGCGACGAATCGCTTGGGGGGTAACGTCTAAAACTTCAGCTAGCTCCAAAGCCGTTGCTTTTTCATGTTTGTGCAGATACTCTAGGATATCTTGCTTGGTTGAGGACTGGTGGGTAGTCGCCATCTTCTGGTGCGAGACGCTCAACGAACGTCCCAAAAATTTCTTTGAAAATTTGACTTTAACAACATTGTTGTTGTTAATTTAGCGTAAAATGAAGATAACTTAAACAACATAGCTGTTGTTTTACTCTCCACCCCTATTCTAGCAGCCGTGTAACCATTCCGTAACGCGAGATGAAAATCGGCTAGCTAAGAGCTTATCTCCCATCCTTAAAGAGTTCTGAACACGAGAGATTATTACTGATGAGTGCCACTGTCAAAACCTTAGTCAACCAACCCTACAAGTACGGCTTTATTACCGATATTGAGTCCGACACTATACCGCGTGGACTAGATGAGGACGTTGTTCGCTTGATCTCCTCTAAGAAGAACGAGCCGCAGTTCATGTTGGACTTTCGCCTCAGAGCTTATCGCCAGTGGCAAAAAATGACAGAACCAACTTGGCCTAATGTCAAGTATCCGCCAATTAATTATCAGGATATCATTTACTACTCAGCGCCGAAACGCAAGAAAGAAAAACTAAACAGTTTGGATGAAGTTGATCCAACCCTTTTAGAAACCTTCGAGAAGTTAGGCATTTCTCTATCTGAACAGAAACGACTAGCAAATGTCGCCGTCGATGCGATTTTTGATAGCGTCTCTGTCGCCACTACATTTAAAGAAAAACTAGCGGAAGATGGCGTTATTTTCTGCTCATTTTCCGAAGCGTTGCAAGAACACCCAGAACTAATCAAAAAATACCTGGGTAGCGTCGTTCCCATAGCTGACAACTATTTTGCCGCTTTGAACGCTGCCGTATTTAGTGATGGTTCCTTTGTCTATATTCCTAAAGGCGTGAAATGCCCAATGGAACTATCTACCTACTTCCGCATCAACTCTGGTGACACGGGACAATTTGAGCGGACTTTGATTGTCGCCGAAGAAGGTAGTTATGTTTCTTACCTCGAAGGTTGCACCGCACCGATGTATGACAGCAACCAGTTGCACGCCGCCGTTGTCGAACTCGTCGCCCTCGACAACGCCGAAATTAAATACTCCACGGTGCAAAATTGGTACGCTGGAGATGCCAACGGTAAAGGCGGTATTTACAACTTTGTTACCAAGCGCGGTTTGTGTCAGGGTGTAAATTCCAAGATTTCCTGGACTCAAGTAGAAACAGGTTCGGCAATTACTTGGAAATATCCCAGCTGTGTGTTGGTAGGTGATAACTCTGTGGGTGAGTTCTACTCGGTGGCGCTGACAAATCATATGCAGCAAGCTGATACCGGTAGTAAGATGGTTCACGTCGGTAAGAATACCCGCAGTACAATTATTTCTAAAGGAATCTCCGCAGGTAATTCTAGTAATAGTTACCGGGGTTTGGTGAAAGTTAATCCGACTGCTAAGGGTGCGAGAAATTATTCTCAGTGCGACTCAATGCTGATTGGGGATAATGCCCATGCGAACACTTTCCCATACATCCAGGTGCAAAATAATGCTGCGAAGGTGGAGCATGAAGCTTCTACTTCTAAGATTGGGGAAGATCAGTTATTTTACTTTGCTCAACGGGGTATTTCTTCAGAAGATGCTATTTCGATGATGATTAGCGGCTTCTGTAAGGATGTTTTTAATCAGCTACCGATGGAGTTTGCTGTGGAAGCTGATAAGTTGTTGAGTTTGAAGTTGGAAGGCAGTGTTGGATAAATGGAATTAGAGGTAAACACAGATATATTCGCGTTCTGTGTTTATCTTTGGAAGAATAACGTAGACGCTTCGGCTTGCCGCAGGCTACCGCAAAGGACGCAAAGAGCGCAAAGTAAGAGAAGTAAGAGAAGAGAGAGTACATGATTATTGAAAATAGTGAAGTTGTGCTGTCGGTAAGGAATCTGACGGCTAATGTTGATGGGACACCGATTCTTAAGGGTGTAAATCTTGAGGTGCGATCGGGTGAAATTCATGCGATTATGGGGCCGAATGGTTCTGGTAAGAGTACTTTTTCTAAGGTGTTGGCTGGGCATCCGGCATATCAGGTGACTGGCGGTGAGGTGATTTTTCAAGGGCAAAATTTACTGGAGTTGGAACCGGAAGAACGCGCCAGAAGTGGTGTGTTTTTAGCGTTTCAGTATCCGTTAGAAATTCCAGGTGTGAGCAATTTGGATTTCTTGCGGGTGGCGTACAATTCCCGACGGAAAGCGCAAGGTTTGGAGGAAATAGACGCTTTTGATTTTGACGATTTGATTGAGGAAAAGCTGGATGTGGTGAAGATGAATCCCAGTTTTCTCAGTCGAAGTTTGAATGAAGGGTTTTCTGGTGGTGAGAAAAAGCGAAATGAAATTCTGCAAATGGCGCTGCTGGAACCAAAGTTAGGAATTCTGGATGAAACAGATTCGGGTTTGGATATTGACGCGCTCAGAATTGTGGCCAATGGAGTAAATCAACTGGCAAGTCCTGAAAATGCCACAATTTTGATTACCCACTATCAACGGTTACTCGATTATATTGTGCCTGATTTTGTACATGTGATGGCACAAGGGCAGATTATTACCAGTGGTGGTAAGGAACTGGCGCTGGAATTAGAGTCTCGCGGTTATGACTGGGTGCTGGAAGAATTTGCTGCTGGGGTGGGTGTGTAATGAGTATTCAAGTATCTCCAAGTCCAATACCTAATTCAAATGCAGTCAGTTTGACATCGACTCTGTTAGATAGAGATGATTATCTGACTGGGTTGTTAAATCAAGTAACCGCAACGAAAACAGAAGGTTGGTTGCAGGAATTACGCCAAGGTGCTGCTAATTGGGTACATCACTCGATTATCCCGACTACCCGCGAGGAAGAATGGCGGTTTACTGATTTGTCGTCTCTGCGAAAGGTGCAATTTAATGTAGAGACGGGAAATTTTGCATCTTTACAATTTGATATTTTGCCAGAAGCAGCTAATAGTCGTTTGGTTTTTGTCAACGGCGTTTTTGCACCGGAGTTATCCGCAGTTAGAGATTTGCCATCTGGAATTATGGTGAGCAATTTAGCTGGCTTATCTGTGGTTGAGCAACAGGGTGTACAGCAATATTTAGCTCAAGCTGAGGGAGCGCAGGAAGTTTTTACGGCTCTCAATACGGCTGGGATAACTGATGCAGCTGTGGTGTGGGTGAAGAAGAATGTGGTAGTTGAGACGCCAATTCATTTGGTGTTTATTTCGGTTGCTGGGGAAAGTGCGATGATTTCGCAGCCGCGTTGTTTGGTGGTGGCGGAAAGTGGTTCACAGGTGACGTTGGTTGAGGAGTATACGAACCGCCAAGACGCCAAGAGCGCAGAGGAAAGAGTTTACTTAACTAATGCGGTTACGGAAATTTGGGTTGGTGACAATGCCCAAGTGAGTCACACTAGGGTTGAGCGAGAAGGTGCAGAGGCTTTTCATATTGGGAAAACTGCGATCGCCCAATCTCGTGATAGTCGATATACTTGTCATGCCATAACTTTAGGCGCGAAGCTGTCACGGCACAATTTAGAAATTTTGCAAACTGGTGAGCAGACAGAAACTAATCTCAATGGTTTGACGATGATTTCTGGTAAGCAGTTGGGGGATACTCACAGCGCGATCGCACTTAACTATCCTCACAGTACGAGTAAGCAATTGCATAAGTGTATTATAGGCGATCGCGCTCATGCAGTATTCAATGGTAAAGTTTTAGTTCCAAAAGCGGCGCAGTTAACAGATGCAGTCCAGTTGAATCGGAATTTGCTGCTATCATCTAAAGCTAGGGTTGATACTAAACCCCAATTGGAAATTACAGCAGATAATGTCAAATGCGCTCACGGTGCTACCGTTAGCCAATTGGAAGATGATGAAATATTCTATCTGCAAAGTCGGGGAATTGATGAAAACGATGCTCGGAAGTTGTTAATTAACGCCTTCGCTGCTGAAGTTATCAACCAAATACCAGTTCACTCTCTGCGAGAAATCCTTTTAAACACAGTCAATAATCTTAAGTCCTTGACTAATGACTAATACTTCTCTACGAGAGGCTGCGCCAACGGCTTCTCTACGAGACGCTACGCGAACGCTCAGTACAAGTAACTAATGACTAATGACTAATACTTTTCTACGAGAGGCTGCGCCAACGGCTTCTCTACGAGACGCTACGCGAAAGCTCAGTACAAGTAACTAATCTACCAATGACTTTCATCACTACCAAAAGCCTTGCTGATCAAGTTCGCGCTGACTTCCCAATTTTACATCAGGAAGTCAACGATAAACCCCTGGTTTATCTCGATAATGCTGCGACATCACAAAAGCCTTTGCTCGTATTAAATACCCTACGGGATTATTACGAGCAATATAATGCTAACGTGCATCGTGGTGCCCATATCCTCAGTGCTAAAGCTACCGATGCTTATGAAGGTGCTAGAGATAAAGTTGCCAAATTCATCAATGCTGCATCGCGTCAGGAAGTTGTCTACACCCGCAACGCAACTGAGGCGATTAACCTAGTAGCTTACAGTTGGGGTATGAACAATTTGCAGCCGGGAGATGAGATTATTCTGTCGGTGATGGAACACCACAGTAATATTGTACCTTGGCAATTCGTGGCGCAAAAAACGGGTGCAGTACTGAAATTTGTAGAACTGACACCAGAAGAAACTTTTGATTTAGAACAGTTTAAAAAGCTGATTTCTGAGAAAACAAAGTTGGTGTCAGTCGTGCATATTTCTAATGCTTTGGGTTGTATTAATCCAGTGGCAGAAATTGGTGCGATCGCTCACAAATATGGTGCTAAATTCTTAGTTGATGCTTGCCAAAGTGTACCCCACTTCCCGATAGATGTACAGCAGATAGATTGTGACTGGTTGGTAGCATCTGGTCATAAAATGTGTGCGCCAACTGGGATAGGATTTCTTTATGGCAAGTTGGAATTACTGGAATCAATGCCGCCATTTTTTGGTGGTGGTGAGATGATTGCAGAGGTGTATTTAGAGCATTCTACTTATGCAGAATTACCGCATAAATTTGAAGCCGGTACACCTGCAATTGGGGAAGCGATCGCACTTGGTGCTGCGATCGATTATCTTAGCAGTATCGGTATGGATAAAATCCACGCCTACGAAGCAGAATTAACAGCTTATTTGTTCCAACAATTAGAGCAAATTCCCCAAATTAGAATTTACGGCCCCAAACCAAATGCTAAAGGAGAAGGTAGAGCCGCTCTTGCGTCATTCACAGCCGGAGAAGTCCACGCTAACGATTTATCTACATTATTAGATCAAGAAGGCGTTGCCATTCGTTCTGGACACCACTGTACTCAACCATTACACCGTTATTTAGGTCTTGCTGCAACCGCACGAGCAAGTCTATCTTTCTACAACACCCGCGAGGAAATTGATATTTTCATCAAAGCACTGAAGGAAACTCTGGACTTTTTTGCAGGTTTCCTTGCTTAAACTTACAAAATATTCAGACATTGATTGTGCCAAATATCAGCAACATATCTTGCTAATAATTGGCACAATTTAATTATCTGGATTCTTTACAGGAGCAACTAAAGTGTCATACAGTGACTTTACTTTAGATAGAGTTAGGAAAAGTTTTGGGTTAACTATTTCTGATAAAACTTATATATTTGCATCTGTACATAAAGTAGATTGTTCACCATTACTTGTAGAAGTATTGCGATAAAATGTACCTTTAGCTCTTGCTAGTAATACTGAAAAATCTCGTTCAGAGATGATTATTGCGCCTATTTTAATTGTTCTAAGGAAATATTTAAATAATCAAATAAGTTTATTTTCTGGTATCGATTTTACTGTTGATTCAGCCCAAGGTTTAAATGGAAATTGCGATTTTATTATTAGTCGTTCATCAGAGTTACTAATTCTGAACGCACCAGTTGTCACAATTGTAGAAGCTAAAAAAGAAAATATCAATGCAGGATTAGGTCAGTGTGTAGCAGAGATGTTAGCAGCTAAATTGTTTAATGAACGCGAGGGCAATAACATTGAGACAATTTATGGTACTGTTACTACTGGAACTAACTGGAAGTTTTTGAAACTTATTGGACAAGTGATTGAAATTGACTTGGGCGAGTATTATATTAATGATATATGTAAAATTATCGGGATTTTATCTAATATCCTGACAGAATAAGTATTTTAACTAATTCTGGAGGTTTGGTAAGTTTTGTGGTGAAGTCTAAATCGCAATTACAAAACTTAATTACGAATTACGAATTACGAATTACGAATTACGAATTATTTTAATATGCTTGTCAAGTCAACGCCTGCTGAACAAAGAACAGTCCTACACAACGTTAGCTGGGAAACCTTTGAAGCCTTGCTGAGAGACACAGGTGAAGATAGAGGTTCTCGGTTTGCTTATGACTGCGGTGTTTTAGAAATCATGACTCCACTTTTTGAACACGAAAATCCTAAAATTCAGTTTGACCGATTGATATTCGCTTTAGCAGTGGAATTAAAAATTAAAATTAGAAGTACTGGTTCTACAACATTAAAACGTCAACCAATAACAAAGGGAATAGAACCCGATACTTGCTATTATATTCAAAATGAGCCACTAATTAGAGGTAAACAAGAATTAGATTTAAGAACAGACCCAGCACCGGATTTAGCAGTTGAAATTGATATTACTAGCAGTTCTGTTAATAAATTTAATATTTATGCGGCTTTAGGTGTAGGAGAATTATGGACATATAATGGAGAAGTTTTAAAATTTTACCAATTAGTAGAAAGCCAGTATATTGAGATTAAGTTGAGTATAGGTTTTCCTTTAATTTCTGTTAGTGAAATGAATAGATTTATCCAGCAAAGTAAAACTATGGATGAAATTGATTTGGTACAATCCTTCCGCGCTTGGGTGCGTGAAAAGAGAGGTTAAAGCGTACCTCACTGATAAATATAATTACTGGCTTATTTTTTCTAAGATATGCTTGTCAAGTCAACGGTTGGTGAACAAAGAACAGTGCTACATAACATTAGCTGGGAAACCTTTGAAGCCTTGCTGAGAGACACAGGTGAAGATAGAGGTTCTCGGTTTGCTTATGACTGCGGTGTTTTAGAAATCATGACTCCACTTTTTGAACATGAAAACCCCAAAATTCAATTTGGCCGCTTCATTTTAGTTTTAGCTGAAGAATTAGGAATTGAACTGAGAAGTGCTGGTTCAACAACATTGAAGCGGAAAATATCAAAGCGGGGAATAGAACCAGATACTTGCTATTACATCCAGAATGAACTAGCTATTAGGGGTAAGCAAACTTTAGATTTAGAAAATGATCCACCGCCTGATTTAGCAATTGAGATTGACATTACCAGCAGTTCAGTTAACAAATTGGGGATTTATTCAGCATTGGGTGTAACTGAACTTTGGAGATATGATGGGCAAAATTTAAAGTTTTATCAGTTGATAGAGGGGCAATATGTTGAGTGTAAGTTTAGTATTGCCTTTCCTATAGTTTCAGTGAGTGAGATAAGCAGATTTATCGAGCAGAGTAAAAGTATGGGAGAAATTGCTTTGCTCAAATCATTTCGCGCTTGGCTGAGGGAGAAGTTAGAATAATGGGATCGGCAATGCAACCTTTTTTAGGAATAATTTACTGTATCTTGCTCACAAATAATTCTATATCTTCTAAAGCTTTTGAGTAGTTACTAATAGGAAGTTTAACATTACTCCCATCTGGCATTATATATTTAGACTGTTTGGGAAGCACAGACATAGGAATTCCAAGAGACGATGATACTTTTCCTGATGTGTGAAAATCTTTTATGTCTGAAAAATAAAAGTTTTCCCATTCTTGACTGGAAGTTGGGGTGAGTTCACAAGGTGCAAACAATGAAGGAAATTTATTAAATTGCTGGTAGCAAAAATCAATTAGTTCTGTTCTTATAGAATCAAATGCTGTTGCAACTCCATCCTTAATTGTATAGTTATTAAAAACAAACTCGTAAATTACTGGCAATTTCAGTTTAAAGTGTTCTACTTGATTATTAAAAGTAATTATTCCATCAGCATACTGCCTTAAAGCAGCAGAAGGATATTTTCCAAAAAGTAGCATAAAAAGACTTTTTATGCCTTCAAGAGAGCTAAAATCTGCCATCAGTGGAACCACGATTTTATCTGAAGAAACTAAAGCCATTTGTGTATATATAGAAAAGCTAGGATTGCAATCTATAAAAACAACCATATCTTTATAGGTTTCACTATTATACTCATATTCACATAACCTTCTTATAGCGGTCATATATTCTGACCATGCCTTTATATTTGCAGGATTAATGACTGCATAATTTAAAGCTAATGAAAGAGACTCTAAAAAAGAATCACCAGCTATTAAATATAAATTTTCAGAGATATTTTCATTGTAACGGTACACTGGAACTTGATATGAAGTATTAGGTTTTCGGAAGTTTGAATTTCCCTTTAAAAGCCAATCCATGAACCCAACTATATTTTTTCTAGTAGCTGAAGATTGTAGCCTCTGATTTATTTGGTATCCTTTTTTACCTCCTCCAAGCAAAAATTGAGAGATATTTGCTTGAGGACACATATCAATAACTAAAACTTGGGTTTTTGGGTTTTTTTCAGCATAAAGTGTTGCAGCGTTAGAACAAAGCGTTGTTTTACCAACACCGCCTTTATTGTTGTAAAAGGCATAAATACTAATGCTCATACGTAAGTTCCTTAAATAAAAATGGTGAAATTAGCTAAGTATAAAATAGCATATAGTACAGACGATCGCATCGCTTTCACTAAAACACAATTAAAATGCGATCGCACCCCACAAAATCAACTCAAAGAATCTGGATCTATCCCCAACCTTCGCAATTCTTGCGCCAGCCTTTGAGCGCGTTGTTCAGCAGTGTTAGCGCGTTGTTCGGCAGAGATCGCTCGTTCTTCTGGTGTTAAATATCTGACTCCTTGTTTGTCATACCAATACAACCAATCCCGCGTAATTCCCTGATAAGTTCCCCGTTCATGACCAATTGCTAAACCTATCTCTGTTAACCAAACAGGATTTCCTCGCTGCAATACATATTCCCCATTTACTAACCGATAAACTTCTAAAGGCGCTTTTCTACGGCGTTGGGGATTATAAACAACATAATACAAAATCTCCATCTCAGCATACATTTTCTTTTTGGTGCTGTATTCTCCACGCCGTTTATGAGAAACCACCTCCAGCGCCACGATTCGCATCACCTTTTCTTCCCACAACACATAACTCAAGCGCAAGTTCTCATCAAAAACTCGCTCGACTCCTAAGCTTAAAAACCCATCGGGTACAATCGGCGGTAATTCGGGATCGTAATATATCCCCATATCAACCCCAAAAAACCAATCCATCCGGTTTGTCCACAACCAAGCGAGGATGGCTTTGAGTAAACTGGGAATTAAATCTTGTAGCTCATTGTCCACAGGTCTATAGTCCGAATCGGGCAGATCCTCGGCTCCGGGTAAGCAGTGCAATGGGTTGTAATTTAACATGGTGGGTGCGATGTCTATGACGGGCTACGCCTACGCAAACTTATAATATTGATGATATCTATCTACCTCTGACTTTTTCTTGCGATAATTCGCAAGGGGGACGCGCTCCCCACTGGTTAGTAAAAGAGGGATAGATGACACTCAAGCGGTTGATTTTAATTTTTATACTGACGCCTATAGCAGTTCTGTTGGCAGTTTCGGCTTTATTCGGTAGTTGGCAAGAACCTCAGTTTCAAAGTCGCCTGGAACTGTATCAAACTAATATTGCTCTACAAGCCCAAGCTTGGCAATCAGAAGATAGCAACGATGACAATCTCCAAGCGGTTCGGGAAGCTATACTTGGTGAGCAACCTCTGGAGGGCGCCATAAAGCAGTATCAGGAGGCGCGTCAATCAGTTCAAGCTAATTTAGATAAAGTTAACAACAAACTTGCACAATTACGCTCTCAACCTGAAACAACTCTCACACCTCCAAAACCTCTACCGGACGTTGCTCCCACTATTAAAACCTCTAGACGAGGACAGCAACCCTTACAGCAGTCCCTCAAGCAATTAGAAAAATTACTCGCTGAATTAGACTTGCGGCTGGGAATTTTACAAGCACAGCAAGGACAGAAGGATACAGCCCTTAAGACTTGGAGCGCATTACAACAACGCTCAGATATTAATCCAGAATTTGGGCAAACTGCTGCTGTATTGACTGGACTGTGGAGTAATCCTCCCCGTCTCCTCCCAAATGCCCAAGAACCGATTCAAAAGAATTTAGAAGGTTGGTTTCGCTCTACTGCTTTGGTTCAGCTATACCAACTCCAGCAACGACAAGACGCTTTATCAGCAGTTAAGGCTACACAACAAGAAGCTGCTACTCAAGCGGTGATCAAATTAGCGCTTATTGGCACTATTCCCACCTTGGCAGCTTTAATTGGTCTAATACTGCTGATTTTGTTATTTGCTCAACGCTTGTTGAAAGGAAAAGCTTCTTTATTAGCTCAAAATGCTGATGTCCCTTGGTCAACGCCTTGGGATGGTGAAACGGTTTTGCAGGTTTTTGTCGTCGGCTTTTTCTTCATGGGGCAAATTTTTGTGCCTTTGCTGATATCGCTGCTACCCATACAGCGTCCCGTTACTGATGTGAGACTTCAAGCGTTTTCTGTCTTGGTTAGTTACTTGCTGGTAGCATCGGGAGCGTTATTAGTGCTGTATTTCTCTCTCAAGCGCTTTTTTCCCCTACCAGAATTTTGGTTTCGCTTCCGTTTTCAAGATAAATGGTTTTTATGGGGACTGGGAGGCTATTGTACAGCTTTACCTATAGTTGTGGTGGTATCTTTGATTAATCAACAACTATGGCAAGGACAGGGTGGTAGTAACCCTCTGTTGCAACTAGCCCTAGAAAGCCAAGATAGTGTAGCACTTGGTATATTTTTCTCCACAGCAGCGATCGCCGCGCCATTTTTTGAAGAAATTCTGTTTCGCGGCTTTTTGTTACCCTCTCTAACTCGTTACTTACCCGTGTGGGGATCGATTCTTGTCAGTAGTTTGTTGTTTGCGATCGCTCACCTCAGCTTGTCGGAAATTCTCCCACTGACTGCATTAGGCATTGTCTTGGGGGTAGTTTACACGCGATCGCGCAACCTCCTCGCTCCGATGCTTCTCCACAGCCTCTGGAATAGTGGTACATTATTAAGTTTGTTCACATTAGGTAGCAATTAAAACTAATAAACTACTGTTGCCCAAAACAAAAATATCTGCTTTTATCTCCATAAGTAGGAACAATTTACTAGTGATAATTGCTTGTAAGCATAAATACTCGCTGAAAACCAAATTAAGATAATGGCAAAAGCAAATCAAAGAATAGTGTTAAAACTATCTTGATTTTAGCCATTTTCGAGATATTAGAAGATTTCTCTGGCGCTTCTACGTTCCCACTAGCCACACAACTGGTTTGGTAATTGGTGCGATCGCGTTTCACGCCCGGTGGAAGCTTACGCAAAAAAATCCGGAAATAATACTGATGGACTTGTAAAAAGTGGTGTATGTAGCAGCTTTTGCTGATTATTCAGGTTCATTCTTCTCAGGAAAAATGTCTTACCTAAAAATCTGCAAAACTGCCACACCAGGGTTTGCAATCATCAAATCCACCAAAGTTCATTAAGGAATGCCAAATTTCCCGGCTATGCCGCAAGACATCTTAGCGTCCCATCTGGAAGAGAAGCACGCTGATTTTGGTTATTCGTCTTCGGGCTGACTCATACTGAAAAAATTAAAAATCTCTTAATTAAGTAAATATATTTACTTAATTTCTCATAAAGAATTTATTTTTATACTCGCTTATTAAGGAGCAGCACTCAGATGGCAAATTTCAACCCTAGCCACCCTACCAAACAACTTCTAGGTGGTTACTGTGGCATTATCCTTGGAGCATTTGGGGTTCATAAGTTTATTCTAGGATACTCTTCGGAAGGCTTTATTATGTTGGTGATTTCTGTAATTGGGGGTTCTTTCACCTATGGCATTTCCTTGTTAATTATGCAACTTGTAGGTTTAATTGAAGGCATGATTTACTTGAATAAGTCCCCTGAAGAATTCGTAAATACCTACTTTGTGAATAAGCAGGGTTGGTTCTAAAACTTTGTCAAGCTAGTAATCAAGGGTTTGTAGTAAGCACTTTATTGCTTAGAAAATAAGGACTAAAGTGCTTACTAATAACTTGCTTACCCATAAATTTCAACTTGAGAGATTATTATATTTATTTGTATTGATATGCTCATTATTAAATCTAAACAGCTTAACTGGGTGATGTTCTTCTTGCTGGGCATAGGGTATTTCAGTGTTGTATCTCATTTGGAAATCAACTATTTCTTGAAAAGCCTAATTGTCATCATGCCAATGCAGGTGGTAGCTATTATTTATGTAACTTACCTACGCTGGAGCCGGCGTTGACACTCAAGGAAGTACGATAAATTAATAATTTTAATATGGTTGACATTGAGTCGTAGTCCGATATTTCGTCTACGCTCAAATTAGAGACGCTTTTAGTCAGGCGTTGAATTTCTGTAGCGAATCTAAACACTTGCAATGCAACTTCTCCCAAAAACTAAGCTAGCCCCAGAACTTGACCCAATCCTAGAGAAAATTATTCTAGATGTTGGGGGCATGAAGTGCGCTGGGTGTGTGAACGCAGTAGAGCGACAGCTAACCCAACATCCAGGAGTCAAGAGTGCCTGTGTGAACCTGGCCACAGAGGTAGCAGTTGTAGAGTCAGAAACTGGTGTAGTAGATGCAGATGCACTAGCACAGCGATTAACAGCCGTTGGATTCCCGACTCAACAGAGAAAAGCTAGTGGCACAATAGCAGGCGAGATATCAACCTTACCAGATCCAGCAGAACGACAACGCCGCGAAATGCGCTCTTCACTGAGGCAGTTAACGATCGCTGCGATGTTGCTGGTATTGTCAGGAAGTGGACATTTTGGTAATCTTGGTAGCTCAGTGCTGCCAGTGCTAAATAACATCTGGTTTCACTGTGGATTGGCGACAGTGGCGCTATTAATTCCCGGTCGTCCCATTTTAGTAGATGGCTGGCTGGGCTGGCGGCGAAATGCGCCCAATATGAACACCCTAGTAGGATTGGGAACGCTGACAGCCTACATTGCTAGTTTAGTCGCGCTGCTTTTTCCCAAAATGGGTTGGGAGTGCTTCTTTGACGAACCAGTAATGATGCTGGGCTTTATTCTTTTGGGAAGGACATTAGAGCAACAAGCTAGAGGTCGCGCCGCCGCCGCATTTAGGAAATTACTAGCACTCCAGCCACTCTTAGCGCGATTGATTGCCAACCCAGAGAAAGGAGGAGTGGGATCTTCTAGTGTAGAGATTCCTGCTGAACAGGTGCGTGTCGGTGAATGGTTACAAGTCCTGCCAGGTGATAAAATCCCTGTCGATGGTGAAGTGGTGGTTGGTCAGACAACCGTCGATGAGTCAATGCTGACTGGGGAAGCCGTGCCAGTAATCAAGCAACCAGGAGATATGGTGACAGGGGGGACGCTAAACCAGTCAGGAGCGATCGCTATTCAGACAACCCGTATTGGAAGTGATACAACTCTAGCTCAAATCGTCGCTTTAGTAGAAGCCGCCCAAACTCGGAAAGCCCCGGTACAGAAATTAGCAGATACAGTCGCTGGTTACTTTACCTATGGGGTGCTGACAGCATCTGTATTAACATTTCTCTTTTGGTACTTTTTCGGCACTCACATCTGGACTGATATCACCATGTCTGGTGACATGCAAATGATCAGCCACACTCACCACTCCGTAGAGACGCGATTAATCGCGTCTCTACCCACTCCCCACTCCCCCCTATTAATCAGCTTAAAACTAGCGATCGCAGTTATGGTAGTCGCCTGTCCCTGTGCTTTAGGACTTGCCACACCAACAGCCATTCTTGTCGGAACTGCTATGGGCGCAGAACGGGGTCTGTTAATCAAAGGCGGCGACGTTTTAGAAAAAGTACACCAACTAGACACCGTAGTATTTGATAAAACTGGCACTCTGACCACGGGTAATCCCATCGTCACAGATTGTCTATTAATCTCAGAAATGGGTACTGAGATTCCCTACTCCCTACTCCAACTAGCAGCAGCCGTAGAAAGCGGTACTCACCATCCTCTAGCAAAAGCGATTCAGCAAGAAGCACAGCAACAACAGTTATCTATTCCAAAGGCTGTGGATTTTCACACGGAACCAGGACTAGGTGTATCTGCTGTGGTAGAGGGTACAGTTGTGCTGTTGGGTAACTGGGACTGGTTCAATTGGCACGGTATTGCCATTAGTGAAACTGCACAACAGCTAGCACGGGATTTAGCAACAGATGGTAAAACAGTCGTTTGCGTAGCAGTTGGGGGAACTTTAGCCGGACTGATTGCTGTTTCTGATACCCTCAGACCAGATGCCCAATCCACCGTAAACAAATTGCGTCAGATGGGCTTACGGGTAATGTTGCTCAGTGGCGATCGCCCAGAAACAGCTAGCGCGATCGCCAAACAACTAGGATTAGATAGCGCTGATGTAATAGCAGGTGTCCCCCCAGCGAAAAAAGCGGCGGCAATACAAGCCCTCCAGTTAGAAGGAACAAGGGGACAAGGAGACAAGGAGACAAAGAAAACTCCCCACTCAATTGTCGCAATGGTGGGAGATGGAATCAACGATGCTCCAGCTTTATCACAAGCAGATGTCGGAATTGCTTTACACTCCGGGACAGATGTGGCGATGGAAACTGCTGAAATTGTCCTAATGCGCGATCGCTTAAACGATGTCGTCGAATCTATTCAGCTTAGTCGCGCCACCTTCAACAAAATCCGCCAAAATTTATTCTGGGCTTTTGCATATAATACAGTTGGCATTCCTTTAGCAGCTGGTGTTTTGTTTCCTAGTCTAGGTTTTGTCCTTAACCCATCTGGTGCTGCTGCATTAATGGCTTTTAGCTCTGTTAGCGTCGTCACAAACTCAATATTATTACGGCGATTAGCTCATCACCCGTAAATGCTCTTTTGCACGTAAAATTTCCCAGCACAAATCTTGGTTATTCCCATATCAAGTTGAACTGAGTCGCCCCGTCAGTTTTTACGCAGCCCACAAAACCTCTTGAAACATCTACTAAAGCTCTCATAGCTACTGGAGTAGAACGGCCATGTTCTACTCTTTCAAGGTATTATGCAACTTTAAAGCTTATTTAGATCAGCACCATAGACTTATGGTGCGCCAGAATCGCAGGATACAATACTAAACAAATCTTGATTTATCACAGTTCCACCGATTTGTCAATGGCAGCAGAACCCAATGAAAACCATCTACTGATTATTGAAGACGATCAAGGTCGCAAAGAATTTTCTCTGGATCACCCCGTCTACTCTATCGGTAGAGACCGCGATTGTAATATCCGTTTGATGTCGCAGTTTGTCTCACGCCGCCATGCCACATTAGTGAGATTGCCACGAGGGCATAATAGTCATAGCTACTATTACCGGATTGTAGATGGCGATGCTAAAGGTAAGCCTAGTTCTAACGGTTTGATGATTAATGGACGCAAGATACCAGCCCACGATCTCAGAAATGAAGACGAGATCGTTTTTGGGCCTCAAGTACGTGCCATTTATTACCTTTTAAGAGATACTCAGCGTTTGGGACAAACGGATTCGAGCGAATACGACATTACACTAATAAACCCCGGTATGACCGAGGATTTAGAGGATATAGGAGACTGAATTATAACTACTATTAACAATTCAAAATTCAGAACCTTTTTAGACGGAGCGAAAAGTGTGGTCATCTCCCATGCGCTAAAGCATCTCCAAGAGTTGGAGAGACGCTTTATATCATGTCCGCTTGATTACTTATAGGACTTACGCAAAAGTACACGCCCTCCGGGGCAATACCCTGCGGGAAGCTAAGCTACATGAATTGCCCCTACTTGAAAATAAGGGTTTCGATTATTGTTTGCGTAAGTCCTAAAATTATCCAATCTTGTGGAGTGGGCATCTTGCCCGCCCATAGTTAAAGGCGGGCAAGATGCC
>NZ_JBALCE010000033.1:0-15617 GCF_036919815.1 Nostoc sp.
CCGAGAGTTCAGCCTTAGTGTCAGTAATCTGCTGACGGGCTGGATTAGTTATGTACGGGCTGATTACCGTGATTCACTAATCAACGAATCGCACCTCCCGACTTCTTACTCTCTTCCGTAAACACTCATTGGTTCCTTGATAAATCGGGTGTAAAGATGCTTAAACGTAGACTTAATTACGCGGGGCATACCAAAATCGATCGGCATCAACTTGTCTGGTAGCTGCCAATCTTCTATTTTTAATAAGTCAGGATTTAAATGCGGAAACTCGATCTCAGCAAGTTCTGGACAAACTCCTAGTCTTTGGGAAGCTGCAACTGTAGGCACTTTTTCAGGAGGAACATTGAGGATTTCTATCATTGCCCGATCTAAAGCAAATATATCTGATGCGGCTGCTAAAATCCCTAGTTGCCGGGGTTCACCGTTGCTAGGTCCATTACCTTCATGACCGATGATCCCATCTAATATGGTTAAGTTAGGATTAATTGCTCTAGCAGTTTCTACTAACATTTCACCAAATCTATTCGCGTCTTTTCCAGCTTCCATGTGCCACCAAGCTTTCATTTTGCCGGGAACGCAACCGAACAAGTTTTTTACGCCCAATGTTAATGTCAACTGCATATGTGATTTCACTTTAGGTAAGTTAATCACTACGTCTGCTTCCATTGCTTCTTGAGACAGCCGTAGATGGTTAAAATTGTCGCTAATGGTTTGGTAACGCTGTCCGTGAAAATCGATGATGGGAAGATTGAGTTCTTCTAAAATAGGCAGATAGCCGTTTGCCACTGCTACGCCCTTGGCACTGCCAAAAGCCGGACTATCGCCCAAAAATGGCTTACCGCCAACCTCAATTACCATCTGGGCAACTTCGTAAACTAGTTCGGCACGGGTGATACACTCTTTACCAGGACGCGTCCCTGTAAGTAGATTCGGTTTGAGTAAAACGCGATCGCCTTTTTTTACAAATGCTGCCATTCCTCCAAAAGGTTCAAGTAGAGTGGCTAAGGATTCTCGTAAAGCTTCTCGTTCGTAGGATGTAGCCCGAATTAGACTAACGGATGGTTTTTGAGTTTGCATGGATAGATAGGGGAGTGGGGAGTGAGGAGTAGAGACGCGATTAATCGCGTCTGTACAGGAGTTTGGAGCGATTAATCGCGTCTGTACAGGAGTTTGGAGGACAAGCAATGCCCAATGCCCAATACGATAACCGATTATTCTGTTCTGAGCGGTAAGATACCACTCATTTGTTCTAGATTTAAGACTGTGGCTAAGTCTGTTTCACTCATAAATCCTCGTTCTAAAACAATTTGGCGCAGGGATTTACCTGTTTCTAAAGATTCTTTGGCGACAGCTGCGGCGTTTAAATAACCGATGTGGGTATTTAGTGCGGTTACTAAAGCTAAACTGCCTTCGGCATAAGCTAAACAACGTTCGCGGTTAGCAGTAATTCCCTCGATGCAGCGTTCGGTGAGTGCGGCAATGGTATTACCCAGAATTTCGATACTGTGAATCAAGTTATAGGTAATTAGCGGCATCATCACATTTAATTCTAATTGTCCAGCTTGTGCGGCTAATGCGATCGCACTGTCATAACCCATCACCTGAAAACACACCATTGATGTCATCTCTGCCATGACTGGGTTATATTTCCCTGGCATAATTGAGGAACCGGGTTGCACTGGAGGCAGTTGAATTTCTTTGAAGCCAGTTTTTGGCCCCGAATCCATCAGCCGTAAATCGTGAGATATTTTGACTAAATCCTGCGCTAAGTTGCGTAAAGCACCGGAAACATTTACAAATGGTGCCATACTTTGCATGGCTGCCATGAGATGGGGCGCAGGTTCTAAAGGAGTATCAATCAATTCTGAGAGAATTTCTACCACACGGGCGCGATATAGAGGATGAGTATTTAACCCTGTTCCGGCTGCACTACCTCCCAAACCCAGCACCATCAAATCCCCAGAGGCGGTGTAAATCCGGTTTTGATGTTCTGTAAGGATTTGCGCCCAAGCCCGAAAATTCTCGCCCAAACGCACGGGTACTGCGTCTTGTAAGTGGGTTCTGCCAGATTTGACGATATCTTGAAATTCTACAGCTTTGTTTTCTAAAGACGCGATCGCACCATCTATTGCTGGGTGTAATGTCTGGGATAATGCCAATAAACCACCAATGCGAATTGCGGTAGGAATCACATCATTGGTAGACTGCCCATAATTAACGTGATCATTGGGACTAACACGTTTGTAATTCCCCTTTTCTTCACCAAGAATTTCTAAGGCGCGATTTGCCAAAACTTCGTTGACATTCATGTGGTGGGATGTTCCCGCACCCGCCTGATAAACATCTACGACAAATTGATCGCGGAATTTCCCAGCCAAGATTTCATCAGTTGCTTGGATAATCGCTTGACTAATATCTTGAGGAATGCAATTCAGTTCACCATTCACAATTGCTGTCGCTTTTTTAATTATTAGACAAGCGTCTACGTAAGTATAAAGAGGCTTGATGCCGCTAATTGGGAAGTTTTCGATTGCTCGCAGCGTTTGAATCCCGTAATAAACGCTACTATCAATTTGGCGATCGCCCATTGAATCGCGTTCGATGCGGAATTGAGAGTCTGTATGTTGAGTCATAGTATTGTTTTAAGAGAGCTACGAAAACAGATTTTCCCACGCAGGCACACTCAGATACACTAATCTGCATAGATTTTGCATATTTGTTTGGCTACTGGTTGCTTTACCTTGTTAATTTTGATTTTTGAATACCCTATGACTATACCCAACTGGATTACCTTCTCTCGCCTATTGGGGATACCATTTCTGCTTTACGGTTTATATAATCCCACTGCTGAAGCTAAGTGGATATGTTTGGCGATTTTTATCGTTGCTGCATTGACTGATTGGTTAGACGGCTATTTGGCGCGGAAACTCAACCAAATTAGTGAATTGGGTAAGTTTCTTGATCCCTTAGTGGATAAATTACTGGTACTTGCGCCGTTGATGGTTTTTATTGAACTAGGAAAAGTGCCGGCTTGGGGAGTGTTTTTGATTTTAGCGCGAGAATTAGCGATCGCTGGTTGGCGAGTAAATCAAACGACGATTACGGGGGCGAATATTTGGGGTAAACTCAAAACTGTTAGTCAAATAGTGGCGATCGCACTTTTGATTGCACCTCTGCCTGAAGTGTGGCAAATCCCATCTCTGATTGCCTTTTGGATTTCTGTCGCCTTGACTTTAATCTCTGGGGGTATTTATCTTTTGCCGCAGAAAGCTAGCACTGAACAGGAATGAAACCACAATATAGTATTGTAATTCAGTGGTCAATGGAAGATAAAAAGTACATTGTTAGCTTACCTGAGTTTGGCCTTTATGCACACACTCATGGAAATACCTACGCGGATGCTCTTAGTAATGTCACCTAAGTTAAACGAGATCAGTTTTTCAGAATTTTTTCAAACCAAGCTTCGGTGCGATCGCCCATAGCTTCTAAAGAGTATAGAGTTTCTGCTTGCTGGCGACAAGCTTGGCGATCAATTTCATCCAAATGCTTAATTGCTTCCACTAAACCTTGGACACTATCAGGTTCCACCAAAAAACCAGTTTTACCTTCTTGAACAATTTCTGTTAAACCACCGCGACGATAGGCAATTAAAGGCACTCCACAAGCAAGCGCCTCTATTGCGACATTTCCAAATGCTTCTATCCAACGAGGAGTTACTAAAACTGCTCGACATTCACCTAACTGCTTTTGTAGCTCAACCGTTGGTAAAAATCCGATATATTCTATGGGAGCATCAGGATATTTTTGACAAATCTTTTCCCAGTAAGATACATCCTGTATTAATCCGAATATTTTCAGTGTAATACCGGTGATTTCTGCTGCTGCTACTGCATCTTCTAGTCCTTTCTCAGGAGCTATCCTACCTACCCACGCCAAGCTTTGAGTTGGTTTGGGACAAAATTGATAAATAGATAAATCCAAACCATTTAAGAGACAAATACACCGTTGTCCAAATGTGAAAGTTGCTGCCTGTGTTTGACTGTGAACACCAATAGTATTCGGAAAATTTATTGCTACTTGTTCAATAATTTCATCCATTGCATCTGTCAAAGAACCCATGCTGATCAGATGTGCGATCGCACAGTTAAAAAATGGTGTTAAATACAATGGCAACCAATCATAAGCAAAATTAACAATCAAATCATAATCGGCTTGGACTTGGCGAGCATAATCCCACATATTAGCTAAAACAGAATTTTTATGCAGCAAAATCGGATCACTACGACTCTGATTTTGCGCTGGTATCTGTATTAGTTCTCCGGGAATTTCTTTAATAGGTAATGAATTGCTGATAGACCCTTGCGGTGCAACAATTTCTAATTTATGTCCTCGCCGCAGCATCTCTATAGCAATATTAGATAGGGTCAACTCTACTCCGCCTCCCAATCCTGAACCTAATGCACCCATTGGGGTAGACATAAATAATAATCTCTGGGACATTTTCATCGTTAATGTATTCTCATAAACATCATTTTTTTACCTAAACAACGTACTTATTTGGTTTCGCTATGCTTAAATAAAAGTATTATTTTACCTTAAAAACTTACATGAAAAATACCTTTTTTCAATCCCAAATTCGGAGTTTTTTGCGCCAGTTGACCAATTCTGCTTGGCGGCTTTCGCTGATAGGAATTATTCTGAGTATATTTTTCATATTCTTATATGGTTGTCAAGGGACAGTCCAAAAGAATGATGGAGTAATTCATCTGAGTCTATGGCAATCAATCAATCCCCCTGTTAATCGGGATGTGTTTAACAAACTAGTAGATAAATTTAATCAGACTCATACTGATGTTCAGGTGGAATCTATCTTCATCGGTCAACCCCAATTGCCAAAAATATTAACAGCAGTTGTGGGCAATGCGCCTCCAGATATTCTGTCATTCGATCCTCAATTTACAGGTCAGTTTATGGAATTAGGGGCAATTCGACCTTTAGGAGAATGGCTGGACAAATTCTCATTGAAGTCCGAAATTAGACCCAACCTATGGGAACAATTAAAATTAGACGGTCAGCTTTGGTCAATTCCACTTTCCACCAGCAATCTAGGCATTTTTTACCGACCTAAACTTTTCCAAGCTGCGGGAATTACGCAAATTCCTCAGACTTGGGAAGAGTTGAGGGAAGTCGCAAAAAAATTAACCATAGACCGGAATGGCGATAATCGACCAGAACAGTACGGAATGTTACTGCCTTTGGGAAAGGAAGAATGGACTGTCTTTAGTTGGTTCCCCTTTTTATTGAGCGCTGGTGGAGAAGTTGTGACAAATAATCGCCCAAATTTGATGAATCCCGGTGCGATCGCAGCCTTACAATTTTGGCAAAACCTATTAAAAGATGGTTCAGCAATACTTTCTCCCCCAGAGCGAGGTTATGAAGAAGACGCTTTTATTTCGGGTCGTGTTGCTATGCAGATCACAGGCCCTTGGACTTATATAATGAAGTCTAACGTCGATTATAGCGTATTCCCTATACCTGCAAATCTGAAGCCTGCTACCGTGACGGGCACTGGAAATATGTATTTGATGAAGACTACAGCTGTAAGAGAACAAGCTGCACTCAAATTTTTAGAGTATGTCTTGAGTGAAGAATTCCAAACAGAATGGAGTATAAAGACGGGTTTTTTGCCGGTTAACCTGAAATCTGCCCAAAGTCAGGCTTATCAGCAATTTATCAAGCAAAAACCTGTCTTCAAAGTCTTTATTGACCAGATGCTTGTATCAGGCTATCGACCAATTATTGCTGGCTATAGTCGTTTGTCTGACAGTTTAGGTCGAGCCATCGAAGCTACCATGTTAGGCGCTTCTCCAGAAACAGCACTCAAACAAGCCCAAGCAAACCTCGACTCAATTTGGGACTCTCTACAATCTAGATGACATCTAAAATCCTACCACCACCCCTGAAACCTGGTGACTTGCTACGAGTTATTGCGCCCAGTGGTGCTTTACGAGAATTGGAGCCGTTTGGACGGAGTGTGGAAATTTGGCGATCGCACGGCTATCAAGTAGAAATCAGCCCTAAGATAGATGATAAATGGGGATATTTAGCAGGCACAGATGAAGACCGCCATAACCAGCTAGCAGCAGCATGGCAAGATCCAGATTGTCGCGGTATTCTCTGCGCCAGAGGTGGTTTTGGTAGCAGCCGCATCTTAGAAAATTGGCATTGGCAACAAAATTCAAACCTTCCCAAGTGGTTGATTGGCTTTTCTGACATCACCGCCCTTTTGTGGAGCCTTTATAACGTCGGGATTTCCAGCATTCATGGGCCAGTGATGACAACTCTCGCCGATGAGCCAGATTGGTCAATCGAGCGATTGTTCAATTGGGTAGAAGGGCGAGATATCCAACCTCTCAAAGGTTATGGTTGGGGTGGCGGGATTGCTACTGGCATTTTGCTACCAGGAAATCTCACAGTAGCAACTCATCTTTTAAGTACACCAATGCAACCAAATTTCGATGGTGTGATTTTGGCACTTGAGGATGTCACAGAAGTACCCTACCGCATCGACAGAATGTTGACACAGTGGCGTTTAAGCGGTTCTTTAGCAAAACTTCGGGGGATTGCTTTGGGGGGTTTCACTCGCTGTCAAGCCCCGCCAAATGTATCTAGTTTTAGTGTGGAAGAAGTTCTGCGCGATCGCTTAGGCGATTTGGGGATTCCTGTTGTCTCTGGACTGCCTTTTGGTCATGATAGCCCCAATGCAGCCTTACCAGTGGGTGTAGAAGTAACTCTCGATGCAGACGAAGGAATCTTAAAAATTCGTAATTCGTAATTCGTAATTCGTAATTTATATACGGCGATGTGAATTTATTTTCAAGGTACACAAGCCAATTGCTGGTATAATTCCTAGAATCATTGCGGTAAATCCTTGTCCACTCCAATACAAGATAAAATTACGGTTTGCTTCTGGAATCAAGTTTTGGACAATAAAAAGCAACCAAACCAAAATAGTGATTAATAAGAAAGAAATTGAGGGTAAAAAATTCCACCACCAAACGCCAGCTGTATATCGCCTCAATACCAGCCATTGGCAAATACCCAGCCAAATTCCAGAAATTATATATGCGATCGCAGATAAAAATCCCAAAATCAAAGTTTCTTCAGGAGATGATGAGACAATGGTTGAAATGTACTTAATCCAAGCTGTAGAAACACCGTTGGCAATCAGCCAACCTAGACTAGTAGCAAATATCCACTGCCAACCCGGTAAATATCGGTAAAGGATCAGGCTCTGGTCAGCAGCAAAAATCACGGCAAATACAACATTACTGAGACTTCTGACCAAAATGCTCCATGTTTGTGGTTGAATAGCAACGCTAGGTGAGAGACTTTGGAGAATAATTTTCTCTAAGGCGATACTGGCAACGCCACCCACAACCCATCCAATCAGGGTCATTAAGGTAAACTGAATAAAGAACCTCTGTCGCTGCGATCGCGGAATCAAAAACTTGACTGGGTTAGGCTCGTTATTAGCAGATGCAACATGATCGGGACTGTTAGAGTCAGTTTGCATATAAAGTTGGGAGAGTGGAGAGTAGGGAAAACAGACAAGAGTAACGAAATTCTTTTATATTCCAATTTCTTTCTTGATTCTTGTTTTATCCCATTTTTTAGTTCCGACTCCTTCTTGCCGTGAAGCGACTAGGGCTTTTGCTGACAACTTGCTGAAAAAGCGTAATCCCAGAATGATAAGCTAAACAGTGGCATAAAAATTGTGACTTAGGATGAAGTAATAAATGGGTGTTTCTTCAACGACTCCTCATCTCTTACGGGCTGCTCGTGGTGAAGTAGTAGATCGTCCCCCTGTATGGATGATGCGACAAGCAGGACGATATATGAAAGCATATCGAGACTTAAGAGAGAAGTATCCTTCATTTCGCGATCGCTCGGAAATTCCAGAAGTAGCAATTGAAGTTTCCTTGCAACCGTGGAGAGCCTTCCAGCCAGATGGAGTAATTTTATTTTCTGATATTGTCACCCCATTACCTGGTTTGGGCATTGACATGGACATCGCCGAAGGTAAAGGGCCAATCATTCACTCGCCCCTCCGCACAATTGAACAAATTGAGCGTCTGCGTCCTTTAGAACCAGAAGCATCTCTACCATTTATCAAAACAATTTTGCAGACGTTGCGCTCCGAAGTAGGCGATAAATCAACGGTGTTGGGCTTTGTGGGTGCGCCGTGGACGTTAGCAGCTTATGCAGTAGAAGGTAAAGGTTCTAAAACTTACTCGATTATCAAAAATCTGGCATTTTCAGAGCCAACGATACTGCATCAATTATTAGCTAAATTAGCAGATGCGATCGCTATCTATGCTCGGTATCAAATTGATTCTGGTGCCCAAGTTGTGCAAATGTTCGATTCTTGGGCGGGTCAATTGAGTCCTCAAGATTATGATACCTTTGCCCTCCCCTATCAGCAGAGAGTTTTCCAGCAAGTCAAGCAAACCCATCCCGATACACCTTTGATTTTGCTAGTTAGCGGTAGTGCGGGTGTGTTGGAAAGAATGGCACAATCTGGCGCTGATATTGTCAGTGTAGACTGGGCGGTGGATATGGCAGACGCACGAGCCAGATTAGGCAAACAAGTCAAAGTTCAAGGAAATCTTGATCCAGGCGTACTATTCGGCTCTAAACAGTTTATCCGCGATCGCATTCTCGATACCGTTCGCAAAGCTGGCAATTGGGGTCATATTCTCAATCTCGGTCATGGTGTCTTACCAGAAACACCAGAAGAAAATGTCGCTTTCTTCTTTGAAACCGCAAAGTCACTTAATCTTGCAGGAGTTAAGGCTTGAGAGTGAGGAGTTATGAGTTAGGAGTTATAGCATTTCCCAATCCCATGAAGTACATCAGAGCCACCTCCTCGCTTGCGGGGAGGGGGTTGGGGGTGGGATTCTTGTACCTCACAAAGGCCGAGAACCGCTATATAAACTATAAAGTCATCAGTTGCGAGGTGCAAAGTTATCTTTTATTCTTAACTCCTAACGTACAGACGCGATTAATCGCGTCTCTCCAAACTCCAAACTCCAAACTTGATTAATAACTCCTGATTGGGAACTTTTAACTTAATTCTTAACTCTTAACTCCTAACTTATTAAAATCTTAGTATGAGCCAGAAACGGATTTTAGTGACTGGTGCAAGTGGTTGTATAGGTCATTATTTAACAGAAGCCTTAATTAAGGAAACAGATTACGAACTGTATCTGTTAGTTAGGAACCCAAGTAAACTGCAAGTTGATACCAAAGCACGTTCAGGCATCAACGTTTTGCAAGGTGATATGCAAAATATTCACCAGTTTGCCGATTTGCTATCTACGATTGATACGGCGGTACTCACAGCCACAGCTTGGGGTGGTGATGAGACATTTGATATTAATGTCGTCAAGACTATAGAGTTGCTCGAACTGCTAGATCCAGAACGTTGCCAGCAGGTGATTTATTTTTCCACAGCTAGCGTTTTGGATCGGTATAATCAACCATTAAAAGCAGCCGGGGAAATTGGTACAGATTACATCCGTTCTAAATATGAGTGCTTACATCAAAAAGAAAAATTAGCGATCGCACCCAAAATTACCACACTATTTCCCACTGTAGTAGTGGGCGGTGATACCAATAAACCCTATTCTGCTGTCACATCTGGCATTCCCGAAGTTACGAAATATATTAATTTAATTCGCTTTTTGGAAGCAGATGGCAGTTTTCACTTTATCCACGGACGAGACATTGCGACTGTCGTGCAATATTTAATTGATCATCCTCCCGAAAATGATCAACCACGTCGGCTTGTTTTAGGTCAGCCACAATTAACAGCTAATCAAGCAGTAGAACAAGTTTGTGCTTATCTGGGCAAAAAGATTTCCTTTCGCATTCCCATATCTTTAGCATTGGCTAATTTGATTATTGTTACGTTCCGCATTCAGATGGCCGCTTGGGATCGGTTTTGTATGAACTATCGGCATTTCACCTATGAAAAGGCGATTAATCCCGATAGTTTCGGCTTACCAAATTATTGTGCAACCATGAGTGATGTTTTAAAAATTAGTGGCGTTGAACGTGCTAAAAACTGGATATAATCAGTAGCTTTTGACAACGGTTGTAAAAAATTAGCAGAAAAAGAACGTATTGTATCGAAACTCCACCCCTCAAACTTTGCGTCCCTCTGCGTTTAAAAAATCCACAACCTTATACAAAACTTAGTAAACGGGAATAAAAAGTCAATAACTCTTTATTTTCGTTAAAGTGGGATAACAATCAAAGTGTGAGGATTGATACTACATGCGAATCTTGTTAGTGTATCCGATATTTCCCAAAACCTTTTGGTCATATGAAAAAATCTTAGAGTTAGTCGATCGCAAAGTTTTATTACCACCTCTAGGTTTAGTAACAGTAGCCGCGATTCTCCCCCAAGAATGGGAATTCAAACTAGTCGATCGCAACATCCGCCCAGCAACAGAAGCAGAATGGGCATGGGCAGATGTAGTAATTCTCTCAGCGATGATTGTCCAGAAACAAGATTTGCTCGACCAAATTCAGGAAGCAAAAAAACGTGGCAAGCTAGTCGCAGTTGGCGGCCCCTACCCCACCTCTGTACCTCACGAAGTTGAAAATGTGGGCGCAGATTTTCTGATTCTGGATGAAGGGGAAATCACACTACCCATGTTTATTGAGGCAATTCAACGGGGAGACACATCTGGCACTTTCCGCGCCACAGAAAAACCTGATGTCACAAGCACACCAATACCCCGCTTTGATTTATTAGAATTGAATGCCTATGACATGATGTCAGTGCAGTTTTCGCGCGGGTGTCCCTTCCAGTGCGAATTTTGCGACATTATTGTTCTCTATGGGCGCAAACCACGCACCAAAGCCCCAGCACAACTGTTAGCAGAATTAGATTACCTCTATGAATTGGGTTGGCGGCGGGGTGTGTTCATGGTGGATGATAACTTTATTGGCAACAAACGAAATGTGAAATTGTTGCTGAAAGAGTTAAAAGTCTGGATGGCAGAACACAAGTATCCCTTCAAGTTTGACACTGAAGCTTCAATTGACTTAGCAGAAGATGCAGAAATGTTGGAGTTGATGGTTGAGTGTGGTTTCTCGGCGGTGTTTTTGGGAATCGAAACGCCGGATGAGGATAGTTTGCAAATGACCAAAAAGTTTCAAAATACTCGCAGTTCTCTAACTGAGGCAGTGGAAACCATCACCAAAGCGGGATTGCGCCCAATGGCTGGGTTTATTATCGGCTTTGATGGCGAAAAAGCAGGTGCAGGCGATCGCATTGTCCGCTTTGCAGAACAAGCAGCAATTCCTTCTACAACCTTTGCGATGTTGCAAGCGTTACCTAACACCGCGCTTTGGCATCGCCTGAAAAGAGAAGGACGACTACGGGAAAATCAAGACGGCAACATCAACCAGACAACATTGATGAACTTCCTCCCCACTCGTCCCCTAGAAGAACTTGCCAGAGAATATATTGAGGCCTTCTGTACTTTATACGACCCAGTGCAGTACTTAGATCGTACCTATCGCTGCTTCTTAATGATGGGTTTGCCGAGTTGGAAAGCGCCAGCGAAAATGCCAGAGTGGGTTGTTGTGAAAGCGTTGTTAATTGTAATTTGGCGACAAGGAATTAAACGTGAAACCCGTTGGAAATTCTGGCATCATTTGTTCAGCATTATCAAGCAGAACCCTGGAGTTGTTGAGCATTACATTGCCGCTTGCGCCCACAACGAGCATTTTCTAGAGTATCGCCAAATTGTGCGCGATCAAATTGAAAGTCAACTAGCAGAATATTTGGCACAAGGTGCAGAAACGCCATACGTGCTAGTCAAGGAAAAAACGGAGGAAAAAGCAAAAGCAGTAGTTAGTTAAACGGGGTAACGGGTAATAGGTAATAGTAAATAAATTACTTATTACCCATTCTTAAGTTAGAAGTAGATTAATACAATATGTGAGTTTAAATTACTTTACAACCATGCGCTTAAAATAGTACTCTCCTAACTTGAGTAACAGAGGAAGAAGTGGTGTAACTACAGAAAGCAAGTATTGACGGAAGGTTGTAACATCAAAGGGCCACACAGGAAATTCATTAGTCAATGTGTAGAGAGAACGCAATTCTTGAAGTTTAACAGCTTCTTTCTTTAAAATTCTTCCATCGCTACTTAAGCTTGTGTGAATACGCTTATAATCTATTTGAAACTGCTTCGCAATCTCGCTTAGTAATTCTTCTTTAGCGTTTTTCATGCCTGCACTTCAAGTGACATTTATATTTTATCTACCGCGATCGCGTTCTAAATCATCAATTACTTTTTGCAAATACCACTCGTCTGACATCCCAGGATTACTATCCTGCTTCTGCTGAATCAATCGTTCGCCAATTTCCCAATATCCGCCAACCATTCGCAAAAGTCGCTGACGTAGCAGATTATATTTTTGCTTTTTTGACTCTGGACTAAATTTCTGGATTTTTTCTAGGCTACTTAAGACTTGTTGATAATTTCCCCAGTCTTCTTGTTCACAAAAGATACTCGCCGCCCGTTGATAATCTTCCACGGCGTTTTGCATTTCTTCTAAACAAGTATAAGCAATGCCGCGATTGTAGTAAGCTTGAGGATCATCGGGATTGATTTGCAGCGCTTTGGTGTAATCTGGAATTGCACCGAGATAATTGCCCGTTGTCCGATAAGCATTCCCTCTGGCAATATAAACTAAGGCATCTTCGGGTTGAATCTGGAGTGCTTGGTTAAAATCTGCGATCGCACCTTGATGATCTCCCAATATAGAACGGGCTTTACCTCGGTTACGATAGACAATCGCATCTGGAAAATTTAATCGCAATGCTTGATTAAAATCTGCGATCGCTTCTCGATAATTCCCCATTTTACAACGCACAACCCCACGACAGCAGTAAGCTTGGGCATCTTGCGGATCGGCTTTTAATACCCAGTTTAAATCGGCGAGTGCCTCTTGGGTATCTCCCTTTTCCGCCTTTTCTAATAATTGCGTGAAATATTCCTTCGTGGATAAAATTGGCGCATTGGTGAAATGTGATTGCTGTACAACAGGTAATTCTTTGGGTTGCAGCTGTTTAATTTGTTCTAGACAGAGGCGACAATTTTCTTTATCCTGTTGCTCTAGATATAATTGTGCAGCTTTTTTAAAATTAGCGATCGCATCTTGAATATAACCCTGTTTGCGCCGCACTATCCCCCGCAAATTATAAGCAGCAGCATAATTTACATTCAGACGAATAGCGCGTTCAACATCCTCCAGCGCCCCCGGTAAATTTTTCAGCGTCACCCTTGCCAATCCACGACAATAATATGCCTCTACACTCTCAGGATTAAGCTTGAGTATTTCAGTATAATCTGAGACAGCGTTAAGGATTGCACCTGAGTCATAATATGCCAAACCGCGTTGCAAGTAAGCTTCAGTAAAGTAAGGTGTCAGTTCTAAAGCATGGTTAAATTCCTCAATTGCTCCAGCGTAGTCTTTTCGCCTAGCCTTTTCCAATCCTCTATTGTAGAATTCGTCAGTCATGGCATTTATTTAGTTGATTCAGTTAGGTGAATTCCAGCAGGCTTGCTTCGTAGTTTAACCTATCCACTCACCCTTAATATTCTAAAGCCACTAATACCTGGGAAGAATATCTTCAATGCTTGTCAGAAATCGAAATTATCAATTAAATTCAAATTGAACAACTTTGCCAAAGTGAGAAACAAGATCCCTGACAACTTTTACGAAGTCGGGGATCTGCGGCTTGCAATTCTCACAAATAAAATAGGATTGCTATATCAGGAAATTGTCAAATTTTTGACTTTCCAAATCTCCACGAGTATGGTGTTTTATCATGAATCATTTAGGATTGCTATAGAATTATTCTGAAAGCAAGCTAGGAGAAGTCAGTACAAAAACATCCCAACTTCCTTTAGCATCAATTAGTGGTTTTATGGGATTGGCAAAGTGGAAAAATTCATGGTCATTAACCAATAAGAGTTCACCCGGATTTAGAACTTTGCTAAATACAGGCTTTTCTTTTTTGGCAGTATACAAATGTGTTTCTCCACCTTGAATATTATCTCTCTCTACCGAGAAGATGCCAATAAAATCAGTACCATCTTGATGGATACCTTCAGGTGCTGGATTACCTGAATTGTCTGGCGAACAAATAATTCTAATTTGATGAACTCCGATTTCAGCTTCTGGATGAAGTTTAGAAGAATCACTAAATGCCAAAACAAGATTTCTGAAAATATCAAGTTCTATGAGTGCATCATCTAATTCTGCAAACTCTCTTTTTATGTCACCCGCTAATGGATTATATTCTTTACTTTGAAAGAAGTAGCCATGAGGTAATTTGATTAACTCATTTCCAGATACTGTGAATCGAGATAATCTTCTCGAACGATAGTTGCCTTTGATATAAGGGTCAATAGGCATATTACTAAAAAATGGCTTAAAACCTTCTAAATTGATCGAATTTACCTTTCTTAAAGTAAACAGAAAAGCATATTCTAATTCCGTTGCTGTTCCCACTTTTTGCATAGGATTTACCTCCTTGCACGTTGAAATTCTCCCAGATTTTTTTATGGGAGGCTTATAACACCTAGTATATGCTACTTTTTATTAAGATGTTGTCAATTTAATTACAAAAAATGACGCTTTATGGTAAATAAAATCACTTAAATTCTGTCACAAGGCGGAGTAATACTCATAGGTGTATGAGTCGCTGCTGAAAAGATTTGCTGATCGGGGTTCGCTGGAGAAGAAATCGACGTATATTTACTAGCAGCAACAAGGTTTCATAATGATTGATTGGCTTTACCGTTACCCACCTTTATATCCAGGTATTCTGCTAAAACGCTACAAGCGGTTTTTTGCTGACGTTCAACTTACTTCTGGCGAAATCGTGACAGCACATTGTCCAAATACAGGGCCAATGACTGGAGTATCGACTCCCGAAAGTGCTGTACAGCTTTCCAAAAGCGATAATCTTAACCGTAAATTGGCTTACACTTTAGAATTAATTCAGGTACATGACAATGAGCCAACTTGGGTAGGTATAAATACTTTTTTGCCCAATCGGGTGGTAAAACTGGCTTTGGCGAAACATCTTTTCCCAGAATTGGGCGAGTATAGCCAAATCAAGGGCGAGGTGGTTTATGGGCTAGATAAAAAAAGTCGAGTGGATTTTTTCTTGACGGGGAGTGATGAGGAACGCCCGATTTATTTAGAAGTGAAAAATACAACTTTCTGTGAGGGGAGATTAGCCTTATTTCCTGACACGGAGACTACAAGAGGACAAAAGCACTTGCGAGAATTAATGGCGCTGCTACCTCTAACTCGTGCGGTGATGCTTTACTTTATCAATCGCAGTGATTGTACTGAGTTTTCCCCTGGCGATCGCACAGATCCTATATATGGTAAATTATTACGGGATGCGATCGCTCTTGGTTTAGAAGTCTTACCTTGTCGTTTTGACATTTCTCCCGAAGGTATCCGTTATTTGGATTTGGCAAAACTAAAAATTTAATTAAACCACGTCTATC
>NZ_JBALCE010000034.1:0-67525 GCF_036919815.1 Nostoc sp.
ATGCCATTGCAGGTCGATGTTATGCCATTGCAGGTCGATGTTATGCCATTGCAGGTCGATGTTATGCCATTGCAGGTCGATGTTATGCCATTGCAGGTCGATGTTATGCCATTGCAAGTCGATGTTATGCCATTGCAAGTCGATGTTATGCCATTGCAGGTTCAGTAAGTGTTTGTTTATATTGCAGGCCACGACAGGTTGTAGACTAGCAACTAGATCGCATTTCCAACTATGAATATGTCATTTACTTCTATGGCCTCGCTGCGTGAGCAACAACATCCTCTAATTCGTCAGCTAGCTGATTCTATTGAGGCAGCTTGGCATCAGCACCTGGATCTATCGCCCTACCATTTGCCTGATGAGTTGGGGTATGTGGAAGGTAGACTAGAAGGTGAAAAACTGACAATTGAAAATCGCTGCTATCAAACGCCCCAGTTTCGGAAAATGCACTTGGAACTGGCAAAAATCGGAAATATGTTGGATATTTTGCACTGCGTCATGTTTCCCCGTCCAGAATACAACTTGCCGATGTTTGGTTGCGATTTAGTTGGGGGTAGAGGTCAAATTAGTGCAGCGATCGCAGACGTTTCTCCGATTCAATTAGATCGTACCTTACCAGAAGTTTATACTTTTGCACTGACACAGCTAACAGTGCTTAACTTTTCCCAACCCCGTGAATTACCTGAATGGGGAAATATTTTTTCGGATTTTTGTATCTTTGTGCGCCCCAGTTCCCCAGAAGAAGAAACCATGTTTCTTACGCGGGTGCGAGAATTTTTAGACATACATTGCATCCAAGCGATCGCCTCACATCCTGTTTCAGGTGAACAAGTTACACAAAATATCGCCGGACAACACAACTATTGCACCAAACAGCAGCAAAACGATAAAACCCGCCGCGTACTAGAAAAAGCTTTTGGCACTGCTTGGGCAGAAAATTACATGACCACAGTTTTATTCGATCTGCCAAATTAAGCGACCAGGGGCGATAACTTCACGGCGGATGCGACTGCCTTCGATCATACCCCAGCCTGCGGCTTTAAGTGCGGGGTTGATTAGTTTAGCGCCGGTTTCGGCTTCGCTTAACCTGATAGTTTCGGCTTCGTTCACGAGGGGTTGTTGACCATCCCTTAATCATTGCCCGTCCCTGATATCTTCCGACGCTGGTTGAGCAACTTCCGACGCTGGTTGAGCAACTTCCGACGCTGGTTGAGCAACTTCCGACGCTGGTTGAGCGGAGTCGAAACCAGCATTTTTATAATGCGAATCATTCTGACACTCCGCCAAAATATGAAGCCGCTCCCATTTACTCTCCATCAGAGCAATTTTTTTCGTTCGACTCCAACCCTGAACCTGCTTTTCACGATAAAAAGCATCCGCTACATAATCAAAATGCTCCGCATAGACCAATTTTACAGGCAGTCGTTTTATCGTATGGTTTGCCCCCAGCCCATTTTGATGCTGCCACAAACGACGCGGCAAATCCTTTGTACTTCCCGTATAGAATGAGCGATCGGCACATTCAAGAATATACATATAGGGCATTGTTATGACCTTGTGCAAAAAAACGGACTTCGACTTCGCTCAGTCCTCAAATTTTGTGCTGGTTGAGCGGAGTCAAAACCAGCACTCTTATAACATTCCCCCAATTCCCGCCAAAATATCACCACTCTCTGCATCCAGTGCCGCGATCGCTCGACTTTGGTACAACCGTAAGTAGCAACCGCAATTTTGAAATCCTTTTTAACTTTGATTGGTTTACGAGACTCACAGTTCCTCATCTGTAGGCTGTGTTACGTTTTCGCGTAACGGATAAATGTAGAATTCATTCAACGAGAGTTTAATGGAGTCCCAAAACAGCAGCAGGGAGAATAGTAAGGTCTTTGAAGCGAATATTACAAAATGGTTTGTTGTCTTGGTAGGTGCAAGCAAGTAGAGACAGCTAACTCATTGACCAGAAAGTTAAGGAAACTCTAATGTTAGAAATGCTCAAGTTGACCCTGAGCGAAGCCGAAGGGTCAACAGATATTTTTTAGTTAGTTAATCGTTGATTGACTTAAGGAAGACTAACTTTTGTAGCAAGATTGTATCAAGCATTGGCAACAATCTATTTTTGATGTTTCTTTTCAATTTTGTGACTAACTGTAATCGTAATGAATGTAGCAGTATAGTACCGCATCATACCAATTTAGGATTTTGTCTAGAGACATCACATATCACGTTTCTACATCTAGATTTATACTGCTTGTGAATTCTGCTAACTCCCATTGCACTCATGTCTTAATAATACTCAGAGTTATTGAATAGCCAACTACTATAGCGCTTCTGTGTTGAGTTAAATACAGACCTAACCCCCACCCCTACTAGCGTTGGGGAGAAGTAAGCCTCAAAGCCTCTCTCCTTTTAGGAGAGAGGTTTGGAGAGAGGTCAAAGTATATTGCATATAAACGAGAAGCACTATAGAAAACACCATTTTAGAAAGCCATAGTGTTGAGCGTTCATCACACAATGAATTTTAAGCCATACCCAGCTTTAAACCACTGTTGTTTGTCTTAAGCGGTTGGCTGTTGATTAAAAACCCTTTTATTTTTACTTCCATCAGCACAATTTAGATAAACGGGCAACATACTATGTCAAGGGTGACTGAAAAGCCAAAGCCAAGTGAGCAGCCACTTAATAGTGAACAACCGAAGATTTGGTGGGGTATCGCTGTCGCTGTGCCAGTAGTAATCGCGGCTGGGATATTAGGTACAGCCAAAATCGAGCAGCTCAGGAAACTAACTACATCTGTACCCATAATGCCATCTAGCAATAGCATTAGTGCTGTAGGGCGTTTGGAACCGCGAGGCGAAGTTGTTAAATTGTCCGCCCCATCATCAGGATTAGCACCATCGTCACGAATTCAGCAACTTCTGGTGAGAGAAGGTGAACAGGTAAAGCAAGGTCAAATTGTGGCAATTTTGGATAACCGCGATACCCAAATAGCCGGACTACAAGAGGCAAAAGCGAAGGTGCAAGAAGCCAGTGCGAATTTAGCGCAAATCAGAGCCGGATCTCCAAGAGATATTCAAGCCCAAAGAGCAGTTATTGCTCGGCTACAAGCGCAGTTAATTGGCGAAAGGAATGCTCAACAAGCAACGATCGCGCGGGTTGCAGCCCAGTTAAGTGGTGATAAACTCGTCCAACAAGCAACCGTAAATCGCCTAGAAGCTGAACTTAGTGGGCAAAGAGATGTCCAAAGAGCGACAGTTGGACGTGTCCAAGCCGAACAGCGCAATGCTCAAGTCGATGCCGGACGCTATGATTATTTATACAGAGAAGGTGCGATTTCTCAGCAAGAGCGGGACAAAAGACGCTTGAGTGCAGTAACTTCTAATCAGCAGGTTGCTGAAAGCCGAGCTACCTTGAAGCAGACATTAGCAACCCTGCGACAGCAAATTGCTGAGGCTAGAGCTAACCAAATACAAAATTTAGCAACTTTGCAACAGCAGCTAATCGAAGCCAAAGTTAACCGTGACAAAACTGTAGCAACTTTGCAAAGACAAATCGATGAAGAAAAGGCCAAACTGAGCAAAATTTTAGATGTTGGTCCTACCGATGTGCAAGTAGCGCAAGCCCAAGTTAGTAATGCGATCGCAAATGTCAGAAAAGCCGAAGCCGAACTGAGATTGAGCTACGTTCAAGCACCAATCGCTGGAGAGATTTTAAAAGTTTACACCAAATCAGGCGAAGCGATCGGTGCAAATGGTATTGCTGAAATTGGCCAAACCAGTCAAATGTTTGTGATTGCTGAAGTCCCCGAAGACAGCATTGGTAAAGTGCGTATTGGTCAAAACGCCACTATCACCAGTGATAATGGAGCATTTAGCAGCGAATTAAAGGGAACTGTCACTGAAATTGGCAGAAAAATTGGTAAAAAAGATGTGTTGAATACAGATCCAGCAGCAGATGTAGATGCCAGAGTCGTAGAAGTGAAAATTGCTCTACCTCCAGCAGATAGTCAGAAAGTTTCTGGTTTAACTTACGCTAAAGTTCTTGTCGAAATTAATAACTAATTCAGTTATAGGTGAGCAGTAATCCCAATTTGTGATTTGATATTTTGGATTGTAAATGTTCTTAATTATGAATTACGTTAGCGTACCCTTACAAATAAGCAAGCTACGCGTAGCGTCTCGTAGAGAAGGGTTAGCGAGTCATTAAGCGTCATTACGAATTACGTTAGCGTAGCGTTAGCGAGTATTGGTTCGCTTTTAGCGTCTCGTAGAGAGCGTCATTACAAATTACGAATTACGAATTATCTTAACTGTGCTTGGACGCCTAGAAAATGAATCAAAAAATCCCTCTGTCATGGCTACAACTCACAAGAGAAAAAACTCGCCTAGCCGTGGCTTTGGCAGGAATTGCTTTTGCTGATATTTTAATGTTTATGCAACTCGGCTTCCGGGATGCTCTGTATTATAGTAACGTTCGATTCCATAACAGCTTGCAAGGTGATATTGTTTTAATCAATAGTCAATCTAGCGCTGTCCTGGCGATGAGAAGTTTTTCACAACGGCGATTATATAAAGCTTTAGATTTACCCGCAGTCCAATCAGTATATCCGATATATTTAGACTTTACAATCTGGAAAAATCCTGTAACTGGCCGTCCTCGTAGTATTCTGATCTTTGGCATGAACCCAGAAACTAACATAGTTAACTTACCTGGAGTTCAGGAAAATTTAGATAAACTTAAACTACCTGATGTAGTTTTATTTGACCGTTCTTCAAGGGTAGAGTATGGGCCAATTGCTGCTAATTATGACCAAGGAAAGCCTGTAACCGCAGAAGTGCGAAGGCGGCGAATTAAAGTCGGGGGACTATTTACATTAGGTGCATCATTTGGCGCAGATGGGAATTTAATTACGAGTGATCTTAACTTTTTGCGGATATTCAACAATCGTCAAAAAGGATTAATTGATATTGGGCTGATTAGATTAAAACCGGGAGCAGATGCTAATGTTGTCGCCCAAGAATTGCGAAAGTATTTGCCTAATGAGGTAAATGTTTTAACTAAGCAAGAATTTATTGATTTTGAGCGGAGTTATTGGGCAAATAGTACAGCTATTGGGTTTATCTTCACATTAGGGACTGTGATGGGTTTCATTGTCGGGACTGTGATTGTTTATCAAATCCTTTATACAGAAGTTGCAGATCACTTAGCTGAGTATGCTACTCTCAAGGCAATAGGCTATACACAAAACTATTTATTGACAGTTATTCTTCAAGAGGCTTTGTTATTAGCAGTTTTAGGATATTTTCCAGGAATTGTTTTTTCATTATTTATGTATAAAAGCGCTAGAGACGCGACACTTTTACCAGTTTTTATGAGTTTTGATCGGGCGGTAATGGTGTTGGTTTTGACTATAATGATGTGTATTATTTCTGGTGCGATCGCAGTCCGAAAATTACGTTCTGCCGATCCAGCAGATATCTTTTAATTAATTCAATATTAATTAAAAGATATTGTTGATAATTTTAGTTTAAAAGTAACAAACATTAATTTTAGATATGCACTACAGTTGAGTCTCAGAACTACTAACTTATAGCTAACGAATTTATGATGAAACAAGAACCTGTAATTGCCATTAAAAATCTCAATCACTACTATGGTAAAGGTGCATTGAGAAAACAGATATTATTTGATATAAACCTAGAAATTTATTCAGGTGAAATTGTAATTATGACCGGGCCATCAGGTTCAGGTAAAACAACATTACTGAGCTTAATTGGTGGTTTGCGGTCTGTACAAGAGGGAAGTTTAAAATTTTTAGGTGAAGAACTTGTGGGCGTCAGTCAAAGCAAACTGGTGCAGATGCGACGCCAGATTGGTTATATTTTCCAAGCTCACAATTTGCTAGGGTTCTTGACAGCAAAGCAAAACGTGCAAATGGCAGTAGAATTGAATAATCATATTTCTAAAACAGAAGCAGTGGCTAAATCAAAAGCCATGCTGGGGTCAGTTGGTCTAGAAGAACGAGTTGATTACTACCCAGACAATCTTTCTGGTGGACAAAAACAAAGAATTGCGATCGCCCGCGCCTTAGTGAATCGTCCCCCCCTAGTGCTAGCAGACGAACCAACAGCAGCATTAGACAAACAATCAGGACGTGATGTTGTGGAAATAATGCAAAGTCTAGCCAAAAATCAGGGAACTACTATCTTATTAGTGACACACGACAACCGCATTTTAGACATAGCCGATCGCATCGTAGAAATGGAAGATGGTCTTTTAACCCGTAATTCCCCCAATACAGCTATTCAGTCATGATTCCAAAGTCAGAAATCACAACTCAATAACTAAGCTGTGACGCAAATAAACATAGCCTATTTACTCATAAGGGTTGTCCTACCTTGCACAAAGCTTCTATGTCATTGGTCATTTGTATCTACAGAGGACAAATGACTAATGACTAATGACAGCCATAATTATTATCTAGTCGAGCCTGATTTTTTCATCCCAGGTGGATTTGGCTGAGGTGGAGTATTTGGTTGGCGACTGGTGCGAAAAGTCACATTCACGCCTTCATTCGATTGCTCCAGCACCAGTAAAGGCGTAGGTTTAGCCTTTTGATCCCACTGCATAGTAGCAATCCGACCTTGAATTATTGGTTGCCAACTATCTTCGTTTTCTATGGGGCTGAGGTAAGTTTCTATACAGTCAATAATTTGACTAATAGTCGCAGAAGTTGCTTGCGTCGGTAACTTCGTTAACCGGATTTGAATACGAAATAGTACTCGCTTGGCAGAGTTCGGCGGAGTACCAGTCTCATACTCTACATCAAAAATTTCATCTACTTGCCGTCCAACACTGTTAGCAATTCCAACTGATCCAAGTTGTGCTTGATTTGGACGCAGGGCTTGAGAAATTTTCTCTTTGATCTGAATCTTAATTTGATTAAGAATTGCAAAATGAAACACCTCCTCTGCCATCCGCATTCGCAGATAATCCAGGTTAAAGTCCCGTGAGTTGACCAAATCGGGATTAGTTTCCATTTTGCGAATTGTTTCCAGCGCTAGCTTAAACTTTTTCTCTAGTTCTCGCACGCGGAATTGTTCAAACTTAAGTTTTTTCTCCAGCTTATTCATCTGGAGCTTACCATACACAATTAAAGCAATCACCGCTAAAGCAAGTCCTCCAGAAGTGACCACCAATAATGGTAGTATTTGAGGATTACTTACTGGCACTTCCTGAAATGCCTTTTTAGTCTTTATCCCAGAGGATTGGGCAACAAACATCGAAGTGGGCATAGGTTGGGAAACTGAAAAACTTGGCTCCTGATGTTTAGGATGCCCAAATCTTCAATGCCATCTTGCTGTATCGTGAATATTTTTTACAGCATTTTACAAACTGCATACCAGACACCAGAGCCTGCCTGCCCTGTCTGAGGTTTTATCTACTAGCCTAAGCAATATTTGTCTGATAGCCATAGAAATTTATTCCCTGGCGGAATGGCGTAAAACTGTACTTATATTAGTATTCCCAACTGCGATCGCCTGACAGAAGTATTGTAATTTTTCTCTGTTTGGATAAAACCACCCTGCATATAATAGCGATCGCTCTCTCTCCTCTCTTCCTCAGCGTCCTCAGCGCCTCTGCGGTTCGATTCTCACACTCTATTTATTAAAATACATTGAATTTTCAATGAAAGTGAGTCTAAAATCCCTTTATAAATCCATTTATAAAAACTCTAATTTCTCTCTTGTTCATTACTCCCCACCCCAATACCTTTAGCGAAAGTTCCTGTTTCGCCAGTAGCTTTTATATTGCACTATAGCGTCGTCTGGCTAGCGGTTTTTATTAGTTCACAAAGCCTGATGCAAATTATTTTTCCCCGTTGGCGTTTCCAGGGTGGGGAGTTTGATATCGTTAAACCTGATCTAAGTTTATAAGCGTAGTTTTTGCCCTCACCCTAAATCCCTCTCCCAGATATGGGAGAGGGACTTTGAAATTCTGGCTCCCCTTCTCCCCAATCTGGAAGAAGGGGTTGGGGGATGAGGGCAAATCCTTTTCATCACCGAAGAACTACAGGTTTCAAGATAGACGTGGTTTAATTCGGAAGTTTTTCGAGATTTAGCGCCTAAAATCATCAGAATTCATGTTTCACGGCTGCAACTGCATCGTAACAGGAATTAACATGACAAAAAAGCACAAATCAACTTGGGGTGTATCTAATAAGCTTGACATTTTCTAGTGTTTTAAAGAATTATCTTAGAGAAACCAGATAGTTAATTGTGAGGAAACCATGCACATAGTTGTTCTCGTTCTGGTTGAGGTGCTGATTGTTATTGGACTTTCCAGGCTAGTAGGGCTAGGATTCCGTTCCATTAAGCAACCTCTAGTAATTGGTGAGATTGTCGCCGGGATTATGCTTGGACCATCTTTATTTGGTTTAGTTGCTCCCCATCTAGCAGTTAGCTTGTTTCCACCAGAAACTTTTCCTTTTCTAAATGTTTTGTCTCAGGTGGGACTAATATTTTTCATGTTTCTGATTGGGCTAGAACTAAATCCAAAATACCTCAGTGGACAATTAGAAGTAGCAGTTTTAACTTCTCACGTAAGTATTTTGGTGCCGTTTTCTTTAGGAACATTGCTAGCGGTGCTACTTTATCCCCTAGTTTCCAATGCAAGTGTATCCTTTACCGCCTTCGCCTTGTTTTTGGGGGCGGCGATGTCGATTACTGCCTTTCCAGTGTTGGCGCGAATCATTACTGAAAACAATTTACAAGGAACGCGTTTAGGAACCTTGGCGTTAACTTGTGCAGCAGTGGATGATGTGACAGCTTGGTGTCTCTTAGCAGTAGCGATCGCAGTCGCTCGAACTGGTGACTTTGCTGATGCGGTACCGACAATTATTGCCAGCATAGTTTACATCGGCTTGATGTTGACAGCAGGTCGTTGGTTTCTCCAACGTCTTACCAGACACTACCTGCGGGCGGGACGCCTCAGCCAATTGCTGCTAGCTGGGATTTATATGGGAGTAGTGGCCTCAGCACTAATCACCGAACTAATTGGTATTCACTTAATTTTTGGGGCATTTTTACTGGGTGCAGCCATGCCCAAAAATGAAGATTTAGTGCGGGAATTGGCAGTAAAAACCGAAGATTTTGTCCTAATTTTCTTGCTGCCAATATTTTTCGCCTACAGTGGTTTAAAGACACAGATTGGCTTACTCAACCGTCCAGAATTGTGGCTTTTGTGTGCGTTGATTTTAGGAGTGGCGATCGCAGGTAAATATGTTGGCACTTATGTAGCGGCTCGTGTGAGTGGCATTAATAAACGCGAAGCCTCGGCACTCGGTTGGTTAATGAATACTCGCGGCTTGACCGAACTGATAGTGCTAAACATTGGTCTAGAGTTAAAGGTAATTTCCCCCTTAATATTTACCATGCTGGTAATTATGGCATTGGTAACTACATTCATGACCTCGCCACTGCTGGAATGGACATATCCGAAGAAGCTGATCAGGTTGGATGTCGTGGAATCGGAGTCGGAAGCAGAAACAGCTACAAGCGCTACTGGTGGGCAAGTTTACGTTCGTCCCTACCGAATTTTGGTACCAGTGGCTAATCCGACTACACAGAAAGGTTTGGTACAGTTGGCAGTCAGCATCGCTCTCAACTTCCGACATCCCGCCATTGTTAACCCTCTTAGCCTGATTGAATTTGAAGAAGATTATGCCTTTGAAAGTACTCCAGTTGAAGCAGACCGATTAATTGCCCAGCGCCGCCAGCAGCTAGAAGAACTGATTAATACTCTCGAACCGTTAGAAATACGCTCTCATGTACATCCCATCGTTCGCATATCCAGCAATGTCGCACAAGAAACAGCACAGATTGCCGCACTCAAACAAGTTGATTTAATTCTTGTAGGATGGCATCGCCCAGCTTTTAGTAGCAATCGCTTAGGTGGAAGAGTCGGTCAAATGCTCACCACTGCACCAGTAGATGTTGCAGTGTTTGTGGACAGAGGAGGCGATCGCTTAGAAAGCTTGTTGGTGCCTTATTCGGCAAATATTCATGATGATTTGGCCCTGATACTGGCGCTCAGACTGCTAATCAATCATGAAACTTGTATGTTACAGGTTTTACAGGTTGTACCCGAAAATCACCTCAAGGATGAATTGAGCTACGAGTTACATAAAATGATGGAGCAATTACCGAGTAGTGTACGCGATCGCATAGAAATCAAAACTGTCCAAACTTCAGAAGCAATCCCAGCTGTAGTCGAAGCCTCAAAAAGTGTAGACCTGACAATTGCTGGCACCAGCCGCACTTGGGGGATCGAGCGTCAAACCTTGGGAAGATATACAGATCAACTAGCCACCCAATGTTGCTCTTCCCTACTGATTACCCGCCGCTATAGTCAAGTCACCGCTCATCTAGCTTCCGTACTTCCTGAGATTATTAGTCAAGAGCCAACATTAAGGAGTTGAGATTATGAATCATTTCAACTTCAAATCTTTAGCTTTTTACGGAGTAGCAATAATTTCAGTGCTACTGTTGTTTAGAACTGTCAGCGTTTATGGGGAAAACAATCTCAAGGCTCCTCCTCCAGTTAACGGCCGGTATCGTCTAACACTAGCGGAGAATTTGCCGAACTGTGAAAAATCGGATACCCTAACCTTAAACATTGAGCAATCAGGTATTTACTTGAATGCCTCTGTATTACCAGCAACAGCCAACGCCGATACTGACGAAAAGCACTCGCTCACAGGCATCTTCAGAAATCAACAGTTAAATTTATCTGGAAAAGTTGGCAGATCAATCCTTTGTAATATTCCTCGCCCCCAAAATGATCCTCTAAACTCAGTCAAAATTCAAATGCAACTTGTGGACAAAGGTAATATAACAGGTCAATTAAATATAAATGGCATCCCACAAACTCTGAAATTTACCGCTGTGCCCCAAAAAGCTCCTTGAATTGGGGGTGGGGAAAATTGGAAGTGCGAAGTAAACGGCAATGTGAGCGCATTGTACGGGTTTTATGGAGCAAATAAAAAGAATGCATCAGGGACTAAAGACTAGGCAATTTTGCCAATGGCGCAAGCAGCTATTTAGCATCAGTATATTCGGCTTTTATGCTGCGATCGCCCTCGAAACTTGCAGCAGTGCCGCTACACCAGTGGCAAAGCTGAATAATTGGCGTTTTTCCCCCAAGACACAGCAACTCGAAATCACCCTTTCAGTAGGCACAACCCCCCGTTATTTCTACCTAACCCAACCCCCTCGTTTGGTTGTAGATTTACCGAATACTAAGTTGGGCAAGATTACCACCCAACAAAATTATTCGGGAGTAATCAAAAGCATTCGCGTTTCTCAACTGAACGCAAACGCCACCCGCATTGTCCTAGATTTAGCAGCAGGGACTGTTTTAAATCCCAAACAGGTACAACTGCAACCGGTTTCCCGAAAAAATTCCACTCGCTGGGTATTACGTCCGGTTATTTCTGGTAAAACTACTGCCGTGAAACCAGGAAATTCCCCACCTTCACCCAAGAAACAACCTCAAACACCGTATAAGTACTCACAGCCGCCTAATAACCTACCCGTAACTCCTACTAATCCACAAGCGCCCTTACTTACAGTTCCGCCTCCATCCAGTGAACTGCCCTCAGCAATTACTACTAACTCAGGGCAGCCTTTTGTCACCGTACCTCCCCTAACTCCGAATACATCCCCTCAACAACCTGCTTTAATTCTTCCCCCTCCTTCTTTCCCAAATCAACCTAGTAACTTGAATAGCATTCCCTCTTTCGGTATGTCGGAATTTCCAGTCCCAACAATCCCCAATGTTCCCAATCCCCAGGTGATAGAGTTTGGTCAACCTTTACCCAAAACCAAATTCAAATAGGGCATGGGGCATTGGGGATTGGGCATAGAATAATTGAATCAATGCCCCATCCGCTATGCGCCATATCCTAATAATGTTGTGCCTCTAGTAGTCTGTCAAGCCAACTTTGCTGGGTTAAATAACAAACCGCAGAGGCACAGAGAACACAGAGAGAAGGAGAGAGGAATTGAATCTTACTCCCCAACGCTAGTAGGGAAGGGGCTGGGGGTTAGGTCTGTATTGCACTTAACTGAGAACCACCATGTGTAGCTTAATGAAAGCAAAATGATATCGCTAACGCGAACGTGCCTAAAGGCACGAGGAGTGTCAATTTCTTCCAACTAACTCCTTTACCTTCTTAATGATGCTCACTGGATCGATACCTTGATATGGGTACTGTTCCCACAAACCACCGCAACCTTCTTTATGAGTTCCAAGATGAGCATATTTGGGAGTCAACCCCCGCTCAAGCAACCAGGAACCAAAACGGCTGCCTAAGCCAGTCCGACGGTTGAAGGCTTCTACTACAAGCACAAAGGGAGTATTACCAATTTTGGTCATTATTTCTTCATCAATAACATTTAGGGTTGGCTTATTAATCAAACCAACGTCTAGCCCCTCTTGCTGAAGACGCTCTACGGCATCAAGGGCACGGTAGAGAGCATCGCCAAAACTAATGATGTAGCCTTGCGTCCCCTCTCGTACAACCTCATCTTTACCAGGAACAAATTTGTAGCCACTCCCAAAGAAGTCATTGCCGTTGCTGTCCTTAATATTGGGCACCTTGGAACGGGTAGAAAAAATAAACCGCAGTCCCGGCTCAAAGAATATAGTTTCTACACAGGCTGTCATTTGATTGACATCTGCCGGGAAGTACAGCCGTGTTTCATAGCCATCATCCAAGCCATTGTCGGCAAACATATTGTTCAAACCGAAGTGGCAGGTATTATCTGCCATCTCATCCACACCCGCATGGGAAAAGTGGCACAGCACATTAGAATAGTTCAGCCGTGCCATCGTGATTTCTGAAATACACATTTCTAAGAAGGCGCTGAAAGTCGCAAAAATACCTTGCTTGCCCTTCTCCATCCCGAATCCAGCAGCAGCAGAGAAGTTACCCCGTTCCATGATCCCAGAAGAAATAAATATTTCTGGGTATGTATCGTGGATTTTCTTTAACCCGCAGGAGCCTTCTAAATCACTATCAATAACCTTGATTTTTTCTTTACGCTCCGCCTCACTCATGCGACTGAGGACACCTACCACGGCTTCACCAAAGACATTGCGGTTAGCGCCCCATTTATCACTAGAACCGAGAAATGTATAGGTTTGCTTGGGTTTCTCAATACTTTGAAGGTATTCGATCGCCGTAGTTTGTCCACGAGATTCTAGATACTTAACTGCTAAATCTACAGAAATTACATCATGACCGTGAGTCGAGCCTTCTAAACCTTCAATACCAGGACACATCGGGCGTTTATTGATCAGGGCGATCGCTCCGGGAGTATTCACAGCTTCGCTCATGCGACGGTATAAATCGTCTAAGTCTTCCCCATCTCCCGCAAGTACTTTCAACCCGTGGCCTTCTAAGGTTTTGGCGACACTGAAACCAGGTAAATATTTAGAAGGATGTCCAGCGATCGTTACATCATTGTCGTCAATGATCAGCTTGACGTTGAGATGTTGAGCAACAGCCAAGCGAGCAGCTTCAGCATCGTTACCTTCTTGCTGAGAGCCATCAGAACCGAGACAGAAAACAACCTTGCCTGGATTTGCGATCGCCACACCATTGATGTAAGGCCAAAGATGCCCCAGACGTCCAGAACTAAATTTCACACCAGGAGTTAGCCCTAGTTCAGGGTGTCCCGGCAAATGAGAATCTGCTTGGCGATAACGTAAAAGTTGCTCGGCAGGTAAGTCACCATGCAACGTTGCCATCAGATATTGGGTGGCGACTCGATGTCCTGCCTCATCAAAGAAAATCGGCACAAATTGCTCCGATGCTCCTCGGAAGAAGGCATCAAGAATCATCACCTCTGGCACTGTATCGTATGGCCCACCAGTATGACCACCCACTCCTCTAGCAGCGCCAGTCGCAGTAAAAAAGACGATCGCATCTCGGCAGAGTTGAATATTCGCTTTTAGAGTCTCTCGCTGTTCATCTGTGAGGCTCGAATTTGCTGGATTGAGTCCTAAAGGTTTGTAAGCACCGAGATCAATTGGAAATTGGGAATTAATAATAGTCATGGCTTATTTATTGAATAAAAAGCAATTTGAACAGACGGGACGCATGAGCGCACTACAAAAAAATTGTTAAAACCCAGATTGGGCAACAATTATCGAACCGTTTCCTAATCTAAAGTCAACCGCTAGGAACCATTGTGGAACCATCTGGCTTCAGTGGACAAAATCAACACATTCATGCAGTGTTGAATGTGCTTGAATTCAATTGAAGTACGGATTACCGTACAAAGACCTGCATACAAATAAGTATAAACTCACAAACGGGCAACTTCAAGACCAAAAACGCAATTTCAGGAAAATTAACTATGCTAACTGCTGAACGACGACAATTCATCTTGGAAATTCTTCGTCGTGATAAAAAGGTACTTTCAACAGAACTCAGTGCTGTTCTCAAGGTTTCCGAGGATACGATTCGGCGGGACTTGCGAGAACTGGCAGAAGTTGGACTATTGCAACGCGTTCATGGGGGAGCGCTGCAAAAATCTCCAGCGATCGCCAGTTATAGCGATCGCCAAAAGCAAGCGCCAAAAGAAAAGGAAGCGATCGCTCGTACAGCAGCAAAATTAGTTTGTACAGGACAGGTAGTGATTTTAGATGGAGGTACAACAACTCTCCAGATAACCCGTCATTTGCCCCTAGATCTGCGAGCGACAGTCATCACAAATAGTCCGCCAATTGCCATTGCATTAGCAGAACATCCCCACATAGAGGTTGTGATGTTAGGTGGACAGCTCTACAAAAAAGCCTTGGTCAACGTAGGTACTGTTACGATTGAAACATTACGGATGATTCGTGCAGATTTGTGTATGTTGGGAGTTTGCAGTTTACATCCAGAAATTGGAATTAGTGTACCTAACCTAGACGAAGCCCACGTCAAACGAGCCATGATTGCTGGATCGGCTGAAGTCGTGGGATTAGTGACAGCAGAAAAATTAGACACGGCTGCTCCTTATGTAGTCGAGTCTATTCGTGCCCTAACTTATTTAGTAACTGCACCTACAGTATCTAATAATATGCTCAGTGCCTACAAAGCTTTAGGTTTGACCATTATACGTGACGAGTATGAATAAGGAGCAGGAAGCAAGGAAAGAAAGAATAACCAATTACTCTATGCCCCATGCCCAATGCCCCATGCCCAAATCTAAAATCTATCCGTTTCCTGAGGTGTTCCAACTGCTCCAGGTTGAGCCGTAAATAAGTTTTGAGCCGCTTCATTCTGATATATACACCTAATATCAGGTTTGTCACTGTCCAAATTACCTGTAAAGCCAAAGGTGTTCAGGCGATTTTTGCACTCATTTACCTGATCAGATGTCACCAACTTACGTTGCTCTAAAAGCGCCCAATTATTTTGTCGGATCACGCATCCAGGACGCATACTGGGCTGGGCAACATAAACATTGAAGGGGTTGAGAGTAACGAACAGTCTAGCGTCCATCACCATCGCGCTGGCTCCGTACTGCACACAAATTTCCGGGTTTGGTGCTTTGGTGTCAATGAATTCACGGGAAGCCACATTTGATGGGGCTAACGTGGTTGTAGAACTAAAAGCAATACCAATCCCAATACCCAAAATCAATACCCCTCCCATAATTGCGATGGTGAAGAGGTTAAACATCGGGGATTGGAAAATAGAGGGTTTAGAAGTAGTAGCCGATTTACCAGGGGGTTTACGTTTCATTGTTGCTTAATCACCTTCACGCCGATTTGGGAGGGAGTCGTCTAAAGTTTTCTCCCTTTTTTCAGTATGCCTAGTCTTGACTGTAATTGCCTGTGAGTTTTTGGGCGATATTCTTGTTAAATAAGAGAAATAGGAACTTATCTAGATATCTGGACAGAATTTTAACCTTTTTGGTTCTTGTTTCTTTCTGGAAAAAATTGGGAGGTATTTTTATTTTTTTTTGCTGATTAAAGAATTGTTATTAGTTATTTGTTTTATTTTGCTTGACTTGCAAATCACTTAGGGATTGTGTTCTATAATTATACGATATTTTTGATTTTTCTCAGATAGCCTATCTAGCTTTTTGTTTTTAGTTAAGACTTATACACGCTCTCCGAATTCTTTTCTGCCAGACACCAATAACGCGCAGCGTCTCGTTGGCGCAGCCTAAGAACAGAAAGCAGTTCGATAAACTAAGCTTTTTGGCGATTTTTGCGTAAGTCCTATAGGTAAGTGGATAAAAACCAATACCTGACTGCAAGGCATTCTTTTTTCTTTGTACTTTTTGTGCTTGAGAGCTTATGCTGATCCGCCCCGCCACAACAACTGACGTACCCGCAGTTTTACCAATGGTTGCCAAAATTTGTGCTTTGCATGAGTCTTGGGATTCCGCCAAATATGGTTTTCTAACCCATCCAGAACAGCGTTATGAACAATGGTTGACGCGTTTAGCAAATAGCGATGGCTTCTCTACGAGACGCTACGCGAATGCCGACGCTTCCAGCGATCGCAGCGTATTTCTAGTATCCGAAAACGAAGGACAACTTGTAGGTTTTCTGGTGGCAACAATTGAGCGAGAAATACCAATTTACCGCTTACAGGAATTTGCTTTTATTCATGATATTTGGGTTGAGCCAGAATATCGCCAAAACGGAATTGCGCGGCAGATGGTGATGCTAAGTGTTGAACGCTTTCATCAGATGGGCATCAAGCAAATTCGTCTAGATACAGCAGTTGCTAACGAAGCTTCACGCCGGTTATTTGCATCTTGTGGTTTTCGACTCAGCATTATTGAAATGCTGATTGAATTAAATCATTAGTCATTAGTTATCAGCAAATGACTAATGACTAATGACTAATGACTAACTAGCTAACAGAGTTTTTTCTAGAGAAGTCCAACGGAAAGCGCGATCGCCACCTCTCTCAATGATTACTCTGACTCGTGGCTCTAGCTGAGGCAAATTCGCTAAATACTCAAGTTCCTCATTAGAAAGAATATGCCCTTCAATAATCCACAAAACCAGCCCCTTTGACTTTGGTGGTAGCTGTTCTAAGTGATAACCGATAATTGGCGGCATATAGTATACATAGCCTACTGCTGCACCACTACCAGTACTTTTTTTACCAAGATGAGGAGGTCTGACTCCATGAACTCTTGTGAGATACGCAGCTACATCGCCTAGTCCCTTAGCGGTAATGTGGAGGGTGGTATAGCCAGCTGCGCGTAGTCGGCGCTGATATCGACCTTCATAACCCCCTTCCAGAGGTACATACACTCCAAGAGCGCCAAATTTTTCCAGATCGCGGATTAAACCGTTGCCAGTGGTAATTAGTGCCATAGATTTTCCTCTTATCCCACTTAGATATCTCTATTATTTACCCGGAACCGATAGATTAAGTTAAAGCTTTTGGGAAAGAATGCCCATTTCTTTAGTCCTTACTCCCTACTCCCCAAAAATAACTCTATAAATTACTGGACAAAAATAAATAAATAATTTATATTATTAGATTGTGACCAAAGACGCAAATTAGGTGGCCTTTTTACTGTCATTCTGAGGTAGTGTTAGCATCAAAAGCTGAATCTAACTCAGATTGCTCATAGACTGGTAAACTAAGAAAGCTTTCAGGTCAATATTGGATCTGATGGAAGAAAAACCAAAGCTAATCCTAAGCTCCAAAGTACATTTACTCCTATGCCTCTGAAAAAGCAGGCAAAATCTTAAACAATAGTTTAAGGTATTTAAGGAAGTAAAAACTGAGCAGCAATGTTGGTTTATGGCATGACGTCAGTCTCAGTTAACGGATACTGGGCGGTAAGAACCGCTTAAGTCCAACTGCAACAGGGCAGTAGCCAACCTTCGGGAAGCCGGTCTTTGGGCTTATACAAATCGGAAAACCCGCCTCCAGAAAGTGCCAGAGCAATTGCTTGGACAAAAGCATTGCTGCACACAGGTTAAAGTTGTAGAGCATTGCATTGATTCCAGAAGTTATTCCTTCCCATTGGAAAGGAACTTGTGGTTGTTCTGGTGACTTAGTGAGCAAGTAATTGATCACGTTTAGCTAAAGCGTGAAAGCTTACTGAGGGTTAACCGCTTCCATGCCCCCGATGAAGTCAGAAATAAATATCTAGACTTGTCTAGTTTTTATATAGCAGTGAAGCTAAACAGATTCACCTAGCAGTACGCACACGGTTTGTTGTGCCCAAAGCATTTGGAGCGGTTTATTGAAGCCATTCCCAAATTCGCAGGCTAACCCAGCCTAAACTGATGCGGACAAAACGTGTCTTCTAGAGTCCAATTCCAAGGTCAGCAAGTATAAAGGAGAACCAGTTACTGTGTCTGTAGGTATTCTCGGCACCAAGCTGGGCATGACCCAAATATTTGACGAAGCAGGAGTAGCCATTCCTGTGACTGTCATTCAAGCAGGTCCATGCACCGTTACACAAGTTAAAACGAAACAAACCGACGGTTACTTTGCCATTCAAGTTGGTTATGGCGAAGTCAAACCAAAAGCACTAAACAGACCACTACTGGGTCATTTGGCGAAATCATCTGCCCCAGCATTGCGTCACCTAAATGAGTATCACACCGATACCTCTAGTGATTATGCTTTAGGTCAACAGATTAAAGCAGATATTTTTAGTGCAGGTCAAATTGTCGATGTAGTCGGCACAAGCATCGGTCGCGGCTTTGCGGGAAACCAGAAGCGCAACAACTTTGCTCGTGGACCCATGTCACATGGTTCCAAAAACCACAAAGCGCCCGGTTCTATTGGTGCTGGTACAACACCAGGTCGTGTCTATCCAGGTAAGCGGATGGCAGGGCGTTTAGGTGGGAAACGGATCACAATCCGCAAGCTGACCATAGTGCGAGTTGACCCCGAACGCAACTTATTGCTAATTAAGGGAGCCATTCCTGGTAAACCGGGTGCTTTAGTAAGTGTTGTGCCTGCAAAAATAGTGGGATAGTCAAAAGTTATTAGTCAAAAGTCATTAGTCAAAAGTCATTGGCTAAGGACAAATGGCAAAAGACCAATGACAAATGACAAAGGACAAAGGACAGATAACAAAGATGGTTGAAAGCGTAGTTAAAAATTGGCAAGGAGAACAGGTTGGTGAGACAACCTTCGAGTTGCGCGTTGCCAAAGAACAAACAGCGTCTCATATAGTACACCGCGCCTTAGTACGGCAATTGACCAATGCTCGTCAAGGAAATGCCAGTACAAAAACTCGTGCTGAAGTCAGAGGTGGCGGCCGTAAACCTTGGCGACAAAAAGGTACTGGTCGCGCTCGTGCAGGCTCTATTCGTTCACCACTATGGCGTGGTGGTGGTGTGATCTTTGGGCCAAAGCCCAGAGACTTCAACCTCAAGTTGAACCGCAAAGAGCGGCGTTTAGCATTGCGGACAGCATTTGTAGGCCGCATTGACGACTTGATAGTAGTAGAAGAATTTAGCACCGAGCTATCTCGCCCCAAGACTAAAGAATTAGTGGCAGCCCTTGCCCGTTGGGGAGTTGTACCAGAAAGCAAGTCACTGTTAATTTTGTCTGAGATTGCGGATACAGATAACATTTATTTGTCAGCCCGCAACATTGAAAATTTAAAACTAATTGCAGCCGACCAGCTAAATGTTTTTGATTTACTGCACGCTGACAAAATTGTAGTTACGGCATCAGCCCTAGAAAAAATTCAGGAGGTCTACAGTGCCTAGCTTTGACCCCCGCGACCTTGCCGACTTAGTGCGTCGCCCAATTGTCACCGAGAAGGCGACTATCTTGATGGAGCAGAATAAGTATACCTTTGAAGTAATTCCAAAGGCATCTAAGCCAGAAATCAAGGCTGCGATCGAAGACTTGTTTCAGGTCAAGGTTGTAAAAGTCAACACCATCCTACCACCGCGTAAAAAGCGGCGCGTTGGTAAATTTATTGGTTATAAACCCCAATATAAGCGAGCGATCGTCACCGTCGCACCTGGAGATGAAGACAAGATTAGACAAGTCCTATTCCCAGATGTCTAGGAATTTTAGATTTTAGGTTTGAGATTTTAGATTGAAGAGTTTAGTAAATAAGTACCAAAGATGGTCGCAATTATTTAAACACTCATTAAATCCAAAATCCAAAATCCAAAATTAAGTAAATCCAAAATTAAAAATCCAAAATCCAAAATAGATTATGGGTACTCGTTCTTATCGCCCTTATACCCCCAGCACTCGCCAAGTTACAATCTCTGACTTTGCGGAAATTACCAAAACCGAGCCAGAGAAATCCCTAACAACCTCGAAGCATCGCGCTAAAGGTCGGAATCATCACGGGCGGATTACTAGTCGTCGCCGGGGTGGCGGACACAAACAGCTTTATCGGATCATCGATTTTAAAAGGGATAAACTTAATATTCCTGCCAAAGTCGCAGCGATTGAATACGATCCTAACCGCAATGCCCGAATTGCCCTTTTGTATTACCAAGATGGCGAAAAACGGTACATTCTCCACCCCAACGGGTTGAAAGTTGGAACCATAATTATTGCTGGGCCTGAGGCTCCCTTTGAAGATGGTAATGCTTTACCGCTCTGGAAGATTCCCTTGGGTACTAGTGTTCACAACGTAGAACTGACTCCTGGTAAAGGTGGTCAAATGGTGCGTGCTGCTGGTGCTAGCGCCCAAGTCGTGGCAAAAGAAGGTAATTATGTAACTCTGAAGTTGCCTTCAGGAGAAGTCCGCTTGATTCGACGCGAGTCCTACGCCACCATTGGGCAAGTCGGCAACACGGATGCGAGAAACCTGAGTGCAGGTAAAGCCGGAAGAAATCGCTGGAAAGGTCGCCGTCCTAAGGTTAGAGGTAGCGTCATGAACCCAGTGGATCACCCACATGGTGGTGGTGAAGGTAGGGCACCTATCGGTAGATCGGGACCTGTAACACCTTGGGGTAAACCTACATTGGGTGCGAAGACACGCAATCGCAAGAAACTCAGCAGCAAATTGATTATACGTCGTCGCCGTAAGTCTTCTAAACGCGGTCGCGGTGGTCGTGAATCTTAAAGAGTTAGAAGTTATGAGTTATGAGTTATGAGTTGAATCTAACTTACTAATTCCTCACTCCTAACTCCTCACTCCTAATTCCTAAATCCTAAATCCAAAATAGAACTATGGGTCGTTCTCTAAAAAAAGGTCCTTTCGTTGCGGACCATCTCCTAAAGAAAATTGAAAAGCTCAACGACAACAATAGAAAAGAAGTTATTAAAACTTGGTCACGAGCTTCGACGATTTTACCCCTAATGGTAGGTCATACCATAGCTGTTCATAACGGACGCCAACACGTTCCAGTTTTTGTAAATGAACAGATGGTAGGTCATAAGTTGGGGGAATTTGCCCCGACACGCACCTACAGGGGTCATGGAAAAAGCGATAAAAAAGCAGGTAGGTAGTCATTAGTCATGAAGTCATTAGTCATTAGCTAAAGACAAGTGACAAATGACCAATGAGAAATGACAAAATTGGAGAAAATTATGGCTAATGATACTACTGAAGTAAAGGCGATCGCTCGTTTTATCCGCATCTCGGCCTACAAAGTGCGTCGCGTACTCGATCAAATCCGGGGGCGATCGTACCGAGAAGCGTTAATCATTCTGGAATTCATGCCCTATCGCGCTACTGAACCCATATTGAAGGTTCTCAGAAGCGCTGCTGCTAATGCCGAACACAACGCTGGATTAGATCGGACTCAACTCGTGATTACTCAAGCTTATGCCGATCAAGGACCGCCCTTGAAGCGCTTCCAGCCAAGGGCGCAAGGTCGAGCTTACCAAATTCGCAAGCCGACGTGTCATATTACTGTGGCTGTTGCAGCTGCCCCAGTAAAATAAGCTTTTTTTACACGAATAAATTGCGTCAAGTCAGAAATTTTAGAGGAAGCATTCGTGGGACAGAAAATTCATCCAGTTGGTTTTCGCCTGGGTATTACACATGAACATCAATCCCGTTGGTTTGCTGTTCCTGATCGCTATCCAGAACTTCTCCAAGAAGACTACAAACTCCGTCAATACATAGAACAAAAGCTGGGTAGACTGGCTCAAAACAACGCCGGAATTTCTGAGGTACGAATTGAGCGGAAAGCTGACCAAATCGACTTAGAAGTACGCACAGCTAGACCCGGTGTAGTAGTTGGACGTGGTGGGCAAGGCATCGAATCCTTACGTACCGGACTCCAAGGACTGTTGGGTAGTAATCGCCAAATTCGCATTAACGTAGTTGAAATCCAACGAGTTGATGCTGATGCCTACCTGATTGCGGAATACATTGCTCAACAATTGGAACGGCGGGTTTCCTTTCGGCGGGTAGTGCGACAATCGATTCAGCGTGCCCAACGCGCTGGTGTTCAAGGTATTAAAATCCAAGTCAGCGGTCGGCTCAACGGTGCAGAAATTGCCCGGACAGAGTGGACTCGTGAAGGGAGAGTACCTTTACATACCTTACGGGCTGACATTGACTACTCTTATTGCACGGCAAAAACTGTTTACGGCATTTTGGGTATCAAAGTATGGGTGTTTAAGGGAGAAATTATCCCTGGACAGGAAGCAATTCCTTTACCACCCGCAACTCGTGATCCACGCGATCGCGGCGATCGTGATCGTGAACCCCGTCGTCGTCAACAACAACGTCGTCGCCAGCAATTTGAAGACCGCTCAAATGAAGGATAAATCGTCATTAGTTATTAGTCATTAGTCATTAGTAAATGGCAGATGACAAATGACAAATGATCATTGACAAATGACAAGTGACAAACCATGTTAAGCCCTAGAAGAACTAAATTCCGCAAACAACAGCGCGGACGGATGGAGGGACTAGCCACCCGTGGCAGCACCCTGAACTTCGGTGATTTTGCACTCCAAGCGCAAGAACCTGCTTGGATTACCGCCCGGCAAATCGAGGCTTCGCGTCGGGCAATGACCCGTTATATTCGTCGGGGTGGACAAATCTGGATTCGGATTTTCCCTGATAAACCTGTAACCATGCGTCCTGCTGAAACCCGGATGGGTTCCGGTAAAGGTAATCCAGAGTATTGGGTAGCTGTAGTCAAACCAGGGCGAATTTTGTTTGAAATCGGTGGAGTAACTGAAGAAATCGCCCGTGAAGCGATGCGCTTGGCTTCATTTAAACTGCCCATAAAAACCAAGTTTATTGTGCGCCCTCAACCACAGGAGCAGGAGTAGCTTATGCCTCTTCCCAAAATGTCAGAAGCTAGAGAATTAAGTGACGAGAAACTCTCTGATGAAATTGTCGCCATCAAAAGACAACTATTTCAGTTGCGTTTGCAAAAAGCCACTAGACAACTAGAAAAGCCCCACCAGTTCCGACAAATCCGACACCGGTTAGCCCAATTGCTGACGCTAGAAACAGAACGCAAACGGGCTGCAAGTCAATCGGCTAAAGAAGAAAAGTAGGAGATTATGACAGTTAAAGAACGAGTTGGCTTGGTAGTGAGCGATAAAATGCAAAAAACTGTGGTAGTTGCCATAGAAAACCGCGCTCCTCACCCCAAGTACGGCAAGATTGTAGTTAACACTCAACGATATAAAGTTCACGACGAAGAAAATCAGTGTAAAGTAGGCGATCGCGTTCGTATTCAGGAAACTAGACCCCTGAGTAAAACCAAGCGCTGGAAAATCACAGAAGTCCTCAACGTCAAACCTACTTAAACCTCATCGTTGTTAGAAACTAACAACATTACAAGGGAGAATAATTGTGATTCAACCCCAGACTTACCTGAATGTCGCAGATAATAGCGGCGCCCGTAAACTAATGTGCATCCGCATCTTAGGTGGAGGCAACCGCCGTTATGGTTTTATCGGCGATAAAATTATCGCCGTTGTCAAAGATGCTACACCCAACATGGCTGTAAAAAAGTCCGATGTCGTGGAAGCAGTAATTGTCCGAACTCGGAAAGCTGTATCTCGTGACAGTGGCATGAGCATTCGCTTTGATGATAACGCGGCTGTGATCATCAACAAAGACGGTAATCCCAGAGGCACACGGGTTTTTGGCCCAGTTGCACGGGAACTGCGCGATAAAAACTTTACCAAAATTGTTTCACTGGCTCCGGAGGTGCTTTAATGGCAACCAAACAAGGTACGCCCAAAGTATTCCACAAAATGCACGTCAAAACTGGCGACACCGTACAAGTGATTGCTGGCAAAGACAAAGGAAAAGTTGGCGAAATTACTCAGGCACTTCCCCAACTGAGTAAAGTTATCGTCAAAGGTGTCAACATTAAAACCAAGCACGTCAAACCCCAGCAAGAAGGGGAATCAGGGCGGATTCTCACCCAGGAATTCCCGATTCATAGCTCCAACGTGATGCTTTATTCCACCAAGCAAAACGTTGCCAGTCGTGTCTGTTATACCTTTAACTCAGAAGGTAAAAAAGTCAGGAAACTCAAGAAAACTGGCGAGATTCTGGATAAATAGTCATTAGTCATTGGTCATTAGTCATTAGTCATTAGTAAAAAGACAAAGGACAAAGGACAAATAACAAAGGACAATAAAAGTTCCCTGACCAAGCCCAGGGATATCAGGACAAAAAAACTATGGCGACAACAAGACTAAAAACCTTATATCAAGAGACAATCGTCCCAAAACTGGTCAATCAGTTTCAATATAGCAACGTTCATCAAGTACCGAAGTTGGTAAAGGTTACGATTAACCGAGGTTTGGGTGAAGCGGCTCAAAATGCGAAGTCACTAGAGGCATCCATTAACGAAATTGCCGTGGTAACAGGTCAAAAACCAGTGGTGACACGGGCGAAAAAGGCGATCGCTGGCTTTAAGATTCGTCAGGGTATGCCTGTAGGGATCATGGTTACTCTGAGAGCCGAACGGATGTATGCCTTTTTTGACAGACTCGTTAGCCTATCACTGCCTAGAATTCGAGATTTTCGCGGCGTCAGCCCTAAAAGCTTTGACGGACGCGGTAACTACACTCTGGGTGTGAGAGAACAGCTAATTTTTCCAGAAGTCGAATACGACAGCATCGATCAAGTGCGTGGGATGGATATTTCCATCATCACCACAGCAAAAAACGACGAAGAGGGTCGCGCCTTACTTAAAGAATTAGGAATGCCCTTTCGCGATCAATAAGTTCATCAATAGAGGGAACGATGGCGGCTAACGACACAATTGCAGATATGCTGACGCGCATCCGCAATGCCAACCTGGCGCGGCATCAAACTACACAAGTGCCAGCTACAAAAATGACCCGGAGTATTGCCAAAGTACTACGGGAGGAAGGCTTTATTGCTGAAATTGAAGAAGCAGAAGAAGGGGTAAAACACAACCTAGTGATTTCCCTGAAATACAAGGGTAAAAACCGTCAGCCTCTGATCACCGCCTTAAAGCGAGTGAGTAAGCCTGGCTTGCGTGTTTACTCCAATAGAAAAGAATTACCAAGGGTACTAGGCGGCATTGGCATTGCCATTATTTCTACATCCAGTGGAATCATGACTGACCGCGAAGCGCGGCGTCAGAACTTGGGTGGGGAAGTGCTTTGTTACGTTTGGTAGTCATTGGTCATTAGTCATACCCTGCGGGAAGGCGAAGCGCCTATGTCATTAGTCATTAGTGAAAGGCAAAGGACAAAGGACAAAGGACAAATAACAAAGGACAAAAAGTCATGTCTCGTATTGGTAAACGTCCAATTACCATTCCCGCCAAAGTCCAAGTGGCGATCGATGGTGCGAATGTTGTGGTGAAAGGGCCGAAAGGAGAACTTTCTCGCACTCTCACAGCTAATGTCTCAGTCTCTCAAGAGGGAGAAATATTACACGTAACCCGTCGGGATGAAACTCGTACCTCAAAGCAGCTGCACGGCTTGAGCCGCACTTTAGTTGCCAACATGGTCGAGGGAGTTTCCCAAGGTTTTCAACGTCGGTTGGAAATTCAAGGTGTTGGTTACAGGGCACAACTTCAAGGGCGTAACCTAGTTTTAAATATGGGTTACAGCCATCAGGTGCAAATTGTTCCCCCAGATGGAATTCAGTTTGCAGTCGAAGGGACTACTAATGTCATTGTTAGCGGCTATGACAAAGAAATCGTCGGCAACACAGCCGCAAAAATTCGTGCCGTTCGTCCACCAGAACCTTACAAAGGTAAAGGCATTCGCTATGCCGGTGAAGTGGTCAGGCGGAAAGCTGGTAAGACTGGTAAGGGTGGTAAGAAGTAGAAATGAAACTTACTCGTAGAGAATCAAAAAACCGTCGTCATCGACGCGTTCGTGGCAAAGTTATTGGCTCACCGGAACGTCCGCGTTTAGCGGTATTTCGTTCTAATGAGCATATTTATGCCCAGATAATTGATGATACTCAACATCAAACTATAGTGGCAGCATCGACTGTAGAACCAGAGTTGAAATCTAGTTTAGCGTCATGTGCAAACCGCGACGCATCGGTGCAAGTTGGTAAGTTGATCGCAGTGCGATCGCTAGAAAAAGGCATCACCAAAGTAGTCTTTGATCGCGGTGGTAACTTATATCATGGTCGTGTCAAAGCTCTAGCTGATGCAGCACGAGAAGCTGGTTTAGATTTCTAAAGTCATTGGTCATTAGTCATTGGTCATTAGTCATTGGACAAATGACAAAAGACAAATGACAACTGACAAATGACAACTGACAAATGACATTAAGAGAGCATTGATTATGGCAACAGAGCGTAAAAGTAGAACAAAGCGTGCCAAAAAAGAAGAAACCACTTGGCAAGAACGGGTAATCCAAATCCGACGCGTGAGTAAAGTGGTCAAAGGTGGTAAAAAACTCAGCTTCCGAGCGATCGTTGTTGTCGGTAACGAACGTGGTCAAGTTGGTGTCGGAGTAGGAAAAGCCTCAGATGTAATTGGCGCCGTCAAAAAAGGCGTAGCCGACGGCAAAAAACACCTCATTGATATCCCAATCACCAAATCCAACTCCATCCCCCATCCCATTGATGGTGTCGGTGGCGGTGCAAAGGTGATTATGCGTCCAGCCTCACCTGGTACTGGGGTAATTGCGGGTGGTGCTGTGCGAACTGTGTTGGAATTGGCAGGAGTTCGTAACGTCTTAGCCAAGCAACTTGGCTCTAACAATCCGCTCAATAATGCTAGAGCCGCAGTCAATGCCTTATCTACACTGCGTACTCTTTCTGAGGTCGCCGAAGATCGCGGTATTCCTATTCAAAATCTCTACATCTAATTTAGTCATTAGTCATTAGTGAATAACAAAGGACAAATGACAAATGACAAACGACAAATGAGAACTTGATAACTTATGAGACTCCATGATATTAAGCCACAAAAAGGCTCAAAGAAACGTAAGAAGCGTGTAGGTAGAGGTATTTCTGCCGGTCAAGGTGCTAGTGCTGGTCTAGGTATGCGAGGTCAAAAAGCTCGCTCTGGTAGTGGTACTCGACCAGGTTTTGAAGGTGGTCAACAGCCATTGTACCGCCGCTTGCCTAAGCTGAAGGGCTTTCCGATTGTGAATCAGAAGATTTACACTACGATTAATGTAGAGAAGCTAGCGTCCCTTCCCGCTAATACAGAAGTAACTTTGATTTCCTTGAAAGCCGCAGGTATCCTGACTGCTGTCAAGGGGCCATTGAAAATTTTAGGTAACGGGGAATTGAGCACTCCGCTCAAAGTACAAGCGGCAGCTTTCACAGGTACAGCTCGTAGCAAAATTGAGGCAGCTGGGGGGAGTTGTGAAGTCTTATGAGTGAGCCGGAACAGCGCACTTAAATGCAAGCCAACTCGCTGTCAGCGCCGAGTTCACTATAAAGGTAGCACTCTATGATCAGTCGAGATAAAGCCCCAACGGCTCAAGAAACTTTTATGCAGATGGCACAAGCAGCCGGGCTGAGAGGTAGGCTGCTTGTCACTGTCGGTATTTTAATTTTGGTTCGCCTGGGCATCTTCTTGCCCATACCAGGAATTAATCGAGAACGGTTTCACGAAGCCATATCGGGAAATAATTCCGTATTCGGTTTATTGGATATATTTTCAGGACGCGGACTTTCAACTTTGGGCGTTTTTGCTTTAGGGATTTTACCCTTCATTAATGCCTCTATTATTATCCAATTGCTCACCGCCGCGATTCCATCTTTAGAAAATTTACAGAAAAATGAAGGCGAAGCGGGTCGGCGAAAAATATCGCAAATTACCCGCTATGTAACTGTATGTTGGGCAATTATTCAAAGTACAGCTTTCTCGGCATTATTCCTCCAGCAATTTGCCTTAAGCCCAGGCCCAATCTTTGTAGCTGAAACTGCGATCGCTCTGACAGCTGGTTCTATGTTCGTAATGTGGGCATCAGAACTAATTACAGAACGTGGGATTGGAAATGGAGCATCATTGTTGATTTTTGTCAACATTGTCGCCTCATTACCAAAAGCTTTGGGCGATACTATCGACTTGGTGCAAGTCGGCGGTCGAGAAACAGTGGGTCGCGTGATCGTATTGATCTTAGTTTTCCTGGCAACCATTGTTGGGATTGTGGTTGTACAGGAAGGAATGCGCCGCATCCCGATTATTTCGGCTCGTCGCCAAGTCGGTCGTCGAGTTTTGGCAGAGCAACGTAGCTTTTTACCCTTGCGGCTAAATCAAGGCGGGGTAATGCCAATTATTTTTGCCGCGGCCATCCTCAGTTTGCCACTGCTGATCGCCAATTTTACTAAAAATACCGAATTGGCGAATATAGTTAACACTTATCTCAGTCCAAGCGGTTCTAGCTCGTGGGTCTATGCCTTGGTCTACATGATTTCGATCATTTTCTTCAGCTACTTCTATTCTTCGTTGATTCTCAACCCGGTAGATGTGGCGCAGAACTTGAAAAAAATGGGTTCTAGTATTCCTGGCATTCGTCCGGGTAAGGCGACTAGTGAGTACATCGAACGCGTGTCGAACCGACTCACCTTTTTGGGGGCGATGTTTTTAGGCTTGGTTGCGATTATCCCAACCGGTGTGGAAAGTGCTTTAGGAGTACCTACCTTTAAGGGACTGGGTGCTACCTCTTTGTTAATTCTAGTTGGTGTGGCGATTGATACGGCAAGACAAATCCAAACTTACGTGATATCTCAGCGCTATGAAGGAATGGTGAAACAATAGTGACGCGACTAATCTTCTTGGGACCACCTGGAGCTGGTAAAGGAACACAAGCTCAAACCTTGGCTGAACACTTGAATATTCCCCATATTTCTACTGGTGAAATATTAAGACAAGCCATGAAAGAGCAAACTCTTTTGGGAATCAAAGCTCAAAACTATGTAAATAGCGGTGAGTTAGTACCCGATCAGCTAGTGCAGGACTTGGTACAGGAGCGCCTCAGCCAACCAGATGCAGAAAATGGTTGGATTCTTGATGGTTTTCCCCGCAAAGTGACGCAAGCGACTTTTTTAGAAGAATTGCTGGAAACAATACATCAGAGTGGCGAAAAGGTAGTCAATCTAGATGCACCAGATGAAGTTGTGATCGCACGTTTGCTAGCTAGAGGACGAAAAGATGATGCCGAAGAGGTGATTCGTCGTCGGTTAGAAGTGTACCGCGCTGAAACTGCACCCTTAATTGATTATTACGGCGATCGCCAAAAACTTTTAACAGTAAATGGCAATCAGTCCCAAGAAGAAGTCACTGGCGAACTGCAAAAGGTAATCGTTTCCTGAAAAGTAGGGGGAGTAGGGAGTGGGGAGTGGGGAGTAGAGAATTCACCACTGACTACTCCCCACTCCCCAATTACCACCTAGCAAGAAGTAGAGCGATTTTAGCTAAGATATATTAATAAACTGTTGATATATTTATTAAAATGTGTTTCTTTGCAGATAAAGTGCTGCAACTGAACATGAAATTGTTGAGTTGAGGAAAAAACAAATTGTCTAAACAAGATTTGATTGAAATGGAAGGCACGGTTACAGAGTCCTTGCCCAATGCGATGTTTCGCGTTGACTTGGACAATGGCTTTAATGTGCTGGCACACATTTCCGGTAAGATTCGCCGAAATTATATCAAGATTTTGCCCGGCGATCGCGTCAAGGTGGAGTTAACTCCTTACGACTTGACAAAAGGCAGAATTACCTATCGCTTGCGTAAGAAGTAACTATATGTAGAGAATCTTACCATAAAACCATTTTTTTGACTGTTTCATAGTCAATTAAGTTGATTAATTTCTCTAGAAATGCTATAATTTTATATTTGGAGTCAAAGAATAAAAGGGATGAAAGTTAGAGCCTCAGTCAAGAAAATTTGTGAAAAGTGCAACGTGATCAAACGTCGTGGTCGCGTCATGGTGATCTGCGTGAACCCCAAGCACAAACAACGTCAAGGCTAACGCTCTTACCAATAGAGCCAGTTGTAACACGCAGATGATCATTAAAACGAAAAGACGCGATTAATCACGTTTTTCCAACCAACAGTAATTGCGAGAACAATAGGGAGAGTTCATTGTGGCACGTATTGCCGGAGTAGACCTTCCACGCGATAAGCGCGTCGAGATCGGTCTGACTTACATCTACGGAATTGGGTTATCACGCTCTCAAGAAATTATAGCGGCTACTGGTGTGAACCCAGACATCCGCGTTAAGGACTTAAGTGATACCGATGTGACAGCCCTGCGAGGGGAAATAGAAAGCAACTATCAAGTTGAAGGCGACTTGCGGCGCTGGGAGTCTTTGAACATCAAGCGCCTAGTTGACATTGGTACCTACAGAGGGCGTCGTCATCGTATGGGCTTACCAGTCAGAGGACAAAGAACTCGCACAAATGCCAGAACCCGTCGAGGGAGAAGGCAGACAGTGGCTGGGAAGAAGAAGGCTCCAGGGAAATAATTTTGCAACGCTTGCTAATCCGAGCAAGTTTTACCTTAAATCAACTAAACAAGTATGGCGAGACAACCAACTAAAAAATCCGGGAGCAAGAAGCAGAAACGGAATGTACCCAGTGGGATGGCCTACATCCAGTCTACTTTCAACAATAGCATTGTCACCATTACCGATCAAAATGGAGATGTCATCTCCTGGGCTAGTGCTGGTTCTAGCGGTTTTAAGGGAGCAAAAAAGGGAACTCCCTTTGCAGCGCAAACCGCTGCTGAAAGTGCAGCCCGTCGAGCTATTGATCAAGGAATGCGCCAAATTGAGGTAATGGTCAGTGGTCCAGGAGCAGGTAGAGAAACCGCTATCCGGGCACTTCAAGGAGCAGGACTGGAAATTACACTAATTCGGGATATTACTCCGATTCCTCACAATGGTTGTCGTCCACCCAAGCGCCGTCGAGTTTAAACACCAAGACTTGGGCAGTGAGGACGAAAAGTTACAACCAGCAATGACCGCTTGGGCGTCTAACGTGCAAACTGTCATTGGGTGAAAGCTTGGGCGAGCAGAAGCGTGTCAGATTTTCCCGCCGGGAAAGCTGTTAAACTTCCGGCTATCCAAAATATTATTAATCAATTTTGGATTTTAGATTTGCGATTTTAGATTGATCCCGACTATAAGGGTGCAGGGCTTCGTGGGTTTTAAGTTGATGATTTAAGATTTGTTCTGCCTACAAGAGGTGGAGCATAGACCAAAGAAGCACTATCTAAAATCCAAAATCCAAAATCGAAAATTGGCAATCAATTCGGGAGGCAATTGATTTGTCTGCTAGCAGCACCTTAGAAAAAGGGAGGCTCATCCGTGGCGCAGTTTCAAATTGAATGTGTAGAGTCGAATACCGAAGAAAGTCGGAACCATTACAGTAAATTTGTTCTGGAACCTCTAGATCGCGGTCAAGGAACAACTGTTGGCAACGCATTGCGGCGGGTTTTACTGTCTAATCTAGAAGGTACAGCAGTTACAGCAGTGCGAATTGCAGGTGTCTCACATGAGTTCGCCACAGTTCCGGGCGTGCGGGAAGATGTGCTGGAAATCCTCATGAAAATGAAGGAAGTTATCCTGAAAAACTATTCTTCGCAGCCCCAGATTGGTAGATTACTCGTTAGCGGCCCAACAACAATCACTGCGGCACATTTTGATTTGCCCAGTGAAGTAGAAGTGATCGATCCGACCCAGTATGTAGCCACCATCGCTGAGGGTGGAAAGCTGGAAATGGAATTTCGGATCGAGAAAGGCAAAGGCTATCGCACCGTTGAGCGAGGACGTGAGGAAGCCACATCGTTGGATTTTCTCCAAATCGATTCAATATTTATGCCGGTGCGAAAAGTCAACTACAGTGTTGAAGAATCTCGTGGGGAAGACTTGATTCCAAAAGACCGACTCCTGTTGGAAGTTTGGACAAATGGCAGTATTTCCCCTCAAGAAGCACTATCTTCGGCCGCTGCGATCTTGGTAGATTTATTCAACCCGTTGAAAGACATCTCCCTCGAACCAACAGATACGGGTTCTGATATTCCAGACGACCCAACTGCCCAGATACCCATCGAAGAGTTGCAACTTTCTGTGCGGGCATATAACTGTCTCAAACGGGCACAAGTTAACTCTGTGGCAGATTTGTTGGATTATACCCAAGAAGACCTCTTAGAAATTAAGAACTTTGGGCAGAAGTCAGCAGAAGAAGTTGTGGAAGCTTTGCAGCGACGCTTGGGCATCACCCTGCCAATGGAAAGAGGCTCTAAACACCCTTAAAAAAAACCGTTCATAATTCATAGTGCATAATTATGCGTCACCGTTGTCGCGTCAAAAAACTCAGTAAACCAGCCGATCAACGCCGTGCTTTACTGCGATCGCTCGCCACCGAGCTGATCCGTCATGGTAAAATCACCACCACTTTAATTAGAGCGAAGGTTCTGCGAAGTGAAGTGGAAAAAATGATTACCCTAGCCAAAAATGGCTCCTTGTCAGCACGCCGCGAAGCCCTTGGCTATATTTTCGACAAACAACTGGTTCACGCTCTATTTGAGCAAGCTCCGACTCGATATGGCGATCGCCAGGGCGGTTATACCCGCATTCTGCGTACCGTACCGCGTCGGGGTGATAATGCCAAAATGGCCATAATTGAATTGGTTTAAGTCATTAGTCATTGGTCATTAGTCATTAGTGAATAACAAAGGACAAATGACAAAGGACAAAATCTGTATGTTAGAAAGCCACCAGCCTACACAAACTCATCGAGTAGCCCTGGTTATCCAATACCTGGGCACTCATTTTCATGGCTGGCAACGGCAAAAAAAACAGCGGACAGTCCAAGAAGAAATCGAAACAGCGATCGCTACTATTGTTGGGCATCATGTGACACTACACGGTGCCGGACGAACTGATTCTGGAGTTCACGCTGCTGCTCAAGTCGCCCATTTTGAAGCAACAGGTTTAATTCCGCCTCACAAGTGGGCAACAATCCTCAATAGCTATCTGCCGTCAGATATATTAATCAGGGCTTCAGCTAGTGTAGATAACCGTTGGCACGCTCGCTTTAGTGCAGCCTATCGACGGTATCGCTACACAATATATACTGAAGATCGACTTAACTTGTTTGTAAGACCCTTCAGTTGGCATTATTATTATGCACCCCTGGATGAATCTTTAATTCAAGCTGCCCTGGAACCTCTGTTGGGAAAGCATCACTTAGCTGCTTTTCACCGTGCAGGCTCAAAGCGATCGCATTCCTGGGTAGAGGTGCAAGCAGCAGAGTGTCGTCGCAGTGGGCCATTTATCCATATTGAAATACAGGCAGATGGATTTTTGTATGGCATGGTACGGCTATTGGTAGGGATGCTAGTACAAGTAGGTTCTGGACAACGGACACTTTCTAGCTTCACCGAACTCTGGAAAGAACAACGTCGGGAAGAAGTGAAATACGCCGCACCGCCCCAAGGTTTGTGCTTGTTGCGAGTCGGCTATCCAGATTTTCCTTTTCCCAAAGAGATTTGGTACGACACCTTGCCAAAGTTCGTCACTAGTCAAGAGTCATTAGTCATTGGTTCTTAATAACGACAAATGACAAAGGACAAATGACTAATGACAAATTAAAAATGACAAAGGACAAATGACAAATGACAACGAGTAAAACATACCTTCCTTCTCAAGCATCCCTTGAGCATGAGTGGTACATAGTAGATGCCACCGATCAACGCCTCGGTCGCCTCGCCAGCGAAATCGCCCAGATTTTGAGAGGCAAAAAGAAACCCGAATATACACCCCACCTAGATACAGGTGACTTCGTAATCGTCATCAATGCCGAGAAAGTCGCAGTTACAGGCAAAAAGCGCACTCAAAAGCTTTACCGTCGCCATTCTGGTCGTCCCGGTGGGATGAAAACGGAAACTTTCGCTAAATTGCAACAGCGCATACCAGAGCGGATTTTAGAACAGGCTGTTAAAGGTATGCTACCTAAAAATAGCCTGGGCAAGCAGTTGTTCACCAAGCTGAAAGTCTACGCTGGTCCGACGCATCCCCATGATGCTCAACAACCTAAAGAACTACAAATTAGTACAATTCCTGGAGAAGAAAATTAATGGTAGTAGCAGACGCCAATAGCGGTCGCGCCGTATACTGGGGTACTGGTCGTCGTAAGAACGCAGTAGCAAGGGTACGCTTGGTTCCAGGCACTGGTCAACTGACTGTAAACGGTAAAGATGGAAATTTGTATTTCCAATTTAACCCCAACTACCTGGGAGTGATCAAAGCACCCCTGGAAACTCTGGGACTAGAAAACGAATATGACATTTTGGTGAAAGCAGAAGGCGGCGGCTTGACCGGACAGGCTGATTCTGTTCGTTTGGGAGTTGCTCGTGCTTTGTGCCAACTAGACCCAGACAACCGCCCACCTTTGAAAACCGAAGGTTATTTGACTCGCGATCCCAGGGCAAAAGAGCGGAAGAAATATGGTTTACATAAAGCCCGGAAAGCACCTCAGTATTCTAAGCGTTAGGGTATGGGGCATTGGGCATGGAGCATGGGGCATTGATCAATAAATAACCAATAGTTATTCTTTTCCTGCTTCCTCGTCTCCCCACTGCCCACTTCCTAGCCCCAATTGAAACCTGAAAATTATACGAAACCACAAACCACTTGGTAAGCGTAAAACTCAGTCCCTTTAGGGCTGAGGTACGATTCGTGGGACTTTAGGAAGAGTCACTTGTGATATAATCATATTGTCAAGGTGTAACTCCTTTAGCATTGTGAAACAGTTAAGACACACTTTCAGCTAAGAATTTAGGGGCAAAGAGCCAACGAAAACTCTTAAAACAGTTAGGGTAATAACAAAGTACCCAAATACAGAGAAAACAAATATTTTTGATCAAAAAGTAGGGCGGGGCACGCTCGAACTCTAGGTTCATATATCCTAGTACGCTTGAGAAGATAGACTCTCTGGGATTCAATAAATTAGGCTCGTTGATTGGTGCTATGGTACGGTCAAAAAGTTTAAGTATTGCCGTAAGGATATTGGGTTTTAAAGTCCGTCGTTGAGCCAAGAATCTCAGTGTCTTTAGACTTGAGAGTGTCAAAATTTATATAGATTCATCCCACAAAAAACAATGGCTAAATCTGATATTCACCCCAAGTGGTATCCAGACGCTAAAGTTTACTGCAACGGTCAAGTTGTTATGACCATTGGCTCTACTAAGCCAGAATTGCACGTAGATGTTTGGTCTGGAAATCACCCATTTTACACCGGCACTCAGAAGATTATTGACACTGAAGGTCGAGTAGAGCGCTTCCTCCGCAAGTACGGTATGAGCAGCACTCAAACATCTGGCGACGAAGAAAACAAAAAGTAGCGAGTTGGCTCTGCTGTTAACGACGGCCCTGCATCAGCTGGGTCGATTTTCATTTATATGCTCGAGCCAATTTGTTATTTTTTAAGGAGCGATCGCACTGGTCATGGCTGAATCATACTTACTGGACAAACTAAAATCCGTTGAACAAACTTTTAATGAATTAACACGGCGTCTTGGCGACCCCGATACCGCTAGCAACCCTGATGAATATCAAGAAATTGCTAAGTCTCGTTCTTCTTTGGAAGAGGTAGTTGATACCTATGAAATTTGGAAAACAGCCCAAGAAGACTTGATCGGAGCGCGTCAGGTTCACAAAGAATCTGCGAGTGACCCAGAGTTGCAAGAAATGGCAACACTGGAAGTAAAGGAACTTGAGGCAAAAATAGAATATTTAGAGACTCGCTTGAAAGTCTTGCTGCTACCACGCGACCCCAATGATGAAAAGAATATCATGTTGGAAATTCGCGCTGGCACTGGTGGCGATGAAGCAAGTATTTGGGCTGGCGATTTGATGCAGATGTACACCCGCTACGCCCAGACTCAAGGTTGGAAAGTTTCTCTAGTGAGCGAATCTCGAGGAGAAATGGGTGGCTGGAAAGAGGTCATTCTAGAAATTAAAGGTAATGACGTTTACAGCCAGTTAAAGTTTGAAGCTGGAGTGCATCGTGTGCAGCGCGTGCCGGCAACGGAATCTGGGGGACGGGTTCATACTTCCACAGCTACCGTGGCGATTATGCCAGAGGTGGATGAAGTGGAAATTCACATTGACCCGAAAGATATTGAAATGACTACAGCTCGTTCTGGCGGTGCTGGTGGGCAAAACGTTAACAAGGTGGAAACAGCCGCCGACTTGATGCACAAACCGACAGGGATTCGGATTTTCTGTACAGAAGAACGCAGCCAGTTGCAGAACAAAGAACGGGCGATGCAAATTCTGCGGGCGAAGTTGTATGAGATCAAGTTACGCGAACAACAAGAAGTTGTAACTTCCATGCGGCGATCGCAGGTTGGTACTGGATCGCGATCGGAAAAAATTCGCACCTACAATTATAAAGATAACCGCGCTACTGACCATCGCTTAGGTCAGAATTATTCCCTTAACCCTGTTTTGGAAGGCGATTTAGAGACACTTATCCAATCTTGCATATCTCTAGACCAGCAAGAACGTCTCGCGGAGTTAGCGACTTCTGCCGCTAACTAATTTTTGCTGTTAAAAATACTGTAAAACCACTTGTAGCGCCGTTACTTTTAACACACACAGGTGGTTTTCTAATATCGCGTGGAGTGCATCTTCCATTTCACGGGGATAATGGTAATAGGCAAATTCGTACTTCATAACGTAATTTAGCCTCGCCCATTCCTTCAAGGTTTGACAGGTATAAATTAGCTTTTGGGCTTCTTCTTGCCAACGCGCAAAAATCCGGTAGCTAAAAAAGCTGCTGCATATATTGCCTTTTGCATCCCAGTAGGAAATACACACTTGATGCTTCAGACTGTGGATTTTTTTGATTTGCTTCACATCGTAGCCTTTGGCTTTCAGGGCTTCTTTTGCCTCAGTGTTTGAAATATACCACTGTTCTGGTTTAATTTTATTAGTGGCTATAAGATTTCGACCCTTGCGGCGATATTGATTAGTTTTGCGTGGCTTGCCAAACATGATGCACCCTTTATATCGTCGGCATTACTACCAATAACGTGATTGAAATTTTTATATCAATATTGCAAGTTTCATTGCAGTATTACAATAATCATTTTAAATTACCATTAACAATGAAGCTTGTCAAGCTCAAACTTTACTTTTAGGATTTCCTCACTAAACTTGTAAATACAGTTGGCTAGCTATATAAGCAGTGAACATCGAAAGCAGAGAAAAACTGATTGAAATCATCAAGCTAGCTCGTGGTTCAATGAGCCAGCGAGCGTTTGGCAAGCTTTTGGGAGTTTCTGCTACTGCTGTTCAGTTGTGGGAAAAGGGTGTGAATGTGCCAGATACGGAATATTTAGCAAAAATCGCAGCGAGAGCGGGTTACACACTCCAGGAGTTACTTAGCTGTCTGGATGGCAAGCCAATTGCTGAAACTTCAGATTTGAGTGTCATTCTGAGACAAATCCAGCATATGCCTCTGGGACAAGTGGCTCAAATTGTGCAAGCTGCGGCAGATCGATTGGCGGCTGTGGCTGAAGCATCTGGGGATGAAGTAAAAGCAAGTTGAATATTAAAATAATTCGTAATTCGTAATTCGTAATTCGTAATTCGTAATTCGTAATTCGTAATTCGTAATTCGTAATCAAGTTTGGTAACAGGGATTGAGCGCAAAATCGGAGCAAACTAGCTCGTGGTTTCTTGCTGTGAAGATTCAACTCTATGGATATGGACAAACCTTTTTTGTATGACGAGGATTTCTATGGCTGGACACAGCAGCAGGCTAAAGCGTTAGAGCAGAGGCTAGTTATGGAACTAGATTGGCAACACCTGCAAGAGGAAATTCAAGCTTTGGGCAGACAGGAGTATCGGGAACTCGTAAGTCGTCTGAGTGTATTACTCGGCCATCTCTTGAAGTGGGAGTATCAACCCGAACAGCGCTCTCGCAGTTGGTTTTTAACAATTCGGGAACAGCGTCGCGCCATCCGCAGGCATTTGCGACAGAACCCTAGCTTAAAGTCTCGAATAGAAGAAGCTTTGTTAGATGGCTTTGAAGCAGGAGTTGATTTGGCGCTACGAGAAACTAACTTACGATTACGAACTTTTCCAGAGCGTTGCCTTTATTTATTTGATGATGCGGTCGCAGACAATTTTCTGTGCGATACTCGTCAAGACTGGGAAGGATAATTCCTGCCATTTTTCTTACGCTTATTTGTGATTTTTAGACACGTTATATTTGTCAATAAGTAATAGAAACTAGCTTTTCAAAATCTTGTAAATCACAGCTTTGCTGTTTTTTAATATCTTGAACGTATATATTGTAGTAAAGGTTGTTGTCTTGAAATTTGAAGAAAGAGCCTACTATAGGTAACTGCTCACGTTTCAGTCTGAAAACTATTCTGTTAAGTTTATATTTTCCATATTTATTAACAAGATAAATAAAGCTATCAAAATTTCCATTTACAGCTTTTTCAAATTCTAGTATGTCTTTCTCTAACTTATTAGAACTTTGCAAGATTAAAGGTGGTATATCTTTAAGACTATTGAGATTATTACTCGTAAATACTGCATCTTTTTTCGTATATGCAATAATTTCATGGTAATTATATAAAATACCAATTTCTGAACAAGATGTTTTTAGGTATCTTTGAATCTGTTTCTCATGATTCCGTAAGTTTTCTTCTTCTCGCTTCACTTCTACGATCATTATAGGTGGACAATATGGTTTAAAATATTCATTTTTCACAGTTTTATATAATTCTATATCATGATTATCGGATTCTATTTTTATATCAATTTCATTTGGAAATAGTCCACTTTCCTTTACCAAGAAGTAGATGAATAATTGCCTAACTTTTTCTTCTGGTCGTCCATCAATAAAAATTTCTCTCCCTCTAATTAAACACTTTGTATATTCTGTATAGTTTCTATTGTATATATTTAGTTTTCTGGATATTTCTTCACTTAAGCTAGTCATAATTAGTATTAATTTAGTTAATAACTGGTTTTAGGGACGCAATTTTATTGCATCCCGCTGTATTTATCATGCAATTTAAAATTGCTGGATGCCTATTTTTCTCCGAAAAAGCTTAATACTTTAGTAACTAATTCTGCCCAATACTGTCCTGCTTTAATCTCTAAAAATATATTTAAGCTTTGCTCAGTTTCAAGTTTGTGCTTCAAGGTCTGACATACATTATCTACATATTTTTCACCTTGAGGTCTTTCCCTACCCTTTTCCTTAATTAGAGCCGTCCAGAATTCAGAATCTTCGCTTTGAGGTGATAATTTTCTTATAGCTTCATATTGAATTTCTACGCCTACTTCACTTATAAAAGTGTCATAAAATGAGTTAAATTGTATGACTAACTCAGGGATAAATGTTTTTAAAGATTCATTTGCAGATATAAGCTCATTAAGAATACTTTCTAATTCCTGTTTTGCTTGTTTGGTAAACTTCTTCAACATTTCATCTTCATTTATTCCCTCGGCAATAACCCTCATATCGTAATATATATCTATATTCCTTGGCTCATAGTAACCGAAGTTTCTATGGATAGCATGTTTAGTATTCCATGCCCGATAAACGTTACGATAGTATTCAACATATTTATCAACAAATTCTTTATAAACAAAATTAGGTACTCTTTTATTTAAAAACCGTAAATCTTTTATCTTATGAATGGCATTTTCAATTGCTTTGATTTCTGATATCGTCAAAGCATCACCATTTTTTATTCTCGTAAAGCTTTCTTGAATATTATTTATTTCATCCAATAAAATATTTCTTCTACGTTCTACTACACCCGCTATACCTTCGATAAAGTCATCTTTATCTGCCTGTATATTTTCTTCGCTGTATATATCATTAGGATAGTATCTCAAAGCATCATAGAATAAGATATTTTCTATCAAGAAATCTAAGTTCAAATTCTGGAATGTAGCTTTAATCTCATCTGTTTTGATTTGAATTCCTCTATCATAATCTCCATCACATTCATTCACTTTTTCAGGTTCATCTTTATGAGGTAATACCAAAGTTACGAATCTATGATGAAAATCTTTGGATTTAGATGTAAGGTGATAACCTATTAATTTACTGATATTAGCTTCAGGAGCCGCAGCGAAGGGAGTTACAAAGAGACAGATAGTATCCTGATTTTCAATATATTTCTGCAAGTCTTGACGAATTGGGTTCTCATCAAGTCCTTTGGTATCAACGACTGAATCGAATTGAGACAAGTTTGAGCCAGATAAAACATCATAGCTTACATAAAGATATATTTTTCTCGGAATAGCAAATTCCTTTAACTCAGCAGTATTGATCGCAGCAAAGGTGTTTTTTATCCATTGTTGCTCATTTTTTTGATTATCAAATTCAATCTTATTCGTAGTTCTAGATTCCAGATTGGCATTATTTAAAGCAAGCTTTTTAAATTTATTCAAAATAAGCTTTTTAAATTCATCTAATTCCAACCTATCAAGTTCTTCCCTAGATTTCAAATTTGCATTATTCAAAGCAAGGTTTCTAAATTCATCTAATTCCAATTTATCAAATTCTTCCTTGGCTGGATCAATGGTTTCACTTTTCTTTTTATTCTCAACATAAATTGTTTTATAGCGTAACTTCATTCCTATAATATTCCTAATAGCTCTTTCAATTTCTTTAGAAATAATTATTCTCTCCTCTGGTTGAGGATTCTCTTTGTTTGCAATATATTCGCAGAATTCAACAATAAGATTTTCCATTTCATCAACTGTATAAGGCTCTATCTCTATGTAAGTTTTTTCAGATGCTTTGATAATTACTTCACATATAGTAGTTCTACCTGCTCCCGTTGACAGCAACTCTTTTGTTCCGGTTACATTTTCAGTTTTACTACCACTATTATTGGAACCTGTGAAGTCACTTATTAAGTTAAAAAGATGGCAGATAGCCGTCGTTTTTCCTTGACCGATAGTACCTATAAAAGCAATTTTATATTTTTCTATACTAAGAATTTTTTCTATTTCATCTAATCGCTCTAACTTGGATTTCAGGTTATTGATGCAAATATAATTAGGTACATTAATATCAGAATTGCGTGAAATTTTATTTATTTCCTTGTTCAAATCTTGTTTCAAGGATGCAATCTCTTCTTGCCACGTTATTGTCAACATACTGTTTACCCCATTTCCATGCTTACTTACTTGATATTTACAGTATGCCCATTATGGTTGAATATCTAACAAAAGCCTCATAACACCACCAAACCCCCTCTGGGAACCCTTTAGTCACTTGGTGATGAACAAGGCGAAAGGCGATCGCTAATTTTGGTTGAGTTCGAGATTCTGGTAGAAATACATAACGACTACACAAGCGTAGGCATAGCCTTTTCGCAGGTAAGTCGGCGTAGGTGGACTTACGTATAGATCCCGTGGTTAAGGCTTTGTATGTAAGCTAGTGATTTCCAGTCTAAGGACAATTTGCCAAAGTGAGATGCTTGCAAATAACCTCTGCTTCTATGGAGAAATTGCAGTTACTTGATCAATTGAAATTCTTAGATATCTCACCAAAATATAACCACTGGCGGGTAATGAGTAAGTGGTTTTAAAATAGTGAAATCTGAAAATATTTATGGGTGCAGCTATGTCGCTACGCAACGAACCTTTAGATTGGCAAGTTGAATCAAATGATCCTTATATACCAGTTTACCATCAAGGTGATTTAGTGGGATTTTTTAAACCAGATTATGCCAGTGAAGTTATTAAGTTTTTAAATGAGCAAGTAGTTTTAAAGAAAGCCTTAAAAATGGCTTGTACTGATTTAATTAAAAAAATGGGCGGCGATACGGATAAAGTCAATTATTTAATGGGCAAATATATAATAAATAGTGAGCGTCCGAAGCATGGAACTAGAGCGATCGCTATTTTACTTAGTGATCGGCAAAAAGAACTTGACTTGAGTAATCAGGAGTTTGCTAAATTCTGCGATAGCTTTAAATTATCCCCCGATGAACTGAATAATATTTATGCTGGAGAAGCATTTGATGATAGTTTGTTAGCGCCCATATCACGTATATTAGGGATTGCAAAAGAGCGGTTGTTGGAAGTGCGCGATGGTTCTGAAGAAGAAACTAACATATAAACAGCAAATCCAAATATTCAAGTGATATAAACTTGTGAAAACAGACATCATCTTTTATCGCCTGTTTCAAGAATTCCCTGATATCTTCTTTGAACTTATTGGTAATCCTCCAGAATCAGCTAGCCTTTATCAATTTTCATCAGTTGAAATCAAACAAACAGCCTTCAGAATAGATGGTGTGTTTCTATCGACACAAGGAAGCGAGAACCTAATTTACTTTGTTGAAATGCAATTTCAAGCCGATGGGGAAATTTATTCACGGTTAATTGCAGAAATATGTTTATACCTCCGTCAGAATCAACCGTTAAATGACTGGGGTGCTGTGGTTTTATACCCAAACAGGAATGTAGATACAGGCAATATCAAACATTACCGTGAGTTTTTCACAAGTGGGCGCGTCAGGCGCATTTATTTGGATGAATTAGGTGAAGGTGCATCGCTTCCAATTGGCATTGCAACTGCTAAATTAGTAATTGCAACCGACGATATCGCAATTGTCCAAGCAAGGGAGTTGATAGATAGAACCAAGTCAGAGATAAACTCACCACCAAAACAGCAACAATTATTATAATTTATAGAGACTATTTTGGCTTACAAGTTTCCCACAATGAGTAGGGAGGAGATGGAGGAAATGTTTGGATTAAGCGAGTTAAAGCAAACCAGATTTTATCAGGAAGCCTTTCAGGAAGGCATTGAACAAGGTGAGGTTAAAGGGAAACTAAAAGCAGTACCAGCAATGTTGGCAGCAGGGTTGACTGTAGAACAAGTAGCAGAGGTGTTAGATTTGAGTGTCGAAGAAGTCAAACAAGTAACACAAAGTCAGCCTTGAGATAGATGTGGTAAATTTTCTCCGTGACTCAAGCTAAATTTTGTTTGCGACTCCCCAGACTTGATCACGACGAATTTATAGTTAATTTTTGTTAATATTAGAAGCGGTGTTAGTACTTCGTCTTCAACCACCCACTCCCTACCTGAGAGAAACTTAATGCTGCGATTAGAACATATAAGTAAAATTTATCCCACAGGCGAAGTTCTCAAAGATATCAACTGGGAAGTTAAACCAGGCGATCGCATTGGCTTAGTCGGTGTCAACGGTGCTGGAAAATCCACCCAACTCAAAATCATCTCTGGGGAAATTGAACCCACCGCCGGCGAAATCATTCGTCCTAATAGCTTACACATAGCTTACCTCAACCAAGAATTTGAAGTAGACCCCACCCGCACCGTTAGAGAAGAATTTTGGACTGTCTTCAAAGAAGCCAACGAAGTACAGTTATCTCTGGCGCATGTGCCACAAGAGATGGAAACGGCTAGCCCAGAGGAACTTGATCGACTAATCGACAAGTTGGATCGCTTGCAACGGAAATTTGAAGCCTTAGATGGCTATAACTTAGATGCACGCATCGGGAAAATCTTACCAGATATGGGGTTTGGGGTAGAAGATGGCGATCGCCTCGTCAGCGCCTTCAGTGGTGGTTGGCAAATGCGGATGAGTTTAGGTAAAATCCTCCTGCAAAAACCCGATTTGTTACTGCTGGATGAACCGACTAACCACCTGGATTTAGAAACTATTGAGTGGTTGGAAAATTACCTCAGAGGGCTAATTACGCCGATGGTAATAGTCTCCCATGACCGAGAGTTCCTTGACCGCCTCTGCACCCAAGTTGTGGAAACTGAACGTGGCGTTTCCGCTACTTACCTTGGTAACTACTCAGCATATTTGTTACAAAAAGCCGAAAGTCAATCAGTACAACTTAGCGCCTACGAACGCCAGCAGAAAGAATTAGAGAAACAGCAAACCTTTGTTGATAGATTTCGCGCCAGTGCTACCCGCAGTACCCAGGCCAAAAGCCGGGAAAAGCAACTCGACAAAATCGAGCGCATTGAAGCACCCGTTGGTGGTATGAGAACTCTACACTTCCGTTTTCCGCCTGCACCCCGCAGTGGACGCGAGGTAGTGGAAATTAAGGATTTAACTCATCTTTATGGTGATAAAATCCTGTTTTTGGCAGCAAATCTCCTAATTGAAAGGGGCGATCGCATTGCATTTCTTGGCCCCAATGGTGCTGGGAAATCTACCCTTCTGCGCGTAATTATGGGTATGGAACCACCCACAGAAGGTAGCGTGAAATTAGGCGATCATAATGTTCTTCCTGGTTACTTTGAGCAAAATCAGGCTGAAGCCTTGGATTTGAAGAAAACTGTCATGGAAACTATCCATGATGAAGTTCCTGACTGGGATAATCAAGAAGTCCGCACGCTTTTGGGACGCTTCTTATTTACTGGTGACACAGTATTTAAGGCAGTTGGGGCATTAAGTGGCGGGGAAAAAGCTCGTCTGGCGTTGGCAAAAATGCTCTTACGTCCCGCGAACTTACTAATTTTAGATGAGCCGACAAACCACCTAGATATTCCAGCTAAAGAAATGCTGGAAGAAGCGCTCAAAAATTATGATGGTACGGCAATTGTAGTTTCCCACGACCGCTACTTTATTTCTCAAGTAGCAAACAAAATTGTAGAAATTCGTGATGGTGAATTCCGCGTTTACTTAGGAGATTATCATTACTATCTCGAAAAAATTGCCGAAGAAAAAGAACAGGCAAAGTTAGCTGCGGTAGAAGCCGAAAAAACAGCGAAAAAAGCTGCTAAAGCTGCTAAAGCTTCCACGAAAAGGAAATGAGCAAGTAGAAAATGGCTTAGTAGTAGTGCGAAAAGGCTACTACTAAGTAATCACTGCTTATTAGCGTTCAAAAATATTACAGAAAAACTACTAAAATTTAAAAATCTTTCAAAAAACTGCAACTCACTCATAAAAGAAATTAATAAGCAAAAATTCACTTGCGGCGTGGATTAGCAGTGGTATCATTCGGGTATTACAAACAGTAAAGGGCAATTTTACTATGACCAAAGCACCTGTTGCTCCTGTGGTGCTAGTCATTTTAGACGGATGGGGCTACTGCGAGGAAACGCGAGGAAACGCTATTGTTGCTGCCAAAACTCCAATCGTGGACACTTTATGGGCAGCTTACCCGCATACCCTCATTCACACATCAGGAAAAGCCGTAGGGTTGCCAGAGGGTCAAATGGGCAACTCGGAAGTTGGTCATTTGAACATTGGTGCTGGGCGAGTTGTACCGCAAGAACTTGTACGCATCTCCGATGCAGTCGAAGACGGTTCTATTGCCTCTAACCCAGCACTCCTCAAAATTTGCCAGGAAGTTCGTTCTCGGAATAGCAAGCTGCATCTAGTAGGACTTTGTTCTGAGGGAGGGGTACACTCGCATATCACCCATCTATTCGGACTACTTGACTTAGCCAAAGACCAGCGAATTCCAGAAGTTTGTATTCACGCCATCACTGATGGTCGTGACACCGCGCCAGCTGACGGTGTAAAAGCAATCACACTGCTACAAGATTATATAGACCGCAGAGGAATTGGGCGCATAGTCACCCTTAGCGGTCGCTACTACGCGATGGATCGCGATCACCGTTGGGATCGTGTCAAACGCGCTTATGATGTGATGACCCAAGATGGTGCGGGTGGCGATCGCCAAGCTGTGGAAGTCTTGCTAGCATCTTACGCCGAAGGGGTAAAAGATGAATTTGTCAACCCAATCAGAATTGCTCCCGGTGCGATCGAACCAGGGGATGGGGTGATATTTTTCAACTTCCGCCCCGATCGCGCCAGACAACTAACTCAAGCTTTGGTAAGTCCCACATTTAACGGTTTTGAAAGACAGCGAATCACACCGCTATCTTTTGTCACCTTTACGCAGTATGATTCAGATTTACGCGTGGCTGTAGCCTTTGAGCCTCAGAATCTCAGTAACATTCTGGGAGAAGTCATAGCCAATCATGGTCTGAATCAGTTCCGCACTGCCGAAACAGAAAAATACGCCCACGTCACCTATTTCTTTAATGGGGGTCTGGAGGAACCTTTTGTTGGAGAAGACCGAGAACTGGTAAGCAGCCCGATGGTAGCGACTTACGATCACGCCCCAGCGATGTCAGCAGCACCAGTTACAGATGTAGCGATCGCTGCGATTCAAAAGGGTACATATTCCCTAGTTGTGATTAACTATGCCAATCCAGACATGGTAGGGCATACTGGTCAAATCGACGCTACCATTACAGCAGTTGAAATAGTTGATCGCTGTTTGGGACGCTTGTTAGAGAGTGTGATCAAAGTCGGTGGTACAACAATTATTACTGCGGATCACGGCAACGCTGAGTATATGCTAGATAATGGGGGTAATCCCTGGACAGCTCATACCACTAATCCAGTCCCCTTCATCTTGGTGGAAGGCGAGAAAGTCAAAATCCCTGGATATGGTACAAATGTCGAACTGCGAAGCGATGGCAAGCTATCCGACATCGCCCCCACGATTCTAGATATTTTACAGCTGCCTCAGCCACCAGAAATGACCGGGCGATCGCTGCTGAAAACCGCAGAATATGAGCTACAACGCACTCGCACCCCCGTACAAGTGGGGCTGTAAAAGAGTTAGGAGTGAAGAGTGATCAATTAAAACCTTTCCAACTCCTGTAGAGACGCGATTAATCGCGTCTCTACTCCTAACTCCCGTTTTTTGAAACTTTTTATAAATGAGATTCCTACCATGACAGTTACTAATATCGTGCAAGGCATTTGGGCATTTTCCGCTACTGGTTTGATTATCTTCGTTTTACTGCATAGCCCCAAAGGTGATGGCATTGGGGCTATTGGCGGACAAGCCCAGCTATTTAGCAGCGCCAAGAGTGCAGAAAACACCTTAAACCGAATTACTTGGGCATTGACAGTAATTTTTCTCGGTTTAACGGTAGTTTTAAGTGCTGGTTGGCTGCCTAAATAAGGATAGGTAAATGGGGAGAAGAACCGAACACCCGGTACTTAACACCCTAAGAAATTTAATTTCACGACGATTAATTACAGCTCTTGCCTTATTTATTGGCACAGGGCTGTTAATCGTTTTTACTAATCTCCAGTCGAGTCATGGGTTTACAAAAATACCAAAATATGTATATTCAAATTTAATAATTTCTCTCCCCACCTCATCTCCCCCAAAACCCCATCCCTTACCGCCCACACTTGCAGAGTGGCAAGATAGTACTAACAGTGGTGACTACTTTTCCCAAGTCAGAACAACTCAAGTTGGTTATTTAGTCTGGTCACAATTTCCTGTTCGAGTTTACGTAGAACCACCAAAAGCCGTCAGCGAAAACCAAGTTAAAGCATGGGTTAACGGTGTCTTGCAGGGTGTACAAGAATGGAGTACTTATTTACCTTTAACAATAGTCGAACAGCCAGAAATTGCTGATATTACGATTGTCCGAAAAGCGCCACCTTTACAAATTTCCCCTGGTAGTAATATATCCCGTGCGCGATCGGCACAAACTAGTTACGAGTTATACACCAGCAACAAAGTTTTATCCCACCGCTTCACCATTTTGTTAAGTCCCAGTCAAACAGGTGAGTATCTCATTGCAGCTACCCGTCACGAATTCGGTCATGCGCTAGGAATTTGGGGTCATAGTCCGCTACAAACTGATGCTTTATACTTTTCTCAAGTTCGTCAGCCGCCGCCGATTTCTCCGAGAGATGTAAACACTCTAAAGCGGGTTTATGAACAGCCAACTACTTTAGGATGGTCTTTAATGGATAATTTAAAGATTGATTAATAGGTAGACTATAAGCTCGTCACTACGGCAAAAATAAGAATATGAGAAATTGTAGCGACATAATTTTATGGTGTTGCTGAGTTAAAATATGAATATCTATCGCATAAAGATTTAAGATTAAGGCAACCAGTTTTTATCCAAAATTTGCTCTAAGGTATAAGGACATAATTCAGGTAAATTGGTTAGCTGTGTTTTAGCCTTAACATAATCTAAGGAATAGCTATAAATTCTGTTGAAATCATCCTCTAAATATTTGCGTAAATTGGCACTTAAATCTTCATTTACTTGATTACGAAAACTAATAATTTCTGCTGCCCAATGATTAGCATTTCTTAGCTTTTCTAAATCCCAATATTGATAAAGTAATAAATGTCTAATAATCTGTTCCAATAAACTTCTGACTCGCCTTTTTTCATTTTTAGCCAAATCTTCCAATTCTTCTATTAAGTTTTCATAGTCAACGTCTGCTAATTGTCGATTTTGGAGACATTTAATAGTCTCCTCTAACCATTGCAGGTAATTGGATTCATATAATGTTTTTATGTCGATAATTGCAGTCATTTGTTGATTTTGTAGCTTTAATTTACTGTTATTTATTATTTCATGTTAACTAATTTATTAATTTTTGCCGATAATTGCCCAGAAAAAAAAGATACACAGCACACAGAAGTTAAGTCAGAAGATATCCAGCGACTCCCTGAAGAACAATCAACCAAAAGTTCTACCCTACTGTCTGTCAGTAATCCAACTCTCTCGCTGTTGTCCCTGAATCGACTGTATAATTCCAAACCTTTCTTCAATTTTGCGTGGCAGAGTGTGTATCCCAAAGATGTAAACGCAAACTTCTTCTGGTTGATCTGTCAAAACACGAACTCTGGCTTCCTCATCTTGTGAACGCTCCATGAAAATAGATGCACAAATTTCAACATCTTCAGGAATCTCATATACTTCCTTTGAACAGATGAATTTCTTCTCCAAACTATTTGCAATTTGGTCAATAACGTTTTGTTCAGGCAACGGTTTTATGAAGCAATAGACGTATGTTCGGCAGCACTTTCCATGTTCTAGCTGCTCTAAGTCAGGGATATTTCTCAACTTTATCTGACTTACGTCATACTTCATTTTGTTAACTCTAGATGGTCTGGTAAAACTAGTAAGAGAATTATTAGTTAGGTATCTATATTTTATCCGATCGCATTCATTGCCATCTGAATAATTTACAGTGCGATATCTCCGATGGGCTACGCCTACGCACTTCTTCCTTTTCCCTAAGCTCTACGACTTAACGGTAGAGGTCGCTGTGCTAAAACTTGTTTATAAAGTTCTTCGAGCAGAGTAATATTTTTACTCAGGGTATAGCGTTCTAATACACGCTGTCTGGCTTTTTGCCCCAGTAAGGTTGTTAACTCTGGATGGTCTTGGAACACTGGCAAGAGCGTTCTTAATTGCGATCGCGCTGTTTTGGTACTAATAACTACACCTGCGCCCTTTTCCAATACTTCTCCATCTGCACCCACGTCTGTTGCTAAACAAGCCAACCCACATGCCATTCCTTCTAACAGAGATAGGGACAAACCCTCTACCAATGAAGGTAAAACAAATACATCTGCACCCCGCAAAATTTCGATGCGTCGGTCTTCATCAGCGACAAATCCCAACCAGCTAATGCCGTATTCTGAACCAAAAAACGGCTCTAAAGAAGACTTCAAAGGTCCGTCGCCAACAATCAATAACTTAGTACCAGCTCCCATTGCCGACTGCTTCCAAGCCCGGAGGAGGGCTTCAACATTTTTCTCTGGTGCTATTCGACCCTGATAAACAAATAAGCGTTCAGCTTTAAATTCTGTTTTGACTTGAGAAAGTCCTGGAGAATACTTAGCGGTATCAACACCGTTGGGAATTACAGCAATATTTTCTTTCCTTACACCCATCCCTGCCAATAATTCTCGCTGAATTTGGGAAAATACAATCACGCGATCGTAATTAACTAAAAAAGGTGCGTAGAGCTGATAAGCCAAAAGTTGTGTTCCCGATATCAGCTTTGCCCCCTTACCAGCAAAAGGTGTATGAAAAGTGGCAATTAGGGGCAACCTCAGTTCTTCACAGATTTCCGGTAGAAAAAAGTCTAGAGGAGATAGTGTCAAGGAAGCATGGACTATATCTGGCTTGATTTTCCGCAGCGAATCGGTTAAAACTTTGGTCGCTTTAAAAGTGGGAATTGTGTAAACCTGGGACTTGTAAATGAAAGGGAGAGAAACCTCTCGAAGATTTGGCCAGTTGTCAGGTTCCGACTCTTCCTGGGCGAAGTGAAGAAAGCTAACTTGATGTCCCCTATCTAGCAAAGAATTTGTAATTTCTCGACTGTAGGTGACATTGCCGCAAAAGGGCGATTTTTTTCCAATCCAGGCTATACGCATTCTTTATTTAGCTGTAAGAAAAGCGGGGTTGAACTATTACTTCTGTATGCTTTGTGATTTATTTTATCTAGGTATACTTGCTGGTTTTTTTAGTTATTACAGATTTCCACGACACTTTAGTTTAAAAAGCCTATTTTAAGCTGATTAAACCAGTGGATTTATGGCTTTATTTATTCTATTTATAAGTTGTTAATTTCTGATATTAAAACAACTTATTCTGACTAAGGTCAGATTAATATCCCGCAAGTATGTGATAAATTTTCACTGACGACAGTTTACCATGAACAGAAAAGCTTTAAAGAAATTAGTAATTACTTCAACGTAATGAATAATAACTAACTACTTACGTGAGTTATACCAGGTTAATATACCTCCTGAAAAGACGATCGCAGCTAATCCCAAAAAAACTACCTGTAATCCCAGAAAGGTTTCTGCTACACCTGCTAATGCCAAAGGTAAGGAGAGGGCAATATTAATTACATTGTTTTGCAAGCCAAAAACCTTCCCACGCATTTCTGGAGGTGTTTCTGTTTGGATCGCTGTTTGCATGGGAATTCCCACTAAAGCCCCAAAGATCCCTAATAGCGCCACCAGTAACAAGACTAGCCACAGTTGGGTTGTAAATACTGATAGACCAATAAGGGATGCTGCCATGCCCATAGAACCATACAGACTTAGTTGGGTATAGGAAAAGCGTTGACAAAATTGGCCGAGAATTGTTGCTCCAGCAGCGATACCAACACCGCCGGCTGCTAGTAAAAAGCCGAACTGGGAGGCTTTCATGTTGGGAATTATTTCTGCCATGCGAACGGCTAGAACAGTTAATGCTGCAAAGACAGAAAACAAGATAATCAGCTGAAGTAAAGCATTGCGGATGCGATGATTTGCTTTGAGGTAGCTGAAACCGTCCCGCAAGTCAGAGAATACGTGAGGGAATTCTGTATCGGGATCGTGGTGTTTTTCCTTAGTTGCCAAAAGGAATAAAATTAGTCCAGCGATCGCATAACTACCACCGACTAAAAGTTCTTTGCCCAAACTACCATTACCACCAATTTGCAGCCAAAGTCCATCTGCGATCGCTAATAACGGTTCGCCGACGGCAAACCCCACAATCACCGATGCCATCATCGTTGTCGTGTAAAGCGAATTTGCCGAGAGCAAATGCTGTTCTTCCACGATCAAAGGAATTGCCGCTTGTTCTGCCGGGGCAAAAAACTGCGTCAAAGTCGAAACTAAAAAAGTTACACCCAGGATGATTATAAAACCGACTGGCAACACTCCTATAGGTTGCAAATCATGAGTCAACCACACCAGGAAGGGAATTGATAAAACCAGGATGCCGCGCCAAACATTTGTTGCTACCAGCACAGCCTTTTTCGACCAGCGATCGACAAACACGCCAGCAACCGAACCAAACAATACGGCTGGAATAGTAAAAGCCATCATCAAGACTGATACCCAACCACTAATACTCTGATTGCTTGCTTGAAACTGAGTATTAATCAAAGCAATCATTAGCACCAAATAAACTTTATCTGCTAGTTGGGAAAACACTTGACCGCCCCAAAGAGCTAGGAAATTAGGGTTTTTTAATACAGGCAAAAACCCCTGCTGTGTTACATTCTTTGTAACTGCTTCTCCACCTGAACCAGACCCATCTAATTTTGATGGTTCTTTTTCTGGGATACTGACTGCTGGCAAATTATGCCCATTGCGAGTGCCGTTGCTATCTACCTCAGCAGTCGTTAATTTGTCCTCAGATGGTGTTTCTAATTGACTTGAAACATTAGTTTTTGGGATCTCCTCTGTACAACTTTGATCCTTTTTAGAAACGTCTTTTGGGGACATTTCTTCGCTATTAATTTGACTAGATGTACAGTTGGAAACGGCACTCAAGTCATTCTTAACTGTAGGATCTAATGCCCTATTCTGTTTTTTGACGAGGCTTGGTGACAAAGGCAGGATTTTTTTATCCAAATCAGACGGTTGCATCATGGTTGGCAGCAAAATAAGAGTCGATCAAGGTAGCAGAGCGAATAGGGCGACCTAATTGATATTGAGCATACTGGCGCAAAATTTGCTCAACAGATAACCAGTGATGATCTCTAGCACCATCAATTTGCATTATCTCTGGTTGTGACAGATGTTGAAGCAAAGCCAATTCAATAGCACCCGGACGACTAGAAATCACAGGTATTTCTTGCCGATGCACAACAACTGTTTGGGCATTGGGCACTTGTACTGAGCGTTGTCGAAGTATTGGGGATGGGGCATTGGGCATTGGGAATTGGTTACTAATCTCCCCCTCTGCCCCTCTGACCCTCTGCCCCTCTGTTCGTAAACCTTCCCAAGCTTCTAAGCAAACCGTTCCACCCGCAGGGGTGCTAAATCCTACCTGCCAGTTGGGGTCTGTAAAGTCTGGCTTGAGGGGACGCTCAGATAGGCAGCAAACTTGCACTTGCGGCGTCAGTCCTGCTAAGGCTAAAAGGTGAAACACTCCATGAGCCAGATGAGCCAAAACACCAGATGGATTTGCACTAGATACCGCCTCCAACCGATGGAGATGTTCATTGAACAACTCATAAAGTTCTTCTTGAGGTTGTTCGCTCAAAGCTTGACACAGGACTATTTCTGCTAAATACTGACTAGCAGCCAATTTTCCCAAATCTTTAGCTAAACCAGGATAAGTTTTTAACGTCTGTGCTTGAGTAATTTTATCAAGCGATCGCCCTTTGGCAATCAATAGTTCATTCACAACAAACATCCCACTCCTACCGCCCAGGCTAGAGTTGTGCTTACGTGCCCCTGGAGCCACTGCTCGAATCAGACCGAACTCCGGTGTCAAAATCGTCACTATTTTATCCGATTCTCCCAACGCCTGGGTTTTAAGATTAATACCAGTTGCTTTGTAGGTTCTACTCATTAGTTCTTAAGTCATTAGTCACTAGTTATTAGTCATTAGTCAAGGGTCATTAGCTTAGGACAAATGACAAATGACAAATGACAAATGACTATTCTATTCACCCTTTCCCAGGTTATCGCGTTGGCGGAGCAAATCCATACCGCGAGATGTGCCTAATCTAGTAGCACCCGCTACGATTAAGTCTAAGGCTTGATGGATAGTGCGGATACCACCCGAAGCTTTAATTCCCACCCTATCTTTGGCCAATTCATGCAAAAGTCGCACATCTGCCACTGTTGCACCGCCATTCAAACCTGTACTAGTTTTTAAGAATGCCGCTCCCGCCTCCATAGCTATTTCCGCAGCTATTTTTTTCTCCGCATCTGTCAACAGGTTGATTTCCAAAATTACCTTGACAGTTTGCCCAGTCTCTTCACAAATTTCGGCAATCTCTCGGTGGACTTCTTCAGTTTTACCAGCTTTCAACCAGCCCAAATTCATTACCACATCCAACTCAGTAGCCCCACTATCCGCCGCTTCTTGAGCCTCATACAGTTTCACTGCTGAAGTCGTCGCACCAGCAGGAAAGCCAATCACCGTACAGACTTTCGGGTTCTTGCCGTGGAGGAGTTCGACTGCTTGTTTGACATAGGCGGGGTACAAGCAAACCGCCGCAAAATTGAATCTGTATGCTTCTTCACACCACTGCTCAACCTGCTCTGGAGTAGCTGTTGGCGTTAACAGGGCGTGATCGATAAATGGCGCAATATCAATGTCTGGATAGTCTGCTGCCATCGTGTCTTTTACCAGTGATTGATTATTAAACTTTATAAAAAACTAAAACATTTCTTATATATATATATTAAACCATATTTATTACGAGTTTATCCTGAAAACAATCTGTTGACTTCTCTTGGATGTTGGCTTTGTAGATTTCGCAGAATTACTGTCAGTATTTAAATTGACATTAGGCAGCAATAACCTTAGGAATATCAACAGTATTTATCACGCTGTTTCCTAAGAAGTTAATAATAGTTTTAGCTAATGCCTTCGATGCCAAGTATGGTACACCATTACCAATAGTCTTAAACATATTCGTGAGCGACATATTTTCTGGAAGTACAAAATTTGCAGGTAAAGATTGTATGGCTAAAGCTTCCGCCACAGATATTCGCCGGATTTTATAGGGATGTAAATGTACTTCATTATTTCCATAGCAAGCTGTCGGAGAGTAACGCCATCGGTGAAGACGCTTGAAAGACTTTTTAGAATCATCTCCTTCATCAATAGCAGCAAATCTTGTAATCCCTGCCCTTGGTTGAAAACAGTTTTCAGCATTGGGATGCTTCAGCACATTATTTTTTCTAAACCAGTATTCAACTGTTAATTCTTGAGGAATGCCATCAGGACAAGGTATTATGGAATTTTCTTGGAATGGTTCGCACTGACGCCAAGGATAACTAAAAACCTTTTTTTGAGGATATAAAATGTGATTGTCCCAAGGAAAATATCTCTCAGGTAGTAACTTTTCACTACCGAGTTTTATTCCGATATCCTTGATAAAATTATTTTTGAAACCAATGAGAATAATTCTTTCTCTATCCTGGGGGACACCATATTCGATCGCATTAATTAACCGCTCTGTTAATATATAGCCTGCTTCCAGTAATTGTTGCTTGAGCGATTCAAAAAATAACCGATGCTTTGTCGTTCTCCACAAACCCTTAACGTTCTCAAATAAAAAGAAATCTGGAAGATTGCGGCAAATTAATTCAACGTAAGAAGCGGAAAGCTTGCCATTATCTCCTAAACGTCCTCTATTTTTTCCGCCAATAGAAAAATCAGGACAGGGAGGCCCGCCAATGAAGCCCACAATATTATTAGATTTGCGGCAGTCTTGTACTAACTCCCGGAGGTGTTGTGTTTGTAAACCTTCCAGAAGTTGCGTTACATCTCCTGCGTCTCCGTCAGAATACCCGTATTCTGGCAACGGTAGATTCAGAACTTCCCGTGAATGACGGTAGGCGGCGATGAATGGATGGAAGATTTCATTGACGTAAACAATATTAAAACCGCTAGTTTCAAAACCTAAATCTAGGAAACCGGAACCAGCAAAAAAGGAGAAAATACAAGGGCGATCGCTCATTCAATAACTAAGTAAGTGGGCGTGAATAATTAAAGGTTGGTACTAAGATATGGAGCCGCTTACTACGTGCCAATTGAATTAATTTTACATTGCGTAACATAGTTTTATTTATTCTTTCCCACTTACTTAGGATAATAAAAAAGTCTTAATTCATATCGGACTACTTAGGGTTTTTACTTACGTACCAATCAGAAATGTACACTTGAAGCACTGCTTAAATAGTCAAAAAAATTCACAGTTTCCCTAAGTATTTAATATCAAAGTTTACTCAATCTTTAAGGAAAATACCTGACAGAAAAACAGTCTGAAGCGACAATTAGATATAGGAGTTTCCCAGCTCCAAATTATGTTTAAGACAAATATTTGTCATTAAATAAAAACCAGGGTACTTAGGACTAACTTTTTATGCGAATTTTAATTTACTCCTACAACTACTATCCAGAGCCAATTGGTATTGCCCCACTGATGACTGAACTAGCAGAGGGACTTGTGAAGCGTGGGCATCAAGTGCGCGTAGTCACCGCTATGCCCAACTACCCGGAGCGTCAAATTTACCAGGAATATCGGGGCAAGTGGTATGTCAACGAATACAAAAATGGCGTTCAAATTCAACGTAGTTACGTTTGGATTCGTCCCCAACCCAACCTATTAGATCGGGTGTTACTAGATGCTAGTTTCGTTGTCACTAGTTTTGTGCCTGCCCTCTTCGGTTGGCGTCCAGATGTTATTCTCTCAACATCGCCATCCTTGCCAAGCTGTGTACCAGTTGCTCTTTTAGGATGGTTACGTGCTTGTCCTGTGATCTTAAATCTACAAGATATATTACCAGAAGCAGCCGTCCACGTCGGTCTACTGAAAAATAAATTGCTCATCCAGTTATTTACATTATTAGAAAAATTTGCCTACCATAGTGCCAGCAAAATTAGCGTCATCGCCGATGGGTTTGTGGAAAATTTGCGTTCTAAGGGCGTAGAAGCTGACAAAATTGTGCAAATTCCCAACTGGGTTGACGTAAATTTTATCCGCCCTTTGCCTAAAAAAGATAACCCTTTCCGCGCTGCACATAATCTGAATGGCAAATTTGTAGTACTTTATTCTGGTAACATTGCCCTAACCCAAGGCTTAGAAAGCGTCGTCAAAGCTGCTTCTGTGTTGCGCCATATCCCAGATATTGTTTTTGTGATCGTTGGCGAGGCAAAAGGTTTACAGCGATTACAACAGCAATGTCTAGACTGTGGCGCAGATAATGTTTTGCTACTGCCATTTCAACCCCGCAAATATTTGCCACAAATGTTAGCAGCTGCCGATGTTGGCTTAGTGGTGCAAAAGAAAAATATTGTATCCTTCAATATGCCGTCAAAAATTCAAGTGCTACTTGCCAGTGGAGGGGCCTTAGTTGCCTCTGTCCCTGACAATGGTACAGCAGCAAAAGCCATCAGGCAAAGTGGCGGCGGAGTTATCGTTCCTCCAGAAGATCCCCAAGCTTTAGCAATGGCAATTTTAGATTTGTACCAAAACCCCGAAAAAGTCAAAACTCTCGGTTATAAAAGTCGCCAATATGCCGTTGAACATTATGCTTTTGAGCAAGCTTTAAATCAGTATGAGTCCTTGTGTTACTCATTGACGGCAAATCGTGGAACAATTCAGTCCACAAGAGTTACAAAACAAGAAGTTTAATCTACGGCAGTAGAGTTAGATTACATACCCGCGCCTTCAGTGCGATTATACTTAATTTTACCCTCAGTATCTAAGTTGCAATAGATTTTGAGGGTGGTTAATTATACTTGATAGTATACAGCAATGTGTTGGATTGTAGTTTTTAGTAGATAGCCTAAAGCATATATGTGGCGTTACCTGCAAATTATTAGTCCAGCATGGTCGAAATAACTATCCAGTTAAAAAAGGTAACAAAACCTTAATTTATATGCTTTGTTTGCTTCTGCCTCATGCCTCCTTGCACTAGCTTTACAATATTAGGCTGTTTGATTAGTCTGCGATTATTTTCGCCATAAATTCTTGCTGGAAAGCTATTGGTTGATTTATCGCTCTAGAATAACTATCCACAACTGCTGATTGCTGATGTCGAAATCTAAACAGCCAATTATCAAACTAGCCCCATAGACACCTATTTTTTTGTTAGTATTCAAAAAAACCTATTGACACATTTTCAGATCAATTGTTTGTTGTTTGTAAGTAAATGTAAACAATTGTTTCAAAAGAAAGAAAGCACCTGAGGTTTAATGACTGATTATTTCCAAGGAAATTTCCCCTTACAATCTGTTCCACTGACGAAGAGTGTGGTAAAGAGCCACGCCCAAAGTGAAGATGCGAGCGGAGTATTAGCTGCAACGATCGCTGTTGCGGCATCAGATCGCAAAGCGGGTGAGATTATATTGCTCAAAGTAGCAGAGGTATCTTACCTGGCTGATTACTTTGTGATGATGACTGGCTATTCTAGGGTACAAGTAAGGGCGATCGCTCAAGCAATTGAAGGGAAAGTCGAAACTGAGTTGCAACGGCGCCCCTTAAGGACAGAAGGAAAAGTCGAGGGGAGTTGGGTACTACAAGACTACGGTGATGTGATCGTTCACATCATGATGCCCAAAGAACGGGAGTTTTATAATTTAGAAGCGTTCTGGATTCATGCAGAGCGTATTTCCCTTCCAGAATCTGATCAGGGTGAGGATAAGCCAACATGATTAGGTCTTCGGTTTCCAATTGCCCAGTTCCCACAGAGCAACAACCGCTCAATGAGTACGAAGAGTTAAAAACTTCCTGGCTGTTTCGTGATAGCACTTTAGATTGGCGCGAGTATATCACGAAAATTGTTTGGATTTGGGGTTTATCTTGGCTCTTAGCAGGGCCTGTAGCTGCGGCAAGTTTTCCCCCTTACAAGTATATTGCACATTTTCTTCTCTGTGGTGCTGCCGGAGCCAGTGTCGGGGTAGTGCTGGCACTGGTAAGGTTATACTTAGGCTGGTTCTACGTGTGCGATCGCCTTTGCAGTCCCACAGTATTTTATGAAGAGTCCGGCTGGTATGACGGTCAAACTTGGACAAAGCCACAGGAACTCCTCAACCGCGATCGCTTGATTGTTGCATACGAAATCAAACCTATTCTGCGGCGGTTACAATTTACCTTTGCTGGCTTGGCGGGAATGTTCGTTATTGGTACTATAGTTTGGCATTTGTTTTAAAACAGTCATTGGTCATTAGTCATTAGTCATTAGCTAATGACTAATGACCAATGACTAATAATTAAAAAAGGTGATAAATATAAACCCATGACAATGGGAAAACGAACTCAATCCACAGCACTAGAAGTCCGGTTGCTGCGGGAAGGTATTATTGAATCCCGGCATATAGTTCAAGCTGTTGTATGCGACGAACGAGGACGGGTTCTAACCGTTGCCGGAAATTCTGAAACTGCTGGATTTATCCGTTCAGCCCTGAAACCATTTCAGGCACTCGCAGTCACCACCACAGGTACATTGGAACGCTATGCCCTTAGCGATCGCGACTTAGCAATTATTACAAGTTCCCACAAAGGAACAATAGAGCAAGTCCGACAGGTATTTAACATCCTTTGGCGGGCTGATCTTGATCCAACTGTACTCCAATGTCCAATTCCTGAAGGTAAGCGGAGTCCTCTGGAATACAATTGCTCTGGAAAACATGCGGGAATGTTAGCCGTTTGTCAACAACGCCATTGGCCTTTGAATAACTACTTGGAACGCAAGCACCCAATACAGCAGTTGATTTTGAACAAAGTAGCAGAGTTACTGCGAATGCCAGCTGAGGAATTTATCAGCGCTCATGATGACTGTGGCGCACCAACTTATCTGATGCAACTCGGTCATATGGCATCTTTGTATGCACTGTTAGCCTCTAGTACCAATTTGGATCTGGAGCGCATCGTCCGTGCGATGACTCATCACCCCGCTATGGTAGCAGGAGATGGAGAATTTGATACGGAACTGATGCGTTTAACTCCAGGGGAACTGGTCAGTAAAGCTGGTGCCGAAGGAGTGCAGTGCATTGGTAGACTCGGTGAAGGTATGGGATTGGCAATCAAAGTCATGGATGGGGCAAAACGGGCAAAACATGCCGTTGCTATTCACTTACTCCAGCAAATGGGCTGGATTAGTCCCAGTACCGCAGAAAGGCTCTCAGAAAAGTTTGTCACCTTGGGGAAATACAAGCGTTTAGAAGTAATTGGAGAATTATCATTTTTGTAGTTGCCAAACTCTTGACTTTAGGTTATGCTATAAAAGTCAAGAGCGACGCGGGATAGAGCAGCCTGGTAGCTCGTCGGGCTCATAACCCGAAGGTCAGTGGTTCAAATCCACTTCCCGCCACCAAATGAAAGATAAAACAAAAACCCTACAATCAGTAAAGATTGGAGGGTTTTGTTTTATTTTGATCTATTCTGGAAGATATAGCCATCCAAAAAGCGCGGAGAATCATGGTTGTGAAGTTGCAGCGACCAATTTTAGTGGGAGGATTGGGACTGTCCTTTTCCCTGTGGATGTTGGACAGTTGGCACGATTCTATAGTGCAGGTGGGTGAGTTTGGTTTATTGAGTGCCTTAGCTGTAGGTGGAGGCTTGTGGTTATTCCAGCAAAATCGCCCGAAAGACAGTTTAGAGCAACTAGATGGTATGCTCGTGGAGCGTGCGACTGTGGAAAGTGCGATTTCTATTGCTGAAACTGTAATAAACCAACTGGCACAAGAAGCAGAAAACCATCAGGCGTTAGAGACACTCAGAGAACAAGTTGCCCAATTGCTATTGGAATTAGACAGACAAGAAATTAAAGTGGCTGTGACTGGCGGGAAATCCGTGGGTAAAAGCACTTTAATTCAAGTGCTAAAGCAAAATCTAGAGACACGAAATTTAGTGTCTTTAGAAGAGACGGCACCTTTGTTTAGAGAAGCAGGTGAAAATTCCGATGCAGCTATTTTGGCAGAAGTAGCAAAATCAGATTTTGTGCTGTTCCTGACAAACGGTGATTTGACAGACTCAGAATTTCAAACCTTACAGCAGCTAAAAGCAGCAAATCAGCCCACAATCCTGGTTTTCAACAAACAAGATCAGTATTTAGCCGATGAAAGCGCCAGCATTTTACTGTCATTAAAACAGCGAATGCAGGGAAATGTAGTTGCAACTGCGGTTTCTCCCATTGCCATCAAAGTCCGAAAGCATGAAGCTGATGGTACTGTGCAAGAGTGGATGGAACAACCAGCACCAAATATCCAGCAATTGACGCAGCAGTTGGGTGAAGTTTTGGCACAACAAGGACAACGCTTGGTTTGGCTAACTACCATGAGGAAAGCTGGGTTATTGAAAGCTGAGGCGAAAAACTGGCTGAATGGAACTAGACGTGATCGCGCCACCCCAATTATTGAACAATATCAGTGGATAGCTGCGGCTGCTGCCTTTGCTAACCCAGTACCAGCCCTTGATATTCTGGCGACTGCGGCAATTAATGCTCAAATGGTAATGGATTTGGGTAATATTTATCAGCAGAAATTTTCCCTAGAACAGGCGCAAACCGTAGCTGGAACAATGGGAAGTTTGATGCTGAAACTCGGTTTAGTTGAACTTTCTACAAAGGCGATTAGTACTGTTCTGAAAAGTAACGCCGTTACCTTTGTTGCTGGTGGCGTAGTGCAGGGAGTAAGTGCAGCTTATCTGACTAGGGTAGCTGGGTTAAGTCTAGTTGAGTATTTCCAACAGCAGGAAATTGCAATAGATTCTGGAACCGGTTTAAATTTGGAGAATTTGCGGCAAACCTTGCAAAAGGTATTTGGGCAAAATCAGCAGATTGGTTTTTTGCAGGGGTTTGTTAAGCAAGGCGTGAAGCGTTTGTTGCCAGAGGTGCAGCAGGTTGAATTAGTTGGTGTTCAGAAGGGAGTGGGATAATCTTATGCAGAGGCGCATAGTTTTTCTTAGCGCCTTTGTATTAGACATCTCCAAAAAAGAATTGTTTTGACGTAGCAGTGCTACGTCAAAACAAGGGTTCTGGGTAACGCATATTTAATTTTTGGAGATGTCTATTAGTCTTTCCGATTCAAAAAAAGCAACGCCCACCACAGCTAATAATAGAACCGTAGATACAGAATAAACAACACCAATTGTCCCTAACTTCAGGTGATTCATGACATAGACCCAACCAAAAGCAGTAGAAGCCAGGATATAGCGGTTCTCGGTTGAATGAGGTACAAGAACCCCACCCCCAACCCCCTCCCCGCAGGCGAGGAGGGCTATGATGTACCTCATCTGATTAGGAAACGCTATAATTAGCTCGAAAAGGAACTATTGGTTTTTCAACAGGCTCTCATTGCTGCTGGCAATTTTTAAGAAGTAATCACCAAGAACACCAAGTGCGCTTAATGCGATCGCAATTAAAATTGGTAAGTATTTATTATCCATAGCCTTAAATTTACCCAAGCCTAAAATAGGCTTGGGTAAATTTAAGAATTATCCTGAGAGTTGCGAGTTACCAAAAAATTGTGAATAAAGGTAGTTAGCTAAACAGCACCACTATTTCTATTAAATAAGATAGCTATAGTTTTAAAAATTAGCTTTAAATCGTACAGCAAACTCCAATTTTTTTGATACTGCAAATCCAGGCGAATTACATCTTCAAAACTACGGACTGTAGAACGCCCATTTACTTGCCATTCGCCAGTCATGCCGGGTTTAACATCGAAACGTTGCCATTCCGGTACTTCATAGCGTTCCACTTCATCAGGTGTGGGTGGTCGGGTGCCTACTAAACTCATCTCTCCTTTGAGGACGTTCCAAAATTGGGGTAGTTCATCAGAACTAGTTCGCCGTAAAAAGCGCCCTACCTTAGTAATTCTGGGGTCATTCTCATTCTTAAAAAAAGCACCTTGCACTTGGTTTTTGACTTCGGATTTCTTCGCTTCCGCATCCACACACATGGAGCGGAATTTCCAAATCTTAAACTGCTTTCCCATCCAACCACAACGGGTTTGACTAAAGAAAATGGGACCAGGATCATTAATTTGAATAGCGATCGCAATCGGAATAAACAAAACTCCTGTAAGTAATAAACCAATTACTGACCCTACAATGTCTATGAACCGTTTCATCCAAGATGCCACAGAAGGGTGAGTAGTGGGTAACTGCTTTACTTTACGGGAAGTTGTCTTCCGATTATCTACTAAGTCTTCTTGCTCTATTAACGACCCCTCGTCCACAGACTCTAGGGGAAAAACTTGATCCAATCCGGTCAGTTTTAGGACTGCCATTACCTGAGGTGTTACATTCCGCAGCGTTAATGTAATCCCTTTCGCCTGAGCGTATTTAAAATTACTGACCAGGGCACCTAAACCACTACTATCCATAAAAGTAGTTTGGTGAAAGTCAATAATGATTTGCTTGGGATGTGAATTGGGCTGGATTAAGCCTTGGCAGGTTTGCTTAAAGCCTAAAGCCTCTAGCACGCTCAACCGCGTCGGCATCTGCACTATAGCCGTGTCGTTTAGGGAATTAACTGGAAAATCGACCTCTGTCGGTTGGCTAGTCATGAAGCTCTGCACTTTCGTTGCCATGTATAATGTAATCTGCCAAACATTATTTTGTCCGAGTAAATTACCTAACCTAATATTGGAATCAGTAGTAACAAGGACTAATCGCTATTTACCGGGGCTGAGATTGGAGATCGCTAGCGACGATTCACAATAGAACAAGAAGCCAAAAAATATCCTTGCTGTTGTGCCGACGCAGCGCGATCGCGTTGCTCTGATCAAATGATTGCTAAAACTACGGTTACACCTACTGCACGCCTGATTGAGGTTTTTTCTGCCATTCAAGGAGAAGGACTGAATGTAGGGACACGTCAGATTTTTATTCGTTTTGCTTTGTGTGATTTGCGGTGTCACTTTTGTGATAGTGCCCAGACTTGGAATGCACCAGCGAGTTGTCGAATAGAGCGATCGCCTGGATTGCGCGACTTTGAAATTCACTCTAACCCTGTTCCATTACCAATATTAATGGAATGGGTGGAACGACAAAATCTACCTTGTCTACACGATAGCATTAGCTTAACTGGGGGTGAACCACTTCTTCATGCCCAATTTTTAACGCAGTTTCTACCCGAAGTCCGAGCCATAACTGGTCTACCTATATACCTAGAAACTGGCGGACATCGCCCAGAACAATTAGCAATGATTCTCCCCTACTTAGACTCCGTGGGTATGGATTTCAAATTGCCCAGTGTTAGCGGCGAAAGTCATTGGCAAGAACATAGTAAATTTCTCCAATTATGTCATGACTCATATTTAAATGTTTTTGTCAAGATAATTGTGTCTCAAAACACAGATCCCGCCGAATTGGAACGTTCAGCTTTGCTGGTGGCAGAGGTTAGTCCAGATATCTCAGTATTTTTACAACCTGTTACGCCTTTGGCAGCATTTGAACAATTTTCCCCAATCCCTGTGCTTGCGCCTTCGAGCGATCAAGTTTTGACGTGGCAAGCTTTGATGAAGAGGTTTGTCAAGCAAGTGCGTGTGATCCCCCAGACCCATAAAATGCTGAACCAGCTTTGAAGAGTCAGGAGTCAGGAGTTCACTTATAATTCATAATTCCTGTACAGACGCGATTAATCGCGTCTCTCCAAACTCCAAACTCCAAACTCCTAACTCCTAACTAATTACAGTCCGCCCTCATCTGTAGTTCTGGATTGAGCTTTTGCCTTATTTGCACTGCGTTTGAGACCAGAGAGCCTTGCTTCGTATTTCGACCGTTGGCGCTTACTAGGAGTATTGTCAATCAGGGTTTTCAAGGCACTACCAAGACTCTTGTAGGCATTGGGGAGGCTATAACCAAAACGAGTTGCCAAGGCGATCGCTTTCTCATCAGCATTGAGCAATTCTTTTAGTTGCTTTTCCCCACTATTCTTTTGGTACAGTCGCCAGCCTGACACACCACACAGCGACAAAGCTAATACCAGCAGCAATCCATCTTGTACCCATAATTCGCCTACAGCACCACCTAAACCGATGGCTAGTGCTGCCATTTCCCAACCATCTTTAGGAATTGTGTCATTTTGAACGCGAGCAACTTCATGCCAGAACAGCAGATTACGCTGATCCATAGCGAGGGCATCCCATTTCACCAAGTCAATTTGAATTTCTACCTGGTCTTTACCAATTTCTTCGCAACGCACCAGGGGTGGATTGACCTCAGTTGTGCCTTCAACCGTGACCCAGCTTTGCAATTCTGGCGGTAATAAGCTTTTCAACCGCCGAAGTTCACTCATTTCCGCTTTGGCAGAGGAGGTTGCATAGGATGTCATAATATCCAGCCCCAGAAAATTTCAGTATATAGTGAGGGTATCACTTTGGAGTATAGCTATTTAAGTGATGATCCGGCTCACTCGCTCTTAAAACTTCCTCGCTTTTTTCGCGCTTCCATTGCTTTTTCCAGCAAATCTAGCAATCCTGGGGCTTCTTCTTGGATACTGAGTAACAATCTTTCCCCAAGTTCTATATTCCCCGGATCAAGACCTGTTACCATCACTTCTTTCAGGCGAGGTATCGCTATGCCATCCACAATCTGAATTAACCCACTCAAGCAACGGTGAAATTGTCTTTCTGTGAGAATCGAGTCTTCTAAAGGAAACTCAATAATGGCACGGATTTCGCCATCGGATGGGTCATACTCCCATTGCAACATTTTGGTTTCCCAGGAAATGGCAAGCATTGTTTGTAGGATAGCTGCCTTGTGAGGATGGTCTTGAATTCCTGCCAGAACTTGAGGGGTAAATACCCGAAAAAATTTTCCCTCTTCATCCAGCTGGATAACTATTAGGAAATCTTCTAGGTTATCAGCCTCCACACCTGTTATAATTCGGTCTTCTTCATCATCCAAACGATAGTCCCAACCAAGGTTGTCTAAATAGTTGGCAATCTGTTTGAGGTTAGCTCCCATAAAAGCCTCATAAGGAACGTGGAGCAGCTGTTACCAGCCTAGTTTAACCTGCTAATGAGAGTTGTTTGGGTTGGTGTGGATACTTCTCATCACATAGAAGTATGCAATTAGGATATGGGGCATTGGGCATTGGGCATTGGGCATAGGAAAAATAGATGATCATTCTGCACTGTGAATGATATTTTCTGAAGGATTATTGCTCATTATTAAAGAAGCGCACTTCAAATGGTTGTTTCGCTAGGTTGTCAATGTATTCTTGAAATGGAAATTATTAAATCAAGCACCGCCATAAATTGGAATTAAATCCGTGTCTGCTAAAGATGCTTTTCATACAGTTGTCAAAACAGCACTTGAGAAAGAAGGGTGGTTAATCACTCATGATCCTTATGCTCTCCAGGCGGGAACCCTTGAGCTATATGTTGATTTAGGAGCAGAAAAAGTTATTGCAGCCGAAAAACAAGGGCAAAAAATAGCTGTTGAAATTAAAAGTTTTCTGAGTCCGTCAAAAATCACAGAGCTTTATGGTGCATTAGGACAATTTATCATTTACCGAATTGCTTTACAAAAACAAGAAGCCGATCGCACTTTATATTTAGCAGTTCCTAGTAGTGTTTACAATAATTTTTTTATACTTCCATTTATCCAATCTGTAATTAAAAGTAATCAGCTCTGTTTACTAATTTATAATATTGAACAGGAGGTGATATCAGAATGGCAAAGCTAGACGAATATCGACAATATATTCAGAATTTGCTGCAACAACACGCCAGTATTGTTTGGGATAATCGCATTCAAGCACAGACAATTTTTGATCCAGAACACGATCATTATCAATTAGTTTATGTAGGTTGGCGCGATCAAGACCGCATATATGGGCCTGTTCTTCATCTAGATATTATTGACGATAAAATCTGGATTCAGCAAGATGGGACAGAGGTAGGAATTGCTAATGAATTGGTTGAATTAGGTGTCCCAAAAGAAGATATTGTTTTAGGTTGTCAGTTACCATCTGTGCGTAAATATACAGATTTTGCTGTTAGTTAATTGAATTTATTAAAAATAGTTAAGATCATCTAAATCGACATAAATTAGGTTTCCTTTTTGTACATTCTCCAAAGCTTTGAGTAGATGCTTTTTGTTAGCTTCTGATTTCAGAAGATAGGTAGTTTCATCTTCTTCAGTTGGTGTTTCAACTAACACGATAACTTCTACAACAGTTCCTTCTGGTAATTCAGTTGCAGAAAGTTAAATCCTGCCATCTTTTCCGACAATAGCCTTTTGCTTAATTCCACTAAGCATATTTTTTGTTTACTCGTATATTTACCACCATTATTTTCTAAGGCATTAAAGAGACCACCAACTAAATTAGCTTTCTCTCTTGAACCCTTGAATAAGGAATTTTATTCTCTTATAGATGACGCTAGAAAATTTCGTAATATCATTGAACATAACCAGTATAACAGAGAAGAACGAAACAGAAAGCTTCAAGAACTGCTATTAGAAAAGCCATACCTTAAAAATACTGAAAATAATTATGATGGAATAGTAGAAGCTCTAACTTGGTTTGTACGCCAAGTTTACTTTGCAATGAAATAGGATTTATTTTTTCTTTTGGTTAGATTTTGTCAACCGCAATCATTCCACAATTCCTCTATACCTTGGCGAATTGCACTATCCATATCCTCAAGAGTTTTAGGTTTTCCTGGATATTTTAAGCAACCTGCTACATCATCTAATTTAGTTACTGAAAAAAATTACTAGGATTTAATAAATCACCGACTTCTGGAATTGCTTCTGTTTAACTCCAAATTTTTTGATATTCTTCCAGATTTCTATATGTGGGAATAGATTGGTTAGTAACCACAGAATAAAGAACATCTGGGTCTA
>NZ_JBALCE010000035.1:0-24582 GCF_036919815.1 Nostoc sp.
AACCAATTAAAGCCAAGACCACTGTCACAAACCATGCAGTGTATGAGCGATGCATAATTAATTGGGTATTTAGCAGTTAAAACACTGACTATAAGAATACAGCAATATTTAATTAAGTTCTTTTTTTCCTACCCAAACGGTTGCCCCCAGCGCTCCCAGTTTTCTTTATTAAAAGGCGATCGCCACTTCAAAATCAGGCTTAATTCCAACTCCTGCCGTGAGCGTCGGTCTGTGGGTGCATCCCACCAAAACGCGGCGTTCACTGCTGTCTTCATCCCATAGCGATAATGTAAATCTTGGTAGCTGGCGATGCCTAAAGTCATCTCACAAAACGCACGCTCACGGATGACGACCACAGTCCGGAACCCCTAAAGTCATCTCACAAAATTCACGCTCACGGATGACGACCACCAAGAAAAATAAATGCCTTTGAGCGATCGCACCAAGGATGCAATATTTTCCCGCGACCAATCAGCGAAAACTTTGGGAGCGATCGCCTTTGAACCCACGCAAGATTTTTTAAAATATCTTGAGAATGATCGCGCTAAAAAGTCCGATTAACTATTCACAGATTACCCACATATTACAGTGAGCTATTGGCAAACAAGGTGTTTGATAACCTTGATGCTCTAGAGACTGCCTTAATTTCGCGTTGTCAGTGGCTGATGAATAACCCCCTCACTGTTAAGGGAGAAGTAGGATTTTCTTTGCTATGTTCAATATAACGGAATGTAACAATACTATCTTTTGCAACTTGGTATCATTTCAGGCTTGAGTCTCTTCAATTTTATAATTATTAAATTCGCTTTAATATTTGCGGAATGTGGGGTACAAATTACCCGTTTCGGCACGGTGACGCCTAAAGACGGCGATTTATCGCGTTTCTTGCCTTAACCGAAAAGTATTGGTGCTTCACCCACCTTGAATTGACAAGGGTAAGCGAATAGTGAAACAAGTTCTGCCTGGCCGCGACTCAAATGAGAGCGTACCATGATGGCGATTTTCGACAATCCGGCGAACGGTTTCTAAACCGAGTCCTGAACCACGCCCTACTGATTTAGTGGTAAAGAAAGGTTCAAAAATGCGGGTTTTAATTTCAGGTGGAATTCCACTACCAGAATCAATGATGTCAATATAGGCAAAGCGATCGCAATGGTGGGTTGTAATTTCCAGCAATCCCTTACCATCCATTGCATCAATAGCGTTGTCAATTAAGTTAGTCCACAACTGATTCAGTTCGCTACCATAGGCAAGGATTTTAGGAATATGTCGATCGTAATTGCGTTGTACTTGGATGCCGCACTTGAGTTGATAAGCAAACAATCGCAATGTATCTTCTAAACCTTGATGCACATTTACTTCTTGCTGAATTCCTTGATCGAGGTAAGTATAAGACTTCATTGCTTGTACAAGTTCAGAAATCTTCTCGGCTCCTCGCAAACCATGTTTAATCATTGATATGACTTCAAAGGAGAGTGATAGCCAGTGCAATCCCATTTCTCGCAATTCAGTATTGTCATTGCGCCAACGTTCCATGAGTTGATCTAAGGTTTCAACCTCAACACCGCCTTCCGCTAGAGGTTCTGCTAATTTCCATGCTTGCTTGACACCATAATCTTCTAACCATTCCAACAATACGGTTTCGCGATCGCTTAGTGTCACCGGATCTAAACGGTTATTTAAAATCGTATCATAGCCCAGATCCCTTACTCCCAGCCAGTTTTGAGTATGGTCTTGGTCAACATTACGTTGCCCATAAACTAAATTCATTCGTTGTAACTCCAAAATAGCGGCTGGCATTTCTTCTAAAGTCCGAACGAGGGCTGAAGCGGGGTTGTTAAGTTCATGAGCTAAACCGGCGGCAAGTGTCCCTAAAGCTGCCATCTTTTCCCGTCCCCGAATAAAGGACTCTAGTCCCCGCAGATGACGTTCCATAATGCGGAAAACCATCCGCTCAAAATCACGAGATTCATGTAGCAGTTTCCGAAAATCTTCTGCTCTAATTTCATAGAGGTGGCAATTTGTCAATGCCCGCACTGTCACAGGTACTGGTTCATCTGTGAGGACTGGAATTTCACCAAAAAAGGATGGGGCTTCATGCTGCCCGATGGGAATTTCAACTCCTTCACTGCGCCGGGTAAGATTCATTTTACCTTTGACTAGGATAAATAAGCCGCGTCCCGGATCTCCCTCATGGGTCAACACTTCTCCTACCCCCAGTTCAACTGTTTGAGCGCGATCGCAAACCCACTCCAATTACTCTTGAGAAAGCTCTTGAAACGGGTCTAAGTCGATCAATTCTTCAATACACAACATGAATCAACCTCCTTCGTTTTTCCTGTTTCAGCTAAACATTGCTCAAATAGCGGTGAACAAATTGAATCGCGATCGAACCTTCACCCACACCGGATGCTACCCGCTTAATTGACCCGGCTCGCACATCTCCGGCTGCAAAGATGCCAGGAACATTGGTTTCTAGCAAGAAAGGAGAGCGTTCTAAATGCCAACCTGGAGGAGATTTGCGATTATTTATTAAGTCGGGGCCTGTGATGATAAACCCCTGAGCATCGCGTTGAATAACACCATCAAGCCAATCAGTTTTGGGGATAGCACCAATGAAGATAAAAAGTGATCGCGCTGGCACGGTTTCGATTTGTCCAGTCTTGGTATGAGCGATCGCAATTGCTTCTAAATGTTCATCTCCCTTTACTTCCACAACGTTGCAACCTGTGCAAACTTTAATATTTGCAGTGGCCGCAATCTGGTCAATTAAATATTGGGACATAGTCAATGAAAGAGACTCACCCCGCACCAACATAATCACTTTTTTGGCATACTTAGAAAAATGCATTGCTGCTTGTCCGGCAGAATTTGCCCCGCCTACTAGGTAAACCTCTTCATTACTACAGGCCATCGCCTCGGTCATGGCAGCACCGTAATAAATTCCGGCTCCTGTCAACTTTTCGGCTCCTGGGACATTTATCCAACGGTAGGAAACGCCAGTTGCGACTAAAAGTGCATGGCAACTAATCTCGCTACCATCGGCCAATTGCAGAACCCGATAAGGATCTTGCAACCTAACTCCGGTGACTATTTGAGGAGTGAGAATTTCTACCCCAAATCGCCGCGCCTGAGTCACTCCCCGCCTAGCCAAGTCGTTGCCGCTCAAGCCAACAGGAAACCCGAGATAGTTTTCAATGCGCGAACTCGTTCCGGCTTGACCACCTGGTGCTTCTCGCTCAATTAAGACTGTACTCAATCCCTCAGAAGCGCCATAAACAGCAGCGGCTAGTCCAGCAGGTCCAGCCCCAACGATCGCCAAGTCATAAAATGGTCGCTCTGCCTGGGTTTGCAGTCCAATTTTGGCAGCAATCTCTAAATTAGATGGTTGGATTAATCGGGAACCATCTCCAAACAGCACCAAGGGCAATTGATTGTCTGCAATCAGTTTGTGCGTATTCTACTAATTTTGCTGCATCCGGCTCCAGTTCAATATCCAACCACTTGTAAGGAATCTGGTTACGCGCCAGGAAGTCTTTTACCTGATGGGAAAAAGGCGACCAGCGATTACCAATGACTCGAATCCCTTCAAAGGGTGGGTAAAATCCTGCTAGCCAGTCATCTAGCAAATCATCCAAAACCGGATATAGTCGTTCCTCTGGTGGATTCCAGGGCTTAAGTAAGTAGTAATCAATTTTGGCACTATTAATTGACTTAATAGCGGCATCTGTATCTGCATAGTCCGTCAGCAAAGCACGTTTCGCATCAGGAAAAATGCTTTTTGCCTGTTCTAGAAACTCCACACCTCCCATCTGTGGCATTCTTTGATCGACCAAAAATAGAGCAACTGCTTCATTCCGCAATTTGAGTTGCTGCACCGCCTCCAGAGCGGTAATACCGGAATCTGCGCGGACAATGCGGAAGCGATCGCCATACTGATGCCGCAAGTCTCGTGACACCGCTTGCAAAACTTCTGGATCGTCATCAACGGTTAAAATTGCAGGTTTTGCCATAACTACTGTTACTTCAGGATTACAGTCCCTAGCTGTTAAAATATCTACTGTTTAACCAGTTGCTTTAAACGGAAGTATGCTTCTTCTGGTGTCAGCGGTTCTGATTGACTTTCATTAGGTATATAAAATACCCAGGTATCAGGAAAGTAATGTACTACAAAGCTGGGAATCAGACGCAAACTTACTGCTTGCTTTCCAAGTTTCTCGGCTTGTTCCTCCAAACTCAATTGGTCATGAAATGCTTGTTCAGCCATACTTTTCATCTCCCTAAACTTGAGAATATTTTGCTATAGCAGTCCTAAATGATTTATGAAATTCTCTATTTCTTTTCTTGGCGCTCTTCTCTACGAGAGGCTACGCGTTGGCGGAGCCTCTCTAAGAGTTAGCGGCTTGGCGGTTCGATAAGTTTCACAACTCAAATATGATTCCTATAGTAGACCTGAATAATTTCAAATATGCTTTCGTAGAAAATGCGTTGGGCTTGCGTTGAAGCGAACGCTTATCTACTGAACAGTCTACTACTTAATTCTGATGAACGAGGTGAGATTTTTCGGGTGTTGGGCACGGTGATGCCTGCATGAATTACAAGCCGAAACATAAACTAGTTATAAAATCTTTACCTTAATTATGGAATTTAGAGCAAAAATCATGTAGTCCTAGTTGAGCCTGATGTTCAAGTAAACCTAACTTTCTCAAATAAAAAATCATGTCTACCAATTCTCAGCAATCCATGAAAAAGAAATTTTTACTGTCTCTCGGTACATTTATTATTGGTAGTTCTACTGTTTTCAGTTTTTGCAGTCAAGCTTCTGCTTTCGACGTAAAAGCTGGGCCCATCTGGAACAATGAAGATGCAAAAGTTAAATGTCCTGTAGCTGCACAATCTCATAATGCTCGATGGAATGGGCAGTGGAGAACGACTGTACCCGGAAGAGAGTCCGTTTGTGGTGTTTCTAAAGTTTTCGACATAAAAGTTGGGCCCATCTGGAACAATGAAAATGCAAAAGTTAAATGCCCTGTAGCTGTTCATTCTCATAATGCTCGATGGAATGGGCAGTGGAGAACGACTGTACGTGGAAGAGAGTCCGTTTGTGGGGCTGAAATAGATTAAGGCATTAAGCCGCGATCCGGATTCTGTTGGCGAATGTAATACAAGAAAGCAAACAAAGATGTTGCAAACGCTGAGAGGCTTATTTCGTTGTTACTCGTTGAAAGTTGTAATACTTTTCTACTGTGGGTTGTAACATTTTCGCCAACAGTATCCGTTGCTACTCAAACCCCGCTTTGGTTGCACCTGATTATATAAATTGACAAAGTTTTCTTACTCAACTGGTTTTAGTAGCAAGACAATCAATTCGGTACTAGCTTCTTAGCTCTCTGTCTCGCCAGTTGGGAAACACTTGTTGCTTTCTATCCTTTGCTGTTTCTTAACCCTCTTTTGTCACTCTCGCCATAGTATAATTAAGAGCAAACCCCAGAACTGAGGTCTGTATTATGGTAAAGCCTCGTCAGGCAATATCCACAGTCAACTTTATAGATGAATACTGTCAAATTTATCAAAACATATTCCCAGAGGTTAGAAGTTTTGAGGCTTTTAAGTACCTACACATGGGTATGGTATCCGAGATAAAACGTAAAACTCTACCGTCAATAGGAAAAGTTGTAGGGCTAGAGAATCATCAACCATTACACCATTAGAAAAATGGTGGGAAATTGTTTTGAGCGCCTATCTGTTGGTTAGTCTGCACTCAGAACAACTGCTAAAATTACCACCACAATCTGAATCTAATTTTTCATCTCATCCTTGGTGGGATAAAAGTAATAGCTGGAATAGTATTCTTAATAATCTCCGTTTGATACTTCAACCATTTGTACTATTTAACCTAATTAAACCTTGGCTAAAAGTCTTTACAGTTCCTAAATTATCTAGGGATTTTTTAAACTTCAAATGCTTGTCAATAATCTAAATCGTTCGATTTTGCAAAACTACAATATCCCTTATTTCTACTTTTCCTCTGCCTAGAGTGACAAAAGAGGGATATGCTTTAGTGATTTTTCCTGGCATAACCTAAAAACCATATTTCCCGACATCTTCCCCAACAGTATCCTCGCTACTTTCACCCCATTTCGGACAGACCTAATTAGAATCTGCCGAATAGAAGGGAGAATTCATCTCTGTACTAGCTTCTTTAGTTACATCACCATCAAAAAGCTTGACAGTGAGATTTCCATTGACTTGTTGTGCAAAGGGAATCAATAAGCTATTAATATAATTTTGTGCATTCTCTATAGAATCAAATTCATAAAACCCACCAACACTATTAGTATTTACACCACTCAACCAAGTTTTGGATTTCAAACCAGGAAAATTTTTCATTTCTACATTCACAGGAACCCAATCAATTTGGCTGAAGGGAATAGATACTTGATACTCGGCATATACAAATACTTTACTCATGGTTAATTTCAACCTTATTGTCAATATTTCCAGAATTATTTTCTTATATATAGCAATATTCAATCATTTAACAACAACAAAATTCACATCTGAATATGCAGATATGTAGTTTATAGCCCCGTTACTCACTTCAAAACCCTTGTGTTGCGTCTTGCAGCGAGGGTTTGTTGATCATTAGCGATCGCTGGCTAATGCCCAAAACCCAAAGGACAATACCCACAATGTTGATAGGGTTATTGGAGTTTCAGATTACCTAACGCGGCTCTACATGGGAAGTTATTTCTATATAAGGAGGAGCGTTAGGCAATTGGCTGAAACGCTTACACCACAAAGCTTACAGCCATTCTTTTATTAATAATTATTCTCAATAATCAAAAGCTGAAATAGCGTTAGGCAATTGGCTGAAATGCTTATACTGAAGCAATTACAGCAATTAATCAAAATTTTGAGTAAATTTAGTTAACTGAAGGGGTGACTGTTGCAGCCAAGTGTTTGTGTAACCTGGGCAAATAGTTCATGAGTGTAACCTGGGCAAATAGTTCATGAGTGTAACGTAACAGCAAATTTTGAAGCTTTCCTCCCCGGTTAAATTCGGCTTGAAGTAATTCTGTCTTCATCATCTCTTAGTTGTTTGGCGCATGGCGCAGCTATACCGCACCATTGCTTGTGACAGTTATGTAAGTCCTATCTTAAAAACTTTTTGGTTTATTGATAATGTTTTTGGCGATCTGGTTCCAGCGAACGGTTTTAGCGAGAGGTTTTGGGAGTCTAAAATGTGAGAACAACTCAACGGCTATCACTAACTTTCAATAACCATGCGGGTCTTGGGTCGGATCTGCCTGTTGCACGTTTGCCTGTAAGTTAGAGCCGTCTGACGATACACCATATGTTGCCATAATATACTGCATTGATGCTGCGATGTTTGCCACTGGATCGTAAATTGATAGCGATGTATTCTCGGCATAATAGCTAGCAAACGTCGCCGGGATGCATTGTGCTATACCCCGCGAGCAACCTTGTGGGTTTCCATCCGCGACTATTGATCCGACGGCGTTGTCATCCGTAATGTTGATCGCGTTGGGGTTATAGGTGGACTCACGATAAGTGAGTGTTTTGTAGCCAGCGTCCCAATAAGGTTGAGAATTAACCCCAATTATGGCACACGCTTGAGCAATCCATGAATCGATGTCGCCATCGCCGGTATAGGGTGTATACTGTACTTGTTCTAATGGGATACTCATTTTTATCACGGCTATTTAAATAATTGATTGATATCTCTTAAACAAAAAGATTAAGATCAGTTATCCGTCTTAAGCTATTAACACTAAGTTATTAAGACTTAGTAAATCTTAAGTACTCAACCTACTTCGATTGTAATCTGGATTTGTTATTTGCAGATTAGTTTTTAAGTATTATAAGCTATAAACATTCTAACAATCGCTCTTATCTGAAAAACTTTTTAGTTTACTGTTTTGCAAGAGTTGTAATTGTTCTAGATTATAAAGCAAAAATATAAGTATATTTATTTTTTGTATTGGTATAATTAAAATTTTCTTATATTAATAAGAAAATTTTCACAATGTAGTATTGTAAAAATGTAATCAGCAAAAAAAAATAAGGAATTAAATAATGTTTGTTCTCAGGTGTTTAAGCAGAGTGATTATTTTATTAATCATTGTTGGTGTGTTTGATTCAACACCTGCTTTTGCAGCGCTCAATAACATGCCTCTCAATCCCATGAATAATCCAGGTCAATTGAATAATAACTTAATTCATGAAGCGCAAGTAGCTATAACAGAACTTGATTATGACGATTTAAATCATCTTCCTGGGACAATTATTAATCCTAGCGGTAACCACCCGAACATTAGGATTGATGCTCAAAATCCTCCTCCTAATGCACATAATATTCAAATTCAAAGAGGTGGTAATACCATAGCTGGTGTAATTATAGACAATCAATATCTACCTGCAAATACCCGTCCTGGTATGCGAGAAGAAATTCTGAGAGTTGTTAGATCTGCTTTGGTAAGTAGTTTAGATAGCTTGAGAGCAGGAAATCCCCAAATGTTTCAGATCGGTGGATCATTTTCAAATTAACTGTAAATAGAGGTAGCTTATGTCAGATGTAACAAACATTAAAACAATCACAAATGAATTATTATATCCCGTTACTGTCAGAAATGGGGAAAATACTCAAGAGACTTTTACCGTAAATTCTTCGAGTGGGTGGAACGGAGATTTATGGATTCCTTGGGTAGTTAGTGCTCATGATATGTGGAAATCCATATCGCTAGTATGGCATACAAACAAAATCTATATTTTTCAGCATGGTAATCACATCATGTACTCATGGAACAATGATTTTAATCAATCGGAAGTATTAGGAGGCAATAGTGGTATTAGAGGTGAAAAAGCTTTAATAATAGAAACTGATTCTAATATCCATATGTAGTAATTTTAATGGATGACTGTTGGTAAGCAAGTGGGTACTATACTTGGGTTAACAAGAACTAATGCCTGTTTACAAAAGGGAACAAGAGCTTACTCTCTCAACTCCTTCTATAGAACCCATTTGACATTTTAGAAAGGGATTGCAAGCCTTTTAATTATTAACCTAATGAAGCAGAGGTTGAGTTTGGCAAAGGCTAGCTATGACTGGAGTAAGGGGGATTGTAGGCGATTGTGGCGTGGGTAAGCAGTGCGTAGCTTGCCGCCGTAGGCATCGCCTACCGGAGATGCGAGATTTTTTTATGGTGGGGATACCAGGAACCTGGGGAGCCAAAAAATACTTTGGGAGCGATCGCATTCAGAGAAAATTTTGCAGAAAATCCAAGAACCCTGTGACTGTTATAGAACTATCTAACAGTCACGCAACGATTATTAAGATTACGAAAGCGTGGTATTTAACCTTAAGCTAATAAACTTTTGCGACGCTGACGCATTTTAATTATCCCAAAGCCCAGTCCGACGATGAATAAGCCTGCGCCAGCATCCGGTTCAGGAGTAGACTTGAAGTTACTTTTGAGTGCATCTCCATCATTACCACACTCTAGGAAAATGTTGCTAACATAGTCGCCACTGCCAATTAACGCTTTGTCAAATGCAAACCCAACAGTGTAATCTCCTGTGGCAGAAAAATGTCCAAAATCGAGTCCTGCGGCACTCAACTGACTGTCACTGAGCATGGAGATATTGCCGACTTTCGTACCATTACTAATGGCGTTGAGAATCGGGGTGTTATCCCAAGTTGGATTCTGAGCAACTGTAGTCGGGTAGTAATAGTTGTAGACATCTTGTGCAGTCGCTAAGTCCGTGCCTTGGGTGTTATTCTGACCCCAACCCCAGTCATAATACCACTTCAAGTTACTGTAGCCACCATGCTCTTGAGTTATACTTTTGGCTGTCACTCCTTGATAAACTCCCGTTGACAAGCCATTGTCGTAGTCCGCAAACTTGACTCCAAATAACTGTCCGTTATTGCTAGCAGTCTGGAAGTCTTGGCCTGAGAAGTTAAAGAACAAGTCACTCCAACCAATGTCGACAGAGTGACCCGGATTCCAATAATCATCCGAGTCGGTTGTCCCACCCAAAGGCATACCGCCAGTCAGCGCAACATAAACTTTATCACCTGACTGTTTGACAGCCATACCTTTGATGTCAAAAACGGCTCCGCCAGAGCCATCGTTAAAAGAGTCAATACCGTAGTCCCAACTGTTATAGAGTTGTCCGGCATTTGCTTTTTGTCCAGCTAGTAACATCATGCTGAGAGTCAGTGCTGCTGTGTAAAAAAAAGCTATTTTAGTACGCATTGATTTTCCAGAAGTAAGAATGAGTTGTTACGCTGTCAATAGCTTACTCAAGTTGCTATAAAGTTCTTAGCTTTTAGGGGTTGAGGCTGAATAAAATTTGAGTAAAATTTAACAGCTTTATTTTGTAAAGTCCCAGAAAATACGTAAGTACAGGGGAACTATGATTGATTAGATTGTGGCAATAACAAGAGGCTTTAGTAGTCAATATTTTTACATTAAAGCCAAAAGTTTACGTAAGCTTTTGGGAGCGATTGCCCCAATGCCCAATCCCTAACACCCAATAGCGGGGACTCATGATTAAATATCTAGGTATAAAGCCAAGGGGATATGTTGATCACACACACACACACACATCCTATTTATATATAAAAGAGGTGCGTGTGATTCCCGCCGTGCAGTAATGATATAGCAACGGACAGGAAGCTTAGAACAACGATAAATTCACAATGTATCCTGTTGAAGGCGTCTACCGCCAACTTGTCCTAACGGCTTTGGCGACTGCTATATCCCTTGCTAGGCTAGTTATCATCGGATATACTCAATCTTTAAAATGGCAAATAGTTCATTAACTTATAAACAACTCTGCTCATGTACTACTCTGAGCGACTACCGTTTGAGTTAATGGGTGAATTGATTGATTAGAATATAAATTGTCATCAAGAGATTTCTAAGGTTTCTCTGTCTCAACAATCACGTCATCCTGTATATGAATCACCCGCCGCGTTTGAGCAGCTACCGACGCATCATGGGTAACGATCGCAATCGTAATACCCTGTTGATTTAATTCTGTCAGCAGATTCACAACCCTGACTTTTCCCGTTAAGTCTCGAAAATCTTGGACTTATCTTCGTGCCATTGGGTTCAGTCTCTCTCTTCCTGGTTGGGAAAATCATCGGGTGGTTGATCTTTTGCCATGCGTTGTTGTTCCTGCAATACCCATTCCCAAGCCATCAAACAACCAATGCTTAAACCTGCCAGCATCAGTGCCAATGTCCATGAGAACCGATTGGGAAATTTAAAATCAATCCAGATGCCTAATGCCATTCCCAATAAAGTTGGTACGACCACTGACCAACCAACTAAGCCAACAAAACCTAAGCCAAACAAAACGCCACCATGAGGTTTTGCTTGGCGAGCATAAAGTCTGCGGCGTGCTTGATTAGCGATCGCCTTGGCGTTAAGATGCGTTTGGGAGCGAGACTTACGAAATGGTGGGGTTTTCATGGATATTCACCTAATTCGATAAAGTGCCGAATTGTATTTACCTCTAGCTTTTCTAAAACAGAACGTGCTGTTTTTTCGCGTTCATCGATTAAGTGAAACTCCTGTTCAACGGTTTTTTTCAACATTCCCAAATCGCTACCTTCGACTGCATTTTGGGTAGCAACTGTGACTTCATCCCCATGCTTGATCAAAATTCCTTGATCGATGGCAAGGAATTGTTCTTGTCCTTGGGGTGAGACGAAGGATAGTAGACTCGGTATTAGCGTCGCCACAAAATCTATATGGTGAGGTAGCAAGCAAAACATCCCATTTTCCGCTTCTGCAATCACTTTGATCGCGGCTGTTTCCATCAGGATTTTGGTGGGTAAGACAACTTTGAACCGCATTTCTGAGGATGGATCGGTCATGATTTTTTGCCCTCTTTTGGAGCTTTTACAACTTCATCAATTGAGCCGATCATGTAGAGCGATCGCTCCGGTGTATCAGCAAACTCGTCATTGAGAATGCGTTCACATCCTTCTAGGGCATCGTCTAATTCTACTAATTTCCCTGTCAAACCTGTAAACTGGGCAGTCGAAAAGAAGGGTTGAGTGAGAAAACGTTCTAAACGTCGCGCCTGGGATACGACTTGGCGATCGCCTGGTGATAATTCTTCTAAGCCCAACATGGCGATGATATCTTTCAGTTCCTCATAGGTGCTGATGGTTTTGCGGACTGCTTGAGCGATCTGATAATGGCGATCGCCAACGATATGAGGCATCAACATTTTGGAATTCGATTCCATCAAATCCACGGCGGGATAAAGCCCTTCACTCGCCCGTTTACGTGACAACACAATTGCGGCTGAAAGATGGGAAAACACAGCGACAGCAGAGGGATCGGTGAAGTCATCCGCAGGTACATAAACCGCTTGAATGGAAGTAATCGCCCCTGCCGATGTATTACAAATCCGCTCCTCTAGTTGAGCAAGTTCCGTGGCGAGGGTTGGTTCATAGCCCACCCGCGAAGGTAATATCCCCATCAGTCCCGATACTTCTGAACCTGCTTGGATAAAGCGAAAGATATTATCGATTAAAAGCAATACATCTTTTTGGGAGCGATCGCGAAAATATTCTGCCATTGTCAGCGCCGCATGTCCTACCCAAAATCTGACTCCCGGTGCTTCATTCATCTGTCCAAAGACTAAAACTGCATTTGGGAGAACGCCCGTTGCTTCCATTTCTTGATATAGATCAAGACCTTCTCGGCAGCGTTCGCCAATCCCACAAAATAAACTTACGCCTTGGTGCTGCTTGACCATGTTATGGATCATTTCCGTAATTAGCACCGTTTTACCAACGCCTGCACCGCCAAGTAAACCTGTTTTACCGCCTCGTTCCAAAGGTGTGAGCAAATCAATCGCTTTAATCCCAGTTTTGAGGATTTCGGCTTTGGTAACTCGTTCTGACATTGCAATTGGCGTAGCATGAATTGATCGCCATTCGCCACCTGCGATCGCCTCTTTCTCATCGATCGCTTCGCCAAATAGGTTTAACATTCTCCCTAAAAGGCGATCGCCCACGGGAACTTGTAACGGGTGCTGAGTATCAATCACAATCTCGCCGCGTGTCAAACCTGCGGTTGGGGCAAGTGCTACACCCCGCACCACCTGAGCGCTCAGATGTGAAACCACCTCGATGGACAGATGACCTCCTTTCCCTGTTTGTAACTGGCTATTTATATATGGCAAGCGTTTGGGAAAATGGATATCGATGATGCTGCTCCGCACGGAGAGGATAGAACCAAGATTTTGCTCTTGGGAATGATTTGAGTGGGAAGATGATTTAATATCTGGTTCCATATAATTCGTAATTAAAGTTTCGACTCCGCTCAACTTAAAAAAACGGGTCAGAGTCCCCGATCTCTATAGGTCGATTACGGATTGTTAATGGCTTAACTCAAAGGCCGAAATAATTTCTAGTAATTCATCTGTAATTGCAGTTTGGCGTTTTTGCTGAAATTGACTAGTAAATTCTGTCAGCCGCTCTTGAATGTTTTTTTCGGCAACTTGCATAGAAGCGAGACGGCTAGCATTTTCACCTGCGAGGGACTCACCAAAAGCACGATAGAGCAAGATAAAGAAATATTGTCGTAATAGAGATGCAACCAAAACATCGCTCGGCATCGTAAAAGTTGCTAGAGTCCGCGACCGCGGTTCGACTTCGCTCACACCTCGCCATGTTTGGCTTTCGATATGTTGTAGCCATTCGCTATCAAGTGGCAACAGTTGCAGCTTATATGGCTCCCATAACGTATTGGAATGTAAGTGGTTGTAAAATAAGAAAATTTGGATAATTTGCTGACTATCGCGCCATGTGGCAATGTGCAGCAAGATTTCTTGAACCATTGATGTGATCCCAGTTAGAGAACTTGGCATTGCAAAAGTTTGCTCAATTCCATAACCTGCGGTTTCTAAATGGGAAATCAATCTCGATCCGACGGCAAAAATCGCCAGATGTTCAGGTGAGAGCTGCAATTTCTCTAATTCAGCGATCGCATAATGGCTAATCTGTTCGTTGAATTGACCGCACATCCCTTGCTCTGAGCCAAAGATAATTACGCCGCAACGACCAAGGTCGCTCGAAAGGGATTGTGAGTAAGTTTTGAAGCCATCGCCGTTATCATGTTGCAGGGAAGCATCATGTGTATGTGCTGCCTTCAATACTACGTGCAAACCCATTTCGATTGTCCGATTATACTCAGCGAGGGAGGCAACCGCCTGTTCGTATTGGTGGATGTTTAACGCCGCTAATACTTTCATCATTTTCACCACGGCTTGCAGGTCTTGGGCAGTGTGGATTTGGCGTTGCAGAAGGTCAATGGATGACATGGCTACTCCTTAATATAAACGAACCACAGAAACGCAGAGAACACAGAGAGAGGAGAAATAGAGAGGATTTTTGCTTCAGTTTTGGGATATTTTTTTATTTGGAAGTCCCTTAGTATCTTTGTTATCCTTCACATCTTTAGTATTTTTTACAACTGTCGCGATCGCAGTTTTGGCAACCTTTAGTAAGGCATCGCGATCGGCATCCTTCAATACGGCTCCGCTTTCGATTTGTCGGCAAAGTTCGGCTAACTGAGTGGATATGGCTTCGGCGATCGCAACCTCTGCAATGGCAATTTCAGCGATCGGGACGGAATCGAGCAAGGCTGCCGTCACCGAAAGCATTACAGCTATTTGCACAGCAGCCGGCATCGGTGCATATTGCTTTTGTTTGAGAATCTCACGCACCCGTCGTCCGCGTTCTAAAGTGAGGCGAGTCGATTCTTCTAAGCGCGTACCAAAGCGAGAGAAAGCCTCTAGTTCTTCAAATTGAGAATAGGAAAGACGTAAATCTCCTGAAACAGTGCGATATGCAGGGAGTTGGGTTTTGCCACCCACCCGCGAAACTGACTTCCCAATATCGATCGCCGGCAATACTCCCTTTTGAAAGAGAATTGGTGAAAGATAAATCTGTCCATCGGTAATCGAAATTAGATTAGTCGGGATATATGCGGCAATGTTTTGTGCCTCTGTTTCGACAATCGGCAGCGCAGTTAAGGAACCACCACCTCGTTTTGCGTTTAAATGTATAGAGCGTTCGAGTAAGCGCGAATGAATATAAAAAATATCCCCTGGATAGGCTTCGCGTCCAGGTGGACGGCGCATTAACAGAGAAATTTCTCGATAGGTGCGGGCATGATTGGTGAGGTCATCGTAAACGATTAGGACATCGCGCCCTTGATCTGTAAAATATTCCGCCATCGCAGTAGCGGTATAAGGTGCGACATACTGTAAGCCTGGTGGCTTTTCTGCTGCTGCCATCACGACTGTCGTGTATGCCATTGCACCCTGTTCATTAAGGTCGGCAATGATCTTGGCAACAGCCGCACTACGCTGTCCGATCGCACAATAGATACAGAGAATATTTTTGCCTTTTTGATTGATGATCGTATCCAGGGCAAGACCGCTTTTACCCGTTTGGCGATCGCCTAAAATTAATTCTCTCTGTCCACGTCCAATGGGAATCAAGGCATCGATGGCTTTGATTCCAGTTTGCAAAGGCACATTCACGGGCGCACGATCCATGATACTAGGGGCATCGCGTTCGGCGGGACGACGTTGGGAAGTTCGCACCACGCCTTTACCGTCGAGGGGGCGACCGAGGGGATCGATCACTCTTCCTAGCAGCGTGTCGCCCACAGGGACATCAAGCACTTTGCCAGTGCGCCGCACTTCTGTACCTGACTGGAGTTGCTCACTAGAATCAAGCAAAACTACCCCAACTTCTTCGGGATCGAGGTTAAACACCAATCCCAGACTACCGCCAGTAAAACTGACAATTTCCTCTGACTGTACATTCGGTAAACCGGCGATTTTGGCAATTCCTTGCCCAATCGATTGTACAATTCCGATCTCCTGCGATCGCAATTTTGCTTCATGCTGATTGAGAACTTGAGTATACAGTGCAAAACTATCTTGCAAAACTGTCTGTAAAGTTTCTTCCTGCTTCACATCATTCCTCCTCTGAGTTCTGATTTGTTTCAGCTTCTGCTGCAAAAATCGTAACTAAATTTTCGGTAATCGTATCTAAATAAGCATCCACACTCCACGCCAGCTTATAGCCTGTGCCGCGCAGTTCGATCCCACAAATTAAACTAGATTCAATTTTATATATCAGTTCGATTTTGCCTGAACCTACCGCATCAAAATAGTCTTGCAAAACCGTAGCAATCGCCGCACCAATATCCGTCGGTAGCGTGAACGTACTAACCACTGTCAACGCAATGCTGTCTTTTGTGGAAGCATTTAAAGTCGTCACTAATTCGGCTCGTTCTGTTTCGGTCAAATCGCGCAATTTCTGTAAAAACACCCTGGCAATCTGGGCTTCTAAATCCGACTGTGCCAAGTCTGTCAACACCCGCCGCACTGTTACCTGTAATTGCTGCATCGTGCGATCGCCTACTTCGCGCAAAAAAGAGTCTTTCTGACGTTGCAAATTGCTTTGCCATTGCGAACGCTCCTTCGCCAGCGACTCCTGCATTTCTTTCAACAACTTTTGGCGGGTTTCCTCCACTTCTGATTTTGCTTGAGTCAGCAATTCTGTCTTTTGGTCTGTAAATTGCTGTTGTATTTCCTGATAATGCTTAACCTCCTGTTCTGCTTCTGCTTTTTGTTCAGATGCCGACGACAAGCGATCGCAAATTGTCTTCTCGCGGCGTGCCATTGCCTTGATAATCGGTTTATATAAAAAGCGTTGCAGCACAAATATCAAAACAAAAAAGTTGAGGATTTGCGCCCCGAAGGTAAACCAGTTAATCTCCACTTGCTCAGGCTCCTGCTTTGGCGATCGCACCAACCACATAGTTCCAGAATGGATTAGCAAATAGGAGAATGAGCGCGATTACAAAGCAATAAATTGCCACAGATTCGATAAATGCTAATCCCACAAATAATGTGCGGGTAATTGTATTTGCTGCGTCGGGTTGTTGGGCGATGGAACTGAGTGCTTGAGCAACAGATTTACCTTCGCCAAGGGCTGGTCCGATGGAGCCGATCGCCATAGTCAGCCCTGCTGTTAAGATTGACACAGTGCCAACAATTCCCAGTACAAGCGATAGCGATTCATTTTGAGTCATAGTCTTCATTACTCGCAGAACCAATATAAACAACTGCTAAAACCGCGAAAATATATGCCTGAATTAAGCCTGTCAATAAGCCTAAACCCTGCATAATGGCTGGAAAAAAGAATGGCGCGATCGATATTAAAATCGCCCCAATCATGCCGTCACTCATCACATTCCCAAACAAACGTACTGCTAAAGCTAAAGTCCGTGAAAGTTCGCTAATTATATAAAAGGGAAATAAAATTGGAATTGGCTCTATGTAGTGGTGGAGGTATTTCCAGATTCCTGACTGACTGATACCAAAAACGGGAACGGAAAAAAATACACATATCGCTAAGGCCGCAGTGGTAGATAGTGAGGCAGTGGGCGGGTGATAACCAGGAACAATCGCTAATAAATTGGAGGTAGCAATAAAAATAAATAGGGTGCCGATAAAGGGCAAATAGCGATCGGGATTTTGTCCACTGGTTTGCTGAATTTGATCGCGTAAATTAACAACTAAGACTTCCAGCAGGTTTTGCCAGTGGGATAGCTCCGTATCAGTGGATAGTTTGCGCGTCACCAACCAAGCACCAATGCCCAAAAGTAGCACGATCATCCATGTAAATAACAAAGTGGCATTAATCGTCACAAATCCCCAATTCCAAAACACGATCTCATCTGGACTAATCTGCATTGAGTCTCCTTGACCATTTCTGCATAATGTCACCAGTTTTTTGTCAGATTTGTTGAAGTATTAAAGTATGACATTTTGAAGTGCAAAATGTGGGTTTCAATAATGCGATTGCGTACCCAAATAAACGCACCTAAGCAAACGAGCATATGCCAAGGTGCGTTCTCTTTAGCGATCGCTAGCACGAAAGCCAATCCGGCGATCACTATCGCTAATCGCCCAAAAAAGCTGCCTAACGTTAACAGAATTGGGTTTGGGGTTGTAGATAATTTTTGTACCGTTCTCCACAAGCCACGAAAATAGAGATTTCCTAGCAAAATTCCTAACAATAAAGTAACAGGTAAAAAGAAGAGGCTGTTCATCTTAAATCTCCTCAGAGGCTGTTTAAAAAGTTTCAAGTGGTTAAATTTTATACTAATGTTGTTATACAAGGTTTCATATCACTTTGCTTATCAACTACTCTAAGGGGCTATGGCTTGATTTATTGATTGAATTGATTCATTACGATATAAATCGTTACAAAATTAAACAAGAGAGACAGAAGGCTTTTCTTTCTTTTTTCCTCCTACCTTATGGACGGGCTTGGATCTCTTTCCGCAATGCGACAATTTCGGCTTGGAGTGCTTTAATGGATTTCTCGCTGGCAATTTCACCGTCATCATCGTTTGCCTCTTGACCCACAAAAAATGCAGGGTAAGCGCGTCTTAAACCCTATTGACAGGTGGATTCTAGGAGAGTGTTGAGTTTGGGAGAGCCGCAGCCAAAACAGAAACCATATACTGATCATTCATCGCGGCTCGCCGAGACTTTTGGCGAATACTGCGGCGAAAAGAGGTTTCGCGCTCCAAAACATTCAGGGCAATACGACGTAGCAAAGCAAAATTCTGTGGACTGTGCGTATCGGCTCAATAAATAGGGGGAGCCGATACCATTTTACTTTGCACAAAAAGTGGGAGAATGTCTCGTAAGAAGCAGTACTTACAAATAATGACAATCACTAATGTCAGTCACCAATACGTTATATGCGCTTCGTTTCTAGAGCACACTGAAGCCAAAAGGTCCTGAACCGAGTTCATCATCTTTCTCCTTTCAGGCGGTTATTTTCATCTTTTAACTGTTGATTTTCTGTTCGTAATTCTTTTACTTCTGCTTGTAATTGCTCTATGAGGTTCAGTAATATTTTTATTGTTCGACGCATTGATTCGTCTGCAATTTCTTTTGGCTCGATGGCTTGCAGTATCTCTTTTCCCGTTTTCTTACTCGAATCTAGCTTTTGCGTCATGTCTCATATTTTATTATGTTCTGTCTCCCAACATTCCTTATTTTTCTCGGCTCCCCCTATTTATTGAGCCGATACGGCTGAACCCACAAGGAATTGAGGCATTTGGTGACTCATCTGAAGAAGTGGACTCATAGTTAGTAATTTTATTTACATAAAAGCTTAATAGGATATCTGTCTATAGGCTCTATAAAAATTATTACTAATAAGCAAAGCTAAAAATCTAACAGATGTGAAAATAACCTGAAAAACCTTCCTTATGGCTAATATTTAGATCATGGAGTTTTATTGATATTATATTCAAAAGTAATTATTTTTATCAACTAAGTTTTTATTGTGTGCCATCTGTGCGGTTACGAAATAAACCTGTCATACTCAAGCCAGTAATCAACAAAGCAACTAATCCCAAACCATTTAGAATTGGATAGATTTTTTCTAAATGAATGATTTCTAAGGTATGAATATGTAGAATAAATTCGCCTAATTCACGTTGATGGAACCATTCATGGACAACAGTAAAGCACATACCTGTTAACACAGTCAGAAACAAAGGCAAACATAAGATTATGGCAATTTGACGATGATATTTTCTAAAAGCTCTGTTCATAATTAACCTTGGATTCTCAAATTAATTTCTCAAAAATAGATTTGTGGAAATCTGTATAGAAATCAAACATCAGTTTGATAGAAACTTTAATTAACGTTCTTTTTCTCCTTGGTGAGAAAATATAAATATTAATACTTATCTGAATCACTATATTTATATAGCTTTAATTAAGTACTAATAAAATATGACCGCGCACGATGGGAATTAATGGCTCTGAGAATGTGACTCACTATACCCTAATATATTCTGAATAATTAAAAGCTTCTATATACTAAAAGTCATTTGTTAAACATGACTAAAGTCACGTAATAACCTTAAGCCTAAAAAAGTGTAATAGAAGTCCCTTGATAAGCTAATCGGCATTTAAGCTGCATAATATAAAGGCATGTCGATTCAGTCATCGGGCGGCAAGTGTCCGTCCCGTTCCTTACTTTGGGTCGGCAAGGGAGGCGCGTTCAACCGTCCCGTTAGCTGATTGGTTTTGTAGAACGCGATGACGGGAACCAGGAAAGCAAGACCGGTGAGCAAGGTGCTACATGGCAGGCTCAACGCGTGGGCCAAGGCATCGCCGGCGGCAGTGCCAGCCGTGCGAATGAGTGCCACCGTGATCCAGTAGAGCGCTGGCGCGAGAATTTGCCCCCGTCGGCCTATTCTGAGCGTCATCGCCACCAGCCCCCCTACCACCACTGCGGCCCCTGGCGGCGTGAGATGCAGCCGAAAGGACGCGAAGTCGCCCGCGAGGGTACCAAGGACACCAGCCAGCATCATACAGACCCAGTAGCTCGGTGTTACGCGGACGGTATCGCCCAAGGTAGTCACCGCATCAAAAAATCGGCGGTAGACCCAGACCGCGCAAACAAAGAGCGCAAGAACCACCGGTATGGAGACCGCGAAGTCGATGTGCCAATCATGGAACATATCCCCGACGTTGGTAGCCGCCGTGCGAACCGTGATGATGGCAGACCAGAACCACAGTGGTGTGGGCCGGCGGACAATTCGGTTGAGTAGGAAGATTAGCGCGAATAGCCCAGCCAGCCAGGGTAGTCCGCCGAGGTGTCCGAGGTGTAGTTCGTCCCCAACGAAGTCGCCAGTGTTGGTGCCGAAAACGCTAGCGGCACAAAGGCAAAACCAGTATCTCGAATCGATGCGGGGTAGAGAGCGCATGTAGTTTTAGAAATTTTACATTAGAAATTTTACATAAATATTTCTATTGGCTGTGAGTGACAAAAGTAACTGTTTAAACATGACTTTGTATACAAGCGTGTGCCTGATTATGACGAGTAGATTGAAAGTATGAAAATTGCGACTCTGGTGTGCATGGTGCAAGCTTCGGAAATTCGCAGCCCACAGTAAAGGCATAACCCAAATAAAGCGCGATCGCGTTCGGTTTTAAATCCGTGGGTGAATAGTTGAATGATCTCATTTGATGATAAGATTTTTGCTTGATCGTGACGATCGATCTTCATGCTCTGGAATGGTTACTATTTCTACCTTGAGGATACACCGATAAACTTTAAGGATTCCGGTGTATAGCACTCAAACGCTGATTCTTTCGTTACTGCTTGTGATCATAATTGAGAGTTAAGCTGGGCTTATCGATCTAAATGGTTATGCAGCTATGGTTTTTTACCAAGTAATCAACGTTTCAGGCTGGAAACATAAAAGCTGCTTATATTAGGCGTGATAATTGGTGGTGATCCTTGGCGTATTTATTTCAATCGGGATATCGGGATATTTGACTGGAAAGCAGCAGAGGATTAATTAAGCAATAGGCTTTTTCCCATATTCCTCAAATAATTTATTTAGAGCTTCTGCCAACAAAGCCTGAACTGTACTATCTTGCTCCAGAGCTAGTTGTTTCAATTGCCGCGACACTGCCGGATCGAAGAAACCCGTAATCGCTTTTTTACCTTGGCGGCTGGGAGGTCTTGCAGAAGTTGGATTGCTGTCAATCTGTGCTTGCTCAGTAGATTTTTTGGGGACTTCTAAAGCCTTTTGCAAAGCTTGGTTCAAGGTCTTTTTATTAGCCATATAGACTTGTAGAGATGTATACAAGTCTATATTTTAATCTGCTTGCACAACCATTTATACAGATCCCAAATTTCTGCTGCTGCTTTACCTCGCGGCTCATATTCCAGAGCCGATAATCGATCCGTGAGCGATCGCACAAATGCAGTACGTTCCCCTATTTTTACTGGGGCAAGGGCAACACCATAGCTTTGAATAGCTTCTGCGGCCTCATCACCCAACGACCCCCTGGTGGGAACACAATTCAGAATTACGGTTGCTTTTTTTCTAGCCAAATTCACAAACTCAATTGTGTCATTGACTGCCCGTAGATCCAAAATTGAACATTGGCAGGGAACCAGAATTAAATCAGCAGCGCGGATTGCTGCAAGAGCCGCACTTTCTGAGTGGGGGGCAGTATCGATAATTACTAGGTTGGCTCCTTCGTTTTTAGCAGCCTCCAGCACCTTGTCTAGTCTTGATGCCTAACAAGAAATTACAGTGGGGGATTCCTTTTGCCTTGAATCAGCCCACTTAGATAGTTGATGCTTGCGGATCTAGATCAACGATCACTACGACTCCAGCTTTTAGTGACGCAGCAACAGCTATGTGAATGCTGAGGGTTGATTTGCCACATCCACCTTTGACGCTTGCTACAGCAATTGTTTTCATGTATACAAGTTTACAAGTCTAAATGTTTTCATACTCAAATTATATCCGTATCTTTGGTAGCCATTTATTTGATGGGGAACCTCAATACTCTCCATTGACCAAATTCCCCCCGACCTGATTAGCGATCGCTAGAGATTCAATGCTTTAATCGGGAGAGATATTCCCACATTCGGGAATGAAAACATACCATTGCTAGCGGTTAAATAGCTACAGCAGAAATGCTAGTACAGTAGTTTGTGGATAAATAGTAAATGGTAAATGAATCCCCGAAGCAAGGATTTAAATGGAAGAAAGTACTAGTCGCCACTAGTGTTGGAGCAGTGATTTTAGCCGTTGGTACTGCTATTTATGATCATTGGAGAATATCCCAAGGTGGGTGTGTTAGGTTTAGCCCCGATGGTACTGAAAAGTACTGTACGGGGATGATTGCGGGAAATAATCAAATCCCTGGCAGCCCCAACCAAGTACGCCCAGCGTTCATTGCGGCAAGGGCAGTATAGCAAATTCGCTCCTCCCCAAAAACTTCACCAGTACTACTAATTATCCTGAACTGTCAGCATTTTGCAGGTGTGTAAAATACCACCATAACGCTGCTATCGATGCAGATAGCCTCATCAACTTTAATTGTGGCCATTAATCTTTGTAATTACTCGTAACAGAGAGCGATCGCAATAAATCCACATCCCTTAACTGTCAGAGATTTTTCCCGTATCTGGGAATTTATATGGGCGATCGCTAGGAATCACCATGAACTACCTCTAGTTCATCGTAATATTCGGGGATTTAGAAACGTGCCAAATTTTTGAACCAAGTGAACTGTGCATAAAACAGCAACTTAACTGTGCCAGTCTGCCCATTGCGGTTTTTTAAAATTATCACTTCCGCAACACCTCGATCTGGTGAATCAGGATTGTAGTATTCATCGCGGTAAAGTCCCAACACTAAATCAGCGTCTTCCTCGATCCGACCGGAATCCCTCAAGTCAGAGAGCATGGGACGTTTATTAGTCCGTGTCTCAGGGCCACGATTTAGTTGCGAAAGTAAAATAATTGGTACATCGCATTCTCGCGCCAAGAGCTTGAGTCCGCGTGTGAGTTCACCGACCCGTTGTGCCAATTGTCTCTCACCTTCATCAACCATCAGTTGCAAATAGTCAATCACAACCAGCTTTAGCGAACCATGTTTCATAATCACCGTGCGAACTTTAGAGCGGATTTTGACTAGAGTTTGGCTAGCTGTATCATCAATTACCATTTTTGCTTCATGGACACGGGCGATTTCCTCTGATAATGGTACCCATTGGGTAGGTGAAAGCTTGCCTGATTTCAAATAATTCGTCGGTATCCTTGATTCATACGCTATAAACCTTCTATTTATCTCCTTTGCGGACATTTCCAGGCTGAAAACCATAGTTGGCGCTTCGTGCGCGAGAGAAATCGTGTATGCGAATTGATGGCCTAGGGCCGATTTACCCATCGATGGACGAGCAGCAACAACAGCTAATTGACCTCCTTGAAATCCACCACCAAGCATTGTATCTAGATCATAAAATCCAGTGGGAATATTGTCCTGTTGCTCTCCAGTACTTAGCCGTTCAATTTCTTCAAAAGTTGTAGCGCTAATCTCGCCGATCAGCCGTGGCTCATTATCAAGTTGACTTTGGTGACGAATAGCAAATATTTTTTGCTCTGCTTCATCTAGACGCTCCACTATAGATTGTGATTGGTCATAACCTAGCTTCACAATTTCATTGCCAGAAGATAGCATCGTCATAGTCCACTCCCACCATTGCGATCGCGCAGTATCCGCAAAATTTCAGCAAACTGTTGAGAGTGTTCGGCTTGTACAGTTTCAACGCAGTCAAATCGTTGGCTAATTTGTGCAAAATTACTGTTGGTTGTTTCTGCGAAGGTGTCTAATCTGCTGTAGATTTGGGCGATGGCTGCTTGGCTTGTGCCGATTGTCCCGGTTAGTAACTCAAGGCTGTTCACTTTCTGAGTGAGCGTATTGAAACGACTGTAAATATCTTCCATCTGTGATTAGGTTATGCTGCACCTTTATCTTTTTTGTCGTTTTCTGCTGGTATTTCACCTTGCCGAGATTTGACTGCTTCAGTGATTAAGATTGCTCCCATCTGACTGAGCGATCGCATTTCTGACTCTGCCATTTTCTCTACAGCCTCTCCTAT
>NZ_JBALCE010000036.1:0-40106 GCF_036919815.1 Nostoc sp.
TAACCCTCCCCGATGGATTGGGGAGGGAACTAGATTTCCGGCTTCCCCCCTTTACAAGGGGGGATTGAGGGGGGTAATTTGACTTGTGTGTACACTGTAGCCTTAGCAAGGGGAGGGGAGACAAAGCGTAGCTTTGGCAGGGTGGGGTTCTTCGGGTTTAATAAGTAATCAAGCGGACTGATATCACTCTTCTTCTAGCAACTGTTCTATATATTTTTGCACCAAAGGCACTTGAAAAGCATTGCCTTCTGGAGTCAAGATTTCTTTTCGCGCTAGTTTGCGAACAACGCCTTTGTCTTGCTGCGTGGGAGTTTCCCCGTGGATTATCCGCCGGAGTAAATTGCGTAGGCGTAGCTCGTCGTAGACATCGCTATCTGCTAAACTCTTCCATAATTCCCGAAAATACTGATCGCCTCGTTCAAGCACAACAGGTATAACTTCTTTAACATCCTGTGCAGTCGCTTTTGCTGTATCTGCTTCTCGCCTGTTTCTTCTGATATCGCGGTTTAGCAACTCCACCACCTCATAACACACCAACTGAACTAGATAAGGTTGACAGCGAGTAACTTGGATAATTGCATCTACAGCAGTTGGTTCATAGATATTGCTGAAGTCCTCTACTGGCTGTTGAATCAAATCGCGGGCTTCTGACTCTTGCAGGTAGGTCATTCGCAAAGCACGGGTGTTAATTAAATAGTCACTCCAGTAATCGTCAAGTTCAGATAACTCGTGTGAACCACTAAAAAGTAAAATCCACTTGCGTTGATGTTGCAGCAGGTTACGAATAAAGTTGAGTGGCGCACGGCTATTTGTTGCTTTCACTACCTCACCCAGGCGTTCATATTCATCCAAACAGAGGAGAAATCGCTGACCAGGATTGCTGCGTTCTATTTCTGTTAACCAAGTTTGCAGCGCGGGAAATGGGTCTTCAGCTAGTTTCTTGGCATCTGGATAAGGCAAGTTTACTGTGCGGGGTAATCGCCGTGCAACTTCGATAATTTGTTGAGCTAAATTTTCAGCCAATCCTTTTAATGTTGTGGCTGATGCTGCACCCTGTAAATCTACCAGCAAAGGAACAATATCTGAGCCAATTTTATAAGGTAGATATTTCAGCGCTGAGGTTTTCCCTGTCTTCCGCCCTCCGTAGAGTAACAACACTGGTGGTTGCTCAGAAAGTGCCAAAGTTTCAATTTCCCGAAATATATCAATTCGCCCTTTGAAACGATTCTTTGGTGTTTGAGGGTCTAGCGCGTTACCAGCAATATAAACTTGGTCTATTTCTTTTAATCCTTGTGCCTGTCCCTGTAAAGTGCGCTGCGCCGTCTTTAGTATAGTTAGCCAGCTTTGTGCAGTGTTGCCAAAAGAGACAGCAACGCGAGTATTATTTGTGAAAGCTAGACTTTGCCCCAGTTGGCGTAATGCGTTGATGGGAATATTCAGTAACTCATATTTACGATAAGGTGAAGTTGCTTCTTGTGATGCCCGTACATTCTGACTAATATCTAAAAATTGGGGCAGTACAATGCCAAGTTCCTTTGGTGCTGGTGAGGGAATCCACGCTAGTTGGTTGGCAATCTCCACAATATCGCTCAACCTCTGACAACGATTGAGAATATCTCCAGCAATACCAGAAATTGCCTGTGCTGCAACTTTTTGCTGATTTGTGGATGTAATTAGATAATTAATAGTCTCACAGGCAGCTATTGGGTTCTTTTCATAAGCCTCTACAATCATCACATCCATGAAAGGCAGAGGCAAAATAATCAATTCATCAAAGCGAGGCGGCAGATATCGCAAACAATTTACCCGTTTGCCATTGCGAAACAACAAGAACAGGGTGAGTATCCACAGTAATTCTGGCAACCAGAAGTAAACTCGCAGCACACTAAGAATAAACGCCATGCCTACCCCCACGGCAAACGCTAGGTCTGTAGTCATTCCAAATACCATACTTTGGGTCATGGCTAACCCCACGACCAACGCCATGCTTCCAGCAAAGTTTAACGCCTTGTCGTTTACCACTAAGCCTACCGCCAAGCCTGCCGCTACGCCTACCGCCATGCCTGCTGCTACGCCAAACATCACGCCAGACACTAACCCCAACGCCACGCCCAAGGCCATACCTCCTGCCACGCCAAACACTACGACTATAAGATCAAACGCTATGCCCAACACAAGACCAAACAGCATGACCATCACTACAACCCACGACGCGGCGCCAAACGCCATTACCCATGTCATACTCAACACTACGCCTGATAATTTAGGTATCAAAAGGTAGGCAAAGAAAGCAAAAATGAAAAGAACTAGTCTACTTTTATTGCTACGACGCCCCACAAACAGCCCAATCAACCAGCCTACCCAAATAACACAGCTTGATATCCAGCTAAATAAATGACCAGGAACCAGAGTATAAACTGGTGCCACTAGCAATAAAGCCATGATTGGGACTACGGCAGTTAGCCACTTAATCTGCCCACTATAGTGACACCAGTGAGCATTAGTACGGAACTCAACTCTTTTAGTAAAGGGGTTATCTGTCGGCTTCAGTTCTGGATGGATATCGCGCAGCCAGCTTTTAAAGGTAAAAGGTTTGAAGTAAATCCAATACAAAAGGCGCACACATTCAGCCACATAATTCCAAAAGCCTGATGCTGGAGACGTGTTACTCATTGCTACTTTATCCCCAGCTTGTCACGCACAAAATCCCAAACTTGGTTCCAGCGCACCACACCCACCAAAACCAAAACTGGTAAAAGCAGCATGACTAACCCAGTAATCCAGTTGCCGATATCACCTACAGTTACACCAATGAATTGGGGTATCTTACCTAGACGCACTGGTAAATCCCAAACTAACCAACGCAGCCATAATTGCCATCGCTGTCCTTGGGATGGGGATTTAGCTTTAGTAAGCTGTTGTTCAAACTGCTGTTTCGCCCACTTGATTGGTTTACCTGTTTGACGTGCTTCCCACAAATAGTAACCAGCCAATTGCAACTTATAAGGATAACGATCGCCCCATTGCTGGGCATGACTCTGTTCATCTACACTCAAAGCTGCACCATTACTAGAGCGAGTTGGTAAGCGCGACAGTTCAATAGCCTCATCTGTAGTTAGTTCTTTCAAATAAATAGTGTGACCAATATTGAAAAAACTAGAGACAAACCGATGCGTGTTAGCATAAACATCCAGTTGTTTACCAGAAGCTACCACTAGCATCAAGGCGTTGCTATCCATCAGCGATCGCAAATTGTCATAAAATCCATTATCGAATTTATCGGGATATTTCAAAAGGCTTTCAAAATCATCCAGACAGAGGACGGGTAGCTTTCCTTGCTGTTTCCATTCCTTAACCGCATCTGAAAATGCTTGACGATTAAGCGGTTTAGTCTTCCAAGGATTTCGCAGTTGTAGTTGCCATCCCTGAACATGATTCAGTAAACTTTCGGCTACAGTCTCATAGAAACCCGTTTCAGTTTGGCAATCTACACTCCGTAACGGTAGGTAAATCACCACATAACGACTGGTGTTGTGTAATACTCGCTGCTCCCAAGTCCGAAAGAAGTAATACAGCAACGAAGATTTCCCAATGTGCTTGTCACCAACTATATTGATACTTGTAGGCTGATCGCCCTTCATCCGAGATGCGATCGCGTGTAATTCATCTTTACGACCAACAAACAGCCTGGGATCTTCAATCATCCCCGCAGCCACAAAAGGATTGTCAGGCAGCGCTCCAGAAGTCATGTAAAGCGTTTATCCTAGTTTCAGCAATTTAAGTGCAATTACCTAAAAGAATAGCACTAGCCCGATAATCTCTTTATCGTCTTAAACTTGGTATCTGATAAAAATATTTATTTGGCAAATAGGCCAATGTTCACTGCTACAAGTGTAGAACAGACCGTTGATGCGATCGCCACTTCCCTTAAGGAACGTGAATTAAATAAAATGCAAAACTTCATCCTGTATCTAGCTTCCCTCTCCAATATATTCGGAGAGGGATTGAGGGTGAGGTAATCCTGGACATCAGCACGCACAAACGCCGCTAGCCTACTTCTGGCATCGTCTAGCAGGGGTTCCCACTCTCTACCAAAATAAGCCTATGGGTTCCTGTTATAACTGCGATGTCTAACGACAAGCCGCTTCTCTACGAGACGCTTTGCAAATGCGTCTACGCAGTTTTTGTTAAAATTCCAGCACTTGTTTAGGACAAGCACCAAAAGATCCATGATTCAGAAACGTCACAGCCGAGTCAAGTGACCATAAGCTAATGATCGATAATCCAAAATTACTAAACTCCCCAGGCTGGATTCGAACCAGCGACCAATCGATTAACAGTCGATCGCTCTACCACTGAGCTACTGAGGACCACTCACGATTTATAATCTTAGGGCTAAAAATAGAATTTGGCAAGTACTTTCGCCAATATTTTTTTTAAATGCTTAATTTATAGAAATTTTGCAGCCAAAATCCATTCAGGAACTTAAGCAGAGACTTTGTAAATACTAATATCTACTATAATCCCATTCGTAATTCAGTCAGACGCTGCCGCGCCTTAGCATCAATGGCATTAGCTAAAAACCTACTCTTAGATTGTTTGCGCGTATGATATTTCTGTCGCATCCGGCAGACGGTAGCTTCCACTTCCCCACAGAGTTGTTGTGCCGACAACCATTCAGCCCCATACCCCTGTATCATCAACTGCTGTGCCCGATCTGATGTTGCAACAATCACACGAGAAATCAAACATTGAGCTATTTGCTGCCGAAAAGACGCACAAGATTTTTCAATATAAGTATCTGCTGTCTGCCCAAAATCAGTGTAATAAACTGATAAAAGCTCAGTAACAATTTCTTTATTGCTAGCGCAGTTCTGATATTGGGCATCAAAAACTATCTGAGTTTCATAACCTTGAAACGCACTATAACCAGTCATCGCTTCCACAAGTTCGCCCCGTGCAGCCTCTAGTCCAACGCGATCACGCGTTTTTTTAAGGCAAGGCCAAGCGCCAATGATATTGTAGCCGTCCACTAACAAAACGGCTTGGAGTAAGGAACGGGACATGGTTTTTAATCACAATTTTCTAGAGTTTACAAAATTCATTCATAAGTTTTATAATAATTGATGCTTTGTGTGTAGCATAGTGTTACACAAAACAAAAAATACGGCAGCCTCACAAAACTCAAATTTAAAACAGACGCACCAACTAAAAATGCGCCTTTGTTTAAAAGGCGCATTGCAGTTCTTTTTCAGTAGTGCTGAATGAAGAGTGCTGAATGAAGAGTGCTGAGTTCCGAGTGCTGAGTGTTGTTAAAAGACCACATCTAAACGGCGGAGCGCCTACTGGGTGTGAAAGTTCTGAGTACTTTTTACCGAAACAGTGCTGTTAAATATGGAGAATATTAAGATTTGTGTCTGGTTGTCAGCAATCTCGACACAAATCAGTTTCGAGTAGTGAGTGCTGAGTGAAAAGATTCATAAGTACTACTTCTTACTCAGCTTTCAACAATTTAGCATTACTCCATCAGACGTTGTTTGAGACGTTGGGCTTCACCCCGATCTACTAGAGAACCTTTTTCTAGTAAGAAAGCGCCGTCACAGTAATTTAACTCGTCTAATCGATGTGTTACCCACAGGGCTGTAAGACCTCGACTTTTGACGAGGCGGCGGACACCAGCAACTAAATCCAGTTGACTATCTGGATCTAGTAAGGCAGTGGGTTCATCTAATAATAAGACTTCACAGCGACGGGCGATCGCACCAGCGATGGCGACTCGCTGCTTCTGTCCCCCAGAAAGTGCATAGATAGGGCGTCGTTGGAGGGTAAGCAAATTCACCGCTCCTAGCGCCTCCTCAACCCTTGCTCTGGTGGCAGCAGGTGGCAACTTTTCTTCCACCAATCCAAAAGCCACATCAGCACCAACCGTTGGCATCACCAGTTGATGATCGGGATTTTGGAAGACAAAGCCAACGGGGTGCAAAACTCGAATTGCGCCAGATTCAGGAGCTAATAGCCCCGCCAGCAGTCTAAGTAACGTTGATTTCCCACTGCCGTTTGTACCCAAGAGCATCCAAAACTCACCCTTGGGTACTTCTAAAGAGCAAGATTTGATAACTTTCTCTCCGTTAGGCCAGCTGAAATTTAAATCCTTGACTTCAATGCCCACTTGAGCCATTTGTCAACCTTGGTTACTCAGCAGCTACAGCGAAAAAGCCAGGTGGTCTGGCACCACCTATGGCTGTACCATCTTTCTGAACAATCTGCACTCCAGAAATTTCACTAGCGCGGACAGCAATTTTTTTCTCTGTCTTGCCCTCGCACTTGAGTTCCACAATGTCAGGGTTCCCAGAACGCATTGCTGCCAAAATTAGCTGATAGACAGCCTCGGCATCCTCTGTTGACTTACGTTGTACTGAGATCGGGAAAGCAGTGTTTTTGATGCTTAAGTCGATGGTAAACATTTAGCAATAATCTTTCTTTAACTGACTCATTTTAACGTCAGCTGAGTGATTCTAGGGAAAAGCTTATTGTGCATGATTATTTTCCTTGTCCCCCTTGTGTTCCTTGTTCCCTCTTTCAAGGGTAGGTATTTAAAAAAAGGGCAGATAAGTGGGTAAAATACTTATCACATGGGGGGAAACAGAAATACCAGAGTAAATACTGTTAAGTATTCAGCTGTGCAGGAGGCTAAATGCACTTAGGAAAAAGTGAGGAATTAAGGGATTGGACTCGATATGACAAAAATTCGGATTGGTAACGGTTACGATATTCACCAACTAGTGAGCGATCGCCCTTTAATTTTAGGTGGAATTCAAATTCCCCATGAACTGGGTTTGTTGGGGCACAGTGACGCTGATGTGCTGACCCACGCGATTATGGATGCCATGCTTGGGGCTTTATCCTTGGGAGATATTGGTCATTATTTTCCGCCTAGCGATCGCCAATGGGCAGGAGCAGATAGTTTAGTACTATTAACTCAAGTACATCAACTAATTCGGGATCAAGGCTGGGAGGTGGGAAATATTGACTCGGTGGTAGTAGCAGAACGTCCAAAATTAAAACCGTATATTCACAAAATGCGCGACAAACTAGCGGCGGTTTTAGAATTACAACCGAATCAAATTGGCATCAAAGCTACCACTAACGAAAAGTTAGGCCCTGTTGGACGCGAAGAAGGTATATGTGCTTATGCTGTTGTCTTGCTAGTAGTTTCGGAGTAACTTTTCTTTTAGTCTCTGATAAAGATATTCAAGACTCGCGAGGATAGAAATCAATGATTTATAGGGAGAAACAAACCTTAACTTGGTGGGAAATTAGAGCCATACAAGCTACAAACATAGAAGATATAGACTTTCCTGATATTCTTGCTTTAGACAAAGACGAACAAATTATTCTCATCGCTGAAGTCAAAGGTTTACCATTCAATTTTCAAGAAACAAAAACCAAACAATATGCTATTTTACGGCTGATTGATTACTTACAAGCTGCAAAGATAGTGATTCCCTTTGCTATGCTTGTTGATGTCAATAAAATTCTGATTTTCCAATGGGATGGCAATAATTTATCAGAGCCGATTATCAGTCTTAATACTGCTGATGTGCTTAGTGATTACGAGCCAAAATTCCGCGACAAAAGGATATTTAGTCTTTACCTTAAAGGTCTTACAGAAGCTTGGCTACGTGACTTGGCCTATCATTGGAAATCTGCAATACCACCTTTCACAAAGCAAATGACAGAAATTGGTTTATTGCAACTACTAGAAGACGGAACAACTCAAGTTTATTAATGATTAGTAGTGATAATTTACGTTGAAACTAATTTCTTAATGAGTATTGCTCAAGGGCAAGATTCACAAGCACAAGAATTACTGCAAAATATACCCTCTTCCTTACGTATGGCAGTGCCAAGTATTTGTTTTGTAGAATCATTAACAACATTGGAACAAGAAGAAAAATATAATTTAGATTTCCTCGGCAAGTTAGATATACAAATTAATCAAGCAGAGCGAGATAATTCAGATAATGCACGATTACTGCTGTTTCGCTTAGAGCAATCAAGAACTAGCTTTCTTGAACGAAATAACGAAGTTAAAGAACGTTTTGATATAGCTTTTAATCAGCTAATCAGCAAATCAGAAATGATTACATTAAGTACGGGCATTTTTCAAGGAACGTTAAATAGAGAAATTTTTGATAAGCACATTATAGATAGAGTAATCTTAGAGTGTATAATTTTTCATGCTGGCTTACATCCTAATGAAAAGAAATTATTTTTAAGCGCTAATTCTAAAGAATTTGGTAGGCGTGAAGTTATAGAGGTTTTACGAGATAGTGGCATTCAATATTTCAACAAAACTCAAAACTTTCTTGCTTAGCTACAATCTCAATCAAATTAATTACACTATTCACATATTGAAATTATGAAACTTCTTAGCAAAATATTTCTAGCAATTAAACATTTTTGGTTGCCAATAATTCTGACTTCAGCAACAGCACTTACACTTACCGCTTGCAACCCAGGTAACTTCAAAAGTGCAGCTGCTCAAGTACCACAATTAGTAGTAAGCATTCTTAGCGATCCTAAAACTTTTAACTACCCTCTTAGCCAAGAGTCACCAAATATTTTTGGTTTGACTTATGAAGGCTTAACCAATCAAAACCCCATAACTGGCAAAATAGAACCAAATTTAGCAGAATCATGGCAAATTTCTGATGATAAATTAAAGATTGTGTTTACTCTGCGTGACAACCTCAAATGGTCTGATGGGCAACCATTGACAGTAGATGATGTGGTATTTACTTACAACGATATTTATCTCAACGAAGCGATTCCTACAGACGTGAGAGACACGCTAAAGATTGGCGAAAAAGGAAAGTTTCCCACTGTGCGGAAAGTCGATAATCGGCGAGTTGAGTTTATTGTTCCAGAACCCTTTGCCCCTTTTCTGAGTAGTGCTACGGCAAATGCAATTTTACCTGCCCATGCCCTCGAAAAATCTGTAAAAACGAAAGATAACGAGGGAAAACCACAATTTCTCACAAAGTGGGGCGTGGATACTCCACCAGATCAATTGATCGTTAATGGGGCTTATAAACTAGAGCGTTATGACACCAGCCAACGGATAATTTTTCGGCGTAACCCCTACTACTGGCGCAAGGATGCTCAAGGAAATCCCCAGCCTTATATTGAACGGATCGTTTGGCAAATTGTGGAATCAACAGATACTTCATTACTGCAATTTCGTTCTGGTGGGTTAGACAATGTGGGAGTTTCACCAGAATACTTTTCTTTGCTAAAAGCGCAAGAAAAACAGGGTAACTTCAAAATCTACAATGGTGGACCAAATTCTAGTGTAACTTTTCTATTCTTCAATTTGAATCAAGGTAAAAGAGAAGGGAAGCCACTAGTTGAACCAGTCAAATCACGTTGGTTTAACAATCTGGAATTTCGGCAAGCAGTAGCCTATGCAATTGATCGCCAAACGATGATTAATAACACTTTTCGCGGCTTAGGTATACTACAAAATTCACCACTTGCTGTGCAAAGTCCCTATTATCTTTCGCCTAAAGAAGGACTAAAAGTCTACGATTATAATCTAGAAAAAGCGAAGCAACTGTTAAAGAAAGCCGGATTTAAATATAATGAACAAGGTCAGCTAATTGATGCTCAGGGCAACCGCGTTCGCTTCACCTTGCTTACAAATGCTGGTAATAAGATTCGGGAAGCAATGGGTTCGCAAATAAAACAAGACTTGAGCAAAATTGGTATGCAAGTAGATTTCACACCCTTGGCATGGAATACTTACACAGACAAGATTTCTAACACCCTAGACTTTGATACTGGATTGATTGGATTTGGTGCTGGATTAGAACCAAATGATAGTGCTAATCTTTGGTCTCCTCAAGGTGGATCTCACCTATTTAATCAGAAACCCCAAGCCGGACAAAAGCCAATTCAAGGTTGGGAAGTAGCTCCTTGGGAAAGACAAATTGGCGAACTTTATATTAAAGGAGCAAGGGAGTTAGACGAAGCTAAACGTAAAGAAATTTATGCCCAAACGCAGCAGCTATGTCAGGAATATTTACCGTTTGTTCACTTAGTGAATGTTTATTCTCTGTCAGCTGTACGTAATCGTTTTGAAGGTATCAGATTCTCCGCCCTTGGTGGTGCATTCTGGAACATTCATGAAATTAAAGTAATTGATTAGTTATGGGACATTGGGCGACTGATAAATGACAAAGAGCAAAGCACAAAGGGCTAATTACTAATGACCGATGAAAAAACATTGCGATCGCTCCTTGAAGCGGTTGCTAATGGTAAAGTTACGCCAGATATGGCGTTAGACTCACTCAAAGACTTAGCTTATGAATCTGTAGGTGAGTTTGCCAAAATTGACCACCATCGCCAGCTAAGAACTGGTTTCCCAGAGGTGATTTGGGGTCCTGGTAAAACTCCCGATCAGATTGCTCAAATTATGGAGGTAATGCGCCTCCGCAATCCGGTGGTGATGGCGACTCGCATTGAACCAGCAGTTTATGCCGCACTGCAATCAAAAGTTAGCGGTTTGCGATATTATGCATCGGCGCGAATTTGTGCGATCGCTCCCCCTACTATCGAACCACAATTCCAGGGTGAAATTGGCATTCTTTCTGCTGGTACTGCTGATTTAGCCGTTGCTGAAGAAGCTGCTGTAACTGCTGAACTGTCTGGTTTTTACGTCCAGCGCCTCTGGGATGTTGGCGTTGCTGGGATTCACCGCTTATTAAGTAACCGCCATCTGATTGAGTCAGCATCGGTGTTAATTGTCGTGGCGGGGATGGAAGGCGCTTTACCTAGCGTTGTTGCGGGTTTAGCGAGTTGTCCTGTAATTGCCGTACCCACCAGCATCGGTTATGGCGCGAGTTTTGGCGGTTTAGCACCTTTATTGACAATGCTTAACTCTTGTGCTGCGGGAGTAGGTGTAGTAAATATCGATAATGGTTTTGGTGCAGCAGTTTTGGCGGGGCAAATTTTGCGAACTGCCGAGAAATTGCGGTTGGCATCGCCTGCATCTTGAGTTAAGACATTAAAGTTATATCCAATATTTCAGTACATTATCAGTATTTAATCTAAATAAACTGATACTGAAATTTGCCACCCCCAACTTCTTAAGCACCAAATATGACCCACTACAGCGATTTGATATCTCAGTTATTTTGGAATTTGCCTGTAAATTTCACAGCCCTAGCACAGACAATTACCGACCCAGACCTTATGGGTCAGATTCAAAAATCTTGGAGCCACTTTATACAGACAGGTCAAGTGTGGGCATTGTTGATTGGTTTAGTCATAGGCTATATGATTCGGAATCTAACTAGCTACGGTTAAATTTAAAAGTTAGGAGTTAGGAGGAAGAATTCATAACTCCTCATTCTTAACTCTTAACTCTTAACTGTCCCTCCACTCTTTTGATAATTTATGACCAAAGAAGAAAATTGGAGTCCGCGATTTGAATCAGGGTTGCATCCGGCGATCGCTCGTTTTAATGCCAGTATAGGTTTTGATATTGAATTAATAGAATATGACCTTACTGGTTCTCAAGCTCATGCCAAAATGCTTGCTCACACTGGCATTATCTCAAAAGAAGAAGGAGAGCAACTGGTTGCCGGTTTAGAACAAATTCGCCAAGAGTACCACCAGGGAAAATTTCAGCCTGGTGTCGATGCTGAAGATATACATTTTGCAGTTGAAGGACGATTGACAGAAATTGTCGGCGATGTCGGTAAAAAGCTGCATACGGCGCGATCGCGTAATGACCAAGTTGGCACCGATACCAGACTCTACCTGCGTGACCAAATCCAACAAATCAAAAGCGAATTGCGAGAATTTCAAGGTGTTTTACTAGATATAGCGGAAAAACACGTTGAAACCCTGATTCCTGGTTATACTCACCTACAACGCGCCCAACCCGTGAGTTTAGCTCACCACCTCTTGGCATACTTTCAAATGGCGCAACGCGACTGGGAACGTTTAGGTGATGTTTCTCGCCGCGTGAATATCTCACCTTTGGGGTGCGGTGCTTTAGCGGGAACTACTTTCCCCATTGACCGCCACTACACAGCTAAACTATTGCATTTTGATGATATTTATGCTAATAGCCTGGATGGAGTGAGCGATCGCGATTTTGCGATCGAATTTTTGTCTGCTGCTAGCTTGATTATGGTTCACCTCAGCCGCCTTGCAGAAGAAGTCATTCTTTGGTCAACTGAAGAATTCCGCTTTGTCACCCTCAAAGATAGCTGTGCCACGGGTTCCAGCATCATGCCCCAAAAGAAAAACCCCGATGTACCAGAATTGGTGCGGGGGAAAACGGGACGAGTATTCGGTCATCTTCAGGCAATGTTAGTGATTATGAAGGGATTACCCCTGGCATATAACAAAGACCTGCAAGAAGATAAAGAAGGTCTATTTGATAGCGTCAACACAATCAAAGCCTCTCTAGAAGCGATGACAATTTTACTCAGGGAAGGCTTAGAATTTCGTACCCAGCGTTTAGCCCAAGCCGTGACGGAAGATTTTTCTAATGCTACCGATGTAGCAGATTATTTGGCAGCACGGGGCGTCCCCTTCCGAGAAGCTTACAACCTTGTGGGTAAGGTGGTAAAAACTAGTATTGCCGCAGGTAAACTCCTGAAAGATTTGAAATTGTCAGAGTGGCAACAAATACATCCGGCATTTGCAGCAGATATTTATGAGGCGATATCCCCCCGTCAAGTTGTGGCAGCCCGCAACAGTTACGGTGGTACTGGCTTTGTACAGGTAAGCAAAGCACTCATAGACGCCCGCGCTCAAATTGCTCAATAAAGGGAGTAGGGAGTAGGGAGTAGGGAGTAGGGAGTAGGGAGTAGTTTTTTCCTTCCCCATGCCCAATGCCCAATGCCCAATGCCCAAAAATAAATAAAGGCGTACAAATGTACGCCCTAAAAGATAAATAATCTAAATTAAAAAGGATTTAAGCAGACAGCTTAGTCAGTGTCAGCTGCTGTTGCTGCGCCTTCTTCTTCCTCACTCTTCGGTGGTCTTTGTTGGAACCTTCTCTGCATTCTTCCGGTTGTAGTCCGTTTACGAAACTTTCTGGCATACGCCTGGTTCCGTAGCGCCTTTTCTTTTTTCGGGTTACGGCGCTTGGCCATGTTCACCTCATTAATAAAGAACAAAAAAGTAGCAATTAGGCATTACATAGGCAATATCAGCTACCAATACTATTGATATACTTGTAGCCTAGTGCAGCAATTAATACGCTTTAAACAATGTACTAGTCTACCGCATTAAACCTTGTACTGTCAAGAAAAATTTAGAATTATCCCTACCAGCTAGACAAAAAATACCTTTTCTTAGATTTAAATACGTCAAATAGATGTAAATTAGCTAAGGATTTGTTGTTCTTGAAACAAACCAATCAATATTATCAACAATTAGATGGCTGTCTCAAACCCCGCTTAATTTTCTCTTCTGAATTCTGAATTTGGGATTTTAACTTATTATTCAGATTAATTTTTTGAATGTGTACTGAAAAACTATTAGTGATAGCTGGTTTGGGCAAGGCTAATGTTAGTTGTAAACTGAAAAGTTTTCTGATTTAACAAATTTTATGTATATATGAATACAGTGCTTCTATTGAAACTTGATGTTAGAATTAATAATATTCTACGTAAATCGTCAGAATAAAATCTCAAACCACAAACCTCTTTGTATAAAAGAAAACTCAATGAAAATTTTATTAGTTGAGTCTATGTAAGTGGTAGAGAAGTATAGAATACAATACAAAAACTTTGAAGATTGAACGTTATTGCTTTTTTTCGGGCAGCTGTCCAGTCCACACGTAGCTTATGGCGTATTGGACAAACCGTACTAGGTATGATATTTCGTCATCCTATTACTGGCACTAGTATCATTCCAATTTTACCTGACGGTCGCATCGTACTGATCCGGCGACGTGATGATGGTCTTTGGGCATTGCCTGGAGGCATGGTGGATTGGGGAGAAGATATTCCCAATACAGTCCGCCGAGAATTGATGGAGGAAACCGGGCTAGAATTAGTTAAAATTAATCGTTTGGTAGGAGTTTACTCGGCACCAGACCGCGATCCGAGAATCCATTCAATTTGTATTGTGGTCGAAGCCGAGGTGCATGGGACAATGGAGATTCAAGATACTTTGGAAGTCATGGAAATCCAAGCTTTCTCTCCCAATTTCCTACCTTCAGGACTGATGTCTCACGACCATACTCGGCAGTTGCAAGACTACTTGAAGGGGTTGACAACATTGGCATAATAATATTTTGTCATTAGTCATTTGTTTTTTGTCAGATACTAATGACTAATGACATTATGGTGCTAAAAGTTAACCACTAAATTAAAATGGATACACTATTCCGTAACTCCCGGAGAAAACTCTCTCAAGGGCTGATATTCTGGCGTGAAGTCGGTGAAAAAACTCCGATAATTTTTTTACATGGTGCTTGGAATGAGAGCAGTCAATGGTTATCTGTGATGGAGTCTCTTGCACAAGATTTTCATTGCTTCGCACCTGATTTGTTAGGGTTTGGTGAATCAGAAAATCCCAATATCCACCATTCGATAGATTTACAAGTGGAGTGTTTATCTGAGTTTTTGCAAGCTGTCAAGCTAGAAAAGGTATATTTAGTAGGGCATTCTCTTGGGGGTTGGATTGCTGCTAGCTATGCTTTAAAGTATCCAGAAAAAATTGATGGTCTGGTATTGCTAGCACCAGAGGGCGTAGAGATAGCAGGACAAGAAGAGTATTGCCAGAAGATGCGGCGATTATTGAATTATCCACCAGTAATAGTAAAATTGTTGCGATCGCTAACTCCCTTGACTAAAATCTTCGGTTGGCATGAAAAAATTGCCCAGGATTTGCAGCTGCGTCAGGTGCTATTCCCCTATCCCATAGGTTGTCAATTACTTTTCAAAAGGCGACAAGCAGAAATTGAGGCGGAATTACTGCAAAAGCAGCTTTACATGATAGATGTCCCAGTTTTGATTTTACAAGGTGGTCAAGATACACCCGATGCTTTAGCCAAGAGTCGCGTTTATGCTCAACTAATGCCGAAAGTCGAGTTAAAAATGATTGCCCATGCTGGAAACGATTTACCAGAATCTTGTGCTGGGGTTGTGGCGATCGAGATTCGGGAGTTTATTAAAAGTATCTTAAAAAGCCATAATTTCAACGAATTAAACTAGCTCATTCAGAGTTTGCTGCCAATCCACTACACATATTCCTTCGCTCTCAAACCGTGATATGTGTTTCAAGTTTATTGTCATAACTATGACCTGATCAAAACTCTTCAATTGGAGAATTGCTTGAGATGCAAGAATTACATCACCATCCAAGCTGTCATTACTTGCCGTGGGCTTTCCCTGGTTTCTGACCCATGCCCATAGTTCGGCTGCTTTTTGCATCGTTTCGGGAGTCAGTGGTATGAGACAAATTTTGCTAAGTTTGTTGAGGTGGTCTATACTCTTTTGTTTTCCTTGTCTCAATAGTTCACGCCGAAGCTCATAATCGGCTATTTCTGGCACACGTATAACAGTTTCAAATTTCCCTAACGATCGCAACCACTGTTGGACTTTTGGGTTTACTTTTGGATGCGTTACTTGACTCAACGGATGAGTGTCTAGCAATACGGCTCTACTCATCTGTGTTTTTACACTGACATCCGATTTTGATTCAAACTTGTCTCAATCTGTGGGTATGTTTGTTCATCATATCCCGATTCATCAGCCATCCATTCGTCAACCAATCCGATTACTTTTTCTAACGTATCATCCACTTTTGCTTCCGATTCAGAAAATTGGGCAAGTTGATTTTGCCTTGATCCTCGTAACCAAGTTGGCAAGGGATCTTCTGTTGTATTTGTTCTTGGTGTGTTTATGGTTGTAAGTGGAGCAAGGATGTCTATGTCGTTATTCTGATTACGAATAAATGTTTTTCTACTAAAACTCCCACAATATGCAGTCGCGTCAGCGATCTGAACGTTACGCCAACGAAACAAAGGAGGTTGACCTTTACCCAATGGCAACGATTGTCCTTCAATCAAGACATCGACTCTTGCTCTAACTGCCAGCAATTCCGCCAAAGAAATGGCATCTAATTGCTGCATAATTACATCTAACTGTGAAGTTTTGGGCATAGTTTATCTAGAGGTAAACTTATCTTTTTATTCTATGCTATCTGGGCTTTGGCTTGTCTCTTTGCTGTAAAAATTAGGATTCCTATTCCTTATTTTCCATTACAATTTCCCTCATTCCCCAAAAAATTAAATTTTGTTCCATAATTAAGCGTGCTGCAATTTCAGGATATAACGCTTGCAAATAGTTAATTAATAAAGTGCGATCGCCTCCTTTAATCGCAATCTTCCCATCAGGAAATAAATCCCACCACGCCTCAATAAAATCTTTAATCCCAGCTAACACAGTGTAAATTACTCCACTTTGAATAGCTTCTGTAGTATTGAGTGCAAAACGTGGTGGTAAAGACTGAAAATTTGGTATTTCTACAAATGGTAATTGCCCTGTTTGTTGACCGAGAGTTGCAAATTGCAAGCCTAATCCCGGTAGAATTGCACCTCCAACTAAACACTGGTTAGCATCCGCAGCCGTAAAAGTCAGCGCTGTTCCTGCATCAATCACCAACATTGGAAAACCCCACGTTTTCCCCGCACCCCACAAAGCTAAAGCACGGTCAATTCCTAATGTGGGATACATACCTTTTAGCGGTATTTGGTCTAAAGTAATAACGCGAGTATTTGGGTAAGTTTGCCAAATAGCAGTTTGGCTGGGAACTACGGAGGCGATGAGGAGAGGGGAGAGGGGCAGAGTGTTTGTTAGAAATTCACCTTCTGGAAAAATTTTCTCTAGTAAATCATTCAGGGTTTGACATTCAGCCAACTGCTGTATCACAGACTCAGGAAGATAGTCAGTATCCCAAGCTGAGTAAAGCATCTCGCCTAGAAACAATGCCCAATGCAGCCGGGAATTCCCAATTTCCAACGCTAGCCAAATTTCCTCTCTATGCCTGTGCGGTTTCACACTTTTAACTTTTTTAAGTCAGTTATAGGTTTTTTAATAAAAATTAACATTCAAGCCGTGTAACAATAAAATAGAGGAACAAATACTCATTGTGTTAAGGAGGGGAGTTATGGTAGCGCTCACCGAAAAAACTGAAAAACGGCTGACCATACAGCAGGTGGAAATCGCTCAAGAAACGACGGCTATTCGCTCTTTGGATTGGGATCGCGATCGCTTCGATATTGAGTTTGGTCTACAAAACGGTACTACTTATAACTCGTTTCTCATCCGTGGGGAGCAGACTGCTTTAGTAGATACCTCCCACGAAAAGTTTCGTCAACTATATTTTGATACGCTTACCGGACTAATCAAGCCAACAGAGATTGATTATTTGATTATCAGCCACACCGAGCCAGACCACAGTGGTTTAGTTAAAGATTTGCTGCAAATGGCTCCAGAAATTACCGTTGTCGGTTCTAAGGTGGCGATTCAATTTCTTGAGGATTTCGTACATCAGCCATTTAAACGGCGGATTGTGAAAAATGGCGATCGCTTAGATTTGGGCAATGGTCATGAATTTGAATTCGTGATTGCTCCAAATTTACACTGGCCGGATACCATCTTCAGCTTTGACCACAAAACCAAAATTCTTTATACTTGTGATGCCTTTGGGCTACACTATTGCACAGATAGCACCTTTGATGAAGATTTGGCGGCGATCGAAGAAGACTTTCATTACTACTACGATTGTTTAATGGGTCCGAATGCGCGATCAGTTTTGTCTGCCCTGAAGCGGATGGCGGAACTGAAAACCATCGGGATGATTGCCACAGGACACGGGCCATTATTATCCCATAATGTTGAGGAACTCACTGGACGTTACCGCATTTGGAGCCAAACACAAACTAAGGTGGAAACGGCAGTTGGGATATTTTACGTTTCCGAATACGGATATAGCGATCGCCTTGCTCAAGCAATTGCCAATGGGATTGGCAAAACTGGTGTCGCTGTGGAAATTGTCGATTTGGGATCGGAAGTGGATTTACAAGAACTGCGAGAACTAGTTAGCCGTTGTGCTGGATTGGTGGTTGGTTTACCTCCTGCTTCTGGCGCTGCTAGCATCCAAGCTGCACTCAGCACAGTTTTAGGATCTGCCAAAGAAAAGCAAGCGATCGGCGTGTTTGAAACCGGCGGTGGCGATGATGAGCCGATAGATCCTTTGCTGAGTAAATTCCGCAATTTGGGTTTAACAACGGTTTTTCCAGCGATTCGGATTAAACAAACACCCACAGAAAACACCTACAAGTTGTGTGAAGAAGCGGGTACAGATTTAGCTCAATGGGTAACACGCGATCGCAGCATTAAAGCGATGAAATCTCTCGGTGCAGACTTAGATAAAGCACTAGGCAGACTTAGCGGCGGATTATATATTATTACTGCCAAAAAAGGTGATGTTTCCAGTGCTATGCTAGCCTCGTGGGTGAATCAAGCCAGCTTTAAACCCTTGGGATTCTCCATTGCAGTAGCCAAAGATCGGGCAATTGAATCACTCATGCAAGTAGGCGATCGCTTTGTTCTCAACGTCCTAGAAGAAGGGAATTTCCAACCATTAATGAAGCACTTTTTGAAACGGTTCAAACCTGGTGCTGATCGCTTTGAAGGTGTGAGAACTCAGCCAGCCCAAAATGGTGCCCCCATCCTCAACGATGCCCTCGCCTACATGGAGTGCGAAGTCGTCAGTAGAATGGACTGCGGCGATCATTGGGGAGTATACAGCACCGTTTACGCCGGACGAGTTTCTAAACCAGATGCTTTAACTGCTGTGCATCATCGCAAAGTCGGAAACCACTATTAAGAAAGGGAGTGGGGAGTAGGGAGTAGGGAGTGGTGTTTCCTACTTATTACTCCCCATTGCCCCAAAAGTCATGTTAGAAAGCATTATTAGAAGAGGGAATAGGAAGTGGTGATTCCTACTTATTATTCCCCACTCTCCACTCCCCATTCCCTACTCCCCATGTTAAAAAATAAACCCCGTGATGTTCAAGTTTATCCAATAGCTACAGATACAAGAATACTGCGATCGCGCAGTTGGTCAAGGCTGAGATTTGAAATTGAATATGCTCTTGCTAAGGGTACAACTGCTAATTCTTATTTAATCGAAAGCGATAAAACCGCAATTATCGATCCTCCAGGCGAAACCTTTACGCAAATATATTTAGAAGCGTTGCAGCAGCGTTTCCATGTCGAAGAGTTAGATTATGTGATTTTGGGACACGTAAATCCTAACCGGGCTGTAACTTTAAAAGCTTTGTTGGAAATTGCCCCGCAAATTACTTTTGTTTGTTCAAATCCCGGCGCGATAAATTTACGTGGAGCGCTGGAAAATCTAGATTTGCAAATTATTGTGATGCGGGGCGAAGAAACCCTAGATTTGGGCAACGGGCATAATTTACAATTTATTCCCACCCCCAATCCCCGCTATGCAGATCAACTTTGTACCTACGATCCGCAAACAGAAATTTTGTACACAGATAAGTTATTTGGGGCGCATGTTTGCGGAGATCAGGTATTTGATGAAGGCTGGGAAGTATATAACGAAGACCGACGCTATTATTTTGATTGCCTCATGGCTCCCCACGCCCGTCAAGTTGAAACAGCGCTGGATAAACTTGTCGATTTTCCCGTGAGAATGTATGCCAATGGTCACGGGCCTCTGGTACGTGATGGCTTAATCGAATTGACCAAAGCTTATCGGGAATGGAGTCAACAGCAAACATCTGCTGACTTGACAGTAGCGTTAATTTATGCCTCAGCTTACGGAAATACAGCCACATTAGCCCAAGCGATCGCTCGTGGGATCACAAAAGCTGGCGTTGCTTTAGAATCGATTAATTGTGAATTTACTGAACCAGAAGATATTCGGCTTGCTGTCGAAAAATCTGCTGGCTTTGTCATCGGTTCACCTACCCTCGGTGGTCATGCACCGACACCTGTACAAACAGCTTTAGGAATTGTACTATCCACCGCTACTAATAATAAACTCGCTGGTGTTTTTGGTTCCTTTGGCTGGAGTGGAGAAGCGGTTGATTTAATCGAAGGTAAATTGAAAGATGCCGGCTATCGGTTTGGTTTTGACACCATCCGCGTAAAATTCAAACCCGACGATGCCACCTTACAATTGTGTGAAGAAGCTGGAACCGACTTTGCCCAAGTATTGAAGAAAACCCGAAAAGTGCGATTGCCTAGTCTTCCTGCAACAAGTGTAGAACAAGCAGTTGGTCGGATTGTCGGTTCTCTTTGTGTTCTCACAGCCAAAGAAGGCGATCGCTCCAGTGCCATGTTAGCTTCTTGGGTGTCTCAAGCGAGCTTTAGTCCCCCTGGTTTAACCATAGCTGTAGCCAAAGAACGCGCAGTAGAAACACTGACGCATACAGGAAATAAATTTGTACTCAATATTCTTAAAGAAGGGAATCACTTGGGGTTGATGAAACACTTCCTAAAACCCTTCGGCCCAGGAGAAGATCGATTTGCTGATGTGGCCGTCCAAGAAACTGAAAGCGGTTCTCCCATACTTACCGATGCGCTAGCATATCTCGAATGTTCTGTACAAAATCGCATGGAATCTGGCGATCATTGGTTGGTTTATGCAACTGTTGAGAGTGGCAAATTGTTAGATAATGATGGCGTTACAGCTGTGCATCATCGCAAGTCGGCAACTCATTATTAATTAATCATCTTCAATTTGCGACCCCAGCCTATTTTTGCTAGTACAATTGTTCTCCTCCTCGCTTGCGGGGAGGGGTGCTTTAATTTTGGGTATACTTGCTAGGGATCAGATTATGTCTGATAGCGGATCTTGTTGGATGTATTAAATAAAAATATACCTATTGTATGTAGTATATCTTATAAGAAAATTATGAAACTTATAAAAATCCATGTAATTAAGTTACTTTCAAAATTTTGACTCGTATTCCCATGCTTAAAGTGACTTTATTTTATATTATTTAACTAAAAACTCACGGTTCGCCCATTTTAAATTGAGTTAGGAAAAAGCCGAACGATTTAATAAGGGTTTCAATCTATAATTCAAACGTACTATCATACCAAATTTATGCGATCGCATAAAAATAGAGTTTTGAGAGCAGAGTGATAATTTAAATAGAATTTAGGTAAATCGCTAAAACCATTACGGTAACTAGGTTTTATGGTTTTTAGCAATTTCTAGAACTCAAAAAAAATGGGCGAACCGGGAGTAAAAAGTCACTTTTTATTAAATGATGCTATAATAAAAATAAGATAAATAAAAAAAGCCCGTGAACTGCATAATTCATGAGCTTGAATAATCGAATGACTGAAAAAGCTATTCGTAGTAGCCTAATCGTTTCGTCATTTTTGTTTCAAAAGTCTAATTCCTGAAATTACCGATTTAGCAGCAGAGTCTGTATGCGCTGCTGTATTGGCTACATTGAAAGATATGTAAGGCAACACAAGCAGGGAAGCAAAAGACACGATAATGTGTTTGTTCAAAATTCCCTCCTATTTAATTTTAATCCCCAAAAAAAGTTTTAGGGGATTAATTCTAATTGTACAGTAAAAAACACTTGCTTGATGTAGAAATACTGAAAAGATAGCCTCAAGCTAGAGTTTAGCGATAATTTATTTTAAGGCTAGAAATTATACTGCACTATTGGTTTGTTTTTTTGCAAAAACTCTATTAATCCTGAAAACTTTTAACCAGAGCGATCGCAGTAATATTCAATGAATACAGTTGTGGTAAACCTACAGCTAATGGTTCACCTTACAGATGAGCAGTTTTATCAACTATGCATAGCTAATCGGATCTGATCTGGTCATGGAGTTCGAGTGGGATAAATCAAAAGCAGCCGCAAATTTTAAGAAGCATGGTGTTAGTTTGAATAAGCCAAAACTGTCTTCGGCAATTCTTTGGCAGTGATCTTTGATGATGAAGCGCACTCTATAAATGAGCAGCGAGAAATCATTATTGGTCACTCTCAACAAAATCTCTTGCTGTTGATTTCCTTCACTGAGCGTTCCAATGCTATCCGTATGATCAGCGCCCGTCTAGCTACTCGAAAGGAACGTGAAGATTATGAACGAAATGCCTTTTGACAAATCGCAAAATTCTGACGACGAGCTTCAGGCTGAGTATCGCTTCGATTATCATTCGGCAAAGCCCAATCGTTTTGCTGCCCGTAGTGGAACGCAACAGTTAACAGTTGTGGTATTAGATGAAGATGTGGCTCAGGTTTTTACCACAGCAGAATCGGTCAACAAAGTGTTAAGGGCGTTGATTGAGTCAATGCCACAAGGAGCAAACGGTGAGACAGCCTAATAAAGAAAGTTGCATCGGGCGTAGACGCAAAGCGGCTTGTCGTCAGACATCGCAAGCCGTCTTATTCTGATAACTCAATGCTGCTTTTTTTGCGTAGGGTAGTATAAAGTTAGTTTCAAAGAAGCTATGTTCCATCTGGAAATTGAACAATGATCGATGGAAAATTATCTTTCATCAGGGCACTCTGGTTAGAGAATCATAGTGCAGGTTTTGCATAAAAAAGGCTCAAGCATTGCTGCCTGAGCCTTTTCTAGATTCAACTAAATCGCTTTCGCCTACTTAGCTTAGTAACGACCACGGTTGTAGCCGCCACCACCACCACCGCCACCGCCACGATTACCACCACCGAAGGAACCACCACCACCTCTGTCTTCTCTGGGCTTGGCCTTATTCACTTTCAGGTCACGACCAAGCCATTCAGCACCATCAAGGGCTTCAATGGCTTTTGTTTCTTCATCTTCTGAATTCATTTCCACAAAAGCAAAGCCGCGTAAACGGCCTGTTTCACGGTCAGTCGGTAATTGAACACGCTTTACACTACCATATTCTGCAAATACAGCACTTAGCGCGTCTTGTGTAACTTCATAGGAGAGGTTACCTACGTAAATTGACATTAAATGTCTCCAAAATCATAAGTTTGTAGAGATTTAGATTTCGGAGAGAAGTCTGTAATACCAAAAGGGAAAAGCCTGTCAATACTAAAAACAAACACTGTCGCCGAATTAATTCTCATTTCACTTCCCATGATGGCATAACAACTAACTTTCTGGGGAAAAGTTTGAAAAAATGTTATAAAAAGTTATGTTGCCAGTTGATAGCTAAGTGCTGGCTAGTCCCAAAAGGGGTGAGGCGATAGCGAACCGCACCCACGAGATCAACTAACTTTCCACTCTCTTTTCTAAATATTGACCAATCATCAACTGCTCACCAGCACGGGAGATAATGGTTTGTCTGGTGCGGTATTTGCTACCAATTAGCTTTAACTCTTCCTCAAACACTGAACTATTATATTCAGTTCGCAAACATAGTGTTTTCAGGTTGGAGAAATAATACTGGGCGGTGACTGGTTTGGATATGGCAAAACCGCGATCGCGATATAAAATGTTTCCCATAACTCCAAATAATGTTGAACCTTGCGACTCTTTCGTTGCTTTCAGCACATCCCTACTTTCCCATGTAACTGCTGCGCCACAGATCAAACTACCTGCATCAGGTAAATCGTGTATTTGAGCTAGCTTTTGCAATTCATCACAGCCCTGCTCTAGAAAATTGATCGTAAGTATACTTTCCATCTCCTTGGTTTCTCCCTCAGGTAGGGTGTAGTAGCGTCGTTGCGATTGCCACTTACCCATTGATTCCTGGAAAAATTCCCAAATCTGGGATTCCTCAGCAGTTTGTGCAATTTTTAGGAATGATGTCACTCGTAACTTTCCTCGCCTAAGGTCATCTGGTAGCTGTAGTAGATATCGGCCTTTCTTTTGCTGTATATGCGATCGCTTGAGCGAAATCTTACAGCGTTAAAAAAAGTAATCTATGTTTACTATTCTTAATATATTGGATCAGGCGTAAAAATTACTAGGCATTTTGCTACGGTAAATTTGGCTATATAAGCCTAAGTACAGTTATTTGATACTGCCCATTTAGAAGTAGGGGCGTAAAAGTCTTATATCTTCAGGAAATGCAAGTCTTCTACTAGCGGTAGATTGCAATAAATTTAAAAATATTTATACTAAGTTAATAATTGGATCGTCAGCTAAAAAATTGCCTACTCGATGTAATGAGTTAAAGTGGTGAGAATTTCTCGTGATAAAAAGTAGTTTTCGATACAAAATTCTGCAAGAAGATAGCTAATTGACAACACTCAGTCCTGAGTGCTGGGTGCTGAGTAAGTAAAAAAACTACTCAGCAATTATGTATTTGGTACAAGCCCCGCCCCTTGTGGGCGGAATCTTCTTGACTCAAGAGGTAGGTTGATACCGCACAAGAAAGCGGGTGGTCTTTTAACTCAGCACTCTAAGCCGAGGAACTCAGCACTCTTCATTCTCGCCGCTTTTCATTAGTCATAATGTCTCAAAATTACTTGGTAATGCACGGCTGTTTAACCCCAAAAGCTCCCCAAATAGAGAAAAATAAATGATTTTGGACAGAAATAAGCCGCAGAAGCAGGCGAAAATCTCACCTTTGGCAGCCGCTAACCAGGTAATTAATATCCTGTTAGATTCAGTCATAAAGACTGATGTGGCTGTCGCAGATGTAAAGAGTAGTTTTGACACAAAGGTGTCTTCCCCTTTTGCACCTATACTATTGATTCCCTGTTTGCTGGGCATAGGACTGCTGACAGCGAATTGTGGAGCGTTGCCCAAGGAATCGGCTGATGCAGAATCTCAGAGTCCTGGTAGTGGGCAACGTGTTAATGCAACGGCTGTAGATGTAGCGATCGCTCGAACTGACTTGCTACAAAAACAACCAGAATATACAGGTAATACAATACCCTTTCGGATTGTATCAGTGCGATCGCAGGTAGAAGCGCGGTTATTGGCTTTGAACTTAGATGTCGGCGATCCGGTAAAGCTTGGGCAAAACGTTGGGCAGTTAGATGATGCCATACTTTCGACCGAATTAAAGAAAACAGAAGCAGAACTAGCAGCCCTGAAATCAGAAGTAGCGAGGGCAACCAATCAGGTAAGCAATGCGCGTGCAGAGGTTGAACGGGTGCGGCTAGAAGTGTTACAAGCTCAGGCAGACTCAGAACGGCAGCAGAAGTTGTTTAAAGCCGGAGCGATCGCTGAACAAACGGCCCAGCAATCACGTACCCAGGCAAAAACAGCCGCCCAAGCACTGCGGGCAGCCCAAGAACAAGTTCGTACAGAACAGCAAGCTGTCGCTGCCGCCCAAGGTAGAGTACTTGCCCAGCAAGCATTGGTTGCCCAAACTAAAGAACGCAGTTCTTACGCTCGGCTGACATCCCCGATCACTGGCATAGTTACAGAAAAAGTGACAGAACCGGGCAATCTTCTGCAAGCAGGTAGCGAAGTCTTAAAAATTGGCGACTTTAACCGTGTCAAAGTCGTCGTCCAAGTTTCCGAATTAGAACTAGCACAAATTCAGGTTGGGCAGTCTGTACAAGTGCGCTTAGATGCTTTCCCCAACGAAGCATTAATTGGGAGAGTTACGCGCATTTCCCCAGCTGCCGATGCCACATCTCGCTTGATACCTATAGAGGTAGTGATTCCCAACGCTCAAGCCAAGATTGGTAGTGGACTTCTGGCGCGAGTAAATTTTGAAAACCAGACAACACAGCGCGTAGTAGTGCCGCAAACAGCTATTCAGAAAGCAGGCAGTAATAAATCCAAGGGTACAGGGGAGACGCAAACTAATGTACGGCAGAATTCCCCATCTAACACATCTGGTATGGCAGAGGCAAAATCACAAGACCGAAGTGGAGCAATATTTGTCGTCAAAGACACAGAAGGTAAAACAAAGGTAACAACACGAGCCGTAATGTTGGGAAAAAGGGCTGATGGGAGAGTGGAAATTTTATCCGGTTTGCAAGTGGGAGAGCGCTATGTTGTTCGTAGTGGTAAGGCGTTAAAAGAAGGTGACACTGTTAGTCTTTCAATTCTTTCAGAAAAGCAATAGTAGGGTAGTCATCACTTAGCACTTAGTATCATGCAACAAGCAAATAATAATGGTAATGGCGGATTTAGCCTCAGCGCGATCGCTATCCGCCAACACATTGGCACACTGATGCTCACCGTGGCAGTAATTGTCATTGGGGTATTTTTCTCACAACGATTCAAGTTGATCTCCTACCCTCAATTACCTATCCACGAGTTAGTGTCCGGCTAGAAGCCCCTGGTATTTCACCGGAAGTAGCAGTAGATGAAATCACCAGACCCTTAGAAGAAACTTTAGCTGCAACCGAGAATGTAGTCCAAATTTTTTCCCGCACCCGTGAGGGACAGGTGAACCTGGATTTATACTTCCAACCAGGGGGCGATATTGACCAAGCCCTAAACGATGCGACTGCTGCTTTTAACCGCGGCCGAGGACAACTGCCAGATACGATAGAGGAACCGCGCTTATTTAAAGTCGATCCTTCCCAATTGCCGGTTTATGAATTGGCGCTGACATCTGCCTCGTTGCCGGGTAAAGATTTACGCGTATTTGCCGATGAAGAGTTAACGCGTGAACTCAGTGTCGTGCCGGGAGTCGCCTCAGTTGATGTATCTGGTGGCGCAGAGGAAGAAGTACGAGTGCTTGTTGACTTAAACCGATTGCAAGCTTTGGGCGTGGGGTTAAATGATGTATTGGCTGAATTAACAGCCCGTAACCAAGATACTTCTGGTGGTCGAATTCTGGGGCAAAATTCCGAGCCATTGACTCGGACTGTAGGACGTTTCCAAAATGCCAGGGAAATTGAAAACCTTTCCTTGGAAGTTTCCTCCTCTTCTCCTGTTACTGTTAATACCACTAATAGCAGTAATACCACTACCACTACCACTACGCCTTCCCGCCGGGTTTATTTGCGAGACTTTGCGGAGGTAATTGACGACACAGAAGACCAGCGAGTATTTGTTTACCTCAACCGTCAGCCTGCGGTGAAATTTTCAATCCAAAAGCAGCCGGAGGCAAATACAATCACAGTTGTAGATGCTGTGAAGCGGCGAATTGAACAATTACGGAAATCGGGTTTAATTCCAGCAGACATGACTTTGAGTCCGACCACAGATGAATCTGTGTTCATCCGTAATTCTTTAAACGATGTCATCTTTTCGGGGATTTCTGGGGCATTGTTAGCAGCAGCAGTGTTGTTGTTTTTAGGATCCTTCAGGCAAACATTTATTATCAGTTTGACGATTCCCCTGTGTACTCTAGCAGCGATCGCTCTGATGAAAATATTTGGCTTGACTTTGAATGTGTTCAGTTTAGCAGGGTTGACATTAGGAGTCGGCCAAGCAATTGATACATCGGTAGTGATTCTAGAAAACATTTCCGAAAAAGCGGGGATGACTCCCAATCAGAGAGAGATGCAAGAAGGGGATTCGGGGAGAAATTCCAAATTCTTTATTGACAGTGCGATCGCAGCTTCCCAAGAAGTAGAATCTGCTTTAGTTGCTGCTACAGGTGCTAACTTAGTTTCTGTAGTGCCATTTCTGTTAATTGGTGGCTTTATTGCACTGCTATTTAATGAACTGATTTTGACAATTAGCTTCGCAGTCGCGGCATCCCTTGTCGTTGCGATTACAGTAGTGCCAATGCTGTCTTCTCGACTCTTAGGAATTCCCTGGTCGAGTCGGATCAGTGAATTTTGGCTGCTTAGACAGTTTAATCACCGATTTGAAGATGCTACGCGGGGATACGGTAACTTTTTAACCAAGATTTTACGCTATCGGCTCCTCGTAGTTACGGCTGCTTTGCTAATTTTAGGCGGTAGTAGCTTCTTTATGTTTGGTCAAATTCCCCAAGAAATTTTACCCCGAATCAGTACTGGTCAAGCTAACTTGAAAGCGCAGTTTCCTCCTGGTACACCTTTAGCAACTTCTGAAAAAGTTATGCAAATTGTCGATGACATTTTGCTCAAACAACCAGAAACACAGTCTGCTTTCACAACTGTGGGTGGTAATTTATTCGGCAACAGTACTACAGAAAATCCTTTACGTGCCAGTAGCACCATCAATCTTAAACCAGGCACAGATGTCGAAGCCTTCGTCAAAAAAGTAACTCAGGAATTTAACAAACTCAACTTAGCAGGAATTTTGCTGCGTCTCACTCCTGGTCAAGTGCGGGGTTTAATCTTGAGTAATTCTCCAGTGCAAGGGTCAGACGTTGACGTGATTCTGCAAGGTGAAAATGAAGAAAACTTAACGCAAGCAGGGGCGCAAGTGCTGCAAGCATTGCAGGAAAGGGCAAAATTAGCGACATTCCGACCAGATGCCGACCCCCGACAACCCGAAATCCAAATTCGTCCCGACTGGGAAAGGGTTTCAGCTTTAGGGTTGAGCGCTCAACAAATTGGTGCAACAGTTCAAACAGCAATTGAAGGTTCAGTTCCCACGCAAATTCAACGCGGTAATCGTTTAGTTGATGTGCGGGTGCAGCTAAATAAAGAAGCGATTCAGCGTCCTTCCCAGCTAGAGCAATTACCACTATTTACAGAAAACAATCAACTAATCCGCCTTTCAGATGTTGCGAACATTCAAGAAGGTCAAGCGCCTGGTGAGGTGCAACGGATTAATCAGCGCCAAGCTTTTATTGTGGCAGGTAATCTAAGTGAGGGAGCTAGTCTTGGTGAAGCGATCGCCGAAGTCAATGAGGTACTTAAGGATGTAGACTTACCTGATGGCGTTTCAATTGTGCCTAGTTCTGCCCAAGAAACTAATCAGCAACTTCAAGATGCTTTAAAAACTTTGGGGGCGTTGGCAGTGTTCTTAATCTTTGTAGTCATGGCAGTGCAATACAATTCCCTGATTGACCCATTGGTAATTATCTTCACTGTACCACTGGCGTTAGCTGGAGGAATTTTTGGACTTTACATTACCCATACTGCAATTGGCGCAACTGTAATTGTTGGCGTCGTGCTGCTGGTGGGAATTGTGGTGAACGCGGGAATTCTCATGGTGGAACTGGCGAACCAAATTCGGGAAGAAGAAGGTTGTACTCGCCAAATTGCGATCATGAAAGCTGCTCCTCAACGCTTGCGCCCAATTATCATGACCACAGTCACGACTATCTTGGGACTGTTTCCTTTGGCATTGGGCATTGGTGAAGGTTCTGAGTTTTTGCAGCCTTTAGGAATTGTAGTTTTCTTTGGGATGGCGATCGCAACAATGCTGACACTATTTATCATCCCCTGTTTTTATATTCTGCTGCACGATTTACTCGGTGGAAATTGGGCAAAGCCAGTGTTAAATAGGTTGCGTGGATTTAGTAAAAAATTGATTTGAATCCCTGATATCGAATTACGCAAAACAAAAACCTCACCCTGTCCTGACTTTAATCCCTCTCCTTACCAAGGAGAGGGACAGGTGAAAGCGTAGCAGAACCTTTGTTGAGGTTTCTTTGGCCTATTCGATAAACTGATGTGAATTCCACGACTCATATAGATACCTTATTAAACAATAGACCTCTTGCATAAATCAAAAATAAGAACCCCACCCCGCCAAAGCTACGCTTTGTCTCCCCTCCCCGCAAGCGAGGAGGGGTTAGGGGTGCGGTGTTAGGGACTTTTGCAAGAGGTCTAATAAGCTGTTCCACATTTAAATTACATGAACTGGGCGGGCAAGATGCCCACCCCACAAGAGTTATGTTTAATTTGGTTATGTATGGCTGTACACCTAAACTAGATGCCCCTGGAATCAAATTTTTTAAATCCACATATTGCCCAATCTGTCAACACATAAGTTCTAATTTAGATTTTTTATAAAGATTGCATGAAATTACTAGTTATCGTGGTGAAGCATTGCAAGAATTGCTTTATAAATCAACCTATGAGTAAATCTAAACTCACTCAGCAGACACACATTAACCACTATTTATCTAGCAGGTAGATAGCAGTTTCAAAGTGAGTTTTTGCTGTTTGATTTAACCCACGCGGTATAGCATTCTCTCAATCAATATCAATAGGACAGAATATATGACTACAATCGCAACCAAAATAGCCTTATCTGTACTAGGAGCAGCAGGGATTAGTTTTGTATCTTTGACACCAGCAAGAGCCGTCATTTTCGTAGAACCCATTGTGACGACTAAAAATCAAGACATACTCGACGCAAAAAAGCCAAGAACCCTTACAGACTATCAACCAGGGCAAGTGATAGAATATGGTGTTCCAGATGTAGCTAATAACTTTCTAAATGCCACCGGGTACGATATAAATAGCTTGGTCTTTGATTTAAAAACGCTATCCTATACTAATCGGAATTCTACTCCACCATTTGATAATGAACCAGTGCAGTGGGGAGATGTAAATGGAGATGGCAAGATTGGTTACTCTAATAACTCTGATCTAAAGGATATTTTTACAGACATTACCATCAAAGGTAGTACTATCACTTTTAGTGGTGGCGTAATCCCAAACGGAAGCCTGTTTTATAATCCATTCGCTACCCTGCCAAATCTAGCGCCAGGTGCTGGAATCATTCCACCAGTGCCAGCAGAGCAAGCGGATAAAGATGGGCCGATCAGAGTGGCTGCTTATTACACCGCTATTCCTGAATCAACTAATGTTTTGGGTGTACTGGTCTTTGGTGCTTTAGGTGTAGCTTTAAAATTAAAGCGATCGCTACACTCTTAACGCTCTCAATCTGCAATTAATTCATCATATACTGCCAGGGTTTCCTGATGGACGCGGGCAACACTCAGCCATTCTAGGTTTTGTTTTGCCCGATGTTTCCATTCGTGCAGCATATCGGCATTACTCAGTAATTGTACTAAAACTCCAGCCAAAGCATTACTATCTTTTGCTGGCACTAAAAGACCTGCTTGCCCATTGTCCAAAGCTTCAGGAATCCCGTCTACCTGAGTCCCAACGATCGCAGTTCCAGCTTCCCTAGCTTCCGAAAGTACCAAGGGGCAAGGGTCACGATGGGAAGCCAACACAAATATGTCACAAGATATCAGATAGCGTTGAGGTTGCGGCTGGAAGCCTTCAAAATGAATACGTTCTTTTACAGAAGTTGCTTGCGCCTGTGCCTCAAATAGCTGTTTATCAGGGCCATTTCCGACCAAATAAAGATGCGTTTGGGGAAAATCTGAAGCAATTTGTGCAAAAGCAGCGATTAATTCAGTGATTCCTTTGCGTTGATACATTCCGGCTACGGTAGCGATCGCTGGACGCTGTAATGGTAAAGGTTGATAATCTTGTATTGGATGGGTGCGAGGGCTGCCCAAAGTTCCATTGCATACCACCCGCAACTTATTTTCGGAAATACCGCGCCTGGCCATAGAATCTCGCACAGCCTTGCTGACAGCAATTACCCTGTCAGCTAAACCCATCAGCAGGCTAGCACGTTGAAATTCGTTGTGGACTGTAGAAACTAAAGCATAGTTGTGTCGTTTAAAAATGCGTGCTAATATGACTCCGGTCATCATGTGTGCATGAACAATATTAGGCTGAAATTCAGCTGCGATCGCTCGATAACCCATAGCTGCTTTGATCATACTTATCGGTTTCCTAGTTTGATCTAGTTGGTACTGTTTAACACCAAAAATACTTAGTAAAGTCTCGTATTCACCACCAGCAGAAATAACCGCCACCTCATGACCAGATTTTGCCTGTAAACAAGCTAGATCCACAGCCACATTTACAATACCGTTACCTATTTCTTGAACGTGGTTCAAAATATGTATGATTCGCATAATCTTTGAGATATGTATAAAAAATTAAGATAAGTAACTGAGTATCAATCAACATAATTATTGAGGTCTTCAGTGACAACTCAAAAGTAGTCAGTAGTGCGTAAAATGGACACTAACTACTAACTCTTAGCACTTATAATCAGCCACTTAGCTTAAAAACTTATTCAGTAACGGCTCAATAAATCGGGATAAAAGGAGCCTTCTGGCTAAAAGTATTGTTGGGCTTCGGCTTTAAAAAATAGCCGAATTATTTAATCAACCTGTGGAATCTGCAATCAAGCCTTACGTCTTTCTTGCCAATCGACATAGAAAAAGAGAATTGCAAGCATTATATACCCAATAGCCCAAGGCGTACCAGTTCCCCAGCCGAAATTAACAACTGTATCTGCGACAGTCCAACGATAACTATGCATCAACCCAATCCAGGAAATTACAGCAGCGATCGTAGACCAATAGGCAGCTTGGCGAAACTTTCGCTCAATAATGTAAACTGTAATACCAGCTAAAATCATCGCTGAAAATATAAACCCTTGCTCAAGAGCAAAAGCCCCATCAATATAGGTATCGCTCAACTTAAACTGCTCAATCAAGGTTGGTGTGAAAGGTCTTTCCGGTGTACCCAAACCTGCTGCCCGAAGTGCATTTTTAGCTATTATTGCACCCCAACCAGCAATCCCCGGTAATAGACCAACAACCACAGCAGGTGCATGGTGGGATGGGGTGGCTGTAAAGCTTTGAGCTACAATCACAATCCCAATCCACAACACAATTGCCATCCCAGCTTCAATTGGGACAAAGTAAGCCAGTATTGCCACAGTTCCAGTTAGGCACAGCAAGCCCATGATTATGCCATTGAGGATAGAGTAACCGACTCTTGCTCCCAAAGCTTTCCAGCCAGGATGACCAATATAAATAGTAGTCGGGAAACAGGAACCACAAATAGCAGCAACCAATGTACCAATACCATTTACCGCCAGACAGGGAGCAGTAGGATAAGTATCACCAGCAGCTTCTGCACTTTCTAAATTCTGGAGACTGCCAACAAGATTAAATAACCCCATTGGTAGAATGATGCTGAAATATTCGGCCAAGACTGAACGACCGCTCCACAATTTTAAGAGCCACAAAGAAGGTAGATAGAGCCTTATTGGTTGCAAACTAGCAGCAAACTTAGCATGATCCCAACTTACCAAACCTGTTCCCCAGGCAAGGGCAATTCCCAAGAGAACAGCCAACAAGCCGCCGGGTATGCCAAATCTCACTCGCCCAAAATAAGTCAACAGAATCACACCTAAAGGCACCAAGCCAACTACGGGATTGGCAAAGGTACGAAATAGAAAACCAATGGCAATAAAAGTGATGGCAATCCCGCCCAAAGTGGAAAGCAGTGCCGCACGGGGGGTGAGGCTTCGGAGTCTCTCGCCAACAATAGCCCCAGCAAGTTCTATCAAACCAGAACCAAAGCAAGCCACCAGTCCTGCTTGCCAAGCTAATTCAGCAGCTTGTTCACCAGACGCACCACCAGAAATTGCTGCCAATTTTACAGGTAACATGACTAGAAAAATATAAGCAAAAAGGCTGACGGTGTTAATACCATAGGGTAAAGCAGTAATATCGTCTCGCTGCTCACGCAAGCCTTGCTCTTTGGCTAGCCTTGCGTAATAGAAGTTGCCGACAATCAAACTTATTGCAACTCCTGGCAAAATACGTTCGTAGACTAACGCAGCAGGAAAGCCTAACACTCCTTGGCACAAACTGACAATCAATAAAATTTGAATAAAATTATCAAGCGCCAGCCCAAATAAACCATCAATGTCTCTGCGAACGAACCAACGGGGTACTCTGGTTGTAGCGATTTCCATTGTTTTACTTTTGCTTTGCCAATTTTCTGGCAATGGTCTTGCCGCTTTTAGAATACCAGCAATGGTATTAAAGGTGATAGGTTACAGATAGTTTTCTGTTCCCTGTCCCAAAACAAAACTCAACCTGCGGAATGTCGGTTTAACAATAGGACTTATGCAAAATATCTTAGGACTTACGCAAAACTATACGTAGTAGGGGTAATTCATGAATTGCCCCTACCGGAAAATCAAGGTTTGGGCTATTTTTTGCGTAAGTCCTGTATTCTTCTTTAATTATTCACGCCCACTTACTTAAGTTCTTACGACTCAATCAACACAAGTTTGCGAACCGGAGAATTGTTTACCACAGAGCGGCGTGATGAAACAGCAGTTAGCAAAAACTTCCAAGACTGAGGAGAAAGTATAGACAGATCAATCATTGAAAGAAAACTCTTGATATTTCTTTGCTTTAGTGCTACTAAAATCCAATGGAGTTTCAGGTAATTTTTTATATCCTCAAAGACGGGAATCTCTGAGCGATGTTGGTCATTTACCAAGGCGTAAATTTTCTCTTTCATCAAAATATTTGTCGCCAACCGCCGAGACAAAGAAAACTTTTGATTATAAGCACCCGCCCAGATAGTCCGGTAAGCAAGACACTGGTTGAAGAAAATCGCATCGCCAAACTGAGCAATCCGAATCCAAGAATCGATGTCATCACAGTTAGCATCAAGTGTGGAGTCCCAACCACCAGTTTGGAGGAAAGCATCACGCCGACAAGCTACTTGTACAGGCGTGCCAAAGGGTACAAGCTCTAAGAGCATACCGTAGTGAATATCGGCTTGTGGGACATAAAAAGCTAATCCGGGGCCAACTTGGGGGGTGCGACCGAGTTCAACTCCATTACCATCCACCTGAGCCGCCACACAAGAGCAGATTACAGCATCGGGATGAAGTGCGATCGCTTTAAGCATCTCTTCTATACAGTTGGGCGCTAAATAGTCGTCATCATCTAAAAACTTAATCCAGTCGCCGCTAGCTTTAGCAACTCCAGCATTTACCGTTGCTGCATGACCAAGGTTCACTTCGTTACGATGATAAACAACCTTGTCACCTAAGCTTTTGAGATATGTTTGGGTGTCATCAGATGAACAGTCGTCGGCAATAACCACCTCGCACTCGATTGTTTGGTTACGAGCCGAGTCAATTGCTCTTTGCAGCAAGTTCAAGCGATTATATGTACTGATGACGACGCTAAATTTCATAAATTTTACCCCTGTGGTACAGCATTCTGCAATATAGCTTTGATATCTAGGCTGTTGTATCAGTAAAATTATCAATCCTAACAAGTAGACTGAAAGAGGATTATCGATTTATGATTGATGATTGGGAGTTTTTTTTTAAGCAGACAGAAAGACTATGAACGCTCAAGAGATTATCCGCTCGATTGAAGCGGAACAGATAAAATCGAATTTACCCGACATTTATGTGGGCGACACCGTAAAAGTGGGAGTGAAAATTAAGGAAGGCGAAAAATACCGCGTACAACCCTACGAGGGAGTAGTGATTGCCATGCGGAATGGCGGCATCAACGAAACTATTACAGTCCGTAAGGTTTTTCAAGGCGTGGGCGTCGAGCGGGTATTTCTGTTGCATTCTCCCCGGATTGATAGCATTAAAGTATTACGTCGCGGGAAAGTCCGCCGTGCTAAACTGTATTATCTCCGCGATCGCGTAGGTAAGGCAACCCGGATCAAGCAACGGTTTGACCGCCCTTTGTGATTCGTCCTTCAAAAGTATGGGGGAAATTTCAAGCCTCAAGCGGCATCTGCCGCTGACTTGTTTTCCCAACAAAATTGAGGTATGATAAAAATCGCATATTGCGTTAAACTGAAATTTAGTTCAGCGCAATCAGTGAATCAAAAACAGCTTGTGCGCTCTTAGTTCAGTTGGTAGAACGCAGGTCTCCAAAACCTGATGTCGGGGGTTCAAGTCCTCCAGGGCGCGCTCAAGAGCAAAAAACAAAGCCCGAAATAATTACGCAGCTGCTATATTAGCAGTTAGCGCTAATAATTTCGGGTAAACCCATTGTATTTGCAGTTGTTTTGCTTTCAGTAAGTGAAATAAGTCGAAGCTGCAAACCTGGATCATCGAATTTTAGATTTTGGATTCAAAAGCCAAAATCTGCCGATTTTAGATTGAGAATAAATTTAAAATCGACAAACCAAAATCTAAAATTAAGCGCCTTTGCCTTCAGGTATAGGGTAAGTCTAAAATCCAAAATCCAAAATTGAGTGACAAACGGGGGGATAATTGGTCGTGGCGAAAAAAAGTGAAGCAGAATTGCCAGAAAACACAAATGGGTTTAGCTTGGGCAACTTCATACAGGGAACCAAAGAAGAACTTGACAAAGTAGTCTGGCCTAGTCGCAAGCAGATAGTGAGCGAATCGGCGGCTGTGTTGTTAATGGTGGCCCTGTCCGCATCTTTGATATACTTGGTCGATGGATTGTTTGGTTGGGCAGCAAAACAGGTGTTCTGATGACTTTTGCAACAGACGAACCTCGCAACTCAATGTTGCAGTCGGAGGAAACAGCAGAAACAGCAGAAGCAGCGTCAAAAGAAGCACGCTGGTATGCAGTGCAAGTAGCTTCAGGCTGTGAAAAGCGTGTAAAGACTAACTTAGAGCAACGCATTCAAACTTTTGATGTAGCTGACAAAATTGTCCAAGTAGAAATTCCGCAGACGCCGGCGGTGAAAATCCGCAAAGATGGTAGTCGCCAGCATACAGAAGAAAAAGTTTTTCCTGGCTATGTGCTGGTGCGGATGATGATGGATGATGATACCTGGCAGGTGGTACGAAACACCTCCCATGTAATTAATTTTGTGGGTTCAGAACAAAAACGTGGTAGCAGTAAGGGTCGAGGTCATGTCCACCCGATACCATTGAGTTCTTCAGAAGTCGAACGCATATTCAAACAAACCAGCGAACAGGAGCCGGTTCTCAAAATTAACATGGCTACTGGTGATAAGATAATGGTGCTTTCTGGTCCATTTAAAGACTTTGAAGGTGAGGTGATTGAAGTGTCTCCAGAGCGGAGTAAGCTTAAAGCCTTGCTATCAATTTTCGGCAGGGATACACCAGTAGAATTGGAATTTAATCAGGTAGAGAAACAGAGTTAAATACAAATGGCGAAGAAAATAGTAGCGGTCATTAAACTGGCCCTGAATGCTGGAAAAGCCAACCCAGCACCGCCAGTGGGACCTGCATTAGGTCAACACGGCGTCAACATCATGATGTTCTGCAAAGAGTACAACGCCAAAACAGCAGATCAAGCTGGAATGGTGATCCCTGTAGAAATTTCGGTTTTTGAAGACCGGAGTTTTACATTTGTACTCAAGACACCACCAGCATCAGTGCTGATTCGCAAGGCGGCGAAAGTTGAAAAAGGCTCGAATGAACCCAACAAAAAGAAGGTTGGGTCAATTACTAAAGCACAATTGCAAGAAATAGCCCAAACAAAACTCCCTGATCTCAATGCTAACGACATAGAGGCAGCAATGAAGATTGTGGGAGGAACGGCTAAGAATATGGGTATAACAGTCACAGATTAGTCATTGGTCATTTGTCATTGGTCATTAGTAAAAAACTAGCAAATGCCAAGGCACAAATAAGTAAAAATTATCGGGGGAGAGGCGAAGCTTCGGAATTACCCCAGGAGAAAAATGCCAAAAATATCGCGTCGTTTGCAAACGCTGCAAGCAAAAGTAGAAGAAAAGGACTATCACCCACTAGAGGCTTTAGCGCTTCTGAAAGACACAGCAACAGCTAAATTTACCGAAGCTGCTGAAGCGCATATCCGGTTGGGAATTGACCCCAAGTATACTGACCAACAGTTGCGAACAACGGTAGCACTACCCAAAGGTACAGGCCAAATCGTCCGGGTGGCGGTGATAGCCAGAGGCGAAAAGGTAAACGAAGCAAGCAACGCTGGTGCTGATATAGTCGGTTCAGAAGAACTGATTGACGAAATCCAGAAAGGTAGGATGGATTTTGATAAGCTGATTGCCACACCCGATGTTATGCCACAAGTGGCAAGGCTGGGTAAGTTGCTGGGTCCGCGTGGTTTGATGCCATCGCCCAAGGGTGGAACTGTGACATTTGATTTAGCAGGTGCGATCGCAGAATTCAAAGCTGGTAAATTAGAATTCCGGGCTGATCGAACTGGTATTGTTCATGTTATGTTTGGTAAGACAACTTTCTCGCCTGAAGATTTGTTAGTCAACCTGAAGGCATTGCAGGAGACGATTGATCGTAACCGTCCTTCAGGAGCTAAAGGTCGTTATTGGCGCACATTTTATGTGGCAGCCACTATGGGACCATCGATTAAAGTTGATATCAGCGCCCTACGAGATTTGAAACTGAGCGAAGCAGGTTAATTTTTAGTCATTAGTCATTAGTCATTAGTCATTTGTAAAGGCAAAGGACAAAGGACAAAGGACAAATGACTAATGACAAAATTAAATAGGCAAAGCCGGAGACAGCAGGTGCTAATAGCTTAATATCCTGCCGAGGTTAAAACTCTAATTGTCAAAATTATCGCGCATAAAGGTGTGATAACTATGGTATCAGGAGTCTTAATACTCAACCCCGGCTAAGTTAGCTGGGGTTTGTTGTTTGGGTTCAGGTTGAGAAAAAACGTACAAGTAGGCAATCACCGATTATTTTAAGGAGGTGAGATTGGAATGGGTAGAACACTAGAAAATAAAAAAGAGATAGTAGCTGACCTCAAAGTTACTTTGAGTGAGTCAACTCTGGCACTGGTAATTGACTATCAGGGGCTAACAGTTTCTGAAATTACCGACTTACGGCGGCGGCTGCGTCCCAGTGGCACTGTTTGTAAGGTGACGAAGAACACCCTAATGGGCATTGCCATTAAAGATGATCAAAAATGGCAGCCACTCTCGGAATTGCTCAACGGTGCTTCCGCCTTTTTGCTGGTAAAAGAAGATTTTTCATCAGCAATTAAGGCATACCAAGAATTCCAAAAAGTCAGCAAGAAGACAGAACTTCGCGGTGGTGTTCTGGAAGGTCGTCTACTCAAAGAACCAGATATCAAGATACTGGGAGACTTGCCATCTAGGGAAGAACTCATGGCACAAATTGCTGGAGCTATCAACGCTTTGGCTACCAAGATTGCTGTGGGTATCAACGAAGTTCCTGGTTCACTGGCTCGTGCTTTGCAGGCTGTGGCCGACCAAGAGCAAGCTGGTGGTGGCGCCCAAAGCGCTGCTGTAGAAGATAGCAGTACTGAAACAGCTGCTGTAGAAGATAGCAGTACCGAAACGGCTGCTGTAGAAGATAGCAGTACTGAAACCTCTGCTGTACAAGATAACAGCACTGAAACGGCTGCTGAATAGACTTCGTGGTTCATCAGTCAAGAGTCAAAAGTCTATAGTTAAAAACTAATGACCAATGACAAATAAATAATCAAAATTACAGGAGTTATATCAATGTCTACTGCAACCGATCAAATTTTAGAACAACTCAAATCTCTGTCTTTGCTGGAAGCTTCTGAGTTAGTCAAGCAAATTGAAGAAGCTTTTGGCGTGAGTGCTGCTGCACCCGTTGGCAATATGATGATGGCTGGTCCTGGTGGCCCTGCTGCTGTTGAGGAAGTTGTTGAGCAAACCGAGTTTGAAGTAATTCTTGAATCAGTCCCAGCTGATAAGAAGATTGCCGTGCTGAAGATTGTCCGGGAATTGACCGGTTTGGGTCTCAAAGAAGCGAAAGACTTGGTGGAAGCTGCGCCCAAGGCTGTTAAAGAAGGTATTGCTAAGGATGCTGCTGAAGATGCTAAGAAGCGCATCGAAGAAGCTGGCGGTAAGGTGACTGTTAAGTAGTCACAATTCTATTATTAGTTTTTTATTAAGGAGTCTGAGTCAGGCTCCTTTTTTTGGTGTTATATCAATTGACATTGAGCTAATCATTGGGCCAAGAAACGTGGGAAAAACCAGAGCAGCACTTCACTACCGAAATGAAGATAAAAAACGAGTTTCTTATGTAAAAGCTTGGTCGGCATCGAGTTCTAAACGTCTCTTTTCACAAATACTGAAGGATATTAACCATGCTGCGCCAACAGGTAAACGACAGGATTTACGCCCAAGATTAGCTGGTAGTCTTGAGCTATTTGGACTAGAATTGATGATCATAGATAATGCTGATAATCTTCAAAAAGAAGCACTTATAGACTTAAAACAACTTTTTGAAGAATGTCATGTTCCTATTGTCTTAGTTTGAGAGAGGGAGTTAGATGATATTTTACAAAATTGTGATTTTTTGACTAATTTCCCAACACTGTATGAGTTTGAGCGCTTGGAATATGCTTTTTGTAACTACCTACACGGATATACTCAAGTCCTTTGAAGCGAACAGGAACATGGTTTGCTTTAGGTATCTCAAAAAAAACTATATTTTTTT
>NZ_JBALCE010000037.1:0-32890 GCF_036919815.1 Nostoc sp.
TAATCCCCCCTTGGAAAGGGGGGAGACTGGAAATCTAGTTCCCTCCCCTTTCCAAGGGGAGGGTCAGGGTGGGGTAAAACCCTGGTTAATCAGCTATTTCAGACTTGTGTGTACACCATAGCTCCTAAAAGGAGAGAGGCTTTGAATCTTACTCCCCTTCCCTACAAGGGAAGGGGCTGGGGGTTAGGTCTGTATTGAACTATAACTAGCTCGATAAAATATTTACTGTGATTGTGTAATTAATTCCGTCCGACTACTTATCAGCTAACAAACACAAACGCTTTCAATCAGGCAAATAGACAGTAGTATTTATACGTATAAATACTACTGCAAAAGTGTATTTTTTAGCCAATAATGTAAGTGATTGATCTCTCAGACCAGTTGATTCAATTTAGGAGCATCGAATGTCTGTAGGAATGCCTGAATTCGTTGAAAATCCAGAAAATCGTTGCCCTGTAATTCTCTTACTTGATACTTCTGGCTCTATGTCAGGTCAGCCTATCCAAGAGTTAAATCAAGGAATTGCTGCTTTCAAAGAAGATGTACAAAAAGATTCCCAAGCATCGCTGAGTGTAGAAGTGGCAATAATCACATTTGGCCCCATAGTTCAAGTGGTGCAAGACTTTGTGACGATTGACCAATTTACACCGCTTGTATTGGAAGTAGGTGGTCTTACCCCAATGGGTGCGGCGATTGAGTCTGCTTTCTGCTTCGATGAAACGGGTTTCTAGTGGCAAAGTAGGGCAAGCTGTAGCTTTACCGGCTATGGGATGGGGTCAAATTAGCAGTTAGGAGGAAATTTTGTGAATTGGAAAGCTATTGGGCGTTCTGCGATCGGAACAAGTCATGAAAACCAGGGTATAGTTTGTCAAGATTATGGGGATTATCGCATCTTTCAAGATGTGATTATTGTAGGCGCCGTTGCTGATGGTGCTGGCAGTGCTAAACATTCTGATATTGGTGCTAGGTTGGCGGTAGAAACCGTACTCAAATGTTTTTCTGATATTAATGAATCTCCTCAGAAGCAAGAAGAATTAGAGCCAGGTTATTCTAAACGACTCTCTGAAGAAGAAGCTCAGAAACTGTTTGCTAAAATTGTGAAAAAAGCTATTGCAAAGTTACATGAGCTAGCAGCCAAAGAAAATTATTCTGTCAATGATTTAGCTTGTACATTGTTGGTTTTCCTGGCAACTCCTGACTGGTTTGCAGCTATGCAAATCGGGGATGGATTTATTGTAATACGTTCCCAAGAGTCAGAATATCAACTGTTGTTTAAGCCAGATAAAGGTGAGTTCATCAATGAAACAACTTTTATCACCTCAACAAATGCAGTAAAAGATATGCAGGTAAAGGTTATTTCTGAAAAACAAGAGTTTATTTGTGCTTCCACTGATGGACTAGAAAAAGTAGCAATTCGCTTGAGCGACTGGGAACCTTTCTCACCTTTCTTTAAACCTGTCGAGGAATACTTGCACGATACTGTTAATCCAGAGGAGGAAGATAAATATCTGATAGAATTCCTCAACTCTGAGCGGCTAAATTCTCGCACTGACGATGATAAAACCTTACTTTTGTGCTTATTTGATAGAGAGTAAAATTCGATGACAGTTCTCACCTGTGCTAGTACGGGAAAATCGATTACTCTGCTGGGTAAACCGATAGCTAATAGTGGTGAAGGTAAGGTTTGGTGAACTAATCAAAATGGTTACTTAGCAAAAATTTACCACTCGCAAACTCCTGAGCAAGTGCAAAAGTTGGCTGTGATGATAGCGCACCGACCGAAAGAGCCAAACTCTCACCTCAATCATATTTCTTTTGCTTGGCCTAAGTCGGTACTGAAAGATGCTCAGGGTGATTGTGTGGGCTTTTTGATGCCGGAAATTAAGCACGCAAAAGAACTTATTGATGTATACAACCCTAAGAAAAGAAAGGATTCAAAACTTGATGTTGATTGGCGTTTTCTCCACACAACAGCGCTGAATATCGCCTCAATTATTGAAGCAATTCACATCTCTGGCTATGTTTTGGGTGACATCAAGCAGCAAAATATTCTTGTTAACGATCGCGCCTTACCTTCAATTATTGATACTGATTCTTTTCAGGTTCGGAATCCGGTAAATGGCAATATTTATCGTTGTCCAGTTGGTTCACCAGATTATACACCACCGGAACTGATTGATAAAGATTTTTCTAGCATTGATCAAACAGAAGTACAGGATCGCTTCCGGTTAGCAGTGATTATCTATCAGTTGTTATTTGGTGGTCAAACTCCTTTTGCAGGAAAGTGGATAGGCGCGGCGGAAACTCCAGAAACTAATGAACTTATCCGTCAGGGTTTATGGCTGTATGCACCAAACAGTTTGATTCAACCTGTAGACAGGACAATTCCGCTTGAGATTGTTCACCCAGAGGTTCAGCGATGTTTTTTGAGATGTTTTAATGATGGTTATAAAAATCCTAATTTGCGCCCAACTGCTAGGGATTGGGTAAAGGCGCTCAGACTTGCTGTTAATGAGTTAACTATCTGTGGAAAGGTAGACAGCCACTATTACAGCCAAACTTATGGTAAGTGTTATTGGTGCGATCGGGCTATAAAACTTAGTATTGATATATTTCCTGGCTTTACTAGACCAAAACAACAGTCTGCTTGCATATCAACATTACAAACTAAAGCTTTTACCGCAGATAAAACTTTAGAAAATGTTGCAATAGGAGGGCAAATCCATACTCTCCAAGGGCATTCCGGCTCTGTTCATTCCGTAACTTTCAGCCCAGATGGCAGAATCATTGCCAGTGGAAGTGGTGACAAGACTATCAAACTGTGGGATGTAAGCACGGGAAGAGAAATTTCCACTCTTCAGGAGCATTCCTCCTATGTTGATTCCGTAGCTTTCAGTCCAGATGGCAAAACCCTTGCCAGTGGGAGTGATGACAAGACTATGAAACTGTGGGATGTGACAACAGGAGGGCAAATCCGCACTCTCCAAGGGCATTCCTCCCGGATTCAGTCCGTAGCCTTCAGCCCAGATAGCAAAACCCTTGCCAGTGGGAGTGATGACAAGACTATCAAACTGTGGGATATGACAACAGGAGGGCAAATCCATACCCTCCAAGGACATTTCAACTATGTTTATTCCGTAGCTTTCAGCCCAGATGGCAAAACCCTTGCCAGTGGGAGTCGTGACAGGACTATCAAATTATGGGATGTGACAAGAGGAGGGCAAATCCGCACTCTCCAAGGGCATTCCTCCTATGTTGATTCCGTAGCTTTCAGCCCAGATGGCAAAACCCTTGCCAGTGGGAGTCGTGACAAGACTATCAAACTGTGGGATATGACAACAGGAGGGCAAATCCATACCCTCCAAGGGCATTTCAACTATGTTTATTCTGTAGCTTTCAGCCCAGATGGCAAAATCCTTGCCAGTGCGAGTCATGACAGGACTATCAAACTGTGGGATGTAGGCACGGCAAGAGAAATCTACACCCTTCTGGGGCATTCCTCCTATGTTACTTCCGTAGCTTTCAGTCCAGATGGCCAAATCCTTGCCAGTGGGAGTGATGACAAGACTATCAAGATTTGGCAGCTTGCATCATCAACCAATACAGCTACACAATAGGTTTCAAGAAGTCATCTAGTAGTCGTCATAAGTAAGGAGGAATACATGAGCGAATTTCTAAATGTTTCAATAGATGTAAAACAAGGTATACGTGAAGCAGTGGAACAAATAGCCGCAGAACCAGGAACTAAAGTTTTTTATCTTGATGGTAAAAAAATTAATAGCAAAGAAACATTTTTAAGTAAAGCTGCTGAAGCAATGCAATTTCCTACATACTTTGGTGCTAACTGGGACGCTTTTGATGAATGTATCACGGATTTAACATGGTGTCCGGCTGAGAGATACGTCATATTGTATGATAATGCTGATATCTTTGCTCAAGCTGAACCGACACAGTACCAAATAGCATTGGATATTTTAAATTCAGCTAAAGAATACTGGCAAGCTAAGAATATTACTCTGAATTTTTTTACTATAAACAAATAAGTAAATTTAGCCTTGAGAAAAATTAAGATATAGTCCAATCTTCTAAACGCAAATTAGGCACTTTTTCAAAATCATTGCGGTTGCGAGTAAGCAAAATCCCATTCACTGACAGCGTAATTGCCGCAATGCGTAAATCTTGAGTACCAACACGAATTTTTTGCTTAACTAACTCAGCATAAACATTACAAGCTTTAGTATCAAATTAAAGTAGTTTTATATTTTTGAAATATTCTATTTCATCCCATAATCCTTTGTATGCCCAGATTAATTTGTCATACTTAGAAGGTTGATTATTATATTTGTTGATAACATTCAGCCATCCTTTCACTTTCTCCTCGAATGTAATCACTGTTATGGCTAAATTTTCAGGATTCTGCTGTCTTATGCGTTGCGTGACTAGTGGATGAGTATTTTGAAATAAGGACAAATGGTCTGTATCTAATATCCACATAAAACTCACTTTGTCTCATTGTCTAAGTCAACTTGACTCCGTTCAGCTTCTATGTATTCCAGTACCTCAGCAAAAAGAGGGTTATCTTTGTGCATTCCCGCAAATTTCATCCAAGGGTTTTCTACTTTGGGTGCTTCAATTTCTAAAGTCACAATCTTGGCTGTTTCTAACCGAGTTTGCAAACTTTGACTGAGTTTTTCTATTGCTTCAGTTTCCGTATTTCCTAAACCTTGACAGTCTGGTAAACCTAACAATATTGCTTTGACTGTGCCATCTTGTTGATTTTCAATCAGCACATCATAAGTTAACTTTGGTGCAGTTATTGGAGAGGTACTTTTTACAGCTAAATTCATAGTACTTTTATCTTTCAACTTTTATATTGATTATAACATTAATCAAACTTAGATTAAATTACGATTACTATAGGTGCAAACTGAAAGGTTAAGTGATTTGTATTTAATGAGCCAGTGCAGAAAACCAAGCAATTGAGGCTGCTTTATTGATTATATAAGGAAAGGATACCTAAGTTTTCCCGGCTTAGATATCCAATAGCAACATAACCTATATTAAATAGATTGTTAACTCTATTCTAATTACTAATTTTTGTTTTTAAATGCTTCTTAGGACAGTTTATAAATTGATCCTTAAATATAATGCAAAAATTAGCTAGAAGGTTTACTTTAATTTTGAAAACATATTGAAATAAAAAGTATTGTTCTATAATAAACATCTCCAGAAATTAAATATGCGTTACCCAGAACCCTTGTAGAGACGTAGCAGTGCTACGTCAAAACAATTCTTTTTCACTCCTATGTCTAATAAACAGCGTATTTTTTGCTAATTATACCTCTTTGAACAGTTACCAGATAAATACATCTGATTTTTACGTCAAGTTTTTATATTAGACATCTCCGAAAATGACGTAGGGACAATTCATGAATTGTCCCTACGAAGGGTTTTGAGCAACGCAGAATTAATTTTCGGAGATGTCTATGAGCTAACTTCTAAAGCTGATGAATTATCACAAAATGAAATATATATGTGCAGGGGCGTTAAAGCAGTGTAACGCACCCTACTTTCTAAGACAAGTTAGCAACGCTAGACTTTTCTAAAGTCGCTACTAATTTCACTCCAAATTCTTCCTCGAACACTCCTTTTTTATAATCCAAACTCCAGAGTTCTAAAGCACAATCATCATCAGATTCAGATGGGAAAATTAGCAGATTACACTGTCTCAATTGTGGATAGCATTCACATTGAACTTGAGTGATCGCACCAATTTGTCGTCGATCTAATGCCACTGCCAATCTTAAAATTGCACTCAATTGACTGACCATTTGTCGCTGGTGTTTAGTCAGCAAGTTCTGGTACTCTTCATGTTTTTTCTTGGGCGGTGATTTGCGATGATAACGCGCTAAATTGGCAATGATTTCAATCTCGGTTTCTGTATAACCGAGTAATTCCCCATTGCGAATTAGATAGTAAGAGTGCTTGTGGTGAGACGAATGACTGATATAGTGACCGCAATTGTGTAATATTGCAGCAGTCCACAGTAGTTGTCGCTCGTCAGATCCCCAGTGATGTAGGATACCTTGAGTTTGGTCAAATAAACTCTCGGCAAATTTGGCAACGCGATCGCTATATTCTAAGTTAACGTGGTACTTGTTAGCGATTTTTAGAACATTCCTTTCCCGAACTGAACTTTGGTAACGCAGCTTATCTTCAATTAAACCGTGCGTTAGCATCCAGTCTACAATTACGCCTTCCCTCAGAGAACGCTCACAAACTGTAACCGATTCACTACCCAACAGGGTCATTACTTCCTGTAATATTACTGCACCAGCGAGTATAACTTCAGCCCGCTTATCTGGCATACCGGGAATTGCCGCCCTTTCTGAGTTACTCAGTTTTCGCAAGCGATTTACCAACTCTCGCAAGTCTTTAAGACTGAACTGGTAGCCATTGAGAGTGGAAGGAATAACACTCGACTTTTCCCGTGCATGAATCATTGCCAGGGTTTCAATTGTGCCAGAGGTACCCACTAAACGCGGAGATTCCCCAAGTTCGAGGTTTGCTAGTACTTCATCCACAGAACGTTCTAACATCCCGCGTGCATAGGCTTCTAGGTGGTGAAACTCAGTGTTGCTGATGGGATCGGTGGTGATTAATTCGCTAGTGAGTCGTACTGCACCGACTTTGGTACTAGTGAGAGTACGCGGTTCGTTACTGTCGCCTAAAATCAATTCTGTGGAACCACCGCCAATATCAACAATCATGTGGGGCTGGTTGTTAAATTCCATCCCCGACAGCACACCAAGGTAGATTCGTCGCGCTTCTTCTTGACCAGAAATCAAGTCAACACTTAAACCCAACTCTGTTTCTATTCTGTGCAAAAAATCTTTACCATTTGGGGCTTCCCGCACAGCACTAGTTGCCACAGCAATGATTGTTTCAGCATTGATAGTTTTGGCAACTTCTTGGAAGCGTCTTAAAGCAGCGATCGCTGATTTAATTATCTCCGGTTTGAGTTCTCCTGTAGTAAGATTGCGATCGCCTAGTCTCACGGTTTCTTTTTCTCTGGCGATAATGCTGAAAGCTGGTAGTGTGGGGTCAATCTTGACTACTACCATGTGTAGAGAATTTGTTCCCAGGTCAATGGCAGCAATAATCCGATCTTGCTTAAATGGTTGAGTTGGAACACTCTCCCAGCTAGCCGAAGCTACTAAATTCAGCATCTAGTTTTCTCTCTCTATAAGAAATGATGGCAAACGGTGGTATGTCGGGGTAGCTGGCACTGATATTTATTGCAATACACTTGCTCTGAAATTGACCATTGGTCGAGGGTAACTGAGCTAAGTATATTCACCCTAATGTTTCTAACCGTAGTGACTATTTAAAGATATTTTAAATTGCCACTTTCGGTTATGTTTTTACAAATAACAAATAAGGTTATTCTATAAAAGATGTGTGAATTTATCTATCTAAAGTTATTTGTTGATTTATATGTTAACAACGCCAGAACGCCCCCAATCACCAGTTTGGCTAGTAATTATCCGGCTTTTGCGATGGCATAAACCAGAAGGACGGTTAATTTTAATGATTCCTGCACTTTGGGCTGTGTTTTTGGCAGCGTCTGGGAAACCGCCTTTACCTCTGGTTGGTGTGATTATATTGGGGACTCTGGCCACGAGTGCAGCTGGGTGTGTTGTCAATGATTTGTGGGATCGGGATATTGATCCACAAGTGGAGAGAACACGCGATCGCCCTCTCGCTTCTCGCGCCCTGTCTGTGAAAGTTGGGATTGTAGTTGCGATCGTCTCGCTAGCATGTGCAGCAATCCTAGCCTTTTATCTTAACCCCCTGAGTTTCTGGTTATGTGTGGCGGCAGTGCCGGTAATTCTGCTGTATCCAGGTGCAAAACGGGTGTTTCCCGTACCGCAACTGGTGCTTTCCATCGCTTGGGGTTTTGGGGTATTGATTAGCTGGAGTGCAGTCACACAAACAATTTCCCAACCAACTTGGTTACTTTGGGGTGCGACTGTATTATGGACATTGGGATTTGATACTCTTTATGCTATGAGCGACAAAGAAGACGATCGCCGCATTGGTGTTAATTCTAGCGCTCTATTTTTTGGGAATTATGCCCCTGTAGCTATTGGAATTTTTTTTGCTGGCACCATCTTGTTATTGGCTTGGTTAGGTGTATTCATACATCTGCACTTAGCCTTCTGGATTAGTCTTGCAGTTGCTACTATCGGATGGATTTGGCAGTCTTTGCGATTAACAAAGCAAGACTTACCTAATCCTGTTTATGGTGAGATGTTTCGGCAAAACGTGTGGATTGGTTTTATTTTACTTGCTGGGATGATTGCTGGATCTTTTTAATAACTAAAAAGTAATGTATATAGGACTTACGCAAAACTACACGTACTCTGGGACAATTCATGTAGACGAAGGCTGACCGCAGGGTATTGTCCCTACCTAAAAATCAGAGTTTAGGTTATTGTTTGCGTAAGTCGTGGTATAGAATCCCCTTGAAGAAGTATTTATGAGTTTTTGTATGAGTACATTATTTGATTGGTTTAGTCCCCTATTTCACTATCTGCGTATTTCGACACCAATCGGTCTACTATGTTTGGTTGTCACTTGGTCATTTCCTGCACAAGCTAACAGCACCATTGATCCGCAGTTGGAACAGCAAGTATTACAAATTATCCGGGAACACCCAGAGGTAGTTATTGAGTCTGTTCAAGCCTATCAGCAGCAACAACAACAGAAAGTAAAACAAGTACAACAAGCATTTTTAGAGGATTTAAAAACGAATCCTCAAACAGTGATTGGTAAGTCTCCCACCACAGGTTCAACTCAATCAAAAACTGTGCTAATAGAATTTTCAGATTTTCAATGTCCCTATTGTGCTGAGGCGCATAAAACCTTGAAAGAATTGTTAGTAAACTATCCTGATAAACTAAGATTAGTTTACAAGAATTTCCCTCTCATTTCAATTCATTCTGAAGCATTGCCAGCTGCTGCCGCAGCTTGGGCGGCATATCAGCAGGGCAAATTTTGGGAATATCATGATGCGCTATTTACTAATCAAAAGCAATTAGGTGAGGCGTTATATTTAGATATTGCTAAAAAACTGAATCTGAATTTGGGTAAATTTAAAAGCGATCTGACTCTTGCAACTCCCGCAATTAAGAACGATATCCAGCTAGCTGAGAAATTGGCTGTTCCTGGCACACCTTTCTTTGTAATTAATAGTCCAACTTTTTCAGGAGTGGTGCAGCTAGAAGATATCAAAAAGATTTTGGCTGATACTAAGTAAATTGTTGTAATACCATTTCACACAAACCCTGATACATATAGATTTCTCGTAGGGGTAGAACATTACATCACGAGTGTAGGGGCACGGCAGTGCCCATTGGTGTCAACTTCAGAAAAAATCTGCTTTGAGAAGACGTTTTGCCCTCATCCCCTAACCCCTTCTCCCAAGTTGGGAGAAGGGGAACTAGATAATTTGCTCCCCTCTCCCAAAATTGGTCGAGGGGCTGGGGGTGAGGGTCAAACCTCGAAAGCTCGCAATTACTTCTTGATATCCCGCCTCAACACTCACAAACTCGCTAATTCTTGCTATTTATTCTTATTGGCTTTACTCCTACGCAACCTCACTAAAGCTCTAACTCGCCCTTTAAATGCTTCAAATTCTTCGCTGCTCAATTTGGTTTTCTGCCATGCTGGACGTTGCATTAAGCGCTCAGACCATTCATTTAGCCTGGGGTAATCACTGAGACCAATACCTAAATTAGGTAATGATAGTACACCTATTCCCGCAACAATATCTGCTAAAGTTAACTGGTGACTACCAAAAAAACTGCGATCGCCAAGCACTTGTGTAAAAAATTTTAGTATCTTATCTATATGCTGCTTTGCTTGTGTAGCTTGTGGCGAATCTTCACTTTCATAAATTAGTGAAATCACTTGTGGAAATAATTCATTAGCAGTGACTAATTGCACCATCCTTACCTTTGCTAACGCCTGAGGCTCAGAAGGTAACATTACAGGTGTAGGATATTTACTTTCTAAATAGTCCATAATTGCCAGTGATTCTACAACTCGAAAACCCTCATCCACCACAACCGGAATGTTATGAAAGGGGTTAATTGTCAAAAACTCTGGTTGTAATTGATCGCCATCCAAATTCATCAAAACTGATTCAAAGGGTATCTCCTTTTCCAGTAAGGTGAGCCACACACGACGAGCATTTGGCGAGATGGGATTGTAGTAAAATTTCAGCATGGTGAATCCTTGATAAATAAAACCGTTCAGTCTGAAAGTAGTTAAAAAAATTTCAGCTTTTACCAAATTCAAATTTCCTGAGTCACTTGCTGACACTGGAAATATTTATTTTGCAATTCTTCTGGAATTTTAATAGGACGACCATTGTGCAAACTGATAAAAGCACCTTTTTGTGTAGCCACTGCTGCTAACTCATTATTAGATAAAATTTCCGCTTGCACAGTCCATTTCAACCGTCCTAAATTACTCAGCCATAAACGTCCAATTACTTGATCAATAATCTTTATCGGACGTTTATATTCAATTTCCGTTCCAGCTATAATCGGTGTATATCCTTGCTCAATTTGTTGATTAAGTTGCCAATGTTCATCTAAAAACTTTAAACGTAAATCCTCTAGCCATCTGATATACACAATATTACTCACGATTCCCATAAAATCAATGTCATATGTTTTTACAGGAATTGCTAATATTACTTCTAATGGTCTATGCAAATTGTTATTTACTAGCATTATTTCTCTCAGTGACTTATTTTTTAATGCTGCTCGGTCTGTAAACTAATAAAATAAATTTAAAGGTGAGTTTCTAAGTATTCATTCAGGTGATTAATTACCCTGTGCATATGAATTGAATCTCCATAAAGCTTGCTCATCATTATGGCTCCTTCTAGTGTTGCAATGATGATGGTAGCGATTTCATCAGCACTCACTTCCGGGCGAATTTCACCCTTTTCAATTCCCGTTTCAATAATTCGACGAATCAGATGCAGCCAAGAGTTCATCGCCTGTTGAGCGCGTTCCCGCAACGCCGGATGAGCATCATCACTCTCCACAGCAGTATTCAGCAGTGGACACCCGCCCTTGATCGGTGGATTTTCTGCGAAGCTACTAAATACCGCAATGATTGCTTGCAGACGTTCTACTGCGTGGCGTTTACTTCGTAATGCAAATCTAGTATGCTGTTTGATGCGAGCGATCGCAAAGTCAAAAGCCTGTAGCGCCAGATCATCTTTGCTTTGGAAGTGATTGTAAATTCCTCCTTTCTGCAATCCAGTGACACGCATGATGTCTGACATCGATGAGCCTGCATACCCCTGTTGGTTAAACAGTTCGGCGGCTTGGTAGAGAATTCTGCTTTTTGTTTCTTCACCTTTGGACATTACAGCGATTTTTAGAGTCGAGAGTAGGGCAGTTTATTGAATTGAAAATTGCTGAAAATGAAATGTAAATAAAAATTACCGACCGAATGGTTTTATTTAACCTAGCATGAGAGTTGCTTGCAAGTCAAGCATAGCGATCGCTTCCGTAACTCGTGCTTCCTGACTACCATCGATAATCCCCCAAACTTACTGGTCATACTGTAAGAGTTTTTGCCATTTGCGATCGCGTCTAATTGTCAGGGTGCTAGGTAGCACAATAGCCAAAGTTTGAGCAGATATATCTTTTATAAAAGTTTTGCAATTATCACTATCTTTATTAACTTGTAGGTAATTTTTTTAACAACCAGTCCTAAGAAGTTTAATCGGCTGCGGTGTATTATCCAGATAATTTAACAATATACAACGCGAATCGTTGGACGTTTAATCATGTTTACAAGTAAAATACGGTAAGTGCATCGCCTTAGCGGGCTTTGCATAGAAAACCGCTATAGCTGCTTTTAATTAAGTCAGTGAAAAGTTATCAAGATTTCGTTTGGGGATTTAAACCCTAAGCAACGCTGCTCACTTATAGAAGTGGGAGACTCAACAGGACTCTGATAACTGATAAGTGAATTGTTGAAACCCCCAAAGAGTATGCACTATTTATTACTACCGCTCTTAAGCTTTTTTGTTGGCATCATCGTTGGTTTGACAGGAATTGGCGGAGCCTCTCTCATTACGCCAATGTTGATTTTTGTTTTTCAGGTTCCGCCTTCCATCGCTGTGAGTTCTGATGTTGTGGCTGCAACATTGATGAAGATTGTTGGTAGCGTCAAGCATTGGGAACAGAAAACCCTTGACACAGAAGTTGTTAAATGGTTGGCATTTGGGAGTGTTCCAGGCTCACTATTCGGGGTAGGGATTTTGCACTTCATTAAACGTACCGGTGAGTATAACCTGGATAACATCTTGCTCCGTTTGCTTGGCGGCATGATTTTGCTAGTCACAGTCTTAGCACTAGTACAATTGTTGTTATTGACTTTTTTCCCTAAATTTAATTTACCCGAACTGCCAAAATTAGACTTAGAAACTAATTTTGGTCGCTTCCTAACAATCAGTTTGGGAGCAATTTTAGGCTGTTTTGTTGGTCTAACAAGCGTCTCATCAGGTTCAATGTTTGCCCTAGTGCTAATTGGGTTTTTCCGCCTTGATGCACGGAAGTTAGTGGGTACAGATATTTCCCACGCAGCAATTTTACTGCTGTTTACAGCCCTCGGTCATCTCAGTCTGGGAACAGTTGATTGGAGTCTGGTACTACCTATCTGGCTAGGCTCTGTTCCAGGGGTATTATTAGGTGCTAAAGTCTGCCAAGTAGCTCCGCAACGCCCGTTACGGTTTATCATTTATGCCATTTTGATGATGGTAAGTTGGAAATTGGTTCATCAGGTATGAGCAATTTGAGATTTGAAATTCCAAATCTAGCATTCAAGATTGATTAACTTCTCACCCAAGATAGTAGAGTAAATGTACCTCGTTCATACATAATGAACAAACCCAAGCCAATTAACACAAAAGGTACGACAGCTTGACCGTAGCGACTTAAAATATCAGCAATGGTAGGTTGACGGCTTAAAAAATAAGCGATCGCACACCAAACCCCTACCATGACAAAAAATATACTTAGAATGACTCCCAAGGTGGCAAGATCATGACCAGCGAATAAAGGGATATATATAGTAATATTGTCACCACCATTAGCGATCGTTATTGCTGCCACTTTATAGGTTTGGGGATGCAAAACACTCAAAATAAAAGACAATACGGGGTTAGTAGATGTGGACTGATTAAAATCATTGCTGACTGTCTGAACTGTTATTGTTTCTTCTTTTCTATATACTAATTGCTGAATACCAATTGCTATTGGTAGCAGTCCTAGCAATCCTATCCATTCTCGCTGTACGACCAAGCCACCAAAAAATCCTGGTAAGCTAGCGATGATAATGGCTGTAAAACCCAGATATTGACCGAGTAAGATATGGCGCGGGCGAAAATTAACATTTACCTGTGAGAAAAATATTAACAAAATAATGATGTCATCTATGTTAGTGGCTATGAAGGCAATTATCCCTTCACTAAAGGTTGTACCTAGCTTACTCATGCTGGATTTTTATAACCTACGATTTATCACCATACCAAATTAACCTTATACTAGTCCTATCTGATTTGTGAAAATCGTAAGGCTCAGATCCCCGACTTCTTAGAGAAGTCGGGGATCTCATTGTTCAGGAATGATTTAGGATTGCTACGAAACCATATCTATGTTTCTCTTAAAATATGAACGAGTTACTTACTGCAATTAGTACAGGGGCGATCGCGTTCATTGCCACTAACATTGATGATATTGTCATTCTATTGTTGTTTTTTTCTCAAATAAATGCTAATTTTCGCCCTCGGCATATAATTGCTGGTCAGTTTCTAGGTTTTACGGTTCTGTTAATCCTTAGTCTTCCTGGTTTATTTGGTGGGTTAGTTTTATCAAAAAGCTGGATTGGATTACTTGGTTTACTACCAATGTCTATAGGTATCAGTAGCTTAGTGAATCGGGAAGAAGATTCATCAAAAAAAGTCGTAGCTGTAACAGAAGAAGCTGAAGCATCAACAATTGCTAGTTTTTTTCCTCCCCAAGTTTATAGCGTAGCAGCCGTTACAATTGCTAATGGTAGCGATAATATTAGTGTCTACGTGCCTTTATTTGCTAGTAGCAACTTAGAGACTTTTTTGGTAATTATCGGAATATTCTTTGTATTGTTAGGAGTTTGGTGCTACGCTGCATACAAATTAACTAACAACAGAGTCATAGCTGATATATTGACTCGCTACGTTAATAATCTTGTGCCTTTTGTTCTGATAGGATTAGGCGCTTTTATTGTATTAAAAAGTGAAGCTTTGAGCTTAATAAAGCTAGCTGCTAGTTGTTTCTGTTTGATGATTTTAGTGAAAAATAATCAAAGTGTCGATGAAATTGGTGAAAATTATAATAGACATCTGGTGCAAAAGAATGTAGAGACGTAGCAGTGCTACGTCTCTACAAGGGTTCTGAGTAACGCATATTTAATTTCTGGAGATGTCTAATAAATAACCAAGCCAATTTTAGATTTTAGATCTAAAATCTAAAATCTAAAATTAGTATATTGAATCAAACTTTACTCAACCACTCATTCTCCTCTGGGTCTTTGAACAGTGAGGTACTGAGGTAGCGTTCGCCGAAGCTAGGCTGGATCATGACGATGAGGCGGCCGGCATTTTCTGGTCGTTGTGCCACTTGAATAGCCGCATACAACGCAGCACCAGTAGAAATCCCCGATAGCAATCCTTCTTCTTTTGCTAGGCGACGGCTGTAAGCGATCGCTTGCTCATCTGCTACCTGAATCACTTCATCTACCAGTTCTGGACGGTAAATTGCTGGGATAAATCCCGCGCCGATACCCTGAATTTTGTGAGGCCCCGATTTACCACCGGTTAATACCGGACTGTTGCTTGGTTCAACTGCGATCGCTTGAAAACTCGGCTTCCGTCCTTTAATAACTTCTGCAACTCCGGTAATCGTCCCACCAGTACCGACTCCCGCCACGAGAATATCTACTTCTCCATCGGTATCATCCCAAATTTCTTCGGCTGTGGTTTCGGCGTGAACTTTCGGGTTAGCAGGGTTGCGAAACTGCTGCAACATATAAGCATTGGGCGTTTGAGCTAAAATCTGTTCTGCACGACCGATCGCTCCTCGCATCCCTTCTACCCCTGGCGTTAACTCTAGTTGAGCGCCATAAGCTTTCAGCATCAATCGTCTTTCCTGGCTCATTGTGTCAGGCATCGTTAGAATAAGAGCATAACCCTTAGCCGCCGCCACCATCGCCAGCGCAATTCCTGTATTCCCAGAAGTCGGCTCTACTAAAACAGTTTTTCCGGGGTGAATCAAGCCTGCTTCTTCTGCCGCTTCTACCATACTCGCGCCAATCCGGTCTTTTACAGAAGATGCTGGGTTCATGCTTTCTAGCTTCACCACAATCTGAGCAACCGCTCCCGAAGCTTGGGGAATCTTATTTAATTGAACTAAAGGAGTTCGTCCGATTAACTCTGTGATATCTTTCGCTATCCGCATGTGAATACTCCCTCGTGTCTAAATATAATACATCGGACTCTGCTGTGCGCGAGTTTCTCTTTCCTGGCACAAGTCTTGGAGTGTATAACGACCCAAAACTTCAATTGAGGCAGCGTTAGCTTGCTCCCAAACTTCATAAACCAGAGTCTTTTCCAGAGTGCAAGAGTCAGAAATATCTTTCTCTTTTCGCTCGCCTTCAACCAAAATGACAATTTCAAGTATTGTAATCTGCCAAGGTTCACGAACTAAAACGAAACCTCCTTTAGAGCCGCGTTGACTCTGCACCATACCAGCACGCCGGAGGTTGGTCAAAATTTGTTCCAGATAGCGCTCAGGTATAGTTTGCTTGGCAGTGATCTCGCTCATGGTTAAAGGAAGTTTTTTCCCGTGGTGGCTTGCCAGTTCTAAGAGTGCCAGCAGCGCGTATTCCACTTTGGAAGACAAATCTAAGAGAGCATAGTTTTGGCTATTCAAGACTGTACTCAATATACTACGGTGAATTGAGGGACTTATCGCAGTTTATGCGAAATTAATTTTTTCCAAGTGTGGAATGTGATAGCATCCCACTTATTACCCACACAAACACTATACTGTATCGATTTACCGTAGATTATTATCTGACACAATTCCCATGAATGACTTGATCTTTTTGTGGGAATTATCCTGAGTTTCTGTTTTCAGAGCCTCACTTACCAACGAAAATCCCAACAGAGTATGCTACTAACTGATTTGCGAACCATTTTTGAGCGTGACCCAGCAGCCCGTAACTGGCTAGAAGTATTGTTCTGTTACCCTGGACTTCATGCCCTAGTGTTTCATCGATTGGCACACTGGCTGCATAAAATGGGGATTCCCTTTATACCTCGATTTATCTCTCATATTAGTCGGTTTTTAACCGGGATTGAAATCCATCCTGGGGCATTAATTGGCCAGGGAGTGTTTATTGACCACGGTATGGGAGTTGTGATTGGCGAAACTGCGATCGTGGGCGACTATGCCCTAATTTATCAAGGTGTCACCCTTGGCGGGACTGGGAAAGAAAGCGGCAAACGCCATCCCACTTTAGGCTCTCATGTAGTTGTAGGAACGGGTGCGAAGGTTTTAGGAAATATTCAAATTGGCGATCGCGTCCGTATTGGAGCCGGTTCTGTGGTGCTGCGAGATGTGCCCAGCAACACTACTGTAGTTGGGATTCCAGGGCGCGTGACTCGTCAGAACAACTTACCTACCAATGTTCTGGATCATAATAAAGTACGCGACGTAGAAGCTGAAGTAATCCGCGCTTTATTTGAACGCGTCAAGGCTCTAGAGAAACAGTTCGAGCAGTTGGAAGATCAATCAAGCTTGTCTCCAACTGAGCCTGGCGACGAACCAACCGACAACCCTAAGAGCAAAAATTCTGATGGGATGATTGAAGATTTTCTTGATGGTGCGGGAATTTAGAAAATGGGGCAATTCAATTTTGGATTTTGGATTTTGGACTTCGGCTACGCTCAGTCGAACGATTTTGGATTAAATTTCAATCTAAAATCCAAAATCTAAAATTCTTACTCCCCACTCCTGTACAGACGCGATTAATCGCGTCTCTCCCCACTGCCCTCTTTAAAATACCCATAGCCTCTTAGAACCTGATATAAATATAATACTACGGTTAATTTATCGGAGAATAGTGTTATATAATATGGTGTCTTCCTACACAAGCTTGTCTACTTTAAGCAGTAATAATACTAAGCAACTTTTTGCCCGTAGGTCATTTATGCCAGAACATCAAAACCGCCTTTGGAAGATTGAAACGGGTTTTGTTCGGACTTTTACCTATCTTGAAGATGGTACAACCGTCGCTCTGGGATTGTGGGGTCCAGGAGATATCGTTGGTAAGGCTTTGTCAAAATTAGAACCTTATCAGATGGAATGCCTAACTAAAGTGGAGGCGATAAACTTACCTTTAGAAGAATGGACTCAACTAACAGAAACTCTACTTGCCCATATCCAACAGGCTCAAGAATTGATGATCATTCGTAGCCATAAAAAAGTGGATACTATGCTCATCAAGCTGTTGGCATGGTTATCCAAAAAGTTTGGTTCGGAAGTTGAGAAGGGACGTTTAATAGATATGCGTCTGACTCATGAAGACCTAGCCGAAATGGTCGGTTCAACTCGTGTGACTATAACTCGTGTTCTTGGGCAGTTTGAGCAAGAGGGCTTGATTGCTCGTCTTTCCCTGCATCGGATTGTCCTGCGAGAAGAAGAAATTTGGTACTACGAAATTTAGATTATTTCAGCAAAACTAGCGATCGCCCTCAGCATAATTCATAATTACTCTACTAATAACTTTGATGCCTCAAAAAATTATGAATTAGGAATTATTTGGTTAGCGATCGCTATAAACGCTAGACAAATCCACCCAAATCGGTAGCCCCAGTTTTTCTAAATAACTCAGGCTAGAGTAGAGTTGCTTTGTTCTCCCCCACAAATCCAAGTCAAACCAACCGTCATCTTGCGTATCGGGTTGAAGTCTAGCACTAGTGATATTGACTGTTAGTCCATAACCAGAAACTAATTCCGAAATCACCGGTTCTTGATAATAGGATTTTAAAACGCACAGTTGCAAGCGTAATCGATTGGTTTGACCCAGAGAAATCCATTGCTGGAATTGTTCTTGCCATTGATTTGTCAGCGATGCACAGTCTTTAGGACTCAGTTTGCTAGCTGGGTTTGGGAAAGGTAGAGAGTGCTGGTTGGTTTGAATCTGGTTAGCGATCGCTAGTTCGAGCAAATTTACGCCCAATCCTTGCAAGTAAGATAGGCTATTTGTCAGTTTTTGGGGATTTCCCGAAAGTTCCAAATCAAACCAGCCATTGCTGTCACTCTCTGATGTCAGGGATGCAGCTTTGATATTTACGGTTAAACCATAACGAGATACCAGTCGGGAAATTACAGGTTGCCTGTGATAGCACTGAGGCACGAGAATTCGACTGTGAACTGAAGCGGGTTCTACTGATTTACTCTCAGACATCAGATTAATTCCCAATAGCGATGCCTAAGGCGGGCTGCGCCCCCATAACTCAACTGTGTCTGGTTGAATGTCAGCCTCATAGAGATTTTCATATTTTCGGCTGTTATTAAACTACGGTAATTGTATCGATTTAATGGATTTAGTTGTTATGTAAAATAAAATATCACAAAGTCCGCAAAAAAACAATTGGTAAATTCACGTAAAATTATGCTCACGCGATCGCCTTACTCATTAGACATAGGAGTGAAAAAGAATTGTTTTGACGTAGCAGTGCTACGTCAAAACAAGGGTTCTGGGTAACGCATATTTAATTTCTGGAGATGTCTATTACCAAGCGATTAAAGGGTTCCCAAAATCAGGTTAGGGGATGTTTTAAGAATTTTGTTAGATTTTAAATCATAGTGGGCATACTGCAAGTATCAAGTAAATAGCACCGAAATAGGCAAAACAGTATGTTGACGACACAGCCGCAAGAAGAAATTACATCATTGAAGCAAAATTTAAGACGTGAAATCAAAAAACTATTAGGTGCTTCAGGCATCAATAACCTGAATTCAAAGCTAGAAAGATTAGAACAAATTGAGAAAATTCTTAGTATAGATAAATATAAAATTGTTTTTATAGGTACTATTGTTAAAGTAAAAAATACAGCCATCTGTCATCTTTTTAACCTAATTAGCAACTTCAAAGTTTCCAAGACAATTAATGGCAAAACTAAAAATCTAACCGAAAGTGAAAAGTTACTTTCAAGGGGTTCAGGCAGAACTACTATATGTGAAGTAATTATTAAAGCATCTGAAAAAACTTACAGAGAGATAGAGCCTTATACAGTTGATGAGATGGAAAATCTTATTTTTGATTTCTGCGATTCTATACTCTACTATGATCTATGTGGTAAATACTCAAAAAAACAACAAAATTTTGATTTCCAAGATTTTGAAAAACTAATTTCTATCGCTTATTAAAGAAAAACCTAATCCCCTTCCCGACTCGGTAAGGGGGAAAATTCAAAGTCTCTCTCCTTTTAGGAGAGAGATTTAGAGAGAGGTTTTCCATATAGCGTGAAAAGTCAGATAAACGAGAGGGTTTATATTATGCATGAGAGCGTGCAGCTAGCTGTACGCCCCTTGAATGTGTTGCTACAACCCTTACCAATCACTTACTTTAGTGTCATCCCAGACTTCCAACTCCAAATCGCGGAGATAGGTTAACCCGCTCTGAATTTGTGCATCTGTTCCTTGTAATTCAAGGTCAAACCAACCATCACCGACAGCATTCGCTCCCAAAATCGCTGCCGTGATATTCACAGTCAGTCCATAGTTAGACACCAGGCGAGAAATCACAGGTTCCTGGTGATAATCCTTGGGAATTCTGAGGCGAATCCGTTTATTGGTAAGTGTATTATCAGTAGCCATATCTGAATTATTTCAATCCCTGATCAGGATTGGTACAGAACTACCCTTAACCTAATGGTAATTTCCTGATAGCTAATAGGTAAATTGTACCATGTCCCATGATTTGCTTGTATCCTATTCAAAGGATAACTATAATCGCTTGGTTTTTCTATTCAATATCTTTAATACTGGTTTTGCGTTCTAAAATCTCCTTTAGCACTAAGGTTACTACTGCTAGCAGCGCCAAAAGTACAGCCGCAGAGAAAGCAGCCTCGGTTTCGTATTGTTTGTAAGCATCTTCTACAAACAGTGGTAAACTCTGGGTTTTATCAGCAATGTTGCCAGATACCACCGAAATCGCCCCGAATTCACCCATTGCTCTGGCATTGGTCAAAATTAAACCGTAGAGTAAGCCCCAACGGATACTGGGCAGGGTGACGCGCAAAAATATCTGCCAATCTTTCGCACCTAGAGTTCTAGCAGCTTCTTCTTGATCCTTGCCAAATTCCTCTAAAACAGGAATCACTTCCCGCGCCACAAAGGGCATACTTACAAAGGCTGTAGCCAGCACCATACCTGGAAAGGCAAAGATAATCTTGATATCATGGGCTTGGAGCCAAGGGCCAAACCAGCCATTGCGTCCGTAAAGTAGCACAAGCATCAACCCTGCGACTACGGGCGAAATCGAAAAAGGTAGGTCAATTATGCTCAAAACTATGGCGCGTCCAGGAAATTTATGACGAGCGATCGCCCAAGCTGCACATAATCCAAATACTGTATTCACAGGCAGAGCAATCAAAGCCAGCAACAGTGTCAGCCAAGCTGCATGGAGAAAAGCTGGCCGCGTCAAGTTGGACAGAAACGGCCCAAATCCTTTGCTGAAGGCTTGGACAAAAACGTTGATTGCCGGGATGTATTGAACTAGGGCTAAATAGGCGATCGCTATACTAATTAAAACTATTGGCACCCAACTCTTCTGCTCTTTAAGAGGTTTGGCTGTACCTGATACAGATGCAGATGAGTGAAAACTTGGCTTATCTACTGTCATATCGTCTTGCCCATGCTTGTAAGAAATTAATTGCCAATAGCATCACCAATGAAATTAATAGTAAAACTATGCCAATTACTGTTGCACCAGAATAGTCATATTGCTCTAATCGCTGGAAAATCAGCACAGGTGCGATTAAATCTTTGAATGGCGTATTGGAAGAGATAATCACAGTCGAACCATACTCTCCAACTGCACGGGAGAAACCCAAGGCAACCCCAGTTAAAATCGTCGGAAATAAAGGCGGCAAAATTACTTTCCAGAAAGTCTGCCATTGAGAAGAACCCAGACACCAGGCGGCTTCTTCAATTTCATGTTCCATTTCCTGAAGCACGGGTTGCACGGTTCTGACGATAAAAGGTAGTGAGATAAATATCATTGCCACCGCTACTCCCGTGCGGGTAAAAGACACCTTAATTCCCAGTGGTGCTAGTAGCGAACCGATCCAGCCATTATCGCTGTAAACTGTTGCCAGGGTTAGCCCTGCTACCGATGTTGGCAGCGCAAAGGGTAAATCTACTGTGGCATCAATCAAGCGTTTTAAGGGAAAGTCGTAGCGAACCAGAACCCAAGCAATCAGAGTCCCAAATACGCCATTGAGTAAGGCAGCAAATATTGCTGTTACAAAGGTGACATTATATGTTGCTAATGCGATATCACTGGTTGCGATCGCCCAAAATCTCGCCGGAGTTTCTGTACTCGCTTTCAGGAACATGGCAATTATCGGGATAAATAACATCACTGTTAGGTATCCTATAGTGATTCGCCAAGTCCAGGGAACCCGCCCCAATTTTTTCCAAAAGGGTGTTTTACGTTCAACTTCCACAGAAGGAGATACAATCATAGTCAAAAATTCTAAGTTTAAAATTCATCGGACTTACGCAAAACTATACACAGTAGGGGCAATACCCTGCGGTCAGCTAAAGCTACATGAATTGCCCCTACGTGAAAATCACTCTTTTCGGCTGTTGTTTGCGTATTACGAATTACGAATTACCGTTTCTTTTGGGCTTGAATTTTGTCAAACAGTCCCCCATCTGCGAAGAACTTTTTATCAATTGCTTCCCAACCGCCGAAGTCTGCAACAGTACCCAAAGTTTTCACCTTGGGAAATTTGTCTGTGACTTCTTTAGTTTGAGCTAAAGTTTCATCCACAGGTCGGAATCCGAATTTGACAAACTCTTGCTGTGCCTCTGGGGTATAAAGATATTTGACAAATCCTTCAGCAACTTCGCGGGTTCCGTGCTTATCGACGTTTTTATCTACTACAGCGATCGGATTGTCGATGGATATATTCACATCGGGAACGACATAATCAACCTTTTGCCCCTTTTGTTGTGCCAAGATAATTTCATTTTCATAGTTGATCAAGGTATCCCCCTGACCCTGCTTGGTAAATGTATCCGTAGCTTCGCGCGCATCCTTGGTCAGGATTGGCACATTATTGTAAACCTTAGTCACAAATTCAGTTGCTTTAGTCTCATCTCCACCAGTTTTAATGACGGAATTCCAAAGCGCCAGGAAATTCCACTTAGCAATGCCTGATGTTTTGGGGTCAGCAGTAATTAGTTTTACATCAGCTTTCGCCAAATCTTGCCAAGTCTTGATGCCTTTAGGATTACCTGGACGAGTTACTAATGCTGCCACAGTTTTAGAGACAATACCATTGTTGGGAACTTCTTTCTCCCATCCAGGCTGAATCAATCCAGCTTTCTCAATCTTTGAGGTGTCTCCAGACAATGCCAAGTGAACAACATCTGCTTCCAAACCATCGATAACGGCGCGAGTTTGTGAACCAGAACCGCCATAGCTTTGCTTGAAGACGACAGTTTGATTATGATCTTTTTTCCACTGTTCGACAAACTTGGGAATGATCGCTTCGTGAGCCGCTTTGGTAACTGCAAAGGAAACCAGAGTTAGTTCAACATTATCCTTGGTTGCAGCAACAGGACTAGCATTAGCATTAGGGGGTTCTGTGGAAGAATTACTCCCAGTTCCACCGGAGCAGGCAGCAAGCGCTACACTCAATACAGTACCTACCAAAAATAGTGATAGAAAGCCTTTGAGCGAATTTAGTCTGAACCGATACGTTCTATATTCAGTCATCGCTTGTAACCTTTTCAGTGGGCGTTGCCACAAACTCATTCTATTTCCTCCACTAAATCTACAGATAATTGATGGGAATACAGTTATATAGTGTTTATCATACTGGATGATGCCATATATCTAGTTACAAACACCAAAAAACCTCACATTCTTTATCAAGAATATGGTGATTCTACCAGTTTTGTGAGGAATTACAATGCTTTTATTTTCAACTATTTAACCCTAATGTCGATGGATACTCCAGTTTCCAAGCTGGGTGAAGCTATCACTAGGTCATTTGCAAGGTGATAAGCGTTGCGCTTAAAATGCTAATAATATATGAAAAGCATGAAAAACAAAACCCATCTAGAAAGTATCTAAATGGGAAAAATCGAGGAACTAGTTATTCTTAACTGAATGCATATTTCAGAGGTAATCCGTCTTGAAAAACTAGTAATTCTCCCGGTTGGATTTGTGTCCAAAGTTCGTTGTCAGTCAGGGGTGTGGTAGCAATGACAGCGACGCGATCGCGTTCAGTAGTCACTTCCCGAAAATCTACAGTCATGTCTTGGTCAATTAAATGGGCAGCTGCAAAGGGCGCTTGACGAACAATGTAGCTGAGTTTAGTTGAGCAATAAGCAAATAAGTGTTCTCCATCTGATAATAAATAATTAAATATACCCAGTTCTGCAATTACATCAGTAATTTGTTGCACTACAGGGTACAGTTCTTTTATGTCAGGCTTACCTTCACGAAAATGCGATCGCAATGTTTCTAGGATCATACAGAATGCTTTTTCGCTATCAGTGTCACCTACGGCTTGATAAAAGCCCAAATTCTCCGGTTCAAAATTTGGCAAATTACCATTATGGGCAAACACCCAATACTGACCCCACAATTCTCTGCGGAAAGGATGGCAGTTGTGTAGGGCAACTTCACCCTGAGTGGCTTTGCGGATATGAGCTATAACATGGGTTGAGTGGATGGGATAACTCCGCACGAACTCTGCTATTGGAGAAGCAACAGAAGGTTGGGCATCTAAAAACATTCGACATCCCTTTCCTTCAAAGAAAGCAATGCCCCACCCGTCGCTATGATCATCCGTTTTTCCTCCGCGTGCAGAAAACCCTTCAAAAGAAAAGCAAATATCCGTTGGAACATTGCAGTTCATTCCGAGCAATTGGCACATAATAAAGTCATAGCAATAGTTTCAGCTATTAATAAAATTATAATTATTCATACCATTAGCGTGCTATTTTAGAGCTTTTTGTCAATTAAAAACGTATTTAACCTGACATTTTTCATTAGTTCAAAAATACTATTGATGTATCAAGGGCATACCATAACAATACGCTTGGGTTAAGGCTAGCACTCTTTGTCAAAGTCGTTTTTTTAACGTAGACGCGGAGCGGCTTGCCGCAGGCTACCACAGAGGGGCAGAGGACACAGAGAGAGAAGAGAGAGAAGAAAGAGAACGAAAAAATTGCTTAACTGAACTGTATTGCATACCATAAAGCGAGCGTGTCTTTAAACATGAGAGTGTCAATTTATAGGTCTCTTAAAGCCTTGAAGTTACTAACTATATATGCTCAAAAAATGCTGAAAGTGTTTGTAATGAGTTATCGGACAACCAATGTATAAGCACTTTAAAGACAAAAAGACCAGCATCCCACAGCTGGTCTATAAAATCTTTTTTTGCGTTGTCTTCTCAAGAGAGTTAAAACCCAATTGCGCGTTCCCAAAATGCAACAGGCAACTTTTCTTAACAATATTGTAACAGCCAACACAGATTTTTCCGGAATATTTATTAAAAAAAGATAGGAACAAAGCTTAAAAGCCTCTATCTATCAGGATAATTCAGCAGATCGCAGGGTATAGATGGGGGAGGTGAGGGAGCAGAGGGAGTGGGAGAAACCAATGACTAAGAAATAAAAATTAAATAAGATACAATTTATGTCCCTGGCTTACCTCACCCTCAATCCCTCTCCTTATAAAGGCTACAGTGTATACACAAGTCTGAAATAGCTGATTAACCAAGGTTTTACCCCACCCTAACCCTCCGCGATGGATTGGGGAGGGAACTAGATTTCCGGCTTCCCCCCTTTACAAGGGGGGATTGAGGGGGGTAATTTGACTTGTGTGTACACCGTAGCCTTATAAAGGAGAGGGAAGCTAGAGACAGGATGAAGTTTTGCATTTTATTTAATCCACGTTCCTAATGACTAATACTTCGGCTTCGCTCAGTACAAGTGACCAATGACTAATGACCAATGACTAATTGTGGTTTTCCCCAGAGGATGTTCTCCTGCTTGTAAATGGCAATTCCCGGTTTTGCTCCTTTGGGTTTGTAGACGTGTTTTGGCTGAGTGTAAACTACTGGCACTTGCTCACTCTGACGGGCGCGACTGTAGTATGCAGCAAGATTAGCTACAAATTGCAAATCAACTTCTTCTGCAACAGCACCCGGTTCTAGACGTAATAGCAGATGGCTCCCTGGAATTTCTTGAGCGTGGAACCATAGGTCATAATCCCCAGCTACACGAAAGGTCAATTGGTCATTTTGGCGATTATTGCGACCGATTAATACTTCAAAGCCGCCGGGGGTAAGGTAACGATGAAAGTTGGTGCTGGGGACCTCATTGGCGCTGCTCTTGCGGTATTCTGGATCTTCTAGATACTTTTGCCCAATCAATTCTTCGCGGATTTCTTCTAAAGCTCGCAAATCTTCTGCTGTTTGGTAGGTGTCTATCTGAGCGATCGCAGCTTCTACTTGTTCTAAATAGTCAATTTCTGTCTGCACTGACAAAAGTAGCGGTTCGACAGCAGCACGAGCGCGTTTGAGCTTTTGGTGCTGTTTGTAAAGACTTTGGGCATTTTGGACGGCATTTTTATCTGGTTGGAGAGCGATCGCTACTGGCAAATTTGTCTCAAAATCAGCAAGGATAATTTCTTTCATCCCTGGTTCCCAGTTTTGCAGGTGAGCCATTAATAAATCAGCTTTTTGGCGATACTCATCGGCTTGATCTGATTGCTGCAAGCGCGTCTTAAAGGTTTGAGCTTTATTGCCTAACTTCGCCAGAATATTATGCAATTTCTGACTCAACTGATGGCGCAATTGGGAAAATAACTGTTCGTTAATCTGGTTACTGTAGTAGCGGTTGAGCAACTCCTGGATATCTTTGACGTTTTCAACTGCACCCCAACCCATTACGGTGTAACCATCTTTTGTCCAAGCGGGTTTAAATTTACTGGAATCCAAGGCTTGCAACCATTCTTGCCAGCACTCAAATAGCCGTTGCCAATCGTTAGAGTTAAGACTATCGGTGGATGTTTCTGGTGTAATATTTGCTTCTAGTAGCATTAACTCCAGTAGGGCTGCACTCAAGCCACTATAACTTTTCAGCAATTGCCGCTTGATTACTCCTGGCACTAAACTTACCCGTTCTTGCCAACGTTCTTGGGATTCGCTCAAACTGGGGACAGGCCCAGTTAGTTTTGGTGGTGTTTCATAAGATTGTCCGGTTTGGATGGGACGGACACTAGATTGTTGCTGACTGACTTGATGGGCTGCGGTGATAATTATATTGCTGGCGTCGGTGAGAATGACGTTGCTATACTTGCCCATGATTTCTGCATAGACATGATATAGGGCGCTTTCTCCGGGACGACGGGCAAATTGCAAATCAATCACCCGCTCCCAAGGTGCGATCGCTTCAATTCCTACCAGTGCCAAACCACCCAATTGGTGTATCAGTTGTTGGCTAAAGGTAAAAGTATCTGGCGATCGCGGTGGTGGATCACCGATACAAATATGTGCAGCTTGGGGATGCCAAGAAATCTGTAGCCAATCCCGTTGTTTCAGGGTGCGTAATGCTATAGCAATAGTGTAGCGATCGCGCTGATAAACCTGTTCTGTCCGCGAGGGCAGCCAGTTAGTGCGGATTTCGCTACAAGTAGCTGTAAGGGTGGTGAAGTCAACTGGTTGCATAGCCATTCGCGTTCAAAGGTCGATGCTCAGTATACTTCTATCTATTGATATTAGCTCCGGTGTAGCCTGCCTTCTCTACCAGACGCACTGTTAGGTCGGCATCTAGTTATCAGTTGGAAAGGCTATTTCTGGTGTTGTCTGTGATGATTGCAGTTGCTTTATTAATTCGGATGAATTTTTGGGTATTTCCCTATTCAAGTTGTTGCCTAAGCGATGGTGTTAGAATCATTAGTCCTCTAACAACTTCTTCAGGAGTAGCCGTACCATTGATTATCTTTGGTGCGATAGTCATCACTTCCAAAGCTAAGTTTGTTGGAATTCCCCTTGCTTCTAACCGCTTCAATTCCAAAACGTCAATACCTGCTGTTAATCCATCTAAATACTCTTCTACAGTCACTCCCAAATCTTCAATTTCCAACATGAGTATAATTTCCTATTTTTTTGTTTGACGTTTCAGGCGATATCTTTAGTTGACTCAAAGCGATCGCTATTTCTCCCATGATTTCCGATAGCTGAAACGCTTATTATAAAGAGGTATGTGTAGAGACGCAAATTTTACGTCTCTACAGAAGTTATCGGTATGTAGACAATCTTATCCAAACAGTATTGGGTTAGTTTGAAGGTTATTTAGTGACCAATACCGATTCTTTGACTGGTTGTTCCAGTTGGGTATAAAGTTCAATCAACTGAGTTGCTACGCCATGCCAACTAAACTTGCTTTCGACGCGCTTTCTGCCGGCTTTACCCAATTCGTCTCGCCACTCTGGATTTAAGAGAATTCGGTCTATGGCAGAGGCAAAGGCATCTACATCTTGTGGTGGTGCCAATAAACCAGTTTCTTCATCAACCACAGTAAACTGAAGTCCGCCGACATCACTAACTACAACTGGTGTACCGCTTGCCATCGCTTCGATCGCTACGAGTCCAAAGGGTTCGTAGTGACTCGGAACAACGCAAACATCGGCAGCTGCGTAATAAGTTGGCAAAATATCTTGACTGAGACGACCAGCAAAGATGGTAAAGTCGCTCATCCCCAATTCATTGACGATTTGCTCAATGCGATCGCGTTCTATGCCGTCGCAATTACCTGGAGTACTACCACCACCAATAATTAGCTGGAGATTGTTGGAGTGACGTAGCCCAGACTCGTTTACTGCACGCACTAAGGTTTCTATACCTTTGCGTGGATCAAAACGCCCGACATATAATACAACTTTCGCTTCTTTGTCAATAGCTAATTCATGTCTGGCTGCTTCTCGTGCAATCGAACCAAAGCGTTGAATATCAGTACCGCAAGGAATGATATCGATATTGCCTTTAGTGGAAACTAGCGATCGCATATGTTCCTTTTCTTGCGGACTTGTCGCTACAATTCGCTCTGCTATTTCCAACACCTCTTTTTCCACTGCTAATCGCACACTAGCAATCAGGGGAATATTTTCTTTTTCTATAGTGTTGTACTTGACTGCTCCTAATGAGTGGTATGTGTGAACCTGTTTACTCTCTTGGATTTTTTTTAACTCCATCCCCACCCAACTAGAGAGCCAGTAGTTAGTGTGAACTAACTGATATTTAATGTCATTTTCTACTTGAAATGTGAGCAAATTATCCACAAATTCTGGCAGATATTCAAAAATATCATCTCGCGGCACAAACTCAAGTGGGCCAGCTTTTAAACGAATAGTTCGACAATTGTCACTGTGTTGAACAATCAAGTCTTGCTCCAGACTCACCTTGCGGGTAAACATATCAACTTGCCAACCCAGCCGCGCTAGTGCTTCACCCACGTAGCGCACATAAACATTTTGTCCCCCAGCTTCTTCTTTCCCTATTTCAACCGCCGGGTCCCCGTGGACGGAAATCAAGGCGATACGTTTTTCGGTAGTAGAGTTCATAGTTTGTGTGTTGCTGATTTTAACAAAGTTTTAGGCTGTTCCAAGTTCGTGTCTAGCACACTTATCGGAATTCTTTAAGAACTTTGATTAATATTTATTTTAATTTAATATGTCTAATATTTTTTATATCTTCTGCCAGAAGTATGCTTTAAAATTAAGTGTTTTTATTTAATTTCTTTAAATATAGGAATTTCCTCTATTTATCATATCTCATACTTTTGATAGATGAAAATTGGATTTTAATCTTTATTTTGTGCAGATATAATTCCCTATATATAGCAATTCTATTTGATTTGCTCTCCACCAAGAGGCTCATATCACTGACTTGTTGAAGAAGTCGGGGATCTTTTTGTCTTTTTGTTCGTAACTCCTATACGGATTGCTGTAGATAGATTGACGTGATACCAATTCTATGTAAGGCTGCGCTTTATTCACGTAGGGGCAATTCATGTAGCTTTAGCTTCCCGCAGGGTATTGCCCCTACAGCGCAGTTTTGGGTAAGTCCCATAGGTGCATCTTCAAAAAGAAATGGTATGAGTTCGACGAAGTTAAAGTTAAGGTATAATTTAAAACTAAAAAACCGCTTGGTTCGGAGATTGAAGTTCAAACCAGTTACTACAGTCAACTCACGGCGTTGAATTAATATTGTATTAAGTAGTAAGAATAACTGTTAAATATTGATGCAAAATTAGGTACTTTCTGGAATTTGCTTCCGAAAGTTTCAGATTATATTTTCAATCATTAATAAATTTCAGGAGCTAATCAGGTGTTTACTTCAACCTTACTCGCTGCTGCAACCACACCCCTAGAATGGAGTCCGACAGTTGGGGTGATTATAATTCTGGCTAATATCCTAGCCATTGCCATTGGCAAATCTACCATCAAGTATCCCAACGCAGAACCAAGACTACCCTTAGTCAGTTTCTTAGGTAATTTTGGTTTACCAGCCTTTTTAGCAAGTGCCGCCTTTGGTCATATCTTAGGAGTCGGTGCTGTCTTAGGGCTGCATAACCTGGGAAGAATTTAGGTTTTTACCCAAGTTAGCTTTTATTTGATGATTATTTTGTTTCCAGCTTTGAGCCAGATAGTTAGTTCTCTGGCTCTTTTTTGTCATAAATTAAGGGGTTTAAGCCCCCAACTCCTGGAGACGCACTCGCGTTCGTCTACAGTAGCTTCAGTTTCAGTCGGGGTTTAAATAAGAGTCTGAAACTCTCTTCATCTTTTACTGGACTAACTCCCTAGAGAATCAAAATAACTTAAAGCTTCCCTACATAACTTAGAGCTTCCCTACTAGAGGAGAAATGTCGAGTTATAGAGTATGATGGGGCACTTTCTGGACTTCCTTGATCATTTGGCCAAATTTTCAAGTAGTAATCCTTGTTATCATTGCTAGACCATAATTCATAATGGTATTTACCTTTTATCCCGTTGTTTGTTAAGTAGTCAGCTAGTGCTGTATTTGATGTAGACAGAAAGCTAAATACAGTCAAAACAGGAATTACAGCTACTTTTAGGATCTGAATTAATTTCATAAATGCACACAAAACTTATTTTTAAGATTTTGTTAAACATCTTATTCATAGCAATAATACTTATATAAGCCATCTGGAATTATACCTGAATAGGATACGTATTTGGCAGTTAGGAGAGGGCAACTAGGGCGTGTTTTGAAACTCGTTATGGGACTGACAAATAAAAAAACATCCCAAATTGTCTTGTGGGATGGGTGTCCGCACTACGTGCCGCTACGCGAACACCCGTCCAGGACTATCACAAAAAAAATCTCCTGATTTTGAGTTGAATTAATTGCTGAATTCCAAAAAGTTGGGATAGATATTGAAGGGCGATCGCTCTTAATTCTTCAGTATAGCTATAGCTATTTTCAATTGAGTCTAATACCCAAATACTTAGCTAAAATTCCCGACTTATTAAAAAAGTCGGGAATGTTTTTGTTCACCAGATGTAGCTTAACAGGCCAACAATTGCTAAATAAGGTGGGCTATTTGCCCACCGGATAATTGGGAGTTTTCAAGAATCTGCCAAAAATCTCTTTGCTTCAAATCAACCTATGAAATTAGGAGTGACTTTGTAGCGGATTAGCAATATATTTGAAGCTTGGCTCAGAATTCCAAGGGCCACGCTCATCTTTACCATCATCGCTTGTAGATAAGTTGTAGTAGAGAGCAACAGTTTCATCTGGCTTAATATTACCAAAGAATGGATCTGTCAACTTACCTAGTGAATCTAGAGCTTTCATAAACATCTGCGTATGAGAAATTTCTCGTGTTAACAGATGCACTAAAGTCTCTTGGGTTCCTTTGTCAGTTGCCAACTTAATCAATGCTTCGTAAGTCTGACGAGCGCCAGCTTCTGCTGCAACGTTAGCTCTTAAATCACGCACTACATCTCCACCCTCATTCAAGTAAGTTGCAGTCCAAGCACTACCTTGGCTATCTAGAAAATGAGGACCAGCCCCTCGAACTGCAAACAGGGTACTCTTATAAGCCTCTGTTTGATCCACATTTTTGGTATGAGCTTCGATGAGTTTACCAACCATTTCTAAATGGCCGAATTCCTCGATCGCAATGTCTTGCAGCATATCTTTAATTCCAGCATTTTCGACATGGAATGATTGAACCCAATATTGAAGTGCTGCACTAAGTTCGCCAGTAGCTCCGCCAAACTGCTCTAAAAGTAACTGAGCAAAACGAGGGTTTGCTTCAGTCACGTTAACTGCATGAATAGGCTCTTTTTTGTGAAAAAACATAGATTTACACTTCCAAAAATTATGATGTCACACAAAGGATCGGCTTGTCTTTTAGGATTTTCCAGAGATAGAGCTAATTTGATGTTTGATAGCTTCTCAAACTGGTGAACTAGAAGACTGAGAAAATACAGTAGTCATGTCAGTGTTAATAACTGCCATTCAGCCATTAGGCATTGCTGCTTCTTCTGATTAATCCCCCTAGATAAATAGCAACAATTGCACCAAGCACAGCCACTAAAATACCAGCAAGAGTTAAACCAGCGCTAGCCGCAGTAATTTGCAGAGTTCCTGTTCCTACTAAGGTAAACAGATTTCCACCGACGAAAGCACCAATGATACCTAAAATCATTGTGGAGAGAATTCCGCCGCCTTGATAGTCAGGATAAATAGCTTTAGCGAATGCAGCTGCCAAAAGTCCTAAAACTACCCAAGCAATAATACTCATAACTGCCTCAACAATCTCACTTGTATATAAGTTATCAACTCTGATTCAAAATTCTTTCTACCAGATGGGATAAATGCTAAATCCAAAAGTTAGACAAAAAAGTTTACATCAAGATTTGGATGAAAATTGGCATTTCTAGCATAAATATGTTAAACAAAAGTTTTGCCAGATAAATCAGGAATTATTAAATACATAAGTCTGGATATTCTTTGCTATAGAAGTAGAGACTAATAAATTAATCAATCTATGTTTTTTTATATCTATCTTAAGATGGAAAAATATTATCTAACTTTTTGGAGATGCTGCGCGTAGCTTGCTTGAACGCAGGAGTACGCGCAATACGATTTGGTTAAGGTGCATAGGCACTTATTGATCCCCCTTAGTCCACGCCAGGTCTTTCTCCCTTCTCTACGAGACGCTCCGCGAAGGCGCTAGCCTCTCCCTTTGGGAGAAGGGGAGACGCTGCGCGAACAAGTCGGGAAACCCGCCCAACGGACTGCCTCCCCTTAAAAAGGGGGAAATAGAGCCGAGCCGTTCTGAGCCTCCCTTTTTAAGGGGAGCCAGCGTGGTCTTCTCCCAACGCCAAGGAGCGTCTCCAAGAGTTGGGGAGACGCTAAAAGCGATAGCGTTCGCGCAGCGTCTCGTAGAGAAGCGGTAGCGAG
>NZ_JBALCE010000038.1:0-10548 GCF_036919815.1 Nostoc sp.
ATTCCACGATTTAAATCAGTATTATTGCTGTGGTCAGATTGGGGTTACTCAATGGAAAGTGGCTTCATCTACTCTTAGCATTTTTATGTCCTATTCTCGAAAGATATCTATAAATCTCGGTAACAGTAGGCAAATTAATCATAATTTACGAATTTACTGAGATTTGATCATTTGAAAATAACGTTGCTGTCGTTGAGTTTCACCACAAACCTAAATATAAACTTATGTAGTTTGAAATACAAAAGTTTGATGCTTTTTACTTGATTTAAATCGTGGAATAACTCTGCACGAATTTAGCTTACACGTATCGAATTTAGCTGAAGTAAAGCAAATGAGCACAACTCCTATAGGTAGCTACAGGTTGTTCCAGAAACTACATCCGCTATCTCTGTTGGCACAATTAACCAGTCGGCGTGCTACAGGTTGTTTAAGTATCTTTACTGGGATAGTTTCTTGGGCAATCTATCTAGAAGACGGTAAACTTACTTATGCCTCCTATTCAGATAAACTATTTGAGCGCCTTGATAGTCACTTGCGGCGCTTGAGTCAGCAAATTCCTGCTCTCAACAGCGCTACTCGCGTGCAGATGCGGCAGATGTTTGAGGCGAAGAATGAACATCAATCAATACCAAATGCAGATTACCAAGCTATTAGTTGGTTAGTAAATCAGGACTATATCACCTCTGTACAAGCAGCAAGCCTGATAGACGAATTGGCAAAAGAAGTTCTGGAATCATTTCTGTGTTTAAAAGAAGGTAGCTATGAATTCAGTCCAGAAAACTCTTTAAATGAACTACCAAAGTTTTGTCGCCTAGATTTGCGGTTACTTGTTGAACAGTGTCAAAAGCAGTTACGAAATCGGCAAAATATCCAGTCATCGATTCCGGCTGGTCGGGGTTCACAAGTTTTGTCTACAACACAATTGCAAATAAAAATTGGGCAGAAATCACCGATTTCAATCAATTTTGATATTTCTGAGAATAATAAAAATACTCAGTCACCTGTTGGTAAAAAACTACATACAATTGCCTGCATTGATGATAGCCAAACAGTTTTGAATTCCATTAAACATTTTTTGGATGAAAACACATTTTCAGTTGTGATGATCAACGATCCGGTGAAAGCTTTAATGCAAATTCTTCGGAGTAAGCCCGATTTGATTTTACTAGATGTTGAAATGCCAAGTTTAGATGGCTACGAGCTATGTTCTTTATTACGGAAACATTCAGCTTTTAAAAATACACCGATCATTATGGTAACAGGTAGAACAGGCTTTATTGACAGAGCAAAGGCAAAGCTGGTGAGGTCATCAGGATATTTGACTAAGCCTTTTACACAATCAGAATTGCTAAAAATGGTTTTTAAGCATCTTGGTTAATTTAGGAGTTAGAATTTAGTGCTAATTTCATTCTGAATTCTTGTAACAAAATTAATATGTTTAATATGTTTTTTTAGGAGATTTAATAGTGAGCCTGACTTTGCTTGGCACAATTATGATTGTAGAAGATTCTCCCAGTGAATTGGAATTAATGAGCCATTATCTTAAAGAAAGTGGTTACAAGGTAATTAAAACTTCTGGTGGAAAAGAAGCTTTAGAAAAAGCTGTGTTAGAAAAACCAGATGTGATCGTTACTGATGTAGTAATGCCAGAAATGAGTGGATTTGAATTGTGTCGTTCTCTAAGAAGAAATCCGATTACTGCAAAAGTACCAATTGTGATTTGTAGTTCCAAAAATCAAGAAATTGACCGTTTGTGGGCGATGAGACAAGGTGCAGATGCCTATATAACTAAACCTTACACCCGCGAACATCTCCTATGTACTATTAAATCAGTGGTAATTTAAATCAATGGTTATTACAAACATTGCACTTTCTCCAAAACTAACCCCAAATAACTTAGCAGATGGTTATCTTAAGTTTCAACTAAATCAACAGACTACTGCTGTTTTATCAATGAGGCATACGCAAGAAGCAATTATTGTACCTATTGAATCTGTCACTTCAATGCCCAATATGCCCCCCTGCATATTAGGATTAATGAATTGGCGGAGCCGGATAATTTGGGTAGTCGATTTGCCAAGAATGCTCAATTTAGAATCTCTAGATTATCGACTGCGACAGTACAATGCGATCATTATTCGAGTGGAATCATTGTTATTAGGCTTAGTTGTGCAAGAAATAAAAGGTACAACCAAATTCGTAGCTGATGCTATTCATTCTCCTATAGGACAAGTAGCATCCAGTTTAGTTCCTTATTTATGTGGGTGCGTTGTGCAACAAGAAGAAATATTACTTGTATTAGATGCAGAGGCAATTGTGCAGTCTTCTATTCTCCGCAGTGATTAAGGTGTACTACTAAAAAACACATTTTTAGTGTTCTTGTTCACATAGTTAGGAGAACTACTTTTATGTTTAATAAAACCAACACAAATCAAGCTAGTGGCGCTCAAAATCGAGCATCATTGATTTCGTCCCAAAAAGCCATTGGGACTGTAGTAAAGCTACCAAATAAGCCGACTACTGAAACTGCTAATAATTATTCTGGGAATCAGGCTATTCCCTATTTTACAAGACTGGGATTGGTTAAGAAAGCGACTATTTTAGCGATCGCAATCGGGACAATACCAGTCTTGGGGATATGCGCGATCGCTTTTAGTTTTGCCAACAAATCAATTACTAAGCAAATTACTCAATCTCAACAAGCTAAAGCCATTGACTTAAGTGATAAACTTAACCGCTTCATGTTGGAACGCTACGGAGATATTCAGGTAATATCAAGTTTGCCATTTTTGACAAGTCCCCAAGCTAGCGTAAGTAGCACTACTCAAGAAAAGCAAGCAGTTCTAGATCGGTTTGTTGAAGCTTACAAAGCTTATGACAGCGTTGCTGTTTTTAATCGCCAAGGTAACTTGATTGTGCAATCCACAGGCGAACCCCTAGAGAATCAAAAAGACCGTACCTATTTTCAAACCGGGTTGCAAAAAGATGCACCTATAATCAGCAAACCGGAAGTAGCAAAAAGTACAGGTTTAGTGAGTATTTATATAGCTGCACCCGTTAAAGAGACAAGGACGGGGCAAACTATTGGGGTGGTACAAGCACGTATGCCCGTAAAATCTTTAGAGGAAGTAATCAAAAACTACGTAGCCAATGGACAACAATACTATTTGCTTGATGCTTCGGGAACAGTTTTCTTAAGTCCACAAAAGGAATTATTGGGGAAATCGGCAAAGGGAGAGTATTCTAGTTTACCTAAACTACTCGCAGCTAAAAAGGCAGATAGTTTTATAGAAGTTCCCAAAACTGGCAAAAAACAAGAACTAGTTAGCTACGTACCAGCCAGGGAGTTAGACGGCTTACCTGATTTAAACTGGCAGGTACTTTTATCCACAGACACAGCAATTGTATTTGAGCCGCAAAGACAATTATTGTGGACTATAGCCATCGGTACGGCACTGACAGCATTTATTGTAGGTGCGATCGCATCTCAGTTAGCTAAACTTACTACACAGCCAATTCTGAATGCAAGTGCGGCATTAGCGAAGCTAGGTCAAGGTAAATTCAATACCCGTCTCGAAATCGAAAGAGAAGACGAATTAGGGTTATTGAGTGCAAATATCAACCAAATGGCCGAACAATTGCAAGTCTTAGTTAAGGAACAAGAACTCGACGTTGAAGGGGCAAAATTACTCGCAGATATCACCCTCCGAATTCGGCGAATTCTCAAAACTAAAGAGATTTATCACGCAGCAGTCAAAGAAGTTCAGCGATCGCTAAAAACAGATCGGGTAATCATTTATAGTCTAAATGCAGATACTTCAGATGGTGTTGTCGTCGCTGAATCGGTAACTGATAATTATAATTGGCCAAAAATGCTCGGAGTGCAAATTGATGATCCCTATTTTCGGGAACGTTATATAGAAACTTATCACGATGGACAGGTGCAAGCGATCGCTAATATTTATCAAGACCAAAGTCTGAAAAATGCCGGCGGTTACATCCAACTATTAGAAAAATTTGCTGTCAAAGCTAATTTGATCGTACCAATTTTTGCCCAAGAGCAACTTTTAGGTTTATTAATTGCTGATAATTGCGAAACTCCTCGTGTTTGGCAACAGCCGGAAATTGACTTGTTTCAACAGATAGCAACTCAAATCGGTTATGCCTTAGAACAAGCCAAGTTATTAGAAGAGATAGAACAATCTAGAAATGTTGCCGTAATCGGGTCAGGCGAAGAACGACAACAAAAAGAAGCACTGCAACACCAACTTTTAGAACTGCTCAGTGATGTAGAAGGTGCAGCTAGAGGCGACTTGACAGTGCGTGCAGACGTGACATCTGGGGAAATAGGCACTGTTGCCGACTTTTTCAACTCAATTGTGGAAAGCCTCCGCGATATTGTTACCCAAGTTAAAGAAGCTGCTACCCAGGTGAATACTGCCATCGGCTCTAATGAAGGAGCCATCCGCGACTTAGCAGAGGAAGCACTCATACAAGCTGCCGAAATCAACCGCACCCTCGATGCTGTTGACAAAATGACCAAATCCATGCAGTCGGTAGCCGAAAGTGCTGAAAAAGCTGCCTTTATTGCTAACCATGCTACTCACACCGCTACCAAGAGTGGACACGCGATGGATTTGACAGTACAAAATATCCTCTCTTTGCGGGAAACCGTTAATGAAACTGCTAAAAAAGTCAAACGTTTGGGAGAGTCTTCTCAACAAATTTCTCGTGTGGTGTCCTTGATTAACCAAATCGCGATTCAAACTAACTTATTAGCGATTAATGCCGGTATTGAAGCCGCGCGTGCAGGTGAAGAAGGTCAAGGTTTTGCCGTAGTTGCTGAAGAAGTCGGCGAATTAGCAGTACGAAGTGCCGCAGCAACCCAAGAAATTGAACAAATTGTTGAAAATATCCAACGAGAAACCAGTGAAGTGGTGCAGGCGATGGAAGTAGGAACCACCCAAGTAGTTGAAGGTACCCGCATTGTGGAGGAGGCTAAAGAAAGTTTGAGGGAAATTTTGGATGTATCGCATCAAATTGACTCCTTAGTGCAGTCAATTTCCAGTGCAACTGCTTCTCAGGTAGAAACATCGCAAAGTGTCAGCCAATTGATGAAAGATATCGCTGCTGTATCACAACGCACCAGCGATTCTTCTCGCCAAGTTTCCGAATCTCTGCAACAAACTGTGGAGATTTCCCAGCAGTTGCAAGAGACTGTGGAGACTTTCAAAGTTAATTAAGTTTGTCATTTGTTATTTGTCATTTGTCGTTTGTTAATGACCAATGACGAATGACTTTTGTTATTTGTCCGTTGTCATTTGTCCTTTGTCTTTTTACCAATGACTAATGACCAATCACTAATGACTAATGACCAATGACCAATGACTAAGGATAAGAACTATGTTACAAGACAAAGAATTAGAAATCCAGATGCAGTTTCTGGAAGAAGCAACTGATTACTTAAATACTCTAGAAGGGGTATTGCTGGAAATCGATACTACTAACCGCATCGATTTAGATAAAATCAATGCTGCACTCCGGGCGACTCATTCTATCAAAGGTGGCGCCGGGATGATGGGATTTAGATCGTTAAGTGATTTAGCCCATCGTTTGGAAGATTCCTTTAAAGTTTTAAAAACTAAAAAAAATTCTCTCGAAATTGATACTCAGTTGCAAAGTTTATTGCTATCTGGAGTTGACTGGCTGCGTCAAATTGTCGAACTGCTTGCAGAAGGAAATGTTGTCGAAGATCAATGGTTAGAAACCTTTTGTTACCCAATTTTTGATGAGTTGCACGATCGCTTGGGCGACCCCAGCGCTGAGGATGCCTCAACCATGCTATCCCCAGAAGAGGGACAAGATGTTATCCCCTTGCTATTTGGAACAGAAGTAGAAGAGTGTTTGCAGCGTCTAGAATCTATATTGGCAGATAGCGAACAGCCCGGTTTGCATGAAGAAATTGTGATTATGGCGGTAGAATTAGGCGGTTTGGGGGAAATGCTCCAGTTGGCAGCTTTTACGAAGCTTTGTGAGTCAATAACGCAGCAATTGGAAACTGTTAACAGCGAACGCATTCCCGAAATTGCCCAGTTAGCATTGCAAGCATGGCGGCGATCGCAAGCTTTGATACTCACAAATCAACTAGATAACTTGCCTACAGAAATTGACTTGGATAGTTATACTCAAGTCCAGCCACTATTACAAGCAGAAGTAATACCACCGTTTGTCCCCACAGATGTTGATACAGAAGTAGTATCAACATCTGTTTGGCAACCAGAAAACATAAGAGAAAATTGGACTAATGATCAAGCGTTAGCGCACCCCAGCGCAGGTATTGCAGCTAATTTTACATTTGTGGATGCAGAATTGACAGATGACGTAAATGCTGGCAATGTCACCGAGCAAAATACGATATTCGCTAGAGGAAATAATCCTATAGATGGCAGATTTAGCGAAAGCAAAGGAGAACAGGCTGGTGTTAGTAAAGAGCGAGAAATTCATGAAAATAGTGTCCGAGTTCCTAGCAAACAATTAGAGCAAATTAATGATTTATTTGGCGAACTGGTTCTTCAGAGGAATGGGTTAAACTCGCAACTAGAAAGATTACGCAAACTCGTTCGTAACCTGAACCAGCGAGTCCAAGTTCTCGACCGAGAAAACCAGAATTTACGTACAGCCTACGGCAAAATTTCTACTCAAGCTGCCATGTCTGCTGGGGTGCGTAGACACGTTGGCGACGCCTCTCGTAGAGAAGTGGCTTGTCAACAGACATCGCAAGCGGAAAATGGCCACCAAATCCAAGGTACAGAGAGGGAATTTGATCCCTTAGAAATGGAGCGCTATAACGATTTAAACCTGCGATCGCAGGAAGTTATGGAAACCATTGTTCAGGTACAAGAAGTCACGACTGATGTGCAACTCAGTGTAGATGATACAGACCAAATTGCTCGTAAAATAAACAAAACATCAAAACAGTTACAGACCAAATTAAATCATATTCGGATGCGGCCGTTGTCAGATTTAATCGAACGTTTCCCTAGAGCTTTACGCGATTTAAATGTAGAGCATGGGAAAAATGTCCAGTTAAAAACTGAAGGTGGTAACACTTTAATTGAACGCAGCATTTTAGAAGCTTTAAACGAACCTTTAATGCACCTGTTAAGGAATGCTTTTGATCATGGTATCGAAGACCATGCTACCCGCCGCCTTTTGGGTAAACCAGAACAAGGATTAATTGAAATTAAAGCTACCCACCGCAGTAATCGCACCCTTATTACCATACGTGATGATGGTTGGGGCATTTCTCTGGAGAAAATTCGCACCCGCGCCTTAGCTATGGGATTGGATGCTTCTCTACTTGCTAATGCTAGTGATGAAGAACTGTTATCACTAATTTTTGAACCAGGTTTTACCACCTCCGAACAAGTCACAGCATTATCTGGTCGCGGTGTCGGTATGGATGTGGTTCGTAACAACCTCAAACTAATTCGAGGAGATGTCACAGTTGATACGGAACCAGGAGTTGGTACTACCTTCACCTTATCAGTACCATTTGCACTTTCCGTTGCCCGAGTTCTGCTAGTAGAAATCAACAAAATGGTATTGGCATTTCCCACAGATGTCATTTCAGAAATATCTTTACTCCAAAATGAGCGAGTTTTCCAAATGGCAGGTAGCGAAGTTCTAAATTGGCAAGGAACGATGCTGCCACTGATTCGCTTAACTGGCTATTTAGAGTTTAATTGTCTGCGCTACGATAGCTCAGAACTGGAAATACCGGCAGCAATTAATGCTAACAGCGTGTTAATAGTCAAAGGTAATAATCAGCCAGTAGCAATCCAAATAGACCGTTGCTGGGGTGAACAGGAAGTTGCGATTCGCCAAGTCGAGGGAAATATACCTTTACCTGAAGGCTTCAGCAACTGCACAATTCTCGGTGATGGTCGAGTAGTGCCACTAGTTAATGTCAATGAATTGCTGTATTGGATTGCTACGAATCGGCGGACTAATAGAGGCACTCAATTACCATCAGCAAGGTTAAAAACACCGTTCCTCATCTTTGATGAAGAGAAAATATCAGCCGCATCAGTTAAGCAGAAAGGCACAATTCTAATTGTAGATGACTCAATTAATGTTCGCCGCTTTTTAGCCCTGACTCTTGAAAAAGGAGGATATCAAGTAGAACAAGCTAAAGATGGTCAAGATGCCTTAGAAAAACTCCATAATGGATTGAGAGTTGAGGCAGTAATTTGCGATATTGAAATGCCTCGTTTAGATGGTTATGGCTTTTTAGGTAAGGTAAATTCAGACGCAGATACAAAAAATATCCCAGTCGCTATGCTGACTTCTCGTAGCAGCAATAAACATCGCCAACTGGCTATGCAATTGGGTGCTAGGGCTTATTTTTCTAAACCTTATAACGAGCAAGAATTACTGCAAACGCTGGAGGAAATAATTCATCCTATAGCACTAAATGGCACGTCTAATTAATAACTCATAATCATGTTTTAGATATTTTCGTAGGGTGCGTTACGCCAAAAGCTAACGCACCATTTTATAATAATTTTAAAAAAGAATGCGACAAACAGACCATTTGTAGAGACGCGATTCATCGCGTCTCTACAAATGGACGTGTTGCAATCATTAATTGAATTGGTATTAGTATCCTGGCGACTAGAAGTCGCGGCTACACAGACAAAACCCGCCTGCGCTGATTTATATCACAATACGCTTGGGTTAAAGGCTACTGGCAAAATTTGGGTTTTTGAGACGCGATAAATCGCCGTCTCTACAAGTGTTTTTGTCTTATCTAAACTGTGTTGATTTATATCACTAATAATCGCCTAGCTTTTTCGTGATACTATTTGCGTCAATTGAAGCAATTTCTACATAAACTCAATTTGTAGTGAATTTATGGTGACTGGTAACACTGACGGCTGTTGCTACTGCGTAGGCGTAGCCCGTCGTAGACATCGCAACTACACTTTGGACTAAAGCACAAGAGAAAATCGGTGAAAATATTGGTGATGCTACATGGACGCTAGGTGGCAAGTTAATCGCATTACTCCGCCAGAAGAATAAATCGTCATTACTCACCAGTGCTGTTGCGGGAAATGAACCGCAGCGTTTAGATTATGGTCAAGCTGTGCTAGAACTGAAAGCAGCAGCAGACGCAGACCCAGAAATTGCTCAAGCAGTTGTGGAAGTGGAAGCAGCAGCAAAAGCAGAACCAAAACTCACTCAAAAAATTCAAGAAATAGAAAATACCCTCAAGTCTCAACAGCCAACTATTCAAAATCTGACGCAGCTAGCAGAAAAAATTGGGGTTGTAAATCAAGGACAGATAACTAACCAAACTAATAACATCACTCTTTGACTACAGTCGTCTCAAGGGGAGGATGGGACAAAGTTAACTCCCGATCGCTGGCGTGAAGTCTGTCGTCAAATACTGGTAGAACGGCAAAAGCTGACTACAAATCCTTTGACATCAACTGAGGGAGTTACCCTGCAAGTTGATGATGTTTATGTACCACTAGGATTAGTTGAGCGCAAAAAAGTATCGAAGCCTCAAGATGATGTTTCTCCACAACAGGGGTCAGAACTGTACAAGGAGACAGAAATCACCAAAACATTTGAGCATGATGCTTTTCTTGAACAAGTTCTCAAACAGAAGAACACGCCTAAAAGTCAAGGTAAGCGAATTGCAATTATTGGCGAACCAGGAGCAGAAAAGACAACACTGTTACAGCAGATTGCTGATTGGGTATCTCGTGAGATTCACCAGTCAATTGTGATTTGGGTATCTTTAGCAGATTTGCGAGAGAAGGAACTAAAATCTTATCTGTTCGAGAGTTGGTTAACTCAGGTTGCTGAGAAAACAGGTAAAGCTGAAGCCACTAAGCAACTAAAGGATGATTTTGTTGCTCTGTTTAATCAAAATAATGTGTGGTTGCTGCTAGATGGGTTAGATGAAATGTCCGCATCTAATCCTGTAACAGAAATTGCCCGACAATTCCGTGAAGCAGGGTTAATTTCTCAAGCGCGAATTGTGCTGACCTGTCAGGTTAATCTGTGGGATGTCAAAAATTTTATGAATATCGCGCCTATTTTTTAGCCGCCGCAGGAATTGTAGAGTTTAGAGATTATTTCAGAGCATATCAGATAGTAACACAAATTGTCAAGTGGACAATTGATAGTCAGAGTTCAATCAAAAAGGAAGCTGGGTCAGCATTGCAACAGACAGATCGGACAAAAGCGATCGCCGCCTTAGTGCAAGTGCTGCAATCAACAACTGTGGATGACTATACCCGTAGGGAGGCAGTAAATAGCTTAGGGGAAATCGGCACTGGCAATGAAATTGCGATCGCCGCCTTGGTGCAACTGCTGCAATCAACTACTGTGGATGACTCCACCCGTTGGCTGGCAGCATCAAGCTTAGGGAAAATCGACCCTGGCAATGAAATTGCGATCGCCGCCTTGGTGCAACTGCTGCAATCAACTACTGTGGATGACTCCACCCGTTGGCTGGCAGCATCAAGCTTAGGG
>NZ_JBALCE010000039.1:0-12025 GCF_036919815.1 Nostoc sp.
ACCTGTAGTTCTTCGGTGATCAAAAGGATTTGCCCTCATCCCCCAACCCCGAATCCCAGATTTGGGATTCGGGGAGCCAGAATTTCAAAGTCCCTAACTCTTCTGGTAACAAATTCTTGAAGTTTAATTTAGTTTTGAAGATGTATTCTCTTCCTGCTTGCTGTACAGGAATACCAGAATTTTGCCCTTTATCAATTGCTATAATAGTGTTGTAGTAAAATTTACGTCCTGCAACCCTACCTTGAATAAAGTATGCACTACTTTCATCTGGACGGGGACGATATAACGAAGGCATAAATCCTGTAGAAAAGCCCATACTTTCACATTTGGCATCGTTGAAATGAAGCAAACCTTGCCAATTTAACGCACCGAATACTCTACTAGCTGGGCAAAGTTTTTCCTTATCATTACAAGGTAAACGCTGACTGGGATATTTATTATCCCTTTTATACTTAGAGGTAATTACTGCCAAAGTGCTGTTAGTAATTGCTTCATATACAGACCTAATGCACCCTTTGAGGGAACTACCTTGAATAGATAGCTTTTGGTCAACACCCTGCACCATTGTTTTGATTAAGGGAATGCGATCGCTGCCAATATCGCTACCCATGACAACTACTCCGGTGGAGACGTGGAGGGATGTCTGCACTTTTAGGGTAAGATATAGAGTGCCATGCAGGCGATCGCTAAAATATCTATGATGTCCAACAGGACGCTGTAAATTAGGGCGTTCTTTAGGAAAAGATACAAACTCATAAGGTTTCGGTGCAAGTTCCGGCGATGAACTCCCACCACTAGAACGGTTAGGTCTACTTGGTGGCTGAGGCCTTTGTGGACGATTACCAGTCATTTTTGGGCCGCCTCTTCTACGGTTAGAGCAACAAATTGCACAGCCGAGGTTTGATTATCTATAAAATAACGTTGAGCTAGTTTGGGCTTATTGTTCTTTTCTTGTTGCAGCCTAATGTCTAAACCATTTGGGAAAATCAGCTTTTTAGGAAATCGTGTTTCATCGGGACGATATCCATAAGCGGGATATCCATAAGATGGGAAAACTTTAGGATTACTAGGCTCAATTTTCCAAGCTTTTATTTCTTTACCTGCTTTTTTAATTGTTTCTTTGAGCGGAATAAAATCATCATGGTTGTCAGCAATTGTCAGTAACAACACTTCATAACACTCTTTACTTTTTTGCTTCCACCTCAATTCACATTCTTGATTAACATCTGCCCCTCAGTCATGGGGAAGTTAACTTCTGTAGGCGGCTGTTCTTGAATTCCACTAACTTTATGAGTCCAAAAGAAAATAGTAACTAGGTTCAGTTGCCAATTTTACGATTAACTCTAGCAATTTAGATACTGATAAATGCTCTTTTTTATAACCAATAAAAGGCTTCATTTTGACCCCACAAGTAGACTACTCCAAGACCTAACGCCTCGCTCAAATAAATCATGAACTGTACCTTCTCGCCAAGTGAGTTGCACACCAAAACCCAAATCCATTTCTTGTGCAGCAACAGGTGTATCTTGGCTATCTGGTTTGGCGAAACTATATAATTGTGCTTCTTCTGGTTCTAAAAATTCTCCAGCACCTAAGAGAAAAGTATGAGGCCATTGCTTTTGAATACCAAAGGTGTGAATTTGTTTATCTCTCAATTCACAACCTGGATATTGGACTACGGCTTGATTTAATTTCACCTGTACAGTACCCAAACCGCGAGATTTGGCAAAACCTAAACCAAACCAGCCATCATCCAAATCTCGCAATACTAAACCAATTAAACCTAATTGTGCCAAAGTGAAGTTTTTCAGATGAATTTTAGTATGGAATTCACCCGCAGTACAAACTTGATAATTGAACAAAGCCCCAGGAAGAGTAGTACCAAAGACTCTATCAATTGCTACGCCATTACGTTCTTCAATTCTGAGAGGCTGAGATTTATCAGGATATGCATCTTCAATTCTGACTCGGCTAGCAATAGAAGTATTACCAAACATTTGGTCTGTAAAACTAGAGAGTTTGTAAATATCTGGTGCTGATTTTTTCTGGAGATAATCGTACTTATCACTCAACGGATCGTTAGCCCAAAGTATATCCGAATTATTTGGATCGCGTCTGTCTTTACCCACGGTTCTAACAATACGTTCTGCATGGGCGCGGATTGCTCCTTTTAAACTGCTTCCTGGTAAATATATAGAACGTCCACCAGCATGATAGGTTTCTACAAATTCCATATCAGGCTTAATTTGATCGGCTCCTTCTTTACCAGATTTAATTAGAATTGGCCCGTCGGCAATTAAGGTTAAATAAATCGTGCAGTGATTAACAAATCGTTTGTGCATAAATAAATGGAGTAGAGATAAAGCCAAAATATTAAACAGCTACGAGATTATTAAGCTGCAATTCACATTGTTGAAATACGAAATTGACAACAGCAAAGAGTTTATCTAATTCATAAATTGTGTAAGGTAGAATATTTTTAGTAAAAACTTCTGCTTCTAGCTTGCCAAATTGCCATGAAGCTCCATTAGAAACAATACCAAAAATAATTATTTTTAATTCACAATTAAGCCTTTAAGCAGCAATCATTTCTGCTAAACATTGCGCCCAACCAGTTTCAAAGTTATCCTGTTTTGCTTCTACTAATATGAAGTATGGCTGATCAAATACCACTTTTCCTAAAGGGGATTTTTTAGCCAAAATGTACTCAGTAAAGCCTCATAACTTTTCATCATAATTTAATGAATGATGACCCCATAAAATGAACTGACTGCGGTAGCACTTCCAAACTTCTTTAAGGACTGGATAAATCATATTTTCACAAATAGAAAACTCTGAGTTATCAACAACACCGTCCCGCATCATAGTTTCTAAATCTTCACGGAAGTAGTCAGAGACATTAAACTCAGCTTCGCCTATGAAATTAGCTTCTGTATAGATAACCTGAAATGCTTTGAGGACTTCACCGATGGTTTTGTAACTACTGAAAGCCATATTAACCTCCTCAGGATTTTTATGTTGCTTCAACTGTGGAATTATTAGTTACATTCTCTCTTAAATGAGTGATAAGAGCATTAGTCCAAGTCTGCTTAGACTGCTTACCGTCTTTATAACTCGATATGTCATCAATTGTATTACTGCTGACTAATTCTTGTAAGTATGTCAGTAACTTTTCTGGGTCGTTGTTGACATCAAACCAGCGCATTTTGTCAATTTCTAGTTTAACGACACCCAAGCCACGCGATCGCCCCCCTCCAAGTGGTATTTGTTCTGTCTCAAACTGGTGCAAACCAATCATCAATAAACCCAATTCCCAAGGTTCTGCATTTTCTACGACAGCTTTAAAATCAAACTGTGTCGCAGCCGGAACTACTTGGAAATCGTAAAGTTTACCATCTGCGGCTGTTTCGGTGTCTCGATCAATTGCTACACCGTCTCTTTCTTGGTATTGTCCAAACCAGCTATCAGACACTATTGTTAAATCCCGGACTTGGAATTTGCTAGCAATCCAGGGAGAACCGAAGAGGTGAGAGACTAAATCTGTATGCTTGAGAATTTCAGCAGTCAACCCTTCAACACCCCATGAATGGCTCGATCATACAGGTGATTGGAAGAAGGTACTTATGTAAGAAATGCAGTGATTGTTTGCTTTGAAAAACGGATTATTGAGTCTTAACGTTTGATTCCCTTAAACCGTTGTTGCGCCACTTGAAACGCATCTTGCATCACGAATTGAATTTTCTCTTGATCGGGTTTCTTACCTCCCATTAAATCACCAAAGTAAACGCAGGCTGCTTCGCCTAATGCCCAGGTATAGGCGGCTGCCCAAGAGGCAGCGATCGCACTACCAAAACCTGGTATAAATTTAATTAACTCCCGGGCGATCGCCTGTGCTAAAAAACCACCTGCGATCGCACTCACAACGCCTCCCGCCTGGGATGGAGTAATTGTCTGCCCATATAATTTACCCAACAGACCCACCATTGATACTTGCAAGGCAGTGAGTACAGGCATTGTGGCAAATGGCAGAGGTACAGCCGCGAGGGTGGCAGACATAATCGCAAATGGCAAAATATAACGGCGTGCAGCATCTCGGTAAAGGTTGCCAATTTGCTTTCCAGCTTCTTCTTGATCTAATAGCTGATAAATCGCCTGGGCTTCTGCTTGTGGGAGTAGTTCTGCCAAAGAATCTCGCAGCGCTTCTAAGCCATAAAATACCGGCGTGTAGCCATCTTCTTCTAAGGTAAAGTCAATTAGTACAGAGCGAATCTCCTTCGGAGAGGCTTCGCCAACGCTTATTCCGAGGAAAGCTTGTTGCATTGCAGCAAATGCGCGGTTGACTTCCTGATAATCTGGCGGATAGGCGGGATGATCGACGGTATCACGAGGATAAACCTCATGCAAGCAGGTAACTACCAACAGACAGGGAATGTTTGGATACTGCTGGCGCAACTGTTGAGCAATTTGTCGTAGCGTCTCAGTTGCAAAATCATTGATTTTAACCGTCAGAAGCAGGATTCTAGCGGAATGAGTTTCCTGTTGTAAATCCCGAACTAACTCCTGAATAATTGCCTGAGTATCTTGTTTAACATCACCAAGTCCCACCGTATCAGTAAAAATTAGTAACGGCAGGTCATTAGAAGGATAGGCATAGCGCTGGGTGTGTTGCGTGTGGGGACGAAATCCCTGACCGACAATTTCGGCAGAAACTCCGGTCAATCCCCGCACAATAGAACTTTTTCCGGCTTGGGGTTTACCAATTAGCAGCGCTTCTGTAGTTGGGAGTTCCGCTCGAATTTTCGCTAAAATCTCTGCAACCTGATCCTCGCTCACACTAAACCATTCAACAACTGTCTGTCCCAGTTGTTCTACGGGTAAGAGTTGCGTTAGACGTGTTGTTGCTTTGTTCCAGACACCAGCAATGCGATTTGTCCAGGAATTATCGACCGACTTTGTTATAGTATCAGTCGGTTCACTCAATTGTTGAGAATCACTTAACGGTGAGTCAGCATTACGTTGCTCAGTCATTTCCATCCAAATGGTAGATAGAAGTAAAACTACATCCTGTCTATATTTATCCTACTGTGAAACTTGGTTCACCTGGACTGAATCAACTTATCCGGCATTGTTGAATTTGAGCATAAGTTCTAGAAACGTTGACAGGGTGCGAAACTGCGATCGTTTATTGGATATCTCACAGCAATGTGCTGATGCATCTCGTGCTACAGATACACGCTTACGGGTAGAACTGGAATCATTGCTTGGAACGGAGTATCGTATCGTGGCGCTGGGCGACTTGGATTAACAATCTTACAGCTATTTTCAGGTAAATAGACCACGCGGTAGGGTGTTGATCTAATTTTGTAAGAGCCAGGACTGCTGTGTATTATGAAATAATAAAACGGAGGTGGAAGATTCATTGATGCAGTTAGTCAGTCAGGAGCATATTGAAATCTCTTCTGATGTGCGGAGTGGAAAGCCCCGCATTGTCGGTACTCGCATTGCTGTAGAAGATGTGGCAGTGATGCATTTAAAGCTAGGATATTCCTTGGTAGAGATTGCCGGCAAGTATGACCTGTCACAAGCATCTGTTTACGCAGCAATGGCTTATTACTTTGATCACCGAGATGAGATTGATCGCCGCACAGTAGAAGAGGATGAGTTAGTTGAGGTACTGAAGCAAAATTATCCCTCGCGTTTTCAAGAGAAACTCCGACATTTGAGGAATAGTTACTTTAGTTTCCTAAAAAGTGATAATTAGATTCTCTCAAATAACTTGGCACAATGCGATCGCAGATTACTAGCGGGGGTTGGACTTCCTTCTTTTGTTGGAAGTTGGAGGATTACCAGAAACTTCAGTAGTTTTTTGGTCAGAGACGGTAGGTATTTCTTGCTCATTAACTAACTGTGCTTGCCCATCTACAATAAATTTATCCGTCTGTACTTCTTCAAGAACTTCTTCGGAAATAGCTGAATTCTCTGCTTCTGCCTCATCGGGAGTTTTTTCTTGACTCGCTAACAGCCCTGCATACTTTATCCTTTCTAAGCCCACCTGGAATCCAGTATAATCGTCAATCATTTTATTCATGTCAATATCAAGTTTGTAATCACGACGTAAATTTTGAATTTGGTTCTTAGTTGCTTCAATTTCCTTAATTGACTCATTCTGTATATTGCTCTCTAAAATTCCCTCAATCTCATCAAACAGAATAACGCCATCCTCACGTCTTGCAGAAATAGGATGACGTGCAATAAAGTCCTTCTTCAGACGGTCTATTTTTTGAGATAATCTTTCTTTAGTCAATATCTGTTGGGCAATACGCTGCATGATGTTCAACTTCTTAAACAAAATTTTGAAGTTCTGCTCAAAAATTCGTAGTGCATGGATTTCACGTTCATTCAGTAAATTTCGTTTTCCTGACCACTCATTAACTACTCGAATAACGTTTCGAGCAAAGCCAGCCTTACTAATTTTCAAGTCTTGAGCAAAAACGCTTTTTAGAGTTTGTTCTATAACATCAAGAATAGTTTTACCAAGCATATTGCTTGATATTAAATCTTCAGTCAAGAATAAAAGTTCAGTTTCTTCAAGTAGAATAAACTCTTGTAAATAAAGCTTTGTTGCTTGGATGCTAATTGGCAAAGGAATAATATCTTCTATTTCAATTTGTGCTGTTATATTGTCACTTTCAAAATAGAATTCTTCTTGAAGATCAGCAAGTTGAAGAATAAACTTCTCTTTAAGTAAAGGTCTTCTATGTTGACCTCCTTTACCTAATAAATCCTTCTTAGCATCATTCCCACTCTTATCACTGTCCAATAAAACGATGGCTGCGATTTCATCAGCGTGCCTTCCACAAGCTAGATAGACCATGTAGGGAATTTGTGAGGCTCCTCCCGAATCAACAATCGTGATTTGGTTTAAATCTAAAGTTTCTAAATTAGATACACCATTGGCTCGAAGATATATTGCAGATCCTGCAATGATGATTTGATCGCCAATACCTTCGACCATTAAATTACAATTACCAATGAAAACTGTTTCGCCTATATGAGGCCCAATCGAAGACCTTAGAGGTTCATAACGGTTTATGGCAAAATCTTTGACTACGCGTGTTCCTTCATCCTCATTTCCCTTCTGCAAGACCCGAATACGCTCAGAATGGTTCTTATCAATTAAAAAAGGAGAGTGAGTTACGTAGACTACCTGAATTGGATGAGTTAAATGTGAGCCTGGTTCGGGACTTGCGAACAAGTCAAATATTCTTAGTAAATCTTGTTGGGCTTGACTAGACAGGTAAGCATCTGGTTCGTCCATCAACAGTATCTCAGTTTTATTTGGATGAGGTTCATGAGATCGGTACTCAATATAGTAGCTGAGAAAGTATTGTAATCCTTGGCTTCTTTCATCAAATGAATATTCAGTTCCTGTCCTATCTGTTATGGTAAAAACTAAGTCATAGTCTCTTGCCATAACCTTTAGACCGAATTTCCGATCTTGAACCCAATAGTTAGGAAAGTTTAAATTAATGGCTAATTGCCGATTAATCCTCTCAATAATTCCATTTGCATAACCTTGCATTCCATCTTGAATTGCCTTAGCTAAATCAAGTAAAGCATTAGCATCAACTTGGCCAATTTTGCAGATTAATTTATAAGCTAAATTAAATCCGTTTTCTCTTCTTTCCTTGTTTTGTCCACGAAAATTCACTTCATCAAGTGCTGACATAATTGACTTGATTGCCGTAACTGCTTCAGAGTCAATTTCTTCCCTATTTTCACCCCAAAGAACGCGAACTTTAGTAATCAATTCTTGATTATCACTAAAAACATCAAGTGCATCTACTATTTTGTTTCTTTGTTCTCGATCCAGAAGTTCAAATTTTCTACCACCTAAATAATTCTCTTGACTCAACTGAACTAATTTTTTAATGGGAACGCTTGAAGGAAGCGCAATACTAGACTCAATTCTAAATGTTCTAGGAAGTAATTTGTATAACTCAATAACCTGTTTTTCATTAATTGGGTATGGTGTATACTCTCCTTTTTCAGGTAAATAAATCGTTAAACTATCAACATTATTACGAAATATGAAAAAATTCTCAATAATAGTATTCCGATGAATTTCTGGGATAATTTTTCTTAAGCTGTCCTGTTCAGGCTTCTTGAGATCAGCCCATTCAGAACCAAAATCAGGATACTTTAATTCATTCTGTTTAACTGTGAAAAAAGGAGAATAGCCGCAGAAATCACTCCGCTCAATATCTTTGCCGGATATAGCCTTTTCAATAGCACTTAACAAGTGAGATTTTCCAGATTCATTTGCACCAACAATTGTTGTAATTTTGGGATCAATGGAAACTTGAATATATGGGTAATAAGTATCACCTATCATTTCCCAATGTTTAGGTTTTCTATTCTCTTGTTTTCTCAAAAAGTCGTCATTGAAGGATTTATAGAAGCGGATGAAGACTGTCTTGAGATGCATAGGGTAAAATTTGATAGTACTATTGTGCCATTTGCGTAGCTTCCTCAGTTATAACAGTAGTCTGTGAGACATGTTATTACGTAGTCAAGCAGAATTCAGCAGAATTCAATGCATCACGGATGTAATGCAATCTAAATAACAAAATAAAAAGCCCACTGATGTGGGCTTTCTAAATCAATCAACTAATTAAACTTACCGTTTCGCCAACTTCTTCGACATCTTCCGCAGACGAATCGATTGGGGTGTAACTTCCACTAATTCATCAGACCCAATGTATTCCAAAGCACGCTCTAGGCTCATGTCTATCGGTGCTTGTAGTTGCACTAGTTCTTCACTACCAGCAGCCCGGTGGTTAGTTAACTGCTTGGTCTTACAGATATTTAGTTCCAAATCTTGGGAACGAGTGTGTTCTCCCACAATCATCCCTCTGTAAACCTTTGTGCCAGGAACAATAAAGAATGCTCCTCTATCTTCAGCATTTCTCATGGCGTAGAAGGTAGAAACGCCTTCTTCAAAGGAGATTAAAACGCCTTTGTTACGGGCTTCAATGTCGCCACTGAGTTGACGGTAGTCTAAGAAACTGTGATTCATGATGCCTTCGCCACGAGTCATCCGCATGAATTCACCCCGGAAACCAATCAAACCACGGGCGGGAATCACAAACTCTAGTTGGGTGCGATCGCCACTACCGGGTTGCATATCTTGCATTTCGCCTTTGCGTTGTCCCAAGCGTTCAATACAGCTACCCACACCATCAGCAGGAATGTCTAACACCAAAAGTTCAAAGGGTTCGCAAGGTTGACCGTTGATTTCGCGGTAAATTACCTGTGGCTGAGATACCTGAAACTCGAAACCTTCCCGGCGCATGGTTTCAATTAAGATACCCAAGTGGAGTTCTCCACGACCGGAAACGAGGAATTTATCAGGAGAATCGGTTTCTTCAACACGTAAAGCAACGTTGGTTTCAAGTTCGCGGAATAGGCGATCGCGTATTTGACGGGAAGTCACCAACTTACCTTCTTGACCTGCAAAGGGCGAATCATTCACGCAGAAGGCCATTTGCAAGGTTGGTTCATCCACTTTAATTAGTGGTAAAGCTTGCGGATCATTGGGGTCAGTAATCGTTTCCCCAATATAAGCATCAGCAAAACCAGCCACCGCGACAATATAACCTGCGGTTGCTTCTTCCATCTCTATCCGCTTCAGTCCATCAAAGCCCATCAATTTGGTAATTTTACCCTTTACAATAGTACCATTTTCTGTTACTAAAGCTGCTTGCTGTCCTGAGCGGATAGTACCGTTGTGAATTCTGCCAATGACAATCCGGCCTAGATATTCTGAATAATCTAGGGTTGTCACTTGCAATTGCAGAGGCTTATTGCTGTCGCCCACTGGTGGTGGAACGTGTTGCAGAATCGCGTTAAACAGGGGTTGCATATCTACCGATTCTGCTTCCAAGCTTTCTTTGGCGAAACCTGCCATACCGGAGGCAAACAGATAGGTAAAATCACACTGGTCTTCATCTGCCCCTAATTCCAAGAACAGATCCAAAACTTTATCAACAGCAACGTGGGGGTCAGTTTGTCCACGATCAATTTTGTTGATTACAACGATGGGGCGCAGCCCTTTTTCCAAAGCTTTTTTGAGTACAAAGCGGGTTTGGGGCATTGGGCCTTCGTTGGCATCGACAATCAGAAGACATCCGTCAACCATGCCGAGTACGCGTTCAACTTCGCCACCAAAGTCAGCGTGTCCAGGAGTATCAACAATATTGATTAGCGTTTCTTTGTAGCGAACTGCGGTATTTTTGGACAGGATAGTAATACCCCGTTCCCGTTCTAGGGCGTTGGAGTCCATAACGCAATCCGGAACGTCTTCGCCTTCGCGGAAAATGCCGGATTGTTTGAGGAGTGCGTCAACCAGGGTGGTTTTTCCGTGGTCAACGTGGGCGATAATGGCGACGTTGCGAATTGGGAGCGTCATAGAAGCTTTTGGTGAACTCTAGAGGGGGTTTTGAGATTTACATTTTAATGCTAGGCTGTTTTAACAGAATTAAGTATGATTAGCAAACTCTGTAAAGAACCTTTAATAATTATAGCGTAATCGTCACAATTGCGGTGAGGTTTATCAAGGCGGCATTGCGATCGCCTGAGTATATGTGCCCATAAAAGAGGTTCGGAAATATTTAGACTTGATGTTGGGTTTCACTACCCTTCGGGTGTCTACGTTCTACGCAACCTACGAATGATTAAATTCCATAGCCTTTTTGTGGTGTTCTGTATTTAATAGAACTTACGCATGAGTTACGGAATTAATGTAGACGCTTCGGCTTGCCGCAGGCTACCGCAGAGGCGCAGAGAAGCCAGTGCGTTGGGCGGGTTCCCCGACTTGTAGCAACTGGCGTGACACGGAGAAATCAGAGTTTGAGAGATATTTTGCGTAAGTCCTATTTAAGTACTCGACCAAACTAAAAATGAAGGGTGAAGACAAGTAGGGAAAACGGGGAGAGAATTAACCCTAATGTTGATGTAATGGATTAGTAGACTGACTTTAAATAGTAAGAATGTACTAACTCAATAGATTTAAACTAAAATATGTGTAAGGGATCATTAAAAATAGCTAAGATAGTTAACCAGTCTTAATTTGCGAGTCTGATTATGATTGATTGTCTAAATGTGGCTCGCTACTTCATTATCAGAGCTTACGAAGACTGTATAGAAGCAGAAATGACCAATATGAAGGTTCAAAAGCTTCTGTACTACGCGCAAAGCTTACATTTGGCGATCTATGATCAGCCATTGTTTGAAGCAGAAATACAAGCATTGGCGCTATGGCCCTGTTTGTCCTCCGGCTTACAGGTTTTACAGTGAATTTGAAGCTAAACAATTACCTATTCCTAGTCAAGAATTACTGTTAGAGATGGCTGAGGATAAAAGACAGCTTCTAGAAGAAGTATGGGAATATTTTGGTGGCTACCATGCTTATCAACTTAGTGGTATGACCCACTTGGAGTTTCCTTGGAAAAAGGCGCGTAAAGGTTTGCTACCTGAAGCTAGCTCAACTAAGCCAATTCTTCTTGAAGATTTGAAAGCATTGGGACATCAGAAACTAGACCAAATAGAACGTGACCATCCTGCTTATCAATTCGTAATGCGGGAAATTTTAAAGGGCGCTTGTACTTCGGAACCATCAACTCGTATTCGTCAAGGAGAAGTGCATGACTGGCTCAACTCCCTTCTCGATTGAAAAATCCGATAATTTCAACCGTTCTTTCAAAAAACTCGCAAAAGCCTACAGGTCGGATTTTGTTGAGTGTGTCGCAAAAGTTTTGGAAGATTTAATTGAAGATCAATATCCTATCAATTCTCGTAACGAACCTTTACCTGGAAAGATTGAATTACCTCAAGGATGGTCATTTCACAAGCTGGAGTTGAAGGTATCTAACTGGAGTTTAGACTAAAAGCGATAAGAGAGAACGCAAATCAAAAGGAATTAGAGGTTAAAAATATTATCTTGTCAGCCTTAAAGCATCCTGAC
>NZ_JBALCE010000040.1:0-87602 GCF_036919815.1 Nostoc sp.
ACGTACCTCGTGACAACATTGTTCAACACGCAGAATTGCGTCGGATGACCGTGAACGAGTACGCACCTGATAGCAATCAAAGTCAAGAATATCGCACATTAGCCACGAAGATTATCGAGAACAAGAATCTCACCATCCCCACACCTATTGAGATGGAAGAGCTAGAAGACTTGTTGATTGAATTTGGTGTTCTCGAAAGCGAAGAAAATGCTGCAATGCTGGTTGGCAAAACTGCTACTGAAGCACCAGTCTAAAGTATTGCTAAATAAATAATGGTTTGGGGTAGGCTTGCAGCCTACCCTTTCATTTTTGCAGGGGATAAAATTTGAGAATCACAGCAAACCCATTGATTGCAATTTCCGCGCATCGGATTGGAAGTCTTCAACATCATAGTTGATGTGTAAACCGCGTTTGCCCAGTTCATGCTGGAATTCAAGTACTGTGGTTCCTGTCCAGGCTCGGACTTTGCCACCGCTAATTTTACCTTGCTGGTAAAGTAAGATGGCAATTTCTAATTTCAGTTCATCCTCGGTCATGTTTGAGGCTCGGAGGATGTCATCAGGAATCATGATGCTCACAAGGGAAAATTCCAAGTCTTAAGTTTATTCTACTTCTTGTCTCATATTAGGCGATCGCTCTAGAATCTGGCAAAGTTATAGCGATAGCTGTTGTAATCAATGGCTTTATCGAATATATCTCCTGTCTCAGTTTGGTTTCAATCCCTAATAGGGATTTTGGTAAATTGCAATATTTTTTACTCACTCCTTTGACTTCAAAAACTTTGGTTTCAATCCCTAATAGGGATTTTGGTAAATTGCAATGGTTGGGCAACGTCCCCCGAATATCGCCTGTGAAGTTTCAATCCCTAATAGGGATTTTGGTAAATTGCAATTGTATATTAAGCTCTCAAATTGAAATTCATTCTTGTTTCAATCCCTAATAGGGATTTTGGTAAATTGCAATTGTTCCCTTTTCATCCGTGCTCTCAAGTGTAAAAACGTTTCAATCCCTAATAGGGATTTTGGTAAATTGCAATTCTGGGATTATTTCTCATCAGTTATCAAGTGCCGTTTCAATCCCTAATAGGGATTTTGGTAAATTGCAATAAATTATTTGAAAGCATAAAACCATTATGGATTGTGTTTCAATCCCTAATAGGGATTTTGGTAAATTGCAATTGAATTTTTTAGAATATCAGTAGATAAAATTACAGGTTTCAATCCCTAATAGGGATTTTGGTAAATTGCAATGCTGATTGCGTGCTGTGATACGCCAAAAGCGGTAAGTTTCAATCCCTAATAGGGATTTTGGTAAATTGCAATGTAGTGATAACTTGTCAAGTCCACTTTCCGCATAGTTGTTATAAGCGTTTCAATCCCTAATAGGGATTTTGGTAAATTGCAATGCTTCAATCGCTCCCCAATCTTCCCCCTTGCCGACGTTTCAATCCCTAATAGGGATTTTGGTAAATTGCAATCTAAAGCATTGCTTCTACTTGAAGCCGAACAATAAGTTTCAATCCCTAATAGGGATTTTGGTAAATTGCAATTAGCTATGCAGAATTTTGTCAAGTCGCCCGTAATCAGTTTCAATCCCTAATAGGGATTTTGGTAAATTGCAATCCCGGAGAATCAATGCTTAATTTGTGAGTGTTAAGTTTCAATCCCTAATAGGGATTTTGGTAAATTGCAATTCTCTGGGAAAATCATTGGCCAGCTAATCGAGGAGGTTTCAATCCCTAATAGGGATTTTGGTAAATTGCAATGCGTATGTAGACAAGATAAAAGATTATGAGTATTTAGTTTCAATCCCTAATAGGGATTTTGGTAAATTGCAATATCATCTGCTACGAAGTCCCACGATTGCTGAGGAAATTCGTTTCAATCCCTAATAGGGATTTTGGTAAATTGCAATTTTTGGCTTGCCCGTTACCGCGATTTTTCAATATTGTTTCAATCCCTAATAGGGATTTTGGTAAATTGCAATGCGAATAAAACTGTCTTACCCGCGCCAGTAGGCATGTTTCAATCCCTAATAGGGATTTTGGTAAATTGCAATTCTGGATACTATGCTGTTCTTGAATTAGTTTTTTGTTTCAATCCCTAATAGGGATTTTGGTAAATTGCAATTCCGATCGCAAAACTTGATGAGTTACCGCATGAATAGTTTCAATCCCTAATAGGGATTTTGGTAAATTGCAATAGCGGGAGGCTGAAAGCGTAGCTGTATTTAGTTTTCAAGGTGCGGTTGCGCGATTCAAGACCAATGCTAGCATTAGAGAATTCGTTTGGCAAGAGTGCTAGGAAATTTTAAAAGCTAAAACCCTATTTTGATAAGTATTTCAGAGATTGCGCGGATGAGCATTAGGCGAGTAATGGGTTGAAAGCCTTACTGGAGTTGGGATAGAAGCACTTTTTGGGGCTGTGTAATTTGTACACCTACCCCTCCGCGCATTTGAGATGCAGAAACCTAGCTAGAAGGGGACTCAGCAAAGAAAATTGTTTCGTCTCGTGGCTGTTCTCCGCCAATACGTTCGACTTTTCGCTGACAACAGGCACAGAGAAAATAAAAGCGAACGCTGTCAGTGTCGGGTTTAATCAATTTAGCTAAACGCGATCTCAGTTTAGCATACTGAGTGGAAGTGATATCGCACTCAAACACACTCAGTTGCATCCATTGACCGTAAGACTTGAGAACCGAATGGATTTTAGTACGACGCTTATCTTCTGGAATATCGTAGCTGACAACAATATACATGGGGTAGTGGGCTTGCCGTGAGCGTAGCCGAATGGGAGTGGGACAAATGACAAGTTATTTGAGAATTAAGGGGGGATATTTATCGATTTGGTTCATGAGGTACTTACTTAATAACCTCGCCTGAATTTCAAAGGCTTCTTGGTACGTGCATTTGTTTCCCATGACTGGATGTTTGAAATTCGATAGTTTCTTTTGTTGATAGGCGCGAAGAAATGTATGCAATCCTTCTTTGGTTAAAGACACGGCACCACTAAGCGGTTCAGTGGTAAAGTCAGCTAAGGTGAGCGATCGCTTGTTAATAAGTGACAACACTAGAGCATCCACTATTAAAGGACGAAATTCTTCCATCAAGTCCAAGGCTAGGGAAGGTCTACCATAACGTTCTACGTGTAAGTATCCTAGATAGGGGTCGAAACCGACAATATTTAAAGCACTTTGCACATCATGGCGTAGCAATGTATACCCAAAACTTAGTAGGGCGTTAACTGGGTCGGTTGGTGGGCGGCGGCGTCTGGCTTCAAATTTAAATTCTGAGGTTCTAATTAGCTGTTCAAAGCAACCAAAATAGGCTGCACTACCGGCACCTTCTAAGCCTCTGAGAGAATCAATACTGCTAGTTTTTTCTATTGGTGCGATCGCGTGTTCCAATCGAGTGATGTTATTATTCAGATCAACATCAGGATGTTCTCGCTGAGTGCGAAGTAAGCTATGGCGGTAATTTTTCAATTTACCCCGCACAAATCCTCTAACTAAATGTATTGCTGGTTGTGATTCTCCCACAGCTTGCCATTGGGCTTTCCGAACAAAGATATTTTTGGTAACTTCTGGTTCTAAACGCCCTAAATATCGTCCATTTTGTGTGAGAAATGTTAAACAAATATGACGTTCTAAAAGTTCACTGATAACGGCGGGAGAAACGGTAGCCCGACCTAGTACTACAATTCCCTCAATTTTAATTAAAGGGATATCTAAGATTGTTTTTTGTTCAGCTTTTACGGTGAGACGTTCGTCAACTTTGCCGATAAAAGCATCGGCTTGTGTAACGTAAACTGTTCCCATGATTTCATCCTTAATTAATTGAAAATTGTCAAACTCAATACAATACGGTTTGGTTAGCTTGTTTAGTGCGCGGAGATCCCCCCAACCCCCCTTCAAAAGGGGGGCTATATTACTCCTTTACCCCCTTTTTAAGGGGGTCGCCACAGGCGGGGGGATCTTATCTGAACTCAATATGTCCTCAAACTAGAATTCGCCAGGGGGATGATTTAATTTACTTCTTGATAAGTTTTGACTTTATCAGTTGCTTTGGGTAAACATTGCGAATAAAGACTGCATCCTTGGCAGCGTTTACTATAAACTGGTTTTGGCATCATTCCTGTTTCTAGGAGATTTGTAACGTATTCAATAGTGGCGATCGCACTTTGCCGTAATTCTTGATTAATCTCAACTAATTGCCGTTGATGGGAGTGGGCATAATAGATATATCCAGTATTAATTGGTTGTCCTGTCATCTCTTCTAAACATAAAGCTTGGGCACAAACTTGCAACTCATCATTATCCCATTCGCCTTTGCGTCCCCGCTTATATTCCACTGGATAAATTTGACCATCTTCTGCTTCAATTAAATCAGATTTTCCAATTAACTTGTATTGCTCCGATTTCAGCCAAATTGCCCGAACTTGCCAAGTTTCTCCTCGCTGTATATCGCCTGTAGTGTGGACGCGATCGTGTAAAGTGGTGCCTTCAATTGTGTATTGGTTATCGGTAAATTCGCCTGCACAAAACATCCGCCAGCAACGATGCGGACAATAGGCGTATTGATTCAATGCCGCAATGGAAACATATTCGATGTTATTCATAACTTAGGTGTTTTTTAAATGATTATTGAAATTATGAAGAATACAGCCGCCGCGTCATCCCCATACCCATTGTTGTTTTTCGTCCAATTCCTGCATATAAAGCAAAGTCAGCTAATGCGTTAATTTGCTTAATTTGTATCGGTTGAATTTCTCCCAAAACCTTGTAGTTAATTTCGCCAAGAATGCCAATAAATTTGCTACGAGAGTCAGCTAATATTTCTGTATGAATGTTGACAAAAGACGGAAATATTGACTCGATCGCAATGTGATTAAATTCTATGCCACTGTACTTATTCCACCGCGAAAGTAGGGAATTGAAGACAGATTCTCTGGTAGGAAGGGTACTGTCATACTGTCCTTGACGGAAGGCGGTAGGCGTGGAAAAGGTAAGGTTAATGGAAGAATTGCAATCGCTGGCTTCTTCGTATAATTGAGCGTAGGTGCTAGCATTTGCCCAAGGTTGAATAGATTGGGGTGTGCCTTGAATGCTAGTAATATACAAGTCAGCCGGGCCAAGATGCCAAGGGCGATTGGGATTAAGATTTAGCCAGAGTTGGGTAAGTTTGTTAAATAGAGTGTCATCTAATAAAGTGATGCGCCACCAACAAGGTGTTCCGGCGGGAATGGGTTGTTGATGTGAGTATTGCAATTTAGATCCCCCTTTACCGCCCTTTAAAAGGGGGGAATTAATTTGTAGAGGGGAGAGGGTGAAAGCTTTATCAGCAGTGGAATCATGCAAGCGATCGCCCAATGTAGTATCTACAGAACTAACAAGGGTTAAAAATAGGGCGTGGAGATGTCTACCTGTGAGAAATTGTAGTGGAATGGGCGATTGAGGTAGCAAATTCAACACTAAACTATGAGGCATATTTTCTCTTTTTGGTTGTAGGCTGAGTGCTTCTTGACTCTACAGTAAACTCTGGAATTTCCTGGAGTTCAGCTTCACTCAAACTATACTGTTCACAAACTAAACTTAGGCGATTTCCTGGGGTTTTCACAGCATTAACCGAATGGGTTAAATCACCTTGAAAGTAAAGTAAAGTATTGATTTGTGGCTTAATTTGCCCAAGTTGGCGTTTGTGCGATCGCAATACCAGTTCTCCCCCTTCCATATCTGCTGGTAGTCGCACATAAAGGACGCTGACAACCGCAGGTGGTTCAATGGTTTTGCTGTAGGAACGTAAGGAGCGATCGATATGGGGATCGACGCGGGAGCCTTCCTTTAGCTGTAAAGGATTGAGGTAAAAAGCATTACAATTCGGCTGGAGAGCTAAATCTAGATAAGGTTTGAAGTAGGGAAACTGCTGTTCTACTTTTGCTAATCCCGAACGCTGAAATACTACAGAAAATCCTTTGGTGGCGACAAAATCGCGGTTGAGGTTGTTGATAAAAAAGTAAGGACAAGCTTGGATTTCTCCCCACAAGTTGTTTAGGTAGTCGCTGGGGAAGGCGTTGGATTGTTGTTGATAGTGTTTCACGATTGATGTGAGAGGAATATACTTATAAATTGATGCTCAATAAATTCTCGCACCATTGGTGCGAGAATTTAATTACTTATCCTGCAATAAAAACCTCATCATCTGGAAGACGTAATTGTTTAAACTTCATTGCCATTGTTAAAATTGCTGACAAGCCTGTAAAGAATCTATATTCTTTCTCCATATCATTACAAACAATGGTTATTGGATAAGAAATAATTCCTTGCTTGTTTAATTGGAAAATAACAGCAGCATTTGTTCTGGGGCAAATAATTACTCCTGGTAACAGATGTTTATTTAAAGCTTGTATTAGCGGCGTTGGCCGTATTGCTCCTCCAGCACTGCGGATAATTTGGCAATTCTTAAAAGCTGTAAGTTTATTCAGTTCTGTACTGATAAAATCTTGCCAATTATCAGTATAACGCAATCGAAAAGTCAATTGATAAGTTTCAGTGGCGCGACTGGTGACTTCAATATAATCACCATTTTGGATAAATTCGTAATAGCGTAATAGGTGAAAAGGATCTAGTTTTGTTTCCTCCGATTCATCTAGAACAAAACCATGAGGATCACGAATGGAAAGACTTTCAAACAGAGTAGAGCGAAAATTAAATAGCGGTGCATAACTGGTACTAAAAACTTCAGCAAATTCTTTTAACTCAGCTAGGACATCATCATCTTGTTTAAGCAATGAGTTTACGTATTCTTCTATAGTGGCTCGTCCGGCTTGTAAATCTGCCCAATCTTCACTAAAATTGGCTTTAATAAATGTTTTGACAAATGCTTGACCACCTTTGATATATTTCCAATCTTTTTTGATTTCTTTGGGAGTTTTTTTTGCAATAGCTTCAGCACCTCGTAAAAGTTTCATTCTATAGCGATAATCATCCCAAGTTCTGTTACCCTCAAAAATAGATTTTAGAGTATTGAACAAATCCAAAATCAATTTTTCCTCAGCTAAACCTTCAAGCATTTCTTCCAATTCCAACAAGGGACGGGCAATTTCTAAAAATGCTTCTGAACGCCAGTAAGCTTTTAAAAAAGGCTTATCTAAAGAGGGAAGTGTTTCAAGTAAGGCTTTTAGCGCTGCACGTCCCCCGGTAGTATCCAGAGAAGTTAAACCTTCATCCCAGGCGTTAGCGGGTAAGTAAGCAATAGCCTCCGAGTCAGTATTAGTTTCAAATTTACCTAAAACACGCCCTACTCTACCAATTCTCTGCCCAAATGCGGCGCGATCGCGTGCTGAAAAAATCAACCAATCTAAATTTTGCCGTTTCGGTTCAGGATGTCTTTCAAAGTTAAATCCTACATCTACTGTGCTAGTAGCCAAAATGATTTTACATTGCATAGCCCTTTGCCTATCTTTTTTGGGTGCAGGGCCTGTAATGCGTCCGATGTAATCACCAATTCCTTGATGTCGCAGTAAATCTGAAAGACGATTAATATTATCAAGAGAGTCCAGAATTACAGCACCATTTTCATCAGGTCTTTCTCGAAAACGTTGGACAACTTCTGCTGCTAACTCTGCTAACCACTCTTCCCTACTATCAGGTTTAGGTCTTAATTCCAGATTAACTGCTGTTTGTGACGGTAAAAGATTAGTATTACCTACTTCTCCATCAATTCTTGCTATCTTCACACCAGCTTGTTTTAAATTCTGCAATGCTAATTCACAAGCTGGTTCTGGTGTTGCTGTGAGTAAAACTACCTTGCGTCCATTTTCAAAAAACCGAAAAACGTGAGAATAAGCAAGATAAAACAGCATTCCTACTAGTTGTTTAGCATCGTAGAGGTGAAATTCATCAAAAATGACTGTAGAAAATTTGGTGTAAAAACCAGCAGCAATATTGCCTCTATCCAGATTGTTATATGCAAAGAAAGTTGCATAGTAGAAAATATCAGGATTTGTTACCAAGAGAATTGGTGTATTCGCCCCAACATCATCGAAAACTGTAGCAGGATTTCGCAAAGCATTATATAGCTTTTCTCCTGAACGACTGCCAACTTTCTCGTCAGGCCAGCTTTTAATATCTTTAGCAGAAGCAGATTTGACCACATGAGTTAACTTAGCCTCACTAACAAACTTTTTTGCTGCTTCTGTTTGCTGTTCAATTAAAGCATTAGTTGGAGCAATGTAAACAGCACTTTTATTTGGCTGATGTTTTAATACTGTTAGTCCTGCATTGGTTTTACCTGTCCCAGTTGGTGCTAAATCAAGGATAATATCTGCATCCTTAGATTGTTCAAATACATCTACTTGGTGCTGAAGTGCATTACCTATGAAAGATAGTTCATCTGGTAAAGATGCACAAGCTGAAATACTGCGGGATTCTAATCTGATAACTAACTTTTGATTACTCATTGCTACTTTCTCTACCGCAAAAATGTAAACCTGCTGGTACTATCATTTCTCCAACTTGCCAAGCAGCACCCCGAAAGTGAAGATTTTTAATTATGGGTGTAGGAGGAATAGAAATTAAATCGAATGCTAAAGCCTCTATTTGCTGTGGTAAATCAGCAGCATTTAGATAATGTTGACTTTGATATTCACCTTCTGGTAGTAAAGTTACAGGAAATTCATTAAGCACATTCACCTTGACTTTACTCATGAACTTACCAATGCGAATATAAGTAGGTAATTGATGATTTCCAAATACCAAAGTTTGAAATTTGTTTCTGCGTTCAATCATCCGCAGTCTTCCAGTTTGTGGGAAATTACTTGGTCTAAATGAACTTGGTTTTTTCCCTTGGCGTTGTAATGGTAAATCTTCCCGCGCAGTAGCAACACGGTTATTAGTCATTGCATACCAGTAAGAATCAGAAAGAGCATTGAAACGTTCAAATCTGAATGTCACACTACCTACTGGTGAAGCTGGTAAGATATAAAAATCTTGTGCGATTGGTTGTAAATCTTCTTTGTAGGTTGGTCGTCCGGTAGCCTGACCTTGGAGGCGATAGGGGGAATTTACTCTACCTAAAGCATAGGTAAGAGCATAATTCCCAATTACCCCTTCAGTGTAATAGGTATCAGACAACTCCCTAGAGGCAAAAAAGACTGGTTCAAGACAGTATAATTCAACAAGTTTTGCCTGCTGAAAAGGAATTGTTGACATAACCTAAATCTCTACTTCAACTGGTGTATTCTTGACTTTGCCTTTACCTTTACCTTTGTTTTTCTCAGGTGCAACTTGACGGAATGATTCATAAGATTGCGTTAAACGCTTGAGAAAATTATCACGTTCAGCTTCTGACCAATTAGTTTCTATATCAGTCACTAAATTTGCTAATTCTTCTTCAGATAGCTGCACAGAAACCCCTCTCTTATTTTTCCAATTAGCAATTACTTGTTTGCTTGCTGTAATTAATTGATTAATATTCAAAGGGTGTTCTAAAGGCTTACCTAATACATCATAGGTAGCTTGTACAAGTTCCAGAGAACTAGGAAGTTCGGTAATACTACCAAATACACCTAATATTTGGTTTTCCATGCGTCCAACACGACTGGAAACTGCACCATAACGACTTGTAAAAAGAATGTTACCAATGATATATCGTAGTTCATCAGCAGTTACATCTTTTAGGGTGACGACATCCAAAAAATGAACTCCTGGTTTGATGTATTCGCTGGTATTTAAAGCTGTTGAGGCGTTACCTTTTTCATCGCGCATTGTGCCAGTTTCGTAGATGGCGTTTATGGTGCGATCGCCTACAACATCACTAGCAGATAAAATACTAAAAGCATCTTCAGTCCAAATGCGACTTTTTTGAGCGCCACCCCCACCAGCAGCGAAGCCGTAGAGAAAACAATCTACACACATTTCACAAGGTGAATTAGTATTCAAAGAACAAAGAGAGCCATCTTTAGGGTTAGTGTATAAAAGCTCATGCGCTCTTAAATGTTCTCGTCCGTAGCGTCTTTCTGGTGCTACTTGTTTACGCTTAGTCATTACCAAGCGTTGAATTATAGTTTTTTGATTTTCACCCTCCAAACCAGCTTGAACAAATTCGCTACACATTGGCTCACCTGAACCTTCTGTGCGAAAGATAGTTTCAGAATGGGTTGTTCTTAAAACAACTAAAGTGATAAAACGTCCTTTTGGGAAGTTCTCATAAGTGGTTGCGAGAACTGAGGAAAGTTTTGAAATAGACATGAAAAACTCCTAATTATTTAAACAGTTATAGTTGTTTCGACAGAATCATCTTCAGGTTGAGTTTTAAGTTGTTTACGTGCTTCCTCAAGGAAGAATAAATAAGCAGCTTCTAAAGTTTTTTGGTCAGATAAAAACTTTTCAGGACGTGCTGAATAAACCTCCTCATATAGTTTTCGTAATACCTCGTAATAACGCTTGACCTGTTCATACTTTGTCGCACCTACGCCATGCTCACGGATACGGTCTAAGCGAGTATGATATTGCTGTACTAAAGCAGCAAAAATTACATCTAATCCCAAATAAGACTTTTGAGAACGAATAGCAGCAATAAAAGCTGTAAACGGTTCTGCTTGAGCCGTTCGTTTAAAAGAACTTCCCCAAATTTTTCCCTCTGCTGCAACTTGAGCAGCTTCTTTAAGATATTTAGTTAAGAGTAAGTTTTCATCCGGCATAAAACTCTCCAGTAAAGTATTTAACGGCTCACAAATGCGACTCCAAATAACACTCAAATTTGGTTCGTCTTGTTCTCGCAGAGTCCAACGTAGCAACACATAATAAAGTTTAATTGGTCTGACACAAGCACGAGCCAAATCATACAAACAATCATCAGCTTTCTGAATACTTGCAACAGATGTTGCTAATTTGCCAATGCAACGTAGTCGCTCAAGAATTTTTTCTGCATCTTGACGTTGCTGATATTGTCCATTTCCCAATAAAGTTTGCAGTGCAGAGGGAATTCCCTCTATTCGTCCATAAACATCACTAGATAACTCCACTTCTAGATTGCTACTCAAGGTAAAAGGAAAACCAATATCTAAAGACAAGGAAATTTCTAAACCAAGCCTCAGTGATTTTAGTAAAGCTAAAGAATTATTCGCATCTCCCCAACCAATAGGAATAACTATATTAGTGTGAACAAATTCTCGTCGTTTTGGCAATGCAAAGCCAACAACTTTGTTAGCAGTAAATTGCAAAATTCCATCCCGATACAGTTTAAGTTCATCAACAGTTACAGGGCCTCCCTCAGCATTAGTAGCAACAAGTCCATCTATATAATCTCGCCATATTCTTAGAAGTTCTGGACAGGAACCTTTGGGTAATGAAAAATGCAAATAAAGAGGATCTTGTTTTTTAACAGCTGTAAAATTTGCCTCAACTGCTATTAATTGGTACGCTAAAGCGGCAATTGAATCTGCTTGTCTTTTCGGTTCAGCACTGATACCACCCGGTAAGCGGTTAGAAAAAGCTTGGACTTTTGTACCAGGAGGCATATTATCTGAAATTAGCTCATCTATATCATTGGAAGTAGAACCTAAAGAGCATCTTTGTCTGGGATTTGCTTCTACATAAGCATTTAAATCATTGCCTCCATTTAACCGAATAGCAAAAGGTAAATTTACCATTCTGCTAACAGCTGCAATCATTTCTTCAGATACTTCTGTTTCTTCAGATATTTGTGTACTTTCCTTTCTTAGCTGGAAAGATTCTTGTAGAGCTTCTCTAATACCCTCAATTCCTTTAACAGCAGCCTTAGCAGCAAATAAAGGTCGCCCATATTGACCATTAAACGGCTCAATTGCAGTGCGCTGAAGTTCAGAGATACCCGTATGATGAGCGATTTTATCCCAAACTTCTTTAGGGCTTAATCCGGCTTCACGGTAACTAAGATAAGCTGCTTTCAACCCCTCAGATATAGCAAATTCTTCTGCATTACTTACAGGTAATAATTGAAGTTCTGCCGCTTTTATTAGTGCATCTGCACCAGCTGCGTCACCCCAATTGGTTACATCTTTAGCAATTTTATCTGATTTATAACCAGCTTTTTTTCTTTCTAAAAGAGCCTCAATATTTACCAATACTTCCTCAATATTTTGTTGGATAGCTTGAGAAGTAACTTTAATACCATCCTTGGTAGCTCTGACAAGTCTTTCGATATTATTCCCAAAAACTTGGTCAATTTTAATTTGCCAAACGGCAGCTATTTCTTTTGTCAAATCGACATTTGGTAAAGCTTCCCCTTCAAAAAGTTCGCCATCAGGGAAAATTGCTAAAGGATTTAAGGCATACTTTTGTAAAACCTCTTCGCAAGCACCCAGCAACAGGGCTGTAATATAGCCTTTATCTTCAGAGATGCGGATTCTAAAAAGATTACAGCTTCGCCCAAAAGCAACGGTTAATTCTTTTTCCAGTTTGCGAAAACGTTGTGCATCTGGAATTCCTAAATCAAATAAGTCCGCAGCTGTAAGCATCGCCGCCCAACGTTCAATATTTGGTGGGTCTTCTGGTAAAAATCTTGCTCCATCGCTGACGTTATGACCTGAATGGCGCTCAATTAGCTTTCTAACTAACTCTAATTCATCTTCTGAGACGACAAAGGTAAGTACACAAGCCTTTTCAAGTTGTTCTCGTAAAAATTCCTGATTTCTAGCCAGGGTTTTAACATTGCGTCCTTTGGTATCTAATTTATTCAGGTCATGTACAGCAGTTGCAGCTAGTAGCAAAGGTCTTTTATCTTCTGAGACTTCTGCTATTCGGCTGACTGTCAAAATGAACTGACACGCAGAATCAAGATGTTCTGCAAGGGTTGTACCCTTTCTTACGCCGTACTGATGATGATGTGCATGATTTTCATAAAGCTGGGGGCGAATTTCGCTGAAATAACGCTCCTCCAAACTTTTGGGAGGGCGATTTAAAAGCCGATTGCGCTTAATCATATAATGCAAACTTCTACCTAGATTTAGCTCTCAAAATCGTTATAACTTATCACTTCGCCTTCGTCGTTAGTTACTGGTTGACATTTCAAATCTGCGATTACCCTCCTCAATCGAAGGATTTCGCGTTGATACTTGTCAATCAGAACCAGACATTCAGCAATCTTGTGAGCGATATGCTCCACTGAGTAGTTCATGACCTATGACCTCTTGCAGGTTGAACAAAATCTACCTGCTCTCAGTATAGGTATTTTTATTGTCTAGTGTCATATAAACATTGATGTTATTTTCCCAAACCTCTAGTTTAGGGTCATATTGGGTTATATTTATTTGTGACCCCAAATATCTTCACAATCCCTATCAGGGATTGAAAATAGTGACATATATACATAGGGGTCAGGTTATTTTTGCAAACAAATCCCTATCAGGGTTGGTCAGCCAGAGTTACTCTCTGGCTTTTTTAATGTCTTCTTTGATAACCCCATTGCTAGAGCATCAAAGCAATGTGGTTACACTTTCCCTTAATAAACATAATTATTTGTATCTGTCCATGCACTTGAGGTTGATATCCTGATTTACACTTATGAATAGAAATATGGCACAACTAATCTAAAAGTGCAAGTACATTTTGTGAATGCCAAGAAAAAAAGAAACGATTACACTGTCAATTCCGCCAGGAACCAAGGAGCAACTAGAAGCGATCGCTCGCCAACTCAATATAACTTGGGGCAAAGAACCCAGTATTTCGGGCTTAATAGTGGCGATCGCACAACAGTCTGTAGAGGTTGGAAAGCCCTTTACACTTGACTCTAACCAAATTAACGCCTTACAGCAGGCAATAAAAGCTTTGAATGATGCAGGTCACATAGGAGAAGCGAAAACTGTACTTGCACTTTTGCTAGAACGTGGCAATCTGGAAGCACCTCTTCGTCAATTGCTGATGAAACAACTTAGTCAACCTATCGAAGAATGGCGAAATACGATAGAAGAACTAAGTAAAGCAAAACAGCCTTTCTACCTTCTCTATTACAACTCTCAAGGTCACGAGCTAGATTATAAAGTCCGTCATGCTGAGGTGCGCTTTTTTGAGAAACGCTTTTATCTGATGATTTGGTGCGAAGAGACAGCAGACGTAGAAAACGATATCCCAGAATTACCTGAACTTTGGCACAATCGTTGCTTAAGCTTTGAGCGAATTAAGTCTGTTGTACCTACAATTGGTGATTGGCGAGGGGAACTTGATTATCTAAAAGTGCAATTACACTTCCGGGGTTGGCTAGTTAAAGCCTATCAACCCAAAAAAGATGATATTGAGGATGACATGATTAATGATGTGCGTCAGGTGGTGCGCCGAGTAGCTAACCCCTTCTGGTTGATTCGAGAAGTATCGCCCTATTGGGAAGATTGTGTGATTGTATCACCTGAAAGTCTGCGCGATCGCCTCAAACAAAAACTCCTCACCCTCTGCCAGTTATACGATATCGAAACCAGGAGTTAAGTCTTGTGGGGTAGGCCGGAAAGCCTGCCCTGCTCATCAGACATCTGGCTCAATCGGTCGATATTCCTGAATGCTTCCCCTCGGAATAATCCACAACTTACCAGTTACTTCTGCGGCATTTAGCCCCTGAATCAGTGTCTCTATTGCTTGTTGCCAAAATGCAAAATTAGGACGAGAAGGTAAGCGAATAATCACAATTCCTGAATAGTCAGAGGGATTGTATTTTAGACGATTTCCGAAACCGCGATCGCAGGTAACTAAACATCTACCTTCACGGCAACAAACATCAATAACTTCACGATCGGGTGCAGAACTTAAACCTTGTCCTGGTATTGTTGCAACATCGTCTCCTGCTAATTGCAATAAAGTTACAACGCGCAAGTCGATATTTTCATCTAGCTTTAATTTCACGCACTTGCAACATTTTTTTTGTCAAAGGAAGTTCCACAAAAACATCCCTCGCCATCTCTGCACCATAGGCGATACAAGCCAACACATCTTCTCTTTCTATACTTGGATAACCTTCAAGAACTTCTTCAATTGTTGTACCCCCAGCTAAATAGTCCAAAATTAGTGATACCCAAATACGGTGTCCCCGAATGCACGGTTTACCGAAACAAATGTTTGGATCGATAGAAATTCGAGACAGCAAATCATTGTTACTCATACAGCTTTATCTTTAATAGCGTCTAGTTATAACATATCCATCCTTCTCCCAACCTTGAACTTTCCTTCAACTCTTTCCCTCTCCGACTCGGATAGGGACGGTTTTACGTAGTAAAACCTTCTTAGAGGTTTCTTATTTGCAACTCCCCTAACATCCTTAACATAAGTGCAGTTATATAAGATGCACTCATGTAGCCGTTGTCTTTGATCGCCTCTAGTCATCTACACTTTGTAGGTGACATAAATAACGTTATAACAAGCTTTCTAGACATAAATTTTGAAAATTAAAGAAAAAAATCATGACTAATTGCCTAAAAAGTCCGGTTTTTTTGGCTTTGTGATGATAAATAAAAATAATAGCGTTGAATGCCATGCTTCGTACCGCGAAGGATTACTGAAATTCTTCGCTGCTTTCAGGATGACTACTGAATATCAAATTTTTGCTGGGGATGCTTCTTTGCCACAAAAAAAAGGAGATGCAGCTATATCAAAAGGCTCTACTACAAAACTTGCTCTAGATTTATCTAAGTAACTATGCTGATAACGTGTAAAGATGTCAAATTAATTCGTAATTACTAATTCATAATTATTACCCCACGCACGCCACTTGCTGCACTTCTAAGAGTAATAAATCAAGTTGCTGTCTCCGTAATTATGAATGATGAATTATTAATAATTATTTGGCCACGGTATCTGGGAGCAAATTTGAAAGGAATTGTAAGGGACTTGGTGCCATTTTGGCAGTTTTTTATCCCAAATATGGGATATTAGTAGATTGTAGAAATCTTTATTGTTATTCACACATCACTTACTATCTACCGAAAGCTGCTAAGACTAAGCAAATTTGACACAGATAAATTTAAGTAATTTATGAAGTAGGAAATAATACATGGTATTATCACTGTCTTCTCATAACGTTATCCAGTATCTGCAAGACGCGGGTCTGTGTAGCTCAGAAGATGGCGCATCAGAGAAATCTGAGTTGCCAGGAAGTAGTAAAAACAATTTCGATTTACTAGTGACTCTAGCAGATAATCGAAAACTGCTCGTTAAACAAGAACGTAACATCAACAATGATGCGCCGCCCCATGAGTTGTTTAAGGAATGGCTGTTTCACCAGTTGCTCCAACAGTTTCCAGTTCTCGGTAATATTTCAGCGCTCGCACCATTGGTAGTGCATTTTGACGAAGAAAATTTTATCCTCGTCCGCAATTACCTGAGTCAATATCGGGAGCTTGCGATATTCTACCACAACAATGATGTTTTTCCACAAGAAATTGCTTCTGCGATCGGCACTACTTTGGCGGGACTGCATCGTGCAACCTTCAACCGCCGAGAATATAAGGATTTTATGGCAACTGCTCCCCAAGGAGAGTTTCGCTATGGCTTTTACAATCCGACGCAAGGGGTAGGGTCAATTGAACCGGAAATTTTTGGGAGTGTTCCCACGGATGCACTGAAATTCTATGTTCTCTATCAACAGTACGAGAGTTTGGAATCAGCGATCGCAGATTTGGCATCTAACTGGAATCCTTGCTGTTTGACTCACAACGACCTGAAATTAAACAATATTTTGGTTCATTCCAGGTGGGAGAAACTAGACAATTGCCTAGTACGACTAATTGATTGGTCAGCTTGTGCTTGGGGAGATCCAGCTTTTGATTTAGGGACTTTACTGGCAAGCTATTTAGGAATTTGGCTCAATAGTCTGGTAGTAGACCCCACCATTGAGTTAGAAGAATCTCTACATCTGGCGTTGATACCTTTGGAGATTTTACAACCTTCAATTATTGCCCTAATTAGGTCTTATATAACTGCTTTCCCGATGATTTTGTCATACCGCACTGACTTTATTTTGCGCGTTATCCAGTTTGCGGGGCTGGCACTGGTTCATCAAATTCAGGAGATGATTACGTACCGGAAATACTTTAATAATGCTGAAATCTGTATGCTCGAAGTAGCTAAAAGTTTACTGACGATGCCGGAGCAAGCTGTGCTGACTATTTTCGGGATATCAGAGTCAGAAATCCTCAATCCTGTAGCAAAAATCCAGAAACTTCCTCAACCTGTAAAGGAGCCGCAGTTACTTCGCCTTTATTACGAAAAAACTCAGCTTCGCGGTTGTTAATGGTAAGGAGCAGAACAATTTGAAGAAGAATACAGAATTCAAAATACAGAATTCAGAAACCACTATCAATCAACCGCTAACTTCTCTATTGGACATTGCGAAGAATATCCAGATTGAGTCAAGTTTTTGTATTTCCCATCCCAATTATCAACCCTTTGCTCTGCCAAGTAAAATAGCCGATAGATTTCAGCACAATTCTGTAGATTTACAACAGAAGTATCTCACTCTACTGCTGCGAAATTTTCTCTATGGAATCTATTACAATGGCTCGCTACAAAGTACTTTGGCAGTCAATATTGATAGTACTAATCGCCCGCCAAAACATAATTTAGCAGATAATTCCATTTTGGAGATTGATTGGAACTTTTACGAGCAATTGCACGCTAGTAATCACGGCATAGGTTACTTTGACCCTCAATGGCAGGTGTTGCGGAAAGAACCTGATGGGACTATGGCGGTGACTAAAGGCGGTTTAACACTTTATGTTGAGCCAGACTGCCATCTAAAATCCAGCAAGAAATCTACCAAAGTGGGTGAGATGGTAGCAATCTGGATGCCCAAAAATCGACTGCAAAATGGCTGTTACTTGGCAGTTAGTAATGTCGGACAAGAACGCCAGAGCAGCCCCGATGCTGATTTGGGAGCAGGGCGAATTTACTTTAACTTTACAGCATCTGGTGCGATCGCTCTCATGGAAAGCCTGACACTGCAATTAAATGCAGCCTCGATTCCCTTTAGCTTTCAGGTTCTTCACAACCCTTCTGCATACGGACGCTATGATTCGGGGCTACTTTACTTTGAACTCCCCGACTATCCAGCAATCCGCGCAATCCTTCAGGTTATTTATCCAGAAAATCAATCCCATTTCCAGCCCAAAATTCCCTTGTTTACCAAATTTTTAGCACCAGGGTTAGGTTTAGCCGAAGAACCAACCCAAAAATTTGCAGCACAGGAAAATTTTGGGATGAACCGTTGCCAAATTGTCGCTAATGCTTTATTAGAAGCTTGGCAAAAAGGTAAGAATGGGATGGAGGAACGGATGAGGGTTATTGAGCAACACTTTGCACGCCACCTAATAGATTTACAGCGTCCTTATCTTAATCCCAATTCTAAGGATATATATTATCCGTTAAATTGATTGACCTTACCTCCTTGAGGTAATATTAAACTTCCTATTTGTGTTTTTGGCTGCCAAGATATTTTTAATTGAGTTGGTAAAGAATAAAGTATCGATATAATCTGCGCGCCTTGCCAGCCTCAAAAACCGCTCTCTCCACACGGCGCTCTAGGTGAAGGCGGTAAGCGTAGCCATCCCGTCAAGGCACAGTTAGATATCTGGGGGGGTGACAAAAAGGACGCTTAGAGCTTAACCAAACTTTATTGCTCTGCCTCTTGTCCCCAATCCCCAATGCCCCATTCAAAATTCCACAATCACCGGCACATGGTCGCTGGGTTGGGTTAATTTTCTGGGTGCGACATCGATGATGCAACTTTTAGCACGCTCATATAGCACGGGTGTAAGATAGTGATGGTCAATCCGCCAACCTAAGTTGCGACGGAAAGCGGCGGCGCGATAATCCCACCAGCTATAATTTCCGCCTTCTGTGGTGAATTTGCGAAAAGCATCAGCAAATCCCAGTGTCACAATAGCCCCTAAAGCTTGGCGCTCTGCTTCTGTGGCCATAATGTGATTTTCTGTACTCACTTGCTCGTGAATATCCTTATCTTCCGGTGCGATGTTGAAGTCTCCACACACACTAATTGCAGGTTCCGACAGCACCAGCAAGCGCAAATACTCGTGTAGGGCTGTCAACCAACGCAGTTTGTATTCGTATTTTTCAGTTCCGACTGCTGCGCCATTGGGAACATATAAGTTCACAATCCGAACACCATCAATTACACCTGTAATCACCCGCTTTTGCTCATCCCATTCGTGGTGTAAATCTGGCAAAATCGCCCGAAACCCGCTACTTACGTCTAAGAGTGGCTGGCGGCTAATCAGGGCTACACCGTTATAAGATTTTTGTCCTGATATATAAAGGTTATAACCTAACTGCTCAAAAGGCGATCGCGGAAACTCGGCATCCACAACTTTGGTTTCTTGCAAACAGAGAACATCAACAGGATTCAGGGTTAACCAATCGATAACCTGTTCAAGGCGAGTGCGAATTGAGTTAACGTTCCAAGTAGCGATTTTCATTCGTTAGTTATCAGAATTTTTGTAAATTACTAATTACATTTGTGTAATTTTTGTACAATTACTTAATACTTATAATTTCTGTTCAGTTTCCCAATTACCTTTAAAGGAAGCTCTAATGACTTGATCCCATTGCCTAATTTAGTGTTGTCAGCTACAAAATCTTCAAGTTTGTCAGTTCTGATACAAAATATTCTCCCTCATTATGATCCCCAAGACAGATGTAATAAGTAATAGATTAGCGATACGGTTAGAAGTGTAGCTCATGGTTGACTTTTGCCGATAGTCGTTTAGATTTGTCGGTAGATAATTTGCCTTAGGGTTAACCGTTATTGCGCTTTTGGTAGCCTGTTAGGTTAATTTAAATGTCAAAAGAGTAAGTACAAATCCTCTTTCCTCATAATATAATGATGTTGCTCATTATATAGAGGACAATTTCAGAGACTGAACCAAAACAACTTATGAAAATCGCTCAAGTTGCCCCCTTATGGGAAAGGGTTCCACCTCATAGTTATGGAGGAATCGAACTGGTAGTGAGTCGCTTGACTGATGAACTTGTTCGTCGCGGTCATGAGGTAACTTTATTTGCCTCTGGCGATTCTCAAACTTTGGCTCACCTAGAAGCAGTTTATCCACGGGCATTGCGCTTAGACCCAAATGTGAAAGACTATGCAGTCTACGAAATGCTGGAACTGAGCCAAGTTTACCAAGGTGCTGCCCAATTCGATATTATCCATTCTCATGTAGGGATTTCGGCATTAGCTTTAGCGAGTTTGATAACAGCAACTTCTACAGTCCACACTCTGCACAATAATTTTACAACGGACAACCGTCACGCATTTAGTTACCACCAAAAGCAACCCTACGTCAGCATTAGTAACTCGCAGCGTCAAATCGATCTCAATTATATTGGCACAGTTTATAACGGAATTGAGCTAGCAGATTATCCATTTGTAGCCCAACCGTCAGAACCTCAGTATTTGGCGTTTTTAGGCCGTTTTTCACCAGATAAAGGGCCACAACATGCGATCGCCATTGCTAAAGAGAGTGGTTTGCCCTTGAAGATGGCAGGAAAGGTTGATTTAGCAGACTCGAAGTTTTTTGAACAAGAAATTGCCCCCCTGATAGATGGTCAGCAAATTGAATATCTAGGCGAAATTAACCACGCCGAAAAAACTGAACTTCTGGGCAATGCTGCCATAACTCTTTTCCCGATTAACTGGCAAGAACCTTTTGGCTTAGTAATGATTGAATCAATGGCAACTGGTACACCAGTGATTGCCATGAATTTCGGCTCTGTACCTGAAGTGATTGCTCATAATAAAACAGGTTTTATCTGCAAAAGCTATACAGAAATGGCGGCAATGATTCCACTAGCTTTGGAACTCAATCGTCAAACCTGTCGAAAATATGTGGAGAACAAGTTTAGCGTTAGCCAAATGGTTAACGGATACGAAGCTGTTTACAGACAAATTATTAAAGAGCGCATAGAATCAAATGGCCGCATTCGTGCTGCCAAAATCTAGTTTTAATCAACTGCTTTTTTATCCAGCTTAAACAATAACTTTTTTTAAGGAGGACATTCGTATGAGTACGAGAGCCAACACCTGCTTATGTTGCGGTGGTCCCCTCCTGCGTCATGCCCGTCATGGTGAACTATATTGGTTTTGCCTGTCGTGCCGACAAGAAGTACCGCTATTAACGGTTACTCGCTTGCCAAATGTGGAAACCCGGAACACCGGAGTGGTTCCCCAGCCAGCAGTGAATAGCTAGTTTTTCAACATATAAAGCCTACTAGAAATTGAGTTTACATTTATCAATTAGCTCCAACTGATAAAATCGGATGGAGCTAATTGATAGGTTTAAAGTTTTGTTAGCAGCGTTACTTTATGGTCAAGAAGATTTACGCCTAGAGGAGGTTGCTGACCCCACTCCGGCGGCTGGCGAAGTTGTGATCCAGGTGGGGGCAGCAACAACTTGTGGTACAGATTTGAAAGTCTGGCGGCGTGGTGGTCATGCCAAAATGCTGATACCGCCGACGCTGTTTGGTCATGAAGCTGCTGGGCGAATTGTTGCCTTGGGTGCAGGTGTCACTGGTTGGCAAATAGGCGATCGCATTGTCGCTAATAATTCCGCCCCCTGCATAAAGTGCTTTTTTTGTCAACGCCAAGAGTATTCATTATGTCCGAACCTGACGTGGAATAACGGGACTTTTGCGGAATACCTGAAAATTCCCGCAGCTATAGTACAGCATAATTTGTTGCAAATTCCTGATGAGTTGCCGTGGGAATTGGCAGCGATGACGGAACCCTTAGCTTGTGTGTTGCATGGTGTAGCGCGTTCTAACGTCAAAGCTAAAGATCAAGTAGTCGTCTTAGGAGATGGGGCGATCGGGCTGATGTTTGTGGCGGCGTTGAGTGGGAAAGCTGAGGTTTTGCTGTGGGGAGGTAATAACCACAGGCTAGAAATTGGTCAGAAATTGGGTGCTACTCAGACCTTTAATTATCATCAAATCTCGGATATTCCCAGTGTGGTGAAAGAACTCACCCAAGGATGGGGCGCAGATGTAGTGATTGAAGCAACTGGTGTACCAAGTGTTTGGGAAACTGCGATCGCCTGCGCCCGTCCTGGTGCAACAGTCAACTTATTCGGTGGATGTCCACGGGATACCAGCATTACCGTGAATACAGAACAGCTACACTACAGCGAGCTTACCATCAAAGGCGTGTTTCATAATACACCAAAGTATGTGCGGCAGGCGCTTGCATTGATTGCTAGTCGCAAAATTCCTTTTGAGTTACTTATTAGTGAACAGCGATCGTTAAAAGATTTAGAACAGGTGTTTTATGAGATGAAGGCGCGTCAGGTGATTAAGGTAGCGATGATTCCTTAGTTTTTTGCAAAGAAAGGTAGGAGGTAAACTTTAGAGGATAAACGCAATCAGCAATTGCGTAGACGTAGCCAAGCGTAGGCATTGCCGATATAGCAAATGTGGTTCCTGATATAACAAATGCGGTTGCCGCAGAAATCCGAGCGCAAGTGAATACCTTACTGAACATTTGGCTTTGGGCGACGAACCGCCAAGCCGCCAAGTGCGCCAAGAGAAGATTAAGAGAGGATAATGCGTTTGATGCCGTCTTTGAGGAGGGGGACGTTAAAGTTGATGAGAAGGGCTAAGGGGTAATTAGTCATTTTCAGGTAGGAGAGGACTTGAGCTTCGTGGATTGGGGCTAAATTTTGGACAGCTTTTAATTCCACAATTAGACAATTGGCAACTAGAAAATCTAATCTACCCTTGCCTACTTCATGTCCTTTGTAATTTACTGTTACCGACTTCTCAACCACATGAGGTATCCCGCACCTGAAAAATTCTATAATTAGCGCCTCCTTATACACCTCCTCCAAAAACCCTGGCCCCAACACCTTATGTACCTCAATCGCCGCCCCAATCACAGCGTAAGCGAGTCTATCCAGCTCCTCACTTGGCTCCCTTCTCTTGGCGTCCTTGGCGTCTTCTCTACGAGACGCGAAGCGCGAAGGCGGTTCGTTTCCATATAAACCCTCTCCAACCCTGTGGCAAAATTTATTAAAGTCCTTCCTTAATTTGCCCTGCATGACCGCAATCATTCCCAATCTCCCCAGTCTCTACGACCCCTTTTCCACTGAAGCCAAGTGGCAAAAATTCTGGGAAGACAACCAAGTTTACAAAGCTGACCCCAACAAAGGCGGCGAACCCTACTGCATCGTCATTCCCCCGCCGAATGTCACCGGCAGCTTACACATGGGTCACGCTTTTGAAAGTGCCTTGATTGATACCCTGGTGCGCTACCACCGGATGCAGGGGCGCAATACCCTGTGGCTACCCGGAACTGACCATGCCAGCATTGCTGTGCATACTATGCTGGAAAGGCAACTCAAGACAGAGGGTAAGACTCGCTACGAGTTGGGGCGCGAGAAGTTCCTAGAACGCGCTTGGCAATGGAAGGCGGAGTCTGAGGGAACGATTCTGAATCAGCTACGACGTTTGGGTGTCTCGGTGGACTGGTCACGGGAAAGGTTTACTCTGGATGAGGGTTTATCTAAAGCTGTTGTGGAGGCGTTTACTCGTCTTTACGAGGAAGGCTTAATTTATCGTGGTGAATATTTAGTTAACTGGTGTCCAGCTTCCCAGTCGGCTGTGTCTGATGTGGAGGTGGAAAATCAGGAGGTTAATGGGAATCTTTGGTATTTCCGCTATCCCCTCACCGATGGTTCTGGTTTTGTGGAGGTGGCGACAACTAGACCAGAAACGATGCTGGGCGATACGGCTGTAGCGGTTAATCCCAATGACGATCGCTACAAACATCTCATTGGCAAAACTTTAACTCTGCCGATTCTACACCGAGAAATTCCGATTATTGGCGATGAATTTGTTGACCCCACTTTCGGTACGGGTTGCGTGAAGGTGACTCCCGCCCATGACCTGAATGATTTTGACATGGGTAAGCGTCACAATCTGCCGTTGATCAATATTATGAATAAAGACGGCACTCTCAACGCCAACGCTGGAGAGTTTCAAGGACAAGACCGCTTTGTTGCTAGAAAGAATGTGGTTTCTCGCCTAGAAACAGATGGCTTTTTGGTGAAGATAGAAGATTATAAGCATACCGTTCCCTACAGCGATCGCGGTAAAGTTCCCATTGAACCTCTCCTCTCAACTCAGTGGTTTGTCAAAATTCGCCCCCTAGCTGACAAAACTCTCGAATTCCTCTACCAGCAAAACTCTCCAGGGTTTGTCCCCCAACGCTGGACTAAGGTTTATCGTGATTGGCTAGTAAAACTCAATGATTGGTGTATCTCTCGCCAATTATGGTGGGGACACCAAATTCCGGCTTGGTATGCTGTCAGTGAAACGGATGGGCAAATTACCGATAACACCCCGTTTGTGGTGGCGAAATCGGAAACTGAAGCTTGGGAGAAAGCTAAAGCACAATTTGGGGAAAATGTCAACTTAGAACAAGACCCAGATGTGTTAGATACTTGGTTTTCTTCTGGACTCTGGCCATTTTCGACTTTGGGCTGGCCGGAACAAACTCAGGATTTAGCAACTTACTACCCGACTACCACTTTAGTAACAGGCTTTGACATCATCTTTTTCTGGGTAGCCAGAATGACAATGATGGCTGGGCATCTTACTGGGCAAATGCCTTTCCAAACGGTTTACATCCACGGTTTAGTGCTGGATGAAAAAGGTCAAAAGATGTCTAAGACCAAAGGTAATGGTATTGACCCGTTGTTATTAATTGACAAATATGGTACTGATGCCCTGCGGTATACCCTAATTCGGGAAGTGGCGGGGGCTGGTCAAGATATGAGATTGGAGTACGATCGCAAAAAGGATGAATCAGCATCGGTGGAGGCGTCTCGCAACTTTACTAACAAGTTGTGGAATGCTGCCCGGTTTGTGATGATGAATTTGGATGGACAAACGCCGCAACAACTTGGTCAACGACTCAGCAATGAATTGAGCGATCGCTGGATTCTCTCGCGCTATCATCAAGTTGTCAAACAAACCACCAATTACATCGATAATTACGGTTTAGGGGAAGCAGCAAAAGGACTCTACGAATTTATCTGGGGTGATTTCTGCGATCAGTATATTGAACTGGTGAAATCTCGCCTTCAGCAAGATGCAGAACCGACGTCGCGGCGGGTAGCACAGCAAACTCTTGGCTACGTATTGGAAGGGATTTTGAAACTACTTCATCCCTTCATGCCTCATATTACCGAGGAAATTTGGCAAACTCTCACCCAACAACCAGCAGATTCACCGCAAACTTTACCATTACAAATCTATCCCCAGGTGGATGCAAACCTAATTGATGCAGCTTTGGAAGAACAATTTGAATTGCTGATTGGCACTATCCGCACAATTCGGAATTTGCGTGCGGAAGCGGATATTAAACCAGGCGTAAAAGTGACAGCGAATTTGCAAACTGAAAGCCAGAAGGAGCGGGAAATTCTCACTGCTGGACAGGATTACATTAAAGATTTGGCGAAAGTTGAGACTTTAACCATTACTGACAAGCAAAAAAGCGAAACTGTTGCTGCAGAACAACCACAAGAATCAGAAAATGCGATCGCTGGTGTGATTGGTACAATACAAGTGCTAATTCCTCTGAGCGGCGTAGTCGATATTGAAGCTGTGCGTGCCAAACTAGAGAAAAGCTTGAGCAAAGCTGAAGCAGAAGTTCAATCCTTGAGTGCCAGATTAAACAATCCTAGTTTTGTGGATAGAGCTAGAACAGACGTGGTACAAGGGGCGCGGGACGCTTTAGCTGAAGCACAGAAGCAAGTAGAAATTTTGCGCGATCGCCTTCAGGCGTTGTCGTAGGCATCGCCTGCATCGCTTAGGATAACTGTAATGGGTAATCGGAGTGTCAATAATTCCCAATTACCCATTACCAATTAACAAGATCCAAATTTGTCTCCCCTTCTCTACGAGACGCTGCGCGATGGGAGAAGAGGAGCAATTTTCCCAGACTGCGTAGGCTGGCGGCGATCTGAACTTCGGTGATTTTCAATTGGAGCGAACCGACCCTCATGCTATATCTAGCCCAGGTGCGTAAAAACGATTTTTTAGACCAGCACCAGTTACGCTTGTTAGCGCGTCAAGAAGCTGATAACTTGTGGGCGATAATTCCCGAAGAAGCTTTCATTCTGCTAGGAAAGGGAAAGATGATGAGTGAAAACTTGCTTATTTTAGTCGAACTTTCCCCTACAGGCGACATTGAAAGAATAGAAGATGCCACCAACTGGGTACTTCATTTGGTACAAAACTACCTGACTATCGGCATTACCCCGGAATTTTTGCAGCAGGAAGCCGAGCGAGCCGAACATTGGCGACAATCCCTGACGTTGCAAAACCAAGACTTAGCGCGACGTTCTTTAGAATTGGAAGCTCGTCGTGAACAAATTCAAGCCTTAGAAGAAAGCCTCAAACGTGAGAAAAATGGTTATCCCCAAGAAGAAAGTTAAATAAGTCGGAAGTCGTTCGTCGGAAGTCGGAAGCGATGCCCTGAGCTACGCCGTTGCCGTTCGCGTTAGCGTCTCTGAAAGAGAAGCCTCTCGTTCGCGTAGCGTCTCCCCTTGGGAGAAGAGAAGGGTACAGTTTTGTAACGGGGATAAAGACAAGAGCCACAAAACTTTCTGCCATTCTTAGGCAGGGGAATTAAACTGAACATACTTTGTTAAAATAGTGGTGAAATAAAAATTTCGTCTTTAGCTGTTAATTGTTGTTGATTTTACACTTAATAATATTATGTATATTAGCGAGAAGGCACGTTTAATATCTTCCATACTATCTTCTTTAACTATTTCAGACTTACAATCGTTGAAAGAAGAAATTAATTCTATTATTATAAAACAAGGTTTAACCGATATTAAAGAAGAAAATTTGTATATTGATCATCTTAAAACTATTGCTTTTAGTGATGATACGAATGTTTTTAATTATCATCAGTTAACTAGTTTTGAGAATAAAATAACTACTCAAAAAACTATTCCTAAAACCTTACGAATTACTGAATCGAATGTAGTTAGTTCACCTGTATTCACTTGTGAAATTGGTGAACTAAAAAAAATTCATTCTACTCAAAAGTCTTCTAGAAGTTTAGGTATTTGGAAAGGGCAGGTAGAAATATCAGAGGATTTCTATAAAACATCAAGTGAGATCCTTTCGGAATTTGGTATAGAAGAATAATGGAATTGTTGCTTGATACCTGTACTTTAATATGGTCACTTGAAGATAACCCTTGTCTTTTACCTGAAGCTCGTGAGCAAATTTTAGATTCTTCAAATAAAGTGTTTGTTAGTGCTGTTAGTGTTTGGGAAATAGAAATAAAAAGAAAAAAAGGACAGCTTAAAACTCCAGAGAATTTATTACAAGCTATTATTGATACTCAGTTTAGTTTTTTATCAATAACAGAACACCACGCTGTTAAAGCAGCATCACTACCTGAACATCATAAAGACCCTTTTGATAGACTTTTAATAGCACAAGCGATGTTAGAAAAGATGGTTATAATTACTTCTGATACTCAATTTGTAAAATATGGAGTAGCAGTTTTATTTGCTACAAAATAATTAAAAAGATTGTAATGCTATGCCAACAAAGTATTAGAGGATGTAGAAACCTCTAGCGATGGCAAAGCCAGCTAGAGGTAGTTCATCTCATAACTCTTACTACGATGCCAATAATTGCCGAATTAACCTAGCTACAGCCTTTTGCGTGAAGCGGTTGGCAATTTGTTGACCTAAACGTTGCACATCTGAATTTACCAATAACTGGGCAATTTTAGGCGCAATTTGCACAGGATCAAAGCCTTTTGTTTCTCGGAGAATACCTAATATACGTTTGATATGCTCCAAGGTTTGTTGTTGCTCACCTGTGGCCGATGGAGTTTCATTAACTGTTCTCAATCCTACCCGTTCCCGCAACAAGGAGGTAAAGTTATGCAAAACATTTTTACCTAAAGCATCGAGTCCGTTAACAGATTCATCTACTAACTTGTCACGAATGAAAGCGCCGCGTTCAGATGCCAGAAATTCTATTCCCTGATTCAGCACTAAATTAAAGTCGTAATCTTGACTATTACGCGCATTTCGTAACAAGTTTTCTAAGCGATTCCAGCGAAATCTGCCATCTTTAAATAGCAAATCTTGCAATGATGCTCTTAATTGCGGTGCTGGATCAGTTAACAGGCGTTTAGAAACGTAAGGATAAGCTTCACTGAGAACTTTAAAGGTGGGATCTATAAATATTGCAATACCTTCGAGCGTCACCAGGGAGCGAATAATTAAGGCGTAGTAGGGCGGTACGCGGAAAGGATATTCATACATCAAAGCCGATAGTTCATCGGTGATGCTTTTAATATTCAGATCGGCAACACTGGCTCCTTGGGCATCAGCAAAGACTCTGGCAAAAGCTGGGATAATTGGTGTTAAATCGGTTTCTGGTGATAAGAAATCTAACTTAACGTAGTCTTTTGCTAATCCTTCAAAGTCGCGGTTGACGACATGGACGATCGCTTCAATCAAACCATAACGCTGTAGTGGCTTAATCTCGCTCATCATCCCAAAGTCGAGATAAGCCAATTTGCCATCTGGTGTTGCTAATAAATTACCAGGGTGGGGATCGGCGTGGAAAAATCCATGTTCTAACAACTGGCGTAGGGAACACTGCACACCCACTTCAATTAGGTAACGAGCATCTATACCTTGAGCGCTAATTTCTTCTGTCTGAGTTAATTTGGTGCCGTTAATCCACTCCATCGTCAAGACGCGACGATTAGTATATTCCCAGTAAATTTTCGGTACATATATGTCTTTGATATGACCGTATAGCTGGAAAAATCGCTCGGCATTTTCGCCTTCGTGGATGTAGTCCATCTCTTCAAAAATGCGATCGCCTAATTCATCCAGAATCCCAACTAAGTCGCTTCTTACCCGTTTAACTTTTTTCTGCACCCAACCAGCCAGCTTACGCAAGATATACAAGTCAATGGTGATTCCCTCTCTTAAGTCAGGGCGTTGGATTTTAACGGCGACTTCTTCACCAGTTTTTAGCTTACCTTTATAGACTTGCCCCAATGAAGCCGCAGCAATTGGCTGGGCTGAGAGTTCGGCGTAAACCTGTTGGGGAGGCGCACCTAGTTCTTCTTTGATAAACTGGTAAGCAATTTCGTTGGCAAAAGGCGGTAATTGGTCTTGTAGCTTAGTTAATTCTTCTAGGTATACCGGAGGAACCAGATCCGGTCTGGTGGACAAAGCTTGTCCAATTTTGATGTAAGCAGGCCCCAGTTTGGTCAGCAATACTCGTAGCTGAGTGGCTCGGCGGCGGTCATTTTTGACGACAATTCCCCGTTTACTATCCGACCACAACCCAAAAGCAAAGGATATACTCGGCCCCAACACCGCAAAAATCCGCCTGATAACTTGTAGGGGTCTGTTTTGGTAATGCGCCCCTATGCTCAGGGGATCGTAAAGCGTTTCCGGTTGGGCAGTTGTCCTCAGCTTTTGGGCGGCTAAGAGGCTTGGTGATTGCACAACCAAGTCTTGTATACCATTTTTTTCTGGCACTATATCAATAACGTCCAGTTCACCTCGGCCATTTGTGCCGTTGCGACTGTCCTCCGAAATCGGTCGGGAACTAGGGGGAAGTGTCTTAACAATCATGAAGAAGGCCACCAGTCAGAACGATCACGTTAAGTATTGTAACAATATGTTGAGGAATTGGGCATGGGGCATTGGGGATTGAGCATTGATTATTTCCCACTTGCTCCCCTGCTTTGCGACTCCTCTCCCTCTTAAAAGTCTTCAGTACCAATAGGTCTGCTACACTTAAATGGGCATACTAGTTCAATAGTAGTAGCTATTGCTAGTTGCTGAAAGCTCATATTTATTGTCCTGTAAATTGGAAGTATTTGGCATCTGCCCTCATGGAGAATTTGGCTTGATGTTGCTTTGTCTGCGAATTGAAAACTTTGCCCTCATTGACCAACTGGAATTGGAATTTGGCGCGGGACTAAATGTGTTGACAGGTGAAACCGGCGCTGGAAAATCGATTATCTTGGATGCCATTGATGCTGCTTTGGGTGGTAAAGTCTCTAGTCGAGTCATTCGCACGGGGACAAGTCGGGCGATGGTAGAAGCGACTTTCACCTCAAACGCTCCCCTAGCTGCTTGGTTGACTGAACAAGAAATAGATTTGCTTGATGAAAATTCCGTAGTTATTAGCCGAGAAATCACAGCCAGTACTAGTAATATCCGCAGCCGATCGCGGGTAAATGGCGTGCTGGTAAATCGGCAGATTATGGGAGGAATGCGCGATCGCTTGGTGGAAATTACAGCCCAAGGTCAAACTGTACAAGTGGGACAATCTGCTCAAGTCCGCGACTGGTTAGATCTATATGGCGGCGACTCTCTAATGCAGCAGCGCCATAAAGTCGCCACGAGCTTTGGTACTTACCAACAGGCGCATTTAGCATTAGAAAAACGCCGGATATCAGAACGGGAACGGTTACAACAACTCGACTTGCTCACCTATCAAGTGCAAGAATTGGGAGCAGCCAATCTGTGCGAAGCTAATGAATTGGAACAGTTGGGACAAGAACGGGAACGCCTGAATCATGTCGTCGATTTGCAACAGATGAGTTACAAGGTTTATCAGGCTTTGTATCAAAACGATAATGAAACCCCAGCCGCCGCAGATTTATTGGGAAACAGTGAGGCGACATTAAATGACATGGTGGAGTATGATACCCAGCTGCAACCCCTATTGGAATTAGTCAGGGACGCGCAAGCTGCGGTAATGGAAGTGGGAAGGCAGATTAATGCCTATGGTGATGGTTTGGAAGCCGATCCGCATCGGTTAGAAGAGGTGGAAGAACGGATTCAGGAATTAAAGCAAATTTGCCGTAAGTATGGGCCGACACTTACAGAAGCGATCGCTTATTACGAACGTATCCAAGGGGAATTAGCCCAACTTAACGATGGCGAACAATCTATCGAAAACTTGGAACAGCAAGAAAAGGCGTGTTTTGAAAAACTCACCCAAGCAACTAATCAGTTAACTCAACTGCGGAGTCAGGCGGCTACTAATTTAGAATCACGTTTGATCGCTCAACTCAAGCCCTTAGCGATGGAAAAGGTAAAGTTTCTGGTTGAGATAGTACCTACTTCACCAACTGCGATGGGAGCAGATAAAATTACCTTTATGTTTAGTTCCAACCCTGGAGAACCACTGCAACCTTTAACGGAAATTGCCTCTGGTGGGGAAATGAGCCGTTTTTTATTGGCGCTGAAAGCTTGTTTTTCTCAGGTTGATGTGGCTGGGACAATGGTATTTGATGAAATTGATGTCGGGGTTTCGGGAAGGGTAGCCCAAGCGATCGCCGAAAAATTACACCAACTAAGTCAACGCAACCAAGTATTATGTGTTACCCATCAGCCTTTAGTTGCGGCCATGGCTGATCGGCATTTCCGCGTAGATAAACAAACTATCAATCAAGGTAAAGGTAAAAAAGCCAACAATGACAACGCCGAACAGCGTACTGTTGTCAGAGTTACTACCTTGGATAATTTAACCACACGCCGAGAAGAATTAGCGCAGTTAGCTGGTGGTAAATCTGCAAGTGATGCGATCGCTTTTGCGGAATCTCTGTTATTACAAGCTGCCAACCACCGTCGCGGGGAGCATAGTTGACCAAATAATTACTAATTAGACATCTCCAGAAATTAAATATGCGTTATCTAGAACTCTTGTAGAGACGAGAAATTGGACTTCGTACCCGTCTCTAGATTCTTTTCACTCCTATGTCTATTCGTAATCACGCTCTTGAAGGCGCGTTTCCCGCGAACTGTGCTAACGGCTTTGGCGACTGCTATACAAGAGCAATCTGTTCCTTGAAATTTTCAAAGACACCGTTGCTATCTTTGTACTCATAATGCCTATTTGTCAAGCTCGATTTATACCAATTTATCTGAGTTTACCCTGCAAATTACAGGAGAAAAAGTATCTAAAGATTTGACACAACCATCTAAAGATTTTTCATTGTAAAAATTAGTTAACTTTTATATATTTTCTCAAGAAGCTAGGGTTAATTACAAGTTTCTGTTTGATCAATAAACTTCATGGAAATGCTCTGTAATTCACTCCGAAAAGCTCAAGATTAGCAATTCAAAAAAACAAAAGTTACGAAGGAATGTGCCTTCTTGACATTCCTTGATTACGCAAAATTTATATCCTAATAGGAGGATTAACTCTCATGGCATTTGATCCAAATTCTTTTCCTACTAACGGCTTTGATAGTCTTAATCCTGGCAAACTCAGCGATCCGTTCGCACCTGGAGGCGCGTTTGGCATACCAACGGCTGGCACATTCGATTCCGCTAAATATGGTATTCCAGCTGAAGGCAGCTTCGACTTTGCTAAGTATGGTATTCCCATTAATGGCAGCTTGAATTTGGGTAGCGCAATTCCAAATGAAGGCAGCTTCGACTTTGCTAAGTATGGTATTCCAACTGAAGGCAGCTTCGACTTTGCTAAGTATGGTATCGCAGCTAATGGCAATATCCCAAATTTTGGTGCTAGTGGCGGCGGTTTCCCGATTCCTTAGTGCCAATAGACAGCCAAACAGCCGCGATTCTATCTCTTGACTTGATGGGGCTGGGACGGTAACTCGATGCCGAAAATCTGGATTTCCTTGTTTCTTCCGTGGCTTATACCAATTCTATGTGAGGCTGCGCTTTATTCACGTAGGGGCAATTCATGAATTGCCCCTACAGCGCAGTTTTGGGTAAGTCCCATAGGCGCATCTTCAAAAAGAAATGGTATTACTCATGGCTATTCTCAACACCCTGATGTTAAGTTTAATCATTTAATTTTACCCACTTGACAAGTTTCTATTTTTCTTAACTTGACACCAATGGCATCTTACCCGCCTTGGGCTACGCCCACTCGACAAGTAGTAGTAATTTATTTGTTGGAAATCCTTAAATCTACACCGTTGATGCTTCTAGTAATGACTGACCGAGATAACCTCCTTCAGCTTTAACACCAGGTAAAGCAAAGAAATATCCACCACCAATGGGGCGAATGTACTCCTCCAAAGGTTCTCCTTTCAAGCGATTTTGCACTGTCACAAACCCCTCTTCTAAATCAGCCTGAAAACAGACAAACAACAAACCCATATCTAACTGTCCAGCTTTGTCAAACCCGCGTGAATAATTGAAACCACGCCGCAGAATCAAACTCGACTCTGATTTACGAGGATTAGCAAGGCGGATATGAGCATCTAGGCGGATTTGTTGACCTTTGGGGTCTTGATCATAATTGGGAATATCTTTCTCGTGCTTCATCCCCAAGGGTGCGCCAATTTCCTTGTTTCGGCCAATAATTGTCTCTTGCTCCTGTAGTGGTGTACGATCCCAGCGTTCGACTAAGTTGCGGATCACCCGCACCACTTGATAGCTTCCCCCGACTGTCCAAGCGGGTTCGCTGCTATTTGGCTGTACCCAGACAATCCGGCTCATCAACTTTTCATCGCTAGCATCTAGATTTGCCGTCCCATCTTTAAAACCAAGCAGGTTACGCACCGTAGATTTGCCTTGTTTTTTGTGGGTATTCGGCGGCAGAAACCCGGCTATTTGCCAACGCAAAGTTATCAAGTCAGGCAAGTTCTTAATGATGTCACGTAAAGCGTGGAGATTCGATTCCTCAGTATTCGCACAGAATTGCAACAGTATATCCCCATGACATAAATCTGGGTCAAGCTGGTCATTGGGAAAACCTGGCATAGTATCTAACCGCTTGGGTTTCAAGTTGCCGAGTCCAAAGCGGTTATCGAACAGTGAGTTACCCACAGCTAGGGTGATTGTCAAGTTATTCGGAGCGATCGCAGGTCCCATAATCCCCGAATCACTGGGGGGAAATTTCGGGCCGCGTTGCTTGGGTGTTCCCCCTGCCATGAGAAACTGAATGCGCTCAGTTAAAGTTTTGAACAACCGCACTAAATCTGCTTTATTTGCAGCAGTTGTATCAAATGCAACCATCAAACCAGAAGCAGGAGTAGGGGTAAGAATACCTGCTTGGTGAAGCCCAAAGAACGGCACGACCTCTTCAGATGGGTCAAGAGGTGTTCCCAGAAGAGTACGATAGCCCAAAGTCGTTAAAGCTGCTACTCCACCGGCTGCTGCCATACCGATTAACAAGTCCCGACGGCTGATGCGGGGAGTTATGCGTAAACTTGGTTGCTTTGTAATAGACATAATTTACTCCTCTAGGAATTCTGATCAATTAGTTAACGCCCAGAGTGCCGCGCAACTGAGATAAATCTTCAGAAAGGGCAGCGATCGCTGTTTTCATCTCTTTCTTGTCTGTTTCATTCACCTTATCGTAGGTAGCAAAACCACCATCAGGGGTTTTGTATTTAGCAAGTTTTTGGTTAACTTTGGTGAAATTTGCATCCACACGCGCCAGTAGTTCGGGGTTGGCTTTTTGGATGACGGGGCGCAATAACTCCACAATCTTTTGGGAACCATCTACATTAGCGCTGAAGTCCCAGAGGTCAGTATGGCTGTAACGGTCTTCTTCTCCAGAAATCTTGGTTTTACCCACTTCTTCAATCAAGTCAGCAGCACCGCCAACCATATTTTTCGGTTCAATAGTCAAGGTGGCAATGCGCTTTTGTAACTCTAGTCCATCTTTGTGTAGCTTTTCGGCAAAGGGTTTCATCCCTTTTGTAGTTTTGTCCTGGAATAAAGCTTTCTCTAGGCGATGGTATCCGGTGAATTGTGGATCGGCCTCTTTTTTGGCAAAGTCATCAGCACGGGAATCCATCGTTTTATCGAGATCGGAAAACAATTCAGCTATCGGTTCGGCGCGTTCCCAGTGAACATGAGTAGAGGCATAGGTTTTTTGAGCTTTAGCAAGATCGCCAGCAATCACCGCATCTGTGAAAATCTTGTTCTTAGCAACCAGTTGATCAATTTCTTTGATGACGTAGACTTTATATTCTGCGATCGCACCGACTAATTGACCCTGATTTACACTCCCTTTGGCTTGAGAATCTCCAACTCCCGCTTTCACTGTGAGTTTCCCTTTGGGATTGCTGCGTAAACCGCAAGCCATGTCATACTCACCCGGTTCGAGATTGGTTTTGAGTTTTTGAACGAAGCCAGGAGCAATATTTTCTTTTTCTTCAACAACTTTTACCCCAGATAAAATCTCCCACTCCAAAGGTTGGCTGCTTTTGTTGGTCAACACAAAGCTGTTTTGCCCAGATGCTACTGTCAGCTGATTCGGTTCGCAACCTTTATCTGTCACACTCAAAGCAGTTTCGGTAAAATTGCTGCTAGAAGTGTCACTAGCTACTTTAGCTTCTGGAGAATTACTCGCGGAAGTATCGCTTGATTTGTTCGATTCACAGGCAGCTACTGTCAAGGCAATTAGACAGATAATTGTTGAATACTTTAAAACATTTTTCATTTTTCTATTTTCCTAAAAATTATTCAAGTAGCTAATAATGCCTTGCTGTAGTCTTCTGTCCAGCGTTATCCCCTAAGAAGAACAGCGACATCGTAGGAATTAGATAGCCAAAATAGGCGATCGCCTCGCTGACAGTTGGGGTATCGTTATAGCCAAAAAATCCTGTCAAAAGTGAACCGAGAAACCCGTTCTTGGGAAGTACCCCGCTAGCATCGAATACCACTGTTTGCAGTAAATTCCACACTCCGGCTTCATGAAAAGCTCTCACCCCACTTGCAAAGAGTCCAGCCGCAACCAGGATAATAAAGGCTCCTGTCCATTTAAAAAATCGCTTCAAGTTGATGCGAATACCACCTTGATAGATGCCTACACCTACGGCTAGTGCGGCTGCATATCCAAATAATGCCCCCACAGGAGCTTGAATTCCCAAATTTTGCTGAAACGTAGCCAGCAGAAACACTACTGTTTCCAGACCTTCCCGCAGTACTGCAAAGAATGACATCCACACTAATGCTGTACCCCATTTATCCCCTGACTGAATCGCAGTTTCAATTTGAGACTGTAACTCCCCTTTCAGAGAACGAGCCGCACGGCGCATCCAGAAAACCATCCAGGTGAGAACCCCAACGGCAACGAGGGAAATTACCGCTTCAAATAATTCTTGTTGTTTCTGGGGAAACTCCTGACTGGTTATTTGCAAAATAATCCCAGCAGCTAGACAAATCAAACTCGCTAGTGCGATGCCAATCCAAACTGACTTCATCAAATGGGTACGTCCAGTTTGTTTGAGATAACTGGCAATTATCCCCACGACAAGTGCAGCTTCAACGCCCTCTCGGAACATGATCAAGAAGGGAAAAAGCATGGATAACCTTATTAGTTATAATTACTATCAAATCCTGATGAGAATAATAACCTACTTGAGAAAATTTGTATATAACAGCGAGTTAAAAATCTAGCTTGATGAAGTTTTTCTCATTCCGACTCAGAGCATAACCAGTCGATGCAATGGCATAACCAGTCGATGCAATGGCATAACCAGCCGATGCAATGGCATAACCAGCCGATGCAATGGCATAACCAGTCGATGCAATGGCATAACCAGCCGATGCAATGGCATAACCAGTCGATGCAATGGCATAACCAGTCGATGCAATGGCATAACCAGTCGATGCAATGGCATTGCGCCTTAAAAGACTTCCAAATAAAAAAATACTCAACTACTTCTTATGGGGTGGGTAACACGCAAGAAATACCAAATGTGTATCAGGTGAAAAACCACATCTTTCGTAGGGGTTTAGCATGCTAAACCCCTACAGCATCGTCTATTTACGACCAAACGATAATAGGACTTACGCATACTCTACGAATTCTCGGCGTTCTTCTCTAACGAGACGCTGCGCGATGGCGACTTGGCGGTTCGATAAATTAAGCTTTTTGATGATTTTTGCGTAAGTCCTGGATAATTAAGAAAACGCCAACAAGAGTAGGAAACCCGACCCCAGTTCCTTCAACGGGGGGAACCCCCACAACGGACTGGCTCCCCAATCCACTGGCTTGACTTTGCGCTAAATCCCCATTACAAAACTGTACCCTTCTCTACGAGACGCTGCGCGTAGCTTGCTTCCACGTTCGCGGAGCGTCTCGTAGAGAAGTGGTACGGCGTAGCTCAGGGCATCGCTTCCGACTTCCGGCTTGTTTAATACTCCTGCAAAGCCCCTAACTTCCGAATTCCCGGCCAAATCATAGCTGTAGCAATCACTACTAAAATTGTGCCAATTCCACCACCTACAACTGAAATCACTGGGCCAAACAAGGCAGCAGTTAAGCCTGACTCAAAGCCCCCCAACTCATTGGAAGCACTAATAAACACGCTATTAATAGCAGCAACGCGACCACGTAAATGATCCGGTGTTCTGATTTGAACTAATGTATGACGAATTACAACGCTAATACTATCTAGTGCGCCACCAATGATCAGCATCAACATAGACAGCCAAAACGAACGAGAAAGCCCAAAAATAATTGTCACAACACCAAAGCCAACCACTGACCACAATAAGGCTGGCCCAGCTTTGCGTAATGGTGGTAAATACACCAAGGTAATCGCCATAGTTAAAGCACCGATAGAGTGGGCTGCTTGTAGGTATCCCAACTCCACTGGCCCCACATGTAAAATATCTTTGGCAAATATGGGAAGGAGCGCGATCGCACCACCCAACAATACAGCAAACATATCTAATGTAATCGCGGCTAAAATTAACTGATTCTGCCAAACAAATTTAGCACCAGCTGACAGGGCTTTGAGTGAGATTGGCTCGGTTGAGCGAATAGCTTTTTCCTCTTTGATCGGCAGCGTTAAAATAAAACACAGCAACGCAGCGATCGCAGCTACTATATATACGCCTGTAGCACTTCCCAACAACGCAATCCCGAATCCTCCGAAGGCTGGGCCGATGACTGCGGCTAACTGAAAGCTACTACTATTCCAGGTGGCTGCATTTGTAAAAGCACTAACAGGTATCAACTGCCACATGAAGGCATCACTGGCAGGTCTGAGAAATGCCCTAGCAATACCAGTTAATACTAAGCAGGCGTAAATCAGAAAAATTGCACCTTTAGTATAGGAAAGTACACCCAAAGCCAGCGAGCAGAGAGCTAGCAACATTACCGACAGTAAGATGATCAGTTTGCGATCGCGGCGATCGGCCACATGTCCGACAATCAAGGTGAGAGCAATCATCGGCAAGACTTGCGCCAGCCCCACGCCACCTAAAGCGATCGCGGAGTCAGTCCGCTCATAGAGTTCCCAGCCGATGGCTACAGTTTGCATTTGCGACCCCACGAACAGCACCAGCCGTCCAATGGCAAATAGCCGATAGTCTCGAAACTTCAGGGCTGCAAAGGGATCATGCTGTGCAACCTCAGAGTTATGGGGATTTGAGTTCTGTTTTCTCGAAGACATTTTTTAGTAGAGTTAAGCCTTCTTCAATGTTGGAAATTTGCTCTTCTGTAAGACCTTTCAGCAGATCGGTAATATGAGCGCGAGTTTGATCTTGGGATTGCTTGAGATGGTGTCTTCCCTCTTCAGTTAGATTGAGCAACACCCGCCGCCGCTCTTGAGGATGATCGCAGCGTTTGACAAAATCGCGTTGGACTAAGCGTTCTATGGTTGCTGATGTCGTGGCACAGGTGACACCTAAATGCTCTGCTAGGTCAGATAATGAAGCCCCAGGATTGCGGTTGATAAATGCTAGCGATCGCAACTGAGGTATAGATAAAAAAGCAGCGCTGTGGGCACGCATATCTGCTCGGATAAATCGCATCACTAATGGAACTGTGTCCATGACTCTAGCGGCACATTCTTCGGAAGTTGCACCTTGATTAGGTTTATCCAAGGTCATGGGCTTGTTGTTCTCCTGATTACATCGCCACCCGTGGATAAAGTTTTCCACCGATGATGGTTAAGATTATTAATGTTAATAAGAGAATTGTACAATCCAGACCAAAACCATAGACGCTGATTCCATCTACTAGCATTGTGCTGCGTAAGGCATCAACCTGATAAGTTAAGGGATTCAAGTGAGAAACAAACTTTAACCAGTCGGGCATCATTGCGATCGGATAAATAGCATTGCTGGCAAAAAATAACGGCATGGTTAACATTTGTCCAATTCCTGTCATCCGCTCTCTAGTTTTTGCTAAACAGCCAATAATTAATGAAAAAAGACAAAAGCAAGCTGCGCCTAACATGACTATTAGTAGGACTTGCAGAAAAGGTAGAAGATGGAGATTTAATTTTACACCTAAGAAAAAAGCCAATACATAAATTACTGCTACCTGTGATAAGCACCGTACCCCACAAGCTAAAGCTTTGCCCAAGACCATTGCTATACGGGGTGTCGGACTAGCAAGAAATTTATGTACAATCCCTAAATCTCGCTCCCAAATTAATGTCATTCCCCCGGTGAAAATCGCCACATTCAACACGCTTTGAGCGAGAATGCCAGCAGCCATAAAGTCTAAATATGGTAAGTTCCCTGTATGAATTTCGTGAAGTTTGGAGAACACTTGCCCAAAAATCAGTAACCATAATGACGGTTGCACTGATCTGACGATTAAATCAGTGGGATCGTGGCGAAGCTTACGCACTTCTAATTCTGCGATCGCTAAAGTTTTCGTAACTAGCTCTTTAATTGCAGAGATGATATTTTCTCGGTGAGTAGCTGGGGTTTTAACCCAACCGTTGAGCAGTACGTCTGGTTCTTGCTGTGTCACGGTAGTTGACTCCTGATGTTAACTGGTCGCCTGTATAGTGAATAAAGACATCATCCAAAGTTGCATTTGGTTTATCTAAAGAAGCTTTTAAGTCGCTTGGTGCGCCTGTGATTACGACTTCACCTTGTCGCATAATCGCCACGCGGTTACATAAGCTGTCCGCTTCTTCTAAAAAGTGGGTTGTTAAAAATATAGTTGTGCCGTAATCAGCACAGAGTTGTTTTACAAGCTGCCATACTTGAGTCCGAGCGATCGGATCGAGTCCAACAGTCGGCTCATCAAGAAACAAAATTTGGGGTTGATGCAGCACTGAGATGCCAATTTCCAGCTTGCGGATCATCCCACCAGAGTAGTTTCGTACCAAGCGCTTCGCCGCATCTTGCAAACCCATGTACTCTAGAATCTCATAGATCCGGCGATCGCGTCCTTTGGCAGATATCCCATATAACTTAGCGAAGATTAAGAGATTTTCGTAACCTGTGAGGCTACCATCAGCCGAGAGCGCCTGGGGTACATAGCCGATAGCCCGTCTCACAGGATTAGATTGGTGAGTCACATCATAGCCAGCCAGAGTTGCTGTTCCTGCACTGGGAGGCAGTAAAGTTGTCAACATCTTAATAACTGTACTTTTCCCTGCCCCATTCGGCCCAAGCAGCCCAAATACTTCACCCTGTTCCACAGATATGCTCAGGTTATTAACAGCCGTTAACTTCCCAAAACGGCGCGTGAGTCCCTGAGTTTCCAAAATCAGCCCTCTTTCCTCGCTAGAAGGTTCTGACCGATTTATTTTTCCCGTCAGTATTGTCACAAGTTTGATGCACTTCCAATAATTAGCTTAACTAACTATTAGTCTCTCAATATACTTGTCTGAAGTCAATAGACTTGTTACAAAAATCTGAATGAGAGTAAAAGGAAACTCAGTACAATGGCGGCGAAGTTATTGATGGGCGAAGTCTCACTGAGTGCGATCGCAGTCTACCCATCGCCCACAAGTACCTTGACGGGAGCCTATCCTAATCTGCCAAAACCTAGTACGCTGACGCGGATTGTTTTCTTCTGTTTTGGGAACCCTAAGAATAATACTTGAATACTGAACACGGTTTGTATGGCAATAAAGGATGTTCTCGCAGATTTTGAGGGAGATGATTTCCTCACTCCTAGAATCATTCGTGCTACTCGCAGTTTTAATGGTCAAGGTACTTCACTTTATTACTATATTTATAGTGAAGATTCTGATGGATTTATAGTGAAGATTCTGATGGGCTTGTTGCTGGTCTAAAACTAGACTTTTTTAGAAATGTTCGCTTCACTAACTTTAAGAAACCTCATCCAACAGAAAAATATAAACCTTATTTTGATAAATTCATTGCTGGATAGTCTTGTAGCCACGATGATGTGTTGCAATGTTTTGTCTCATCAAATTTAGTAGCAAAAGTGCAATTAGACAAGATGGCTAAACATTGGGAAATTCCTGTAGAGCGATTTATCAATACCTTATTACTTGCATATATGTTGTTGTGGGATGCTGAGGATGATGGCTGGCTTGATGGCTATGATTGGGACGGCGGAGATTTCGGAGGTTCTTTGCCTTCAGCAAAGCGATGAGTTGAGTGTTCTATCCTGTCTTCTCTAGGAGACGCCAAGGGACGTAGCGGGGTATAGCACATTACGAATTACCAATTATTTAAATCTTTCTCCCATGTGCATAGATAAAATAGTTATCTGTCACCTTCACATCAATCTGAAAACCTGTTTTGTTTAGCTGCTCTTGAAGTTGATCAGGCTGATAAAAAATTTTGACAATCTGAAATTCTTGACCATCATTTAACTTCCGGGTTTTATATAAGTTTCCGTCATCTTTAAGGATATGATTGTTAGCCGTAGATGTCGGTTCAAAGGAAGAGTCAATGATAAATACTTGTCCACCAAGGCGAACAGATTGATAGACTTTCTTCAAAAATGAATCGAGTAATTTTGGCGGCACATGAGAGAGCCAAAAAGCAAAAAACACTAAATCAAATTCAGTGTTAGGTTGCCATGTAAATAAATCCATGAGGTGATATTCAACACTCGATGAATTTAACTTCGAGCGATTAATTGTAATCACTTCTTGGGAGGCATCGATCGCAGTAATTTTTTTACCGATACTTAAAAGCTCCTGCGTCCAGATACCTGTTCCACACGCTAACTCTAAAATATCATCCACCACCCCAATTTGGTGTAATGTATTTTTGATTACAGCTACTTCATTAAACCAGCGCTGGTTGTTTTGGGTACCGCGATCGTACTGTCCTTTCCTATAGAACCACTGATCATATTCGTTGGCTCTAGCGCGATAGTATTCAATCTGTTGCTGAAGAATATTATCTGTTATCGTGTGCATTCTCAGTTGATTAAGCTTAGATTTGACGTTGTTATAACTTTTAGCGAGAATTTTTTCTTCAGCGAATTGGCTGTTTGAAGGCGGTAATCATCGATGTGATACTTTATTTTTATTTACTTTTGACTATTTGGCTAATATTTGCCGATTTGATGAAGATGCATACTGTTCAGTAGAGGCGCACAGATAGATGTGCGCTTCCAACCCCTCGCCTTGGCGTCAGCCTGCCGTTAGGCAAGCAAAGAGGGGGAGTTTGGCTCCTCCTTCCCTGGTAGGAAAGGGGGCTGGGGGGTTAGGTCTTTGATTACTGAATCGATGCTCTAGCGGTGTATTGCTTCTAACCCAAAGATTTAGACTTTTTGAAGCTGAAGGTTCTTTTGGAACAGTTCTTGAACGTTTTTCCAAGCATCGGCAGCAGCTTCGGCATTGTAGCTGGCGCGATGGTTGCAGAAAAAGCCATGTCCGGCTCCAGAATAGCGGAAGATAGCATGGGGAATCTGATTTTTCTTTAATTCAGCCTCAATCTGTTCTGTTTGCTCCAAAGGGATTCCCTGATCATCAAGACCAAAGAAGGCGTAAATGGGGCCTTTAATATCGGGAGTGCGGGTGATAGTTGCTTGTCCACCGCCGGGAGTTGAGTTGGGAATACCGCCACCATAGAAGGAAGCTGTAACTTTAATATCTGGTAAAGTCGCAGCTAGATAAACGACGTGACCACCAAAGCAGAAACCAATAGAGCCGATCGCATCTCCTTGCACATTTGGTAAGGTTCTTAAATAGGCGATCGCAGCCTTAATATCACTTAATATTTCATCTGCTGTTGTCTGCTCCTTATACCCTCTTCCTTGCTGGACATCTTCAGGAGTGTAGCCACCCTCAAAACCAGGGGCGGTGCGTTGAAATAGAGTCGGAGCGATCGCCACATACCCCTCTTTGGCGAACTTCTCAGCAACTTCCCGAATGTGAATGTTGACGCCAAAAATTTCCTGAATCACGATAACGGCTGGAAATGTTCCCTCTTTTGCTGGTTCAGCTAAATAAGCATCAATTTGCAAATCTCCGTTAGGCACTTTAACTTTAGCAGTGCGAATTTCTCTGTTTGTCATTTTAGGGATTAGCCTGCAATTGCTTTGAGGACACGATGTTTTATGGTAAGTTTTGTACAATACTACTTAAAATGTACCAATTTACCGTAGTTTTAAGAGTAGTATTTCACAAACAATCGGCAAAGGCAAGTCCTTTGATTTAGTAGATGTAGATGAATATAAGACCATACCAAGAATCTGATGCTGAATCAGTCAGTACTCTGTGGGATGAGGTGTTTCCTAACAACCCGTCGCACAGCAGCCCCAAATTGATAATCAGTCAGAAGCTTGCTGTACAGCCTGAGTTGTTTTTTGTTACTCAGATTAGCTCTGTAATTGTAGGCACTATAATGGCAGAATATGACGGACATCGCGGTTGGTTATACACAGTTGCGTTCAGCCCTCAGTATCAACGGCAGGGTATTGATCGCGATAGGATGCCTCAAAATCAATCTCCAAGTTCATATCTCCAATGCAGAAGTAGTTGAGTTTTATAGAAAACTTGGCTATCTCGTTGAAGAACGTATCAATATGGGAAAGCTTGTCGCATAGGTTTTTGGTGAGTTGGAACAGAAAAACTTTAGAAATACGCCACTATTACTGCAAAAGGTGATTGCACCGTTGCCAAATTTAACCCAAACTAGGAGAAAAATGTATGGAGCTTGATGCAGTTCATCATATTCAAGTAACCTATCTTTTTGAAGTAGAGGAAGCAATGCTGTTTTTCTACAGTAAAGTTTTGGGACTGATAGAAATTCCCAGACCTGAAGTGATCAAAAACGATTCAGGACCGTGGTACAAGTTGGGAGATATTGAATTGCACATTAGTACAGAGAAAAACACCAATAACCAAGCATCTAGACGACATTATTGCTTCCAAGTCGATAACTTGAACGCCTTTGAAGAACACCTAAAAGGGCATGGAGTAGAAATTATTCCCGATCAGCGATCGCTTCCAGGATGCGTGCGATTTTTCCTCCGCGATCCCGGTGGGAATCGTATAGAGATCGCAGAGTTTGTTAAGAGTACTTTTGCACAGCTACAAACAGAGGAGTCGCTATTAGAAAGACATTCAGCAAGAGTGTCTTAAGCACCAAGATTACTGGAAGTCGCACGCCAGCTGGTACTCTGCTTTAAACCTTCTGGCGAGCGTATACAAAAGCTTAATTTTATGCTCGTCCACGTAAGCAGACTAATTAATTATGTGGATTGAACGTGCAACATCTGAACATCAGAATGCCTTTAATGACTGGGGTAAATTTGACCGCCTTGAAACAAAAACATGCCGTCCTATTAGTGACGGTAAAAGAATTACGATAAGTGATAAAGCGATAATTTTTGCTTTCCTCATGGATGGATTAGAAGAACCTGTAGGGAGATTCAGATATTTTGATATTAACCCACGGAATCGTTCGGCGGAATTTGGATATACCATCAACCCAAAATGGCGAAACCAGGGTATGGGAACAAAAATATTGATAATTGCTATTAATTACCTCTTAGCAACAACAGAACTCAACAAATTATATTGTCAAACTGCTGCTTTCAACATTGCCTTAGTCAAACTACTTGACAAGCTAGGTTTTCATAGAGATGGGATTTTGCGAGAACATCACGAATTAGACGGTAAACTATGGGATGATTACATTTACAGCATCTTACAGAGTGAGTGGAAACCTAGCTAATTATTGAATAATTAACTAAGTTAAATTATTAACTCTTGAATGCAAATAAGTAGTTTAACCTAAAAAACGATTGATTTAGAGGAAAATAACTTATGTCTGATTTAATTAACAAACAAATCATCCTCAAAAGTCGTCCAGTCGGCGAACCAAAAGAGAGTGATTTTGCTCTCGTAGAAACACCAACTCCGGAACCGCGTGAAGGCGAAATTCTTAGCCGCACCATTTATCTATCTCTCGACCCTTACATGCGTGGTCGTATTAGTGCACGCAAGTCTTATGCTGCATCACTAGAATTGAATTCAGTTATTGTAGGTGGTACAGTCAGCCAAGTAATTAAATCAAATCATCCTCCATTTCAAGTAGGAGATTTTGTTTTGAATAATAATGGTTGGCAAACTTATGCAATATCTAAAGGTGAGACACTGCGTAAGCTTGATCCCACTCAGGCACCTTTATCTTATAGTTTAGGTGTTTTGGGTATGCCTGGTCTGACTGCTTATGCTGCTCTACTTGATGTCGGTCAACCTCAAGAAGGTGAAACTGTTGTGGTTTCAGCCGCTTCTGGTGCTGTGGGTGCAGTAGCAGGTCAAATTGCCAAAATTAAAGGTGCGCGAGTAGTGGGAATTGTCGGGAGTGACGATAAGCGGGAATATATAGTTAAGGAATTAGGTTTTGATGTTGGCATTAACCGCAAAACTCAAGAACTTGATTCAGCGCTCAAAGCAGCTGCTCCTAATGGCATTGATGTTTACTATGACAATACAGCAGGTGTGATTTTAGAAACTGTGTTGCAGCAGATTAACCTTGGGGCAAGAATTCCACTCGTAGGTTTGATTTCGGAATATAACGCCACATCTACTCCACCAGGGCCTAATTTAATGCCACTACTAATCAAACGGGCTTTAATCAAAGGTTTTCTAGTTAGTGATTCCCAACATCGGTTTAATGATTTTTTGCATGATGTTTCTAGATGGTTGCAATCTGGCCAACTCAAGTATAAAGAAGATGTAGTTATTGGTTTAGAGAAAGCTCCTAGCGCATTCATCGGTTTACTTCGAGGTGAGAACTTTGGCAAGCTGATTGTTAAGGTCAATGACGACCCAACAGGATGTTAATACTCAGGTTCTTTAGGAATACGTTCTGCGAAGCAAACTATTAGCTGGCAGCGTGTAATCCGCAAGCCTAGACAAAATTTAGTCCGATTTTTTCCCATCTGATACCATTTGTGAGAGAATATAGGCTGCGAAATCTAGTAACTGATCTAGCAAAAAGCCAATGATACCGATATAGAGGATTACTTGGATTATGTAATCGGTATTGCCAGCTTTATAAGCATCCCAGAGGGTAAAGCCAAGTCCTTTTGGACCTGTTAACATTTCTGTAGCAATAACTATAAACCAAGCTACCCAAATGCTAACTTTCAAGGCATGAAATATATGAAATATCGCTACTCGAAAGTTATTCTTCTGTCTATGAAAATGTTGCATACCTATTGCTGTATTAATAATCATCGTCCAGAGAGTTCCCAGAAAAACTACTATAATAGCAGCCGATTCGCTCTCTTGAAATGCTATTAGGGCAATAGGTAGCAAAGCTATAGGAGGGATGCTATGTGGGATCTGAAATATCAGCCTAAATAGCTGATAAATCATGCTATTTAGTCCAATGAAATATCCGATGAAACTACCCAACACAACGGCTGGAATGTAACCCACAAATAACCGTTGTAGGCTAGCCAAAATGTCTAAAAACATATTATTTTTTCTGCCTCAGTTCTCATGGAAACATCTGGGAAATACTGCGGCAACAACACCAAATAGGAAATAGAAAACTGGATTTAATTCTACTTCGTCTTTGATTAATAGGACTTACGCAAAACTACATACGGTAGGGGCAATTCATGAATTGCCCCTACCTGAAAATCAGGGTTTCGGCTATTGTTTGCGTAAGTCCTGGATTACTACAAAATTTTTATATCTTCTCCTGGTTGACGGTTAATCAAAAAAACTTAGGTATTATTACGATGTGTTAGTGGTAGTACAAAGAAGAGGTAAAACTTGGCTTTACTAAACTTTATCAGAAAAATAAATCATGATTAGCAAATTAAATACAATTTCCAAAATTTAATTGAAGATTCTATTAAGTATAAATCTCTAAAATTTTTAATCCTAAATAAATAGCATAAATTGTTATTAGCAATACAGATAATAATTCAAGACTTACGCACTCAAAACCTGAAACTTCGTTCGCGTAGCGTGCGCTTCGCGCACTCCCCTCTAGCCCCCCTTTTTAAGGGGGGGGATATTAAAGCGACCACGGATGATTTTGACCCACTGTTGCGCCAGCTTCCCGCAGGGTAGGAGAGTTCAGTGAGGGTTTTAAACCGCAAGCTCGCTTGGGTAGTTGACCAACGTCAGCATCGCAACAGTTATTCATAAATCTGATTCTTTCGTTGGTTTATTTGCCCAGATTCCGCTTCATTTGTTCTAACTCATCTTGGGTTTCCCAGCGCTGAAACTTTTCTTCTAAGTCATCAAACCCACCAGAATAACTGCTAGTTTGATTCGACCAGCCATTGGTTTCCAAACGCTGCTGAGTTTGTGCTTGAGTACGGGCTGTCTGTGCTTCGGCTGCTTTAGCTTGCACCTCCTGTCGGCGCTGCTGAATTTTTCGCAGTAGTTCTTGAGATTGGTTAATGCGTTCTTTCAGCCCTTGCATCTGTCCCCAGCGCTGATTTCCTTCCCGCAACAAGGCTGCTTCTCGCTCACCCGCCGCAGTCGCCAAATCCTCTCTGCCAGCGTTTTCAGCTTTTTGAACACGGATATGCCAACGCTGAATTTCTTGAGCGGTGGAGAGAATTTCTTCTTGCGATCGCTTCTCTTGTAATTGTAAGTCTGCGATCAGCTTTAATGTGTCTTCCTCTTGCTCACGCAGCTGTTCTAGCAGCGCCTCTAACTCCAAATGTGGATTGTTACGCAAGAATTCTTCTAAACGATTTTCTAGAAACCGACTCAAATCATCAAATAAGCCCACTGCTAGAACTCCAGAGATCGGGTGCGTGACTATTTTATTGTAAATAATTATCGTCGTCGGCGGAATGTAAATTTTAATAGTTCCCGTCAGATGCACTTCTGGGTGTTAGTTAGATTTCAAACTTGGGAAGAATGTATTTGGTGAAACTACGCAAGCAACCCTGACTTACAAGATCAGGCTTTAAAAAAGCATGAGTTCTGATTTTCAACCGCCGCCTAAGAGCTTGTCCATACTAGCTTCTGTAGGAGGAGTCCTGACGGCTGCGATCGCGATCGCAATTTTAAATGTTTGGTCTAAGCAATTTTCCCAGACTTCTCTAGAAAAACCGAAAATATCAACATTCCAAAGTGCTTCAGCCCAGTTGCAACAACCAGATAAACCCCAACGCCCTGTTTCTTCTGCTAAAAAAGCTGAAATAATTGCGAGGCTGGATGCGAAATCTCTGGTTTTACCAGGTAAACCCATCCCTAAAAACCAACTAACAGTAGCTATAATACCCTATGTTGCTCCTGGAGTTGGAAAACTCACCCCAGAGGAAACGACAACTGCGCGTCAGGCTTGGTTATACTTCCAGCGCAACTGGAACGATGAAACTGGCTTGGTCAATTCTGTTGATGGCTTTGCCTCTGTAAGTATGTGGGATCAGACAGCAGCGATCGCAGCTTTAGTTAGTGCTAGAGAACTCAATATCGTACCGATGGCTGAATTTGAAGCCAAAATGAGTAAAATGTTGAAGACTCTGGCATCAATGCCCTTATACAAAGGCGAACTACCCAACAAGGTCTACAATGCAAAAACCCTCGTACCTGTTAATTATGGTCAACTAGAAAAACGCGAAGAAATTGGTTGGTCAGCGATTGATTTGGGAAGGATGGGAATCTGGTTGAAGATTGTTGGCGCAAAGTATCCACAAATGCGATCGCAAACGGCAGCAGTTTGGAAACATTGGCAAGTCAAGCGTCTAACCAAAAATGGCCAAATGTACGGTACTGCCGTTATCAAAGGCAAAGAACAGTATAACCAAGAAGGTCGCTTAGGTTATGAGAATTATGCTGCCTATGGTCTGAAGCTTTGGGGCTTGGATGTTAAGCAAGCCTTAGATTATCAGTCTCATACTGCCTTTGTTAATCTTTACGGAGAGGGAGTTCCTTACGATCGCCGCGACTATAAAAACTCTGGAGCTAATAATTACGTTCTGAGCGAACCCTATATCTTAGATGGCATCGAAACTGGGTTTCAAGCTTTGCCTAAAGCCTATGCTGATCGGATTTTAGCTGCTCAAGCAGCGCGTTATCAAGCCACAAAACAATTAACCGCCGTCACCGAAGACAACTTAGATCGCTCTCCATACTTTGTTTACAGCAGCCTGTTTGTCAACGGCGAAGCTTGGACAACCATTACAGATACCCGACAACAGCACAATGATTTGCGATTTCTCAGTGCCAAAGCTGCGATCGGCTGGCATGTACTTTATAACACTGTTTATACCCGCCAGTTATTTGATTTTGTCCAAGGCAACCTCAAGTCAAAAGATGGCTGGTACAACGGTTTCTATGAGTCTTTGCATCACCCAAATAAAACTCTTACCGCCAACAATAATGGCGTAATTCTAGAGAGCTTACTGTATAAGCAAGTTGGACAACCGCTTACCATTTGGGCAGGAGTCACGTTGCTTCTCTAACGAGACGCTGCGCGTAGCTCGCTTCTCCGTAGGAGTACGCTCCGAATTCAAAATTAATGATCCCCATAAATAAATTTAGTTGCTCTGTAATAAGGACCGGAGGCGGAGCGTCTCCGGCTCCGCTTCGTATTTCTTGCGCTGTGCGTCTCCGGCTTTGCGCCGAATTTAAAAGCGCATTGCTTCTCGAAATACATTTTTTTCTTCTCCATAAATAAATTTAGTTGCTCTGTATCATGAGTCTTTGTCGGTCAGAAGTCACACAATTTTAGATTTTAGATTGACCCCAGCAATCAAGTCACTAGTTCTGTTATTTCATTTTAGATTTTGGATTTTAGAATTACCCTTTGAATGTTTATAACCACCAAAAAGTAGGTTATTAATCTTGCGTTTAAGTTTTTGCATAAATCTGCTTTGGTCTTATTTGGTTACTTAATAAAAAGTAGGTTTGCACAATAAAACCTATGTATGTTTAGTTTTGGAAAAACTGCGAAGTCACTGATTTATAAGCTGTTCGCTGATTTTAAATTTCGTCACATAGGTTGATTTTTTAACGCGGACTTACTTATCTAATATTATTCGTATCCTTCTTCAGAATGATTATCAGTCAAAAAAATTAAATACAATACATTCTTTGCTCGCTTCTGTTCAGAGAGTTTTAATCAGCACTAATCATACTGTAGGTAGATTCCAAATAAATGAGATAATATGAAAATGAAAATATAGTTACAAATATTAATAATTTGCGATTGTGCATGAAATACTGTTTCTGGAGATGGAAAAATGGTTTTTATGGAAAGTAAGCGCTTGTTCTTCGTTGCTGACTTTCCATCTGTACAACTCGGTAAAGACTTTTCTCAACCTTTAGTCCAAATACCGCCGTCACCGCATTGTGAAGTTTGTGTAATTGTTCCAGTTCGCAATGAAGCTCAGACTTTAGCAGCAACCCTTACTGCCCTGACACATCAAGTTGATCTAGAAGGACAGCTTTTAGATCCCAGACGCTACGAAATAATTTTGTTGGCAAATAATTGTAGCGATGATTCAGCAGCTATAGCCCGAACTTTCGCTCAACAACATCCAGATATCGCACTGCATATAGTTGAAAAAACTCTCCCTCCTGCGGAAGCCTATATTGGTCGAGTGCGTCAGATTTTAATGGATGAAGCATACCATCGTTTGTCTAGTTTAGGACGCACAAGGGGGGTAATTGCTTCAACTGATGGAGACTCGCAGGTTAGCCCAACTTGGATTGCTGCCAACCTGTATGAAATTAGTTGTGGTGCTGATGCTGTCGGTGGGCGAATTCTTGTTGAGCAAGCTGGTCGTGCTAATCTACACCCTTACGCCAGAACTTGCTATCTGCGTGAAGTAGGCTACCGCTATTTAATTACCGAATTAGAAACTTATCTTGATCCCGACCCCTATGACAGCTTTCCCCGCCATTATCAACACTATGGAGCAAGTTTGGCAGTAACAGCAGAAATGTATGCATTAGCAGGAGGCTTACCACCAGTGCGGACTCCTGAAGATGTAGCTTTTTACCGTGCCTTAGTACGGGTAAATGCCCGTTTTCGCCACAGTTCCCTAGTGCGGGTAGTAACTTCGGCAAGACAAATCGGACGTACCAATGTTGGTTTAGCAAATCAGCTCAGTCAATGGATAGAAATGGGACAGCAAGAGCAATCATTTCTAGTCGAGCCAGCAGCAGCTATCGAAACTCGTTTTGTTGCACGTCGCCAATTACGAGTGATGTGGTGGTACGTTCTCAATGGTTATCAGCCAAGTCATCCCAGTGTTGTGTCCTTGGCAGAGATGCTGGGAGTTTCAGCCCAATGGCTTGTGCAAAAATTGACCCAACCTTATACCTTTGGTCAATTGTTTGAACTGGTCGAAGAACGCCAGCAGTCAGAACAAAGGTGGGCTTCGCGCTGGAAATTTGTGAAAATTGAACAAGCAATTGGAGATTTGCGCTTGCGTCTTGAGAGTTTGCGTCAGTAATTGCTAAGGGAAAGCGTCACCCTAGAGTAGGGTAACGCTTCCAAAGTGGTTTATTTCTCAGACTCGCTCGAATAAATCAAGTCGATATTCTTCCTCGCGTTGACCTTTTAAATGCCGCAGTTTATTTGAGGGTAACTCCAAAAACGAGTCGTGAACTTCATCCCCACTTAAAGGATAATCACAGGCATAGAGTGTCCAATGAACTAAAAGTAAATGTCCTCCTAGTTCCAGGTGTTCTAAAATGCATTGTTGGGATTTTTTCAGGTCTTCCCAGCCCCAGTAATAGCCAACTTCCGAGACTAGGGTCAAATCAAACATTTCATCAGGATATTCCTCTGGGACACGCATAATCTGGAAGTTGACATTGGAGAGATGCTGACAGCGCTTTTTTGCTTTATCCTGAGCTAGTTTTGACACATCAACTGAGAATAATTTGTCACAACGCGCTTGTAGCTTTTCAGTTAAAACGCCAATGGAACCACCGATTTCAAAGGCAGACCGATAGCGCTCTTTAGGCAGAGCTGCGATCGTGGTTGCATATTTGTTAGCTTCATAAACGCTTGTCTCAAACTTCCACGGGTCAAGATTTTCACTGTAGAGTTTATCGAAGTAGCTGGGTGGTAGAGAATTGGATTGTAACGGGTTCATCGGTTTTCCTCTATATAAACTTCCCAAGGATGAGTGAAGTTCGCTAACATTTCGGCACTCAGGCGAAAGCCTTCTGGGTCATCATCAATTAAGTCTGTAATTTGAGAACGATAAGCAGCGATCGCTTGCTGTTTTAACTCCAGTACCGTGCTAATATTCAACCGCCAGGTTGTCACCTCAAGAGATGCTGGCAGACTCCCCCGTTGCTGGCAATCCCAATCCCAAATAGGATACTCAATCAATCGGGGGGATAAACGCAAACCATCTAGGACTGTGTGAATTAACTTCCACGTCGCTCGGTGGTCTGCGTGAGGGTCATATCGCCACGGTAAAAAGATAATTTGTGGGGCGACTTCTGTGATATGAGCACAACAACTAGCGACTGCGCTTTGATACTGTGTTGAAATTGACCCATCCTGCATTCTACAGAAGGTGACATGATTAACCTTTACACCCAGCAATTTCAATGCTGATAGTGTTTCAGCCTCCCGCAAACATCGCAGTCTATCTGCGGGATATTTCTGGGAACGAGGGTGTGAAAGAGTACCATCACTGATGACTAAAACTTGCACATGACAATTTAAAGACCGTAACAGTGCGATCGCACCCCCACAACCTAATGTCTCATCATCAGGATGGGGTGCAACAATTAGTACCGGACTACAAGCAATCTCGTTAACTGAACGCCAGGGTAAAACACTAGGATTGCTTAGTGGTGATGTAATCAAGCCAAATTTATTCATCGTTCCAAAGCAGACAAGCAGGATTACTTTGCTGCAAGACATACTTCCCGACATTTGCCAAGGCCGCATCAAAAGCAGGTTGACGCAGATATATACTTAAATCTCGGATAATACGTTCAATTGGATTTGGTGGTAGCAAGCCGCGAGTCCCAACAGAACGTTGACACAATTGCATCACATCAATGCAAATTTGTTCAATTGCTGTCCTTACCATGTTTGCATAGGCGACGAGTTGATCTGCTTGCGGGTGGGGAACCGTGGGATCGCCACCAAACACCGGCGCATACGCTGCTACCTGATCCGCAGCCCCGCGCAGCCAGAGATTACCACTTTCAATAGCGATCGCCATTCTGCCAAGCCGTTCCTGTTGATATGGATCATTTGTATATTCCAACTTCTGGAGATACTCACGAGTCAGGTTAAACAGTGCTTCTGCCCCACCTAGTTGCACTGCGGCAAACCGAATCACCCCAACAGACAACCAGGGCTGTCGAAAGTAATCTCCTACCCCGGCGATTAAAGCGCTCTGCTCCAACTCTACACCGCTAAAATCCACTTTATAACTAGCAGTAGCTCGCATCCCAGAAGGTTGCCACCAAGCTGGATCACTAACTGTTGTCACTTCGTCCATCGGCACAATGCACATTTGCCAACCGCCTTCTGGCAAGACTCCATTCACGAAAGGACGTTCAACATAGCCTGCACCAGTACAAAAGGTTTTAGAACCTTCCAGCCGATAACGTCCATTCTCAAAAGGAATTATTTTCACACCATCAGAGGCTTCAGCATTCCAAACCCCAAATATTTTATGGCGATCGCGGGCATCACGAGCGTAGCTGGTAATTTGTTCTCTAGAACCAAAAGTCTGAATCAGTTGCAGAGCGTTGATGTGTCCTTCATAAATTCGGCCAACTGCCAGATTACCATACCCCATCTGCTTTAATAATATTAAAAGCTCGTAGGTAAGATTAGCATCAATTCCTGCACCCCATCCGCCTAATTCTTTCGCCAATGGTGCAGCTAACAACCCCGCCTTAGCAATCAGTTCAAATTCCTGCTTCGGAAAAGCAGTATTATAATCTATAGCACTGGCATTCTTTGCACAATAATCAGCAATTTCCCTAGCACGTTTTAGATCCAGAGCAATGTTGGAATCATGGCATTTTGGGATGACGACATTCTGTGATAACTGGATGCTAATAACCGACTCCTTTCTGTAACATTTATTTATATATTGTTGATAGTAATGAAATTAAGCCAGTTAATACCTCTATCTTTTGTGTGATTCTATACTCCAGAAAAAGGGAGAAAACTAAAACACCTCTAAGAGGTTGTTTTAAAAGCGTCTTTTGCTTTTATAGTTAGCATAACGAAGCATCTCAGTAGATCATTATTTGCGGCGACGTGGGATTTGGTTAACAATAAGCTGTTCCACATTTAACTTGCATAATTAAGGCAGGCAAGATGCCCACCCCACAAGAGTTTGATTTAATTCGATTGTCTAGTTTAGATGTTTTTTAGCTTACCACGCAAGTCGAATGAATGCAGACCGGATAAGTTTGACAAATAGGATTTATCCCCAGCACAGCCTAGTTGAACGATGCAACAAAGCCGCTTAAAAGACAATACAGTTCAGTTAAACATTTCTTCCTTCTCTTCCTTCTCTTCCTTCTCTTCCTTTGCGTCCTTCTCTACGAGACGCTGCGCGTAGCTTGCTTCCACGAAGTGGTATGCGTCCTTCTCTAACGAGACGCTACGCGTTGGCGGAAGCCTCTCGCAGAGAAGGTGGTAGCCTGCGGCAAGCCGAAGCGTCTACGTTAAAAAAAATTCACTTTGACAACACAACAGTTAAACCTTAACCCAAGTGTATTGGCTTAAAAGAGATATTACCAAAAGAAGATTTAAATTACTACCAGCCGATCCCAAAGGTTTTAACCGAGATACAGATGGCATCGCGTATAAACCTTAGAAGCAGCAACATGAGTTTAGTTGCTGCCTCATCCCTGATTTGAGCAGCTAATGGTTAAGACTGCGGATTTTGCCGAAGCCCTAACAAGTTCCCGTCAATATCCTTGAAGACAGATAATTGCACTCCATGACCGACATCGGTAATTGGGCCAACTTCAACTCCTTGTTCAATCAGGCTTTGACGAGCAACAACTATATTGTTTACAACAAAGGTACTAACAGTACTACCTGTTTCAACTGAGTTACTTAAGTTCAGTCCAATTGCAAAGCGCCCAATATCAGGGAGGCTCAGCTGTCTCCAGTTAGGAGTGTCATATTTGTCTTCAGGAACAAATCCGAGCTTGGACTTGTACCACTCGACACTAGCTTCCAGATTCGTAACGTCTACTTTAGTGATAAAACTATATTCACCAAAGGTGTTTTTCAATGTCATAATCTACAGTGCTAATCCAAAACTTTTGCCAATATAGATATTATCAACCTTTTTGACGATTAAAAACACTGTAACTTTATCGTTAAACAGTAGTTTAATATTTACCCTAACCAAGCGGGATTCATGGCTGTACTGTCATTTTGGTTTGTAGTCTTATATCGTTCGTACTGCCCTTTAGCCGCGGCCTCACGGGTACGCGCTAACAGTGCTGTAACTCGTGCCTGATCCATTGGCTCAAACGTGCGGACTGCCTCAAAAGCTTGGTCTAAAATTCTCATGCTATCGATGCCAGTAATCACCACTGAGGTTGGTAAATTCATGGCGTAGTGCAGGCAGTCAATGGCGCTGACCGTGTTGCTTCTGAGAATGTAGGACTCCCCGATCGATTTCATTCCCAATACACCAATGTTGTTTTTGACTAGCACAGGTAAAACCTGATGTTCAAAACTTCTAAAATGGGCATCCATTACATTCAATGGCATCTGTACCGTATCGAAACGGAAACCATTTTGTGTGGCGGTTGAGAGCATCTGAAGGTGAATCTGGGGATTTTTGTGTCCTGTGAAACCGATATAGCGAATTTTGCCTGCTTTCTGGGCTTCGACGACTGCCTCCATTGAGCCGCCAGTGCCAAAGACTCGATCAGGGTCTTCAAAGCGCAGTATTTCATGATGCTGGATTAAATCAATGTGATCTACCTGCAAATCTTTGAGCGATTCATCAATCTGCATCTTGGCAGCGCCTTTGGTGCGACCATCGATTTTGGTCATTAAGAAGACCTTTTGCCGATAACCGTTCTTAAGAGCATTCCCCATCCAGCGATGGCTACGTCCGTCGTGATAGTCCCAAGAGTTATCCATAAAGTTGATGCCGCGATCAATGGCACTGCGGATCAGCTTAATACTTTCTTGCTCCTCTTGAATTTTCCCAATGTGATACCCACCCAAGCCAATTACAGATACTTGTTCTTGGGTACGTCCGAGGGTACGATATAACATCTCGCCGCGTCGAGTTGGAGTGGCTGTTTCGGCTAGCAGTTGATTCGTTTGCTCAACAGGTTTTGTTTGGGCTAAGAGTGGTTGCAAAAATCCTTCTGAAGCCAGTCCTGCTGCCACTAATCCCGAAGCCGAAGCAGCTTTCAATAAGCTACGTCTACTGATATCCATAACTATCTTTTACAAGTAACAACAGGAAATGAGTTGTATAGTAGCACGACAATCTCGCAAAAGAATTCTAACTCAGGTGTGTTGTGAGACATTGGACATCTCCAGAAATTAAATATGCGTTATCCAGAACCCTTGTAGAGAGGTAGCAGTGCTACGTCTCTATATTCATTTTCTTTTCCTTTGTCTAAATGGGAAAAGCTTGTTAGATGTCTGGTTTTTGCAGCCATCGGGCAACCATACCCGCCAAAACTCCACCTAAAATGGGGAAGACGATGAAAATCCAAAGGTCAGCCAATGCCCAGCCGCGAGTAAAGATAGCTGTGGCTAGCGATCGCACCGGATTGACGCTGGCATTGGTAATAGGAATCAGGATAAGATGCGCCAAGATCAGCGCTAAACCTATGGGGATTGGTGCAGACAGCTTGAGAGCGCGAAAAGATGTTACGCTCAAGATCAGCAGCACAAAGCCACAGGTAACGATGAATTCGGCTAATGCACAAGCCCACCAGCTATAGTTACCAGGGGAGTGAATTCCCACCCCATTAGAACCAAAGTTGGCTGTTGTAAACTCCGGCTTCCCCATGCAAATCAAAAACAGGATAGTAGTCCCCCAAATTCCGCCAAGAACTTGACTGCCGATATATGGCAAAACGTCTCCGAAATAAAACCGATTGGCTACCCAAAAACCAATTGTGACTGCGGGGTTGACGTGACATCCACTGATCGAACCAAAAGTATAGGCGGCAGTCAACAAACTTAAGCCAAAAGCGATCGCCACCCCAGTAACTCCAACCCAAGGTACTGAACCAGAGATCACCGCAGTACCCACGCCCATCAGAACCAACCAAGCTGTACCTAGAGCTTCCGCCAAACATCGTTTTGCTAAGGAGTAACGATTCATGATAAGTGCCATAACTGGCTAGACGTGATTAATACTTGCATACATTAGCCGAATGACATTAATATCAATACTCGCTTCTGGATTATTAAGTATAAAAGGTAACAACCTACTGTCGATTGGCTTATTTAAAGGACTTCCAAAAAATAAATCATCCTAAATTATTTGTATATTTGTAGGGGGTATTGCCATAGGCCCCAACGATGAGATATTTTGTTAATTGGAAGTCCCTAAAAACTTGATGAAAAATTAAATTTATTCCCTTTCTACATAGCTTTAGACAAATCTGGCTTTTCCTTACAGCACTTTTCATTTCCATAAACTACAAAGCAGATGGTAGTACAGCAATGCTGTACCATAGGGCGTGATCTATTTACCTGAAAACATTGGTGTTCTTCACAGTGTACCAGAGATGAATGCAGAGTTATAGCGAGACAATTAAGGGGACAAATTATGGCTATTTATCTAGACAGTGCGATCGCATCGGAAGCTGAAGTTGTTAAGCTTTGGGGATGGGTAAAAGGCATTACAACAAATCCCACGCTGTTGGCTCAAAGCGATACCCCACCAGAAACCACGCTCAAAAAATTGGTTGCCTTGACAAATGGCCCGTTATACTATCAACTTATGGCATCTGATAAAAATGGGATGCTAGCTGAAGGTAGAAAAGCTTTCGAGATTATTGGTTCACAAACAATTTTAAAGATTCCCGCAACACCGTTAGGTTTTGAAGTGGTGGCGAGTCTATCCTCAGAAATTACCTGTGCGGTGACAGCAATTTACAGTGCAGCACAGGCAGCAGTAGCACGGGAAGCTGGAGCTAAAATTGCCATAGCTTATGTCAATCGCGCTAGCCGGTTGTTAGGTGACGGTATTGCTTTGGTGCGGGATATGGCTAGCGTACTCAAAGGTACTGATATTCAAATCTTGGCAGCTAGTATCAAATCTCCTGAAGAAGCCGCCGCGTCATTGCAAGCTGGGGCGGATCATTTAACTTTACCATTGGCAATGTTGCAGGCGATCGCTACTCATGAATTTTCACAAAAAACGGTTGAAGAATTTGCTAAAACAGGCATCGGCTTAAAATAATTCGTAATTCGTAATTCGTAATTCGTAATTAAATATGAGTTTGTCAGATATACCTAATCTCTGGGTTCCTCTAGCGCTTTTAGGTTTAATTGTTATAGCTGCTGTATTTTTCAGTCGCAGCAGTTGATATTTAACAGGACTTACGCAAAAAGGCAGTGAAAGGCTTGATTCCTCGTAGGGGCAATTCATGTAGCTTTAGCCGACCGCAGGGTATTGCCCCTACATTTTGTACTTGATGCGTAAGTCCTATTTAATTATTATTGCTTTACGGCTCATAGCGTGTATTAAATAAATCCCACCTAACCATGAGACACAAGAGCAAAAAAAACCCAGGTATAATCTGGGTTGATTCCTATTTGCAGTTGTGAGTTGAATTTTGATTGAGAATACAACCAAAAACCTTTAATCCACTGCTGCTTTAGCTTTGGCTTTTGCCTTTACCTTTCGCTTCATCATCAGGCCGACTATACCTACTGCTATTGAGCCACCAGTAGTCATAGGTTCGGGGATAGTAGAGAATCCAGAACTCTGAAACACGGGTGACGCTTGAGAGCTGGACAGAAAGGAGTTGAAGTTCCTAGCTGCGTCTAGGTTTTGAGTTTGTGTGAGTACAGCAGAGCCATAAACAATCGGAGAGTAAAGGTTGATAGGCGGAGTGTATGCAATTTTGACTTTATCAAGTGCTGTTAGAGCGTCTGTGGTGTAAACAACGCCCGCATCTATACTATCATTAGTGGCGCTTGACACTTTATCTAGTACATCACGCACACTCGATCCGAAGACAAGTTTGGGTTGGATTTGCCCCGATATCCCGGAATTGGTAAATAATTCCTGGGCGAATACTCCTGCTGGAACAACCGTAGGATTACCAATAGCCACTTGACGCACCTGTGGCTGTAATAGGTCTTGAACGCTTGATATAGATATGGTTGAATTTATCGGCGTGATTATAGCCAAGGTGTTGTTTAGTATGTTTTGCCTGGTTCCTTCTATTAGTTTGTTGGCATTTTCCAGAGTATTTAACGGTGCTTGGGATACTGAGAAGAAGATATCTACTGGATTTGTTCCCGCTAGGATTTGATTAGCGAGAGTACCAGAAGCCCCGAAGGTATTGTTAAAGGTGACGTTGGGGTTGCTTTGCTGGTAAAGTGCCTCAACCTGGGGTAGGGTGTCGGTCAAGCTGGCAGCAGCATAGATGTTAATCGGACCACTAAATGTGGCAGCTTGTGCTGGTTTAGCTTGGATTACACCAAAACCCAAAGCAATGCTAGCGGTAGCCAGTGCTAATTTGTACCTTTTTTTCATGAAATATTTCCGTAGATTTAATGTGCGAGTTACTACAATTTTTGAAATTCCAAATCTTGCACCCAGCCTTGAAGGTTTGCTTTTCACTCCATCCAGAAGATAGGGTAAGAAGAAGTCATAGCTGGTAAGCAATCTTTGTTAGTTATGTATTTAAACCTACTTTAATGTCCAATCAATTACAACTAGTTTGAAAGCATCTTTATATAAAAAATACAGTCATCTATGTACTTATACTGCCATAGAACCACTTCAAATACCAAGAAAGTAGGTTAATGCATCTGTACTATAGAGAAAATTTTGTATAAAGTTATTTTAAAAATATAATTTTTCTATTTAAAGAAGTATATGCATCTGACTTTTGACGGCAATTGTTCAAAAGCAATCTCTCAAACGGATTCTATATCAAGTATATTCACTGATAGTACGGTTGGTAAAATTGGGTGTTCAAGGAAACAAACAATGTCGCGCTGGTGGTCAAAAAATTTTGCTTTGTCTCAACTGGGCGATCGCAGACTAAATCGACGAGCCACAGAAATTGGTAAAATATTGAGTCAAGGATTTGGCGCAACTTACTTTCAAGTAAACAGAAAAGGAGTACCTGCACAGATGGGAAAAGGGAGGTTAGAAGCATTCAGCGATGGGGTGATTGCCATCATCATCACCATTATGGTGCTAGAAATCAAAGTGCCGCATGAATCCGATTTAGCCGCGCTACGTCCGCTAATTCCGGTATTTCTGAGCTATGTACTGAGTTTTATTTATATCGGCATCTACTGGAACAATCACCATCACCTACTACAAGCAGTCCGCCACGTTAATGGGCGTATACTTTGGGCTAATCTGCATTTGCTGTTTTGGTTGTCGCTAATTCCCTTCGTCACTGGCTGGATGGGTGAGAATCACTTTGCCGCCTTGCCAGTTGCCCTTTATGGTACGGTGTTGTTGTTGGCTGCGATCGCTTACTTCATCCTTACCCGCGCCCTGATTTCTCACCAAGGTAGGGATTCGACTCTAGCGATCGCAGTCGGTGGAGACTTGAAGGGAAAAGTATCAGTGGTGTTCTATGCTGTAGCAATTCCACTTGCCTTTGTGAACTCATGGTTTGCCTGTGCATTATACGTTTTAGTTGCAATTATGTGGCTGATCCCTGACCGTCGTATTGAGAAAACTCTGACTTCTTGAACGAATTACGTTACTAGCTTAGATTTTGAAACGGGAATATCGCGTTTATGGCGATTCCGGCATTGTTGACCAAAATATCGATTTTACCAAAGCGTTCAAGTGTTTGCTCAAATAACCGTTGGATGTCAGCTACTTTGCTAATATCTGCTTGGATAGCGATCGCTTCTACTCCCAACTTTTCAATTTCCGCAACAACTTCCTCTGCTTTGCCTGCATTACCCGCATAATTAACGACAACAGACGCACCGTTACCAGCTAACTTGAGTGCAATCGCTCGTCCAATTCCCCGCGATGCACCTGTGATAATTGCAACTTTTCCTGCTATAGATGTCATCATCTAAACCCAATCGCCCTACTAAACTTGACAGAATTTAAGTGCTAAGCTGTTAGACATTTAACTTGCATATTACCTGGAAGTAAAAATCTTGTGGGGTGGGCATCTTGCCCGCCCTCGTTATGCAAATTAAAAGTACATTAGCTTAATCACACAGGTATTGTCTTGACCATAGTCTAAAGACATCTTTTATAAGCTGTCTGTCTTCGTTAACCAAAAGCTCATCTGGTTGATCAAATCTGCGTAGATTAAATTATTCTAAGAAGAGATTTCCCGGATTTCTCCCGAATTGAAGATTTGTTGGACTTATCGGCAATTGAGCCGGACATATTGGCTGAGATAACAGTGTTCCATTAAATGTAAAAGTAGTGCCGTTAGAATTGAGAGCAGTACCACTTATCGCCAGAGCTGCAACAAAGTCTCCTTGTACTACACCCTTAAGTGCGATACTTACTAATGGTGAAGGTGGTTGTGTGACTGCTTGCCAACTTATCTGATCGTTACTAACGTTATAAGTAGCGTTTTGTCCCAGAAACTCTAGGGTACCGTTGGGATCAAATTGAAAACAAGCAGTAAAATTATATCCCCGACTCGAATAAACATTCATATTGTAACTTTTGCCCTGCACTCCAGCTTGTACTGGCGCCGCAAACAACATTATCTGTCCAAGTAAAAAAGTTAAAACTAAACCACATTTAGATTGGATGATTTGCACTGACATAATTGTTTATCTCCTTTACCTAATCAAGTAATTCCTTTCCTTTACCCGTTGGTGATAGGTTAAGGTCATTAACCATTTGTCAATAAGTGATGCTGCTTAAAATTTAGTCAAAATCGAGGTCATAAACACAAATTTTCAGCCTGCGATCGCTAAGTTGGGCTACGCCGAAGCATGATCTGGAAAATTATCGTTCATTCTTGTCTTAAAGCTTAATTAGATAGATCCTTGATCGCGCGGATAATTTACAGCGTCATCACTACTGACAAAACGAATTATACCCCACTTCTGCACTTCATTTTGTAATATACGAAGATTTCCAATATCTGGCAAATGGTGGTTAGATATCAATCACAAACCAGCATAAATTATCAGTATTAATACTTAATGATTGGCTTTTATTAGGAATATTCTTGAATATCGATGTATTATATCTTGAAGTGCGGAATATGGGTTATAGCTTAAGCTGTCACGAATGCTCTCCTTTTAACAGAGAAGAGAGGTCAGAGTGTATTGCATACAAAGGAGCGTAGACGCAGAGCGGCTTGTCGTAAGACATCACTATAGTTAACGCTCTTGGCCGGGCATTGGTAGCAGACAAGATTAAGAACTATTCCCCTTAATTAAGATTCTGGAACGATCGCCACACCATCTCTGAGATTGAGCAACCCTGAGATAATAACTTTATCTTCTGGCTGTAATCCTTCAATCACTTGATAATTATTACCTTTAATCTCGCCTAACTTGACTCGCTTTTGCCGAGCTACTTGTTGGGATACACCTTGGGGAGAATTTTCGGTTTCAACTACATAAACAAAAGTGTCCCCAGCTACACGAGTCATTGCTGTTGTGGGGATTAAAACTCCGGGGCGCTGATTCCAGAACAATCTAGCCCTGACCAATTGATCTGCACGTAGCTGACCATTAGGATTGTTAAACAGTGCTTTGATCAGTATCCCTGGTGTTTCATTACTGGCATTAGGTGCAATAAAAAAGACCCTACTTCTACCAAGCTTCTGACCTTGTGTATTCATAACCTCCACCGGCATTCCCTTACGCAATTGGGTTCCTTGCTCTAGTGGTACAGAGATATTGACTTCTAAAGGTCGATTTTGGGTGATGTTAACTAATTGTGTGGAAGTATTAACTAAATCACCGACTTTCACCGCAATGTCGCCAACTGTGCCACTAAAGGGAGCGGTAATTTTGTCATACTCGATCTGTTGTTTTTGAGTATTTACATTACCTTGCTGCAAGGCTTTTTCAGCTTGCAATATGATCGCTCGTTGTGCTTGAATTCTAGAATTAATTGCATCAAGACTAGTCTTCGTAGTGGCGAGCCGATCAGCATACTGATTGCGAGTCTGTCGAGACACGGCTCCTTCCTCAGCTAGGGTGACATACTTTTGGTAGTTCTGCTGGTATAATTGCACATTCACAACGTAGGATGCTCGTTCTGCTTCCAGAGATTTGAGTGTAGCGCGGGCATTTTCCAGTTGCACTAAAAATGCTTGAGGTACAGGATTGCTAAGAGCGATCGCAGCTTGTGGCGTAGGATCTACTTGGATAATTGTCGCTCCGGCTGCGACTGGATCTCCCGATTTGACAAATATTTGGGTAACTTGACCTTGAATCCTCGGCTGGAGCCTGACTGAGCGCTGGGACTTTAGGCTAGCAATAAAATCTGAACTTTCCTCAATTATGCCGCTTTGTACTGTCGATATTTTGACTCTTACCCCTAGAGGTTGAGCCTTAGCAGTTGAAGGCGCTGAATTTTGCGGAGTCAGCAAACGCCAAACTAGAGCTGCTCCGCCGCCTAAAAATAGTAGTGCAGCTAAAAACAGCCAAAGCCACCGTCGTTTTCCAGAAGGTGGCTCAAATGAGCTTTGTGGAGGTTTATCTCCAAAATCAGTTTGAGGCTCAGGGGGTGTCATGGCTGATGAGGAACTTAACGAACAAATTAACTATAATTCTATTCAAAATGCTGTGTCAGCACCATATTGACACAGCATTGGTTAGTTAAATTAAACAGCCTAAAGAAAAATAGATGCTTATGCCTTAACTGCGGCTTGTTGTTTACGCTTGCGAACAGAGGTAAGGCCGAAAGCACCTAAGCCTAAGATGCCGATCAGAGAAGCGGGTTCGGGAACAGAAATGCGTTTGGGAATAGAAGCAGTCTTCTTATTTAGGGTGATAGAGTAATCGCCAGAAGACAAACCAGGAATAGTACCATAATTAATATCAAATAGGTCAAAGTTGGGGAAGGATGATATTCCCAAGAAGTACTCACCAGTATCCAAAAATTGATTGATAGTGGATTGCGCCGTACCCTTAGAATCGTCCTTCAGAGCAATTACCGTACCTGAGGAATCAAACAGTTCTAGTAGGGTATCGAAGGATGCACCATCGACTGTTGTAGCTTTGAATCGCCCACTATCCCAATAGAAAGAAAACAGGTCAGCATCCTTTTTAGAAGAGATAGTTCCTTTGATGACATTAATGCCACGAGGAAGATTTTGGGCAGTTTTTAAAGTCTTACCTGCATCACCCACTTCAGTATAAGTCGCAGCTTGTGCGGTTCCTCCTGCTCCCAGTGCAATAACTGCTGCTCCCACTGTAGTCAGTGATAAATTTGTCAAAACATTTACAGTAGCCATTCGGTTATTTACCCTAGAAACGAATCTTTTTGTCTGCCTTCAACGTTTCGATACTAATATGTGTCTCTAAATGATTGAAAATTTTTTTACCTACTTCACAGAAAATTCACTGAGGAATAAAGCTACTAGTGTGGGGAAGCAAAGGTAATAACACCTACTTTAAAAGGCTTTTAACCCCATCTACCAAAGGTTTGAAGCCGTGTTTATACTTAAGGGAATGATGAAGCCCTATTCTCAACAACTGCTTCAGAATGAATTCCCACAGTCATCGTAAAAGTGTTGTGAAGAAGGCAGAGGGCAGTATTCCTCCTGCCTCTCTTGTTAAAAAGGATTTCAGCCCTTTGTGAAGGAATTGGACTATTTTGGCTATGAACTTTCGTTCATAGCTAGTTAAAAGACCAATGAGCGAATTATTCTTGTTCTTCTGCGACTCGTTTGAGGCGGTGCAGTTGAGCTTGCATATCTTCTTTTGTCCAAGATACAGCAAAGGTGTTGAAACCCCAACTCACTAAAGGGTTAGGGATATCGTACTCAAAACGGTTGATTAGACACGTTCCCCTTTCTGTTGGCTGACATTCCCAGCGATCGCGCCCTTGAAAAAATCCCTGAAATTCCCAGACTATCAAACCCGGTTTTCGTTCCACAACTACGCTATTCAACGTGGGTTTTAGTAAAGGAATTTGAATGATAAAACGACTTTGACTGCCGACATCAGTACTCCAAGCTTCGCCCACAGGTTCGCAACGGAGAACGGGGTTGAGCCAACGGTGCATGAGGTTTAAATCGCTAATACAGCGCTCCACCACCGTAGCTGTAGCATTAATTTGAATCGATTGTGACAAAACTTGGGACATTCCACATCTTTGATGCTGTTGCTGCAATTAGAGTAACGCAAAATTCCGCACTGACAGTAGATTAAAGCAAATATAAGTAACAAACTCAAAAATTATTCTTGATATCAATCCCATAGATGTGTGTTTTTACTGCTAAATTGATAGGCGAAACACTGACTCAGTGTTTGCGGTGAATACTTAAACTTAATTCCCGAAAACCATGAACACAACTTGGCAAGGAATAACCCAGGTGATAGGAGTTGCTTTGTCCACGAGTGGGCAGCTATTTTTGGCACAATCGCCTAACCTGCAACTGACACAACCAGCAGTGAATCAAGGAATCGCTGATGTCCAAGGTATTGTTCAACAGTTGATTCTATTTACACCCAGGCTGCTGGCGGCAGTAGCAATTTTGTTAGTAGGTTGGCTAATTGCGTTGGGCGCAGCAGCACTGACGCGAGGAATCCTGAATCGCACAAACATAGATAACCGCATTGCCGCCGGGATAACGGGTCGTCAAGATGTTCCCCAAGTGGAGAAATTAATCTCCAGCTTAGTCTTTTGGAGCATTATCCTGTTGACGGCGGTAGCTGTTTTACAGACATTGGATCTGGAGGTAGCCTCTCGACCGCTGAATAATTTTCTCAATCAACTTATTGGCTTTTTGCCAAAGTTGGTTGGTGCGGGAATCCTTTTAGTAACTGCCTGGTTTTTGGCGACCATTGTGAAGATTATCACTGTGCGCTCATTACAGGCATTTAACTTGGATGAGCGTTTGAATCCAGAACCAGCAGACAGGGCACCCAGCCTGAATCAGTTGTCTTTGAGTGAGACGATTGGTAATGCTCTGTATTGGTTTATATTTTTACTGTTTCTCGCCCCAGTTTTGGATGCTCTCGAACTCAGGCAGGCTCTACAACCAGTACAAGCTCTAATTACAGAAGTTCTGCTAATTCTGCCGAAGATTTTAGCAGCGATATTAATTTCTGTAGTTGGCTGGTTTATTGCTAATGTGGTGCGGCGGATTGTGACGAACTTGCTGGTGGCAACAGGCATTGACCGTTTAGGTAGTCGGTTGGGATTATCTTCAGCTGCGGGGGTGCAACCTCTATCAAGTATTATCGGCACAATTGTCTATGTTTTGATTTTGATTCCTGTGGCGATCGCAGCGCTGAATGCCTTGCGAATTGATGCGATCTCTATCCCGGCGATCGCCATGCTGCAACAGGTTCTCAACGCCCTACCTGCCATCTTTACAGCCGTGGCAATTTGGATTGTTGCCTATTTTGTGGGGCGGTTTGTCGCAGATTTGGTTACAAGTATCCTCACCAATTTAGGCTTTAATAACATTTTCTCTATTTTGGGTCTGACAACACCCACCAGACAAATCGTAATTTCTAGAGAATCAACAGCCCCCCAGACTCCAAGCCGCACTCCATCGGAAATTGTCGGCATTGTTGCCTTAGTAGGTATCATGCTATTTGCAACGGTGGCGGCGGTGAATATCCTGAATATTCCAGCCCTGACAGCATTAGTGTCTGGTATTGTGGTCATATTCGGGCGGATTTTGGCGGGATTGGTGATCTTTGCCATTGGCTTATTCCTGGCAAATCTAGCTTTTAACATCATTACCAGTTCCGGCGAACGCCAAGCCCAGATTTTGGGTCAAATAGCGCGGATTGCGATCATTGCTTTAGTCTCTGCAATGGCACTGCAACAGATTGGAGTTGCCAGTGATATTGTAAATTTAGCTTTTGGACTTTTACTAGGTGCGATCGCAGTTGCTATTGCCCTAGCCTTTGGTCTTGGAGGGCGCGAGATTGCACGAGAGCAAGTTCAAGAATGGCTAGACTCTTTCAAAGGTAGAAACTAGAAGTTGATCAAGGTGCAATTTCGTCTGTAAATTTCCGAAAGTGCAGCCGTAAGCATCAATAGTGGAAAAAATCTATCGGCAATTTTGCTTAAGAGGTTGAAAGTTAGAGTTGAGAATCTCGGAGTTTGAGTGTAGAACTTGATATATCGAGTTCAGAAGCTTAAGTTCCGAGTTCAGAGGTCGAAGTTCCGAGTTCAGAAGTTGAAGTTCCGAGTTCAGAGGTCGAAGTTCCGAGTTCAGAAGTCGAAGTTCCGAGTTCAGAAGTCGAAGTTCCGAGTTCAGAGGTTGAAGTTCCGAGTTCAGAGGTTGAAGTTCCGAGTTCAGAGTCGCGCAATCGAGTATCTACAATATTTTTGTACCTTAAAAAAATTAAATTTTCAATAATTCTACAAGCGATCGCTTAGATCACCAACTGATCTTACAGGGTATTTTTAGTGCTGTTAACTGCGATCGCGCATTAAGGGATTTCCAAGAAATAAATTATCCAATCTTGTGGGGTGGGCATCTTGCCCGCCTTTGGTTGCTGGGCGGGCAAGATGCCCACCCCACAATAAATAATTGGATATTTTTTTATTTGTCAGTCCCTAATGAAAGTTCTATCTCATACCAGAGTACGATCACGGAAAGAAGCAACCTGCACAAACTTTTAACTTTGGTAATAATTCTTTTAATCCAAAATTACTGGTCAAACTAGTCAGATAGCTCAGTTTTTGAAAGTAACATACACAAACGATATAAATTAATTACTATCTCTTTAACAATTTTGCCAGTAAATTCCTTATTAATGCTGAGGTGGTTATCAGTTTTAAAAAGAGAAACTGGAGCAAATACTCCACAGCAGAAATAAAAGGTTACTAAAACATGGATTTTATCAACCAAGCACAGAAGTTGGCAGATACGGTTAGAGATAAAGCTCAAGAAGTAGCCAACAATGTAGTAAACAGTATGGATGAAGTAGTTGATGGAATAAAGAACGCTACTATCGAGATGACAACCTCAAGTATCCATGCAGTTAATGATTTACAAAGTTTGTCAACCATAGCAGCACAGTCAGGTTTTCAAACTATTCAAAATGTTAGTAAAACATTTGAAGAAACTGCTGTTGGAGTTGCTACATCTAGTATGGTTATGGCTGATACTTTGCAAAATTTACCAAAGACAGCTGCCGAATTAGCCCTAGAGATGCCAAAGATTGCAAATAGGCTGAGATATCGTGCTGGCCTTCGGGTGGGAAACTTACCTCGCTCTGATGCGGATGTCATGAAGCTTTTTGAGAAAATTCCTGGCACATCAAAGCTTGAAGCCAAAGAAAATACAATTCGTCAATTTCTTCGGGATAAACACGGTAGCCACATCAATCCACGTTCCCAAGGTGGATCGAATGCTGCTAATAATATCCTTTGGGAAGTAGGTGTTGACAATCTCCGTCGAGGTGCCAAAGTAATGACCGTTGGCGAACAGTTCTATATTCGGGTTTATAATGCGGTAGATTCTATTGTCAGCAATTCTGCAACAATCGCTAAACTTGGCATTACTGCAACGGGAACAGCTATTCTCACTCAGGTTATAGTAACAGCGATTTCCTACTCTTTGGATCTTTATCGGGGCGATATTACTGTTGAAGAGTATAGAAATCTCATTTTTGAAGCAGCAAAGGCAGCAGGTATTGCTACACCAATTGTTTTTTTGGTCTTAGTGGCTGTGTTAGCTTTATTTCCAGAATTTGCAGTCATTTTGTCAGCGCCAGTAGTTGTTGCAGGCTTCAATTCTTTATTTGGTATTGGTATTGCTATACCGATCATTCAATCGCTAGTTCGTCATGTCCAAGCTGGAGGTTTTGGGATAGAAACAGCTGATGCTTACAAGAGTGCGTTTGATGGTTCTGCGCTCTGAAATAGTATTTTAATAAATGGGAGCGATCGCACTTAAGTAAGTGGGTCAAATTAAATATAAAACCTCACCCTGCCTCCGGTTTCCCTCTCCTTACCAAGGAGAGGGATTGAGGGTGAGGTTTTATCTTATATGCTTCACTTTTTGAATTTTACCTTGTAGAGCAATTCATCTTTAATCCGGTTGAGAATTGAAGCCTCATCCAGGTTTGCTAAAATCCGATTAATCACTGCTTTCGGCCCATCAGGCCCCCAAGTCGCGCCATTGGCTAAATAAACTTTGGTAACTTGTCCAATACCGTAAGAAGAAACACCAGCTACTCCCGCTTGCGTGATTGCTACCGATATATAAGGGCCAAGCGCAATGCCACCCGTAGCTGTTGCAGAGATTCCAAGTAAAGTTTTTAATCCACTCAAGCCCAAATTTGCTAACAATTCACTAGCACCAATGCCGCCCATACTCAGGGCGATTTTTTGTAGCAATTGTACAGCCCCGGCTTCGGTCATTGAGAAGCCATAGAGTTTAGATAAACCCAAAATTAGAGCAATATCAATCACCACACTACTCAGAATATCTACCACAGTTAGGGGATTGAGTGCGATCGCTAATGCCTTAGTCATCACAGCCTTCCAAATCAACTGATTGGCATTCAGTTCCCGAATCATCAGTTTTCGCTCTATCAATTGCTCATTTACAATGTCGGCATAAAGCATGGTATTGAGAGCAACCAAAGCTTTACCCTCACGGTGTAGAATCTCCAAGATTTTCAGCTTCAGTTCCTCGACTTTCGGATTCCCTGTACGCAACTGTATGCCCCTACTACCATCAGGGCGACGAATCGCCGTCTTTACTAATGGCGATGCCGCAGCCATGACAATTTCTAGAGGTGTAAGTAATTCACGCACCCTTTCATCCCGTATTTTGTGATAAATTGCCATCCTATCTGCTTCTGGATACTGATCTACTTTGTTAAACACCAGAATGATCGGTTTACCTGCTTCTCGCAATTGAGAAAGAGCCATGTATTCTAGCTTTGTCATGTCGCCAGAGATCACAAACAGAATCAAATCCGCAAGTTTTGCAATCTGTTCAGCTAATGCGGCACGGGTTGCACCATCTACTTCGTCTAACCCAGGAGTATCAATTAATTCAACTTGAGATTGACCTACACCAGGGAGAGTGACTCGCAAAGCTCGTTCAGTTTCCCCAATCGCTTCCTCACTAATACTCCAACTAACTGTTTGTGCAGCACGGGTGACACCGTGCAGCGGCCCAGTTTCAAATACTGTTTGCCCAACCAAAGCATTGAGTAGCGAAGACTTCCCACGTCCCACCATGCCAAAAGCCGCAATCTGCACCACCATCCGGTCTAACTTCCCCAGCATGGTTTCCAAATCAGCAATTTCCGCCTCTAACCCGGTTTTTTCTTGGGGGGTGAGATCAAGATTGGCTACCAAGTTTCGCAGCGCCGTTTGTGCTTGTTTATAATTCAGTTCTGTTTGAATGTCTTCAAAACTGAAAATAGCATTATCCAGTTCTTCCTCCCATCTGAGAGAATTTGCATCAGTGTTGGTGGAATCGCTTTGTTCAGGTTCAGGCACGGGCAATGTCGAAGTCATATCAATTTTAGATTTTAGATTTTAGATTTTAGATTTTAGATTTTAGATTTTAAATTTTAAATACACCCCATCTACTATCCTAGTTATTTTTAGCAAGGGTTTGGCAAGATGAGACAGAGGCAGCAGAGGTAGCAGGGGAAGAATAATTTTTACCCCATTCCCAATGACTAATGACCAATGACCAATGACTAATGACTAATGACTAACAAAAAGTCATAAACTGAAAAATGCATCTAAATAACGCGTTAGGATCTTGACTAAATTACCTGTGCGGAAAATCGTTATTGCCGGCAACTGGAAAATGTACAAAACTCAGGCAGAGACCCAGGAGTTTTTACAAGGATTTCTGCCTCACTTAGAGGAAACCCCGCAAGGGCGAGAAGTGATATTGTGCCCTCCGTTCACTGATTTAAGCCTTTTGTCCAAGAGTTTGCACGGTAGCCTCATCCAACTGGGGGCACAAAATGTCCACTGGGAAGAATTTGGAGCCTATACGGGTGAGATTTCTGCCCCAATGCTGACAGAAAGTGGTGTGCGCTTTGTGATTGTCGGTCATAGTGAACGACGGCAATACTTTGGTGAAACGGATGGCACCGTTAATCTGCGCCTCCGAACTGCTCAAAGGTTTGGTTTGACGCCAATTCTCTGTGTTGGCGAAACTAAACAACAACGAGATGCCGGAGAAACTGAGTCAGTGATTATTCTCCAACTCGATAAAGGCTTGCTAGATATTGATCAAAATAATTTGGTAATTGCTTATGAACCAATTTGGGCGATAGGCACCGGTGACACTTGTGAAACAGTGGAAGCTAATCGGATAATTGGCTTAATTCGTAGCCAGTTGAGTAATCCGAATGTATCAATTCAATATGGCGGCTCAGTTAAGCCAAATAATATTGATGAAATCATGGCTCAACCAGAAATTGATGGTGTTTTAGTGGGAGGAGCAAGTTTAGAAGCTGAAAGTTTCGCTCGGATTGTGAATTTTAACTAAGTCTGATGTGCCTTCTTCTCGTTCCCATGCTCTGCATGGGAATGCCTAATGTAGATATATGCCAAGCAACTTGATAATTCGAGGACGCTGTTTCGATTGGGGACAGCAGACTTATTTGATGGGGATTTTGAATGTGACGCCTGATAGCTTTAGTGATGGAGGTGAGTTTAACACTACCTCTGCCGCTTTAGTACAGGCGCAAGCACTGGTAGCTGCTGGTGCTGACATGATCGATGTCGGCGGTCAATCAACTCGACCAGGGGCAAAGCAAATAACTCTAACAGAGGAACTTGACCGAGTAGTATCAGTGTTACAAGTAATCAGACCAGAAATTTCAGTCCCGATTTCGGTAGATACTACCCGTGGTGCTGTAGCTAAGGCATCTGTAGAAGCTGGAGCGGATATTATTAATGATATTTCTGGCGGCACTTTTGACTCAGAAATGTTGCCAACAGTGGCAGAGTTAGATGTGCCGATTATTCTAATGCACATCCGGGGAAAACCACAGACAATGCAACAACAGACTGATTATCAAAATTTGCTGGGAGAGATTTATAGTTTTTTGGCTGGGCAAATTGGGGTAGCAACAACTGTGGGCATTGACCCGGATAAAATTATTATTGATCCTGGTATTGGCTTTGCTAAGAATTATGAGCAAAATTTAGAAATTTTTCGCGGCTTGCGATCGCTCACAACATTAAACTGCCCTATCTTGGTAGGAGCATCTCGTAAAAGTTTCATTGGTCGGATTTTAAATCAACCAGATCCCAAAGCACGAGTTTGGGGAACGACAGCAGCTTGTTGTGCTGCTATTTTTAATGGTGCTGATATCCTCCGAGTTCACGATGTTCAAGAAATGCGCGATGTTTCGCTAGTAGCCGATGCAATATTCAGACAAACAGCACAGTCTTATTGTTGAGCATTGCCGTTTTCGGATTTTTTGCCGTGACCTTCTGTAATTGCTGACTCAGCAATCAACTCCTGAAACATTTCAGTTGAGTTAGCTGGGTCTACAAAGACAATTTTGGCATTACTGCTCTCACCGAGTTTTTGGCTAGCATCTACGTAATCTTGAGCCACGAGATACCGCAGAATCTCCCTAGTGTCAGGATTGGAACGTAAGGCTTGAGAAATAATTTGCACTGAAGCCATAGTTCCTTCTGCTTTTTTAATCGCGGCTTCCTTCTGCCCTTCTGCTTCGGTAATCAGCGCCCGTTTTTTGATTACAGAGGCTTGCTCTTCTTCCCTGGACTTCCGTACACTTTCAGGTAGGGTAATTTTCTGAATATCTAACCGGACAATATCAACTCCCCAATCTATCGTTATACTATTCAACTCGAATAAGAGGGCTGAGTGCATCTCCAGTCTAGAGACATTGGTCTGCTCCAGGGTGTTCTGGGCAATGATTTCCCGGAGCGTTGTTGTAGTCACCTCTGTCAGTGCCTTTTGCAGATCGTCAATAGCATAAAAGCTTTTCTCAATATCTTTGAGTCGCCAGTATACAATAGCGTCCACTTCCACAGAAATATTATCTTGGGTGATCACATCCTGAGGCTTGATGTCTAAAATTTGCTCTCGTGTAGTATCTTCCATCACAATCTGATCGACTAAGGGAACAATAAAGTTCAGCCCAGGCTTAAGTTTGCGATGAAACCGCCCCAAGCGTTCAACTAGGGCTTCATTACCTTGATTAATCAGTTTTGCAGAACCTAAGGCATAACCTATAAGCACTAAAACTATAAAAATGATTGGCTCCATGTATACTCCTATTCAGCTTTGGGGAGGATTTAGTGTCAAGAATATGCTACTAGCTTGTCATATCTTTGAGTTTAATGTTTTGAGTCTGTAATTTTATGAACACTAGGCAGCGATGTCTGATATCGAGTCGCTGCGTGTCTTGTACATATTCTGTAAGTAGGACTGTTTTGCAGAATGCGATCGCTATTAAAGCACCTTGATAAAACACCTGGCAAAGTATGCCACACCCTCAATTATGGTGTAGATAAGTTGCTTTTCCTATGCACAGACTGCGTTAAGGGCTTTATCTTCGTTGGATGGAGCAAGCTGAAATCGCTGCCCATCAACCAAAATAAGCGCCTTCAAACATTGCTTAGCTTCCTTTCTTATCGCTGATAGCCCAGTATTCATCTAACCCTAATAGGACTTACGCACAAGAGATCCCCTAACCCCCTTAAAAAGTTGGCTCTTTGAGTTTCCCCCCAATTTATCGGGGGGTTAGGGGGGATCAAGGTTTCAAGTTTTTAGTGCGTAAGTCCTACCTAAGACTCAGAATTATTAATTGTACGACTATTACAAAGATTCATCGCCTTTTCTACTCCCTGCTTGAGGCTTAGTTCAATACACTCAACCACAAACTGAAGTACAAGAGGCATCTGCTGATTTTCGGCTGCGGAAAATCGCCCCAGCACATGGGAGATCGCATCGGAATCATCATTATTAGCTGCACCTTTGGGTTTACCAATACCGATTCGCAAACGGGGAAAGTTTTGGGTACCAAGATGTGCGATCGCGCTTTTCATGCCGTTATGTCCCCCAGCCGAACCAGATAAGCGCAGACGAGTTTTTCCCAAGGGCAAATCCATATCATCATAAATCACCAGCACTGATTCAGGCGGCAATTTATACCAACTTGTCACCGCTTGTATTGCCTGTCCTGAGCGATTCATATAAGTTAACGGCTTTAGCAAGCGAATCTTACCTCCACCTGAGGCCATACCCTCGCCATACTCACCTTGAAACTTGCGGTTTTCCGCTAAGGGAATGCGCCAAGAACGGGAGAGAGTTTCTACAGCAGCAAAGCCGATATTATGGCGTGTTTGGTCGTACTTAGCTTCTGGATTCCCCAATCCGACAATTAGCTGGGGAATTACCAAAGCTGGTTGCGTAACTGGTTCTGTCATTTTGCCTACAGTCACATTGATATGCAGCACTCTCCTAGCTAGGTTGGGAAGAACTAGCGGTATCCTGCTCAGATTTAGCAGGGTGGATTTGCTTAGGTTCCAACTCAGCAGTAGTTTTTACAACTTCTTCTAACTGTTCTGCTTCTTTTTGAAACTCGTTTTGAAAGTCCTTGGAAGCTTCTTGGAAACTACGAATTGTTTTACCCACACTCCGACCAATTTCTGGCAGCTTCTTTGGGCCAAAGATTAACAACGCCACTACCATAATTACAGCCATTTCCGGCAGACCGATACCAAATATATTCATTTTTTTGTCTCCTATAAACTATAAAACCACTAGAGAAACTTACATATTATGTAGTCTACTCAATAGTTAGTGTGCATTGAGCTTTGACAAAAAAACCCGGAATAACCGGGTGTAACTTAACTTGTGATCCAAACTTGATAGCTGTGTATCCGTTAGCGTCCTAAACTCCGCCAATCGACAAATACATCCTGAATCAACAGTGATTTATTGTAAAGTTGCAGAATAATTAGCAGAAACACGAAAAATAGCAAAATAAAAACAGCCATTACAGGGGTAGTACCCCATCCTGGAGCCACCTTTCCATACTCAGAGTTCAGGGGTTTCAGGATATCTCCCAACCAAGTCCTTTGTGCCATAGTTCACCCAAGATTACTAACCAAAGCTTTTTTTAATCTTCTGTAATATTCTATAAGAATAGCACTCATAATCTATCTCTCAATTATGGAACCCGCAATAGTTCTTAGCATTTCTGTGGCTGTCGTGGTGGTTGCCATCACCGGACTGTCGATTTATACCTCCTTTGGTCCTCCTAGCAAGCAATTGAACGATCCGTTTGATGACCATGAAGATTAAAGGAGTCATTTGTCATTGGTCATTTGTCATTGGTCAGTGGTCATTTGCCAGTGGTCTGTGGAAAACCACAACTGGCCACTGACACAGCAATAGTGGCTCAGTCCAACCTGGGATTAGTCGCTGGTATCACCTTGAAGCTGGCGATTTTCCAAGGCTGTATCGTCAAGATTTGTTGCTGAGATGAGAATTCAGTGGTAGAGTAACGCTCTAACAAATCTACTGTATCTCCTAGACTCAACCCTAAATCACTTTGCAAAGATAACTCGGCTGTTTCTCCGTGACATTCATAACACCGCAGAATTAACTGCTGTGGGTCATCCTCAGATGGTTTTAAGGCCATCAAGATTAAATTTTCAGCTGATAAATCTAGAAATCTCACCCCTTCAATAGTGCTGTTAGCGGATAGCTGTGGTTTAGCCTGTGCTGTTAGCGGATAGCTAGGGTTTAGCCGGTTGTGATTGCTGAGTGGATTTAATATCACTTGCAATGGTATATTCAATTCATAGCCACGCCGTACTGTATGGGCTGATTCCCAGCTACCAGCATGAGGATACAAGGTATATTTGAACTCATGAAAACCTCGGTCAGCCTCGGAGTCTGGCCAATTAGGACTGCGTAGCAGTGTCAGGCGGAGTTGATTTGGTTTGCTGTCGTAACCGTATTTACAATCATTCAGTAAGCTGACACCATAACAATTTTGGACTTCGACTTCCCTCAGTCGAACGCTTTTAGATTTTGGATTTTGGATTGTGTCTTCTGTTGTCAAATCAGCCCACCGTAAAGCCGGAACTTCCCATTTTGCTTGTTCTGCGGGGGTTTGGGCTTTAGTTGGGCGGCGAATCGCGCCACAGGGAATTTCATAGGTAGCAAAGTCTGCTTCGATATTCAGAGGAAAAGCAGCTTTCACCAATACATGATTTTCTTGCCAATTGACGGTAGTAGCTATGTTCAGCAGAGGTGAACCAGCTTGCAGAATATAGTCTTGGCAAAATTCCGATTCACCCAACTGACGCACCACGCGCACACGACTTTGCACTGGCCCTTGTTCTAACCACTGAATAGATTGAAGATTTGTTGCGGGTAAGGGATGTTGAGCGTAATTGGGGTCTATATTCCAAGCATCCCAATATTGACCACTGTCTTTAAAAGCTTGTAGTTGATTGCCCGCGCCACTCAAAACTTCTCGTTGATAAGTTTTATCAAAAAAACTTGATAAATCTCCAGTATCAGGATCTATAACAACTCGCAGGAATTCGTTTTCTAGAATCCAGTCTGGGAGGGATAAGGGGGATGTAGCTTTAGCTGAGGGCAGGGTGGGGGAAAGCCAAAATATGCGGTAGCCTACGGGTGGAATTTCGGTGGCGAGAAATAGTAGCGTTGATGGTTCAGACAATTGGGAGACAAGCTGCTTTCCAGAAGTATCGTAAATCTGCCATTCTTGGGTAGCTGTTGCTGACGTGGGTAAAGCTACAGAGACTACCTCAGAACGCTGCCAATTGAGAGAATTAAAAACAAAAATAGGCAAACTATCGGGTTTTGGTGGTTCTGATATGGTAATGTGAGATGCGATCGCTAAAAGTGATGACTGTAATATCTTTGTTCCCACTTGTTCCACTTGCTGCCATTGGGGCAAAGCATCTGTGTAAACTTGGGTAATTGAAGTACCAGGTAAAATATCGTGAAACTGTTGAAATAATACCTGCTTCCAAGCTGCTTCGATTTCTGCTTTGGGATATGTCACACCACAGCTTAGAGTTGCCAAGGTAGCAAATAGTTCAGCTTCATACAATAAATTTTCACAACGACGATTCCAACGTTTTTGGTCTGCGTGGGTAGTGTAGCAACCGCGATGGAATTCTAAGTACAGTTCGTCATTCCAAGTCGGGAATGAGGGAGAAGCAGGAGAGGATGGGGGAGAATCATAACTATTGACAGACGCGATGAATCGCGTCTCTACGATTTGCTGTAAATACTTTTCAGCCGTGGTAAACTCTAAGTCTGGGAAGAAAGGGGACTTTTGCCAGCGTTGGGCAGTTTCTAACATATCACGAGTGGGTCCGCCGCCGTGGTCGCCGACACCAGGAAGCCAGAGGGATTCTGATAAACCAGTTTGGGTTTGCCATTCGAGAGCGTAAGATGCCATTTTAACTGGGTCTATAGCTTCACCGATGTGTGCAGACATCAAACTAAAGACTTCGCTCCCGTCAGGCGATCGCCACCAAAAAGCCCCATAATCAAATTTAGTAGTATCATTCCACCGTAACTTCTGCGTGACAAAATATTCAATTCCAGCATTAGCGAAAAACTGCGGCAAAGTCGCACAGAAACCAAAAGAATCTGGAACCCATACCACAGTTGAAAGCTTACCAAATTTTTCTTGGATGTAGCGCTGACCATATAATAGTTGACGAACTATTGATTCACCAGCAATCAAGTTGAGTTCTGGTTCCACCCACATTCCGCCGACAACTTCCCAGCGTCCAGTAGCTACCTGTGCTTGAATCGCCTGAAACAAATCAGGGCGATGTTCTTCAATCCAAGCATAAAGTGCGGGAGTCGAATGGCAGAAAATTAACTCAGGAAAATCTTCTTGCAACTTCAGAACCGACTCAAAAGTCTTTTGCGCCGCATTCCAAGTTTCACTCACAGGCCATAGCCATGCTAAATCTAAATGAGCATGACCCAACAGGAAAATTTTAGATTTTAGACTTCGGCTACGCTCAGTCGAACGATTTTGGATTTTGGATTGAATTAGGTTTTGGCGTAGGGACAAAAACGACTTTACTAATCCCTTCTCTTCCTCTGTGTCCTCTGCGCCTCTGCGGTTCGTAACCTCCCTCACCATCGCCGCCAAAACATCTAGCTTCTCCGGTGTAAACTTTTCCAAATAAAGTTGCACCACAGCTAACTCATCAGCCACAAAACCCGGATCGGGATTATTATCAATAGTAGACTCATAAACTAGGAGCGATCGCACTAAAGCACCATCACAATGTCCCGGACTGACTAACCGCAAAGCCACAATCAACTCTTCCCCTGGCGTCACCCCTTGACTGAGAAGCACTCTAGGCGAACAATCAAATAAATCACCCTCCAGCACTAACTCCCCATTCACATAAATCTCAGCAGAATCTGCCCACCAAACCAGCGCCAGCCGTAAAGATAACCCCGCTAAGGGATAACCCTGTAAATCTTGGGGAACCACCAATCTTTGCACTAGCCATAGCACTTTTTTCCCGCCTGTCCAAGCGATATGTTCTTTAGCATTTATCTGGACAGGTTGCCAATCAGACAAATCAGCAGCTACAACATCAGTAATCATTAGGTCAGATTCCTGGTATAGCCACGTAGACTGAAGATTAACTTGACAAAAAGAGCGCAGTTGCTCAATTACTTGTGAGATGAATTTGGTCTGCGATTGAGAGACAGTCGGGGTCATATTTTCGCTAAGATAAGGTCACTTACGATAATTAACAGTTAGTCGTTTTTATTGTTTGGCGGGAGTCTCACAACTTATACAAGACTTAAACTAAAAAATTACTACTATGTCTTCTGGTTCCTCTGGTCGTTATCAAAGCAGACTATTTAACTTTGTCCACCAGCAATCTCGGCGGGTGACACAACAGTGGGAACACACCTATCGGCATTTGCAAGTTGCTACTAAGTGGGGTGTGGAGGTACTACTTTACTACCCAGTGTATCTACTGTTTCAGTCATCTGAATCATTTGGGAAAACGCTACAGACTAAAGAACCACAAACTAGATTAAAGTTACAACCAAATGATCCCAATTTCCAGCCCGAAATGCCAAATGTTGATAGTCCCATTCAACATGTACTAGAGGCAGTGAATTATCTGTCATCTGATGAACCCGCCTCTACTCCTACCAAAATATCTGAACCTTTCAAACCCTTGGCTTACTTGGGAGTTTTTCGGCTAAAATTCGTTGATAATAACGCTAATCTTACTCAATCATCAAATATTACCGAAAATAAAGCGGAAAATCCCCTTCAACAGCATCTTCCAATAGTACGGGGAATTGCCACAAATTTGCTTAATCGGAATTTAGTACTTGTGACTGCTGATAATGAAATTCTAGATATTTTGACACCCCAACAGCAGGCAAAATTAGAAGACCGAATTATTAACGAAGTTGCTAATTACTGGCAGTCCTCTCTACGAGACGCTGCGCGTTCGCGTAGCGTTCCGTTGGCGCAGCCTCTCGCAGAGAAGGAAAGGCGGTTGATTGAAGCTAAAAAGGAAACGCAGCTATTACCACAAATTGACCATTTATTAGCAAAACTCACTGACGGAAATATAGCTAACATTCCAGTTTTAGCCGAGGGTATACCAAAAGATTTACTTAATACAGATAGATTATTAGCATTTTTAGATATAGCCGTTGCTAAGTTGGAGTCAAACGCTTTAGTACCTGTGCAAGAACGTAGCCAGGAAATTGTCCAAGTTGCCCTAACTCAGTTAAATATATTTCTTTATGGCAAAGAGCAATTAGCTGGTAAGGGAGAAATTGCAACTACTGCTGATGGTTTGGAAACTCATACAGTGAATCTTGAGGCTTTGATTGAGGCGGCGCTTAATTACTTTTTTGGTGTTGGTAATAGAAAAACACTTGAGTCAACAACCAATGATCGGAGATTGCCGGGTAAACTATTCTCATCAAGCTCTAGAAAAGCCTTATCCAAAAGCCCTCAGTTGGAGAACCAGGATTTAACAGATGATTCTTGGCTAAGATGGAGCGATTTATTTGGTGACACGGAAACAGTTGTGGAGAAGCCAGCTCCACTTTCTCAAAGGAAAAATCATGGTTTAGAATCAAGTTTATCAGTAGGGCATTTTCCCCAAAAGAATTTGAGTGTAAAACAACCTCAAGTCAAATCTGGTTTGGTGCAAAGGAAACAACCAACTAGTAATCTCGCCTCCAGTCAAAAAACATCGGCAAAAGTTGCCTCTGCAAAACAAACCCAAACCCGCATTTCCCAAACTAAAAGCGAGAGTCGTAAAGGGAAAATTTTGCAACAGCAATTTCACCAAAGGAGTCAAGTTGAGGCACGGCCAGACTGGATAGAAACTAAAGCAACTTCAACGGGCTATGAGAAGCACCCTTTAGAACAACTTCTGCAATGGCTTGATGATGTTATGCTCTGGCTAGAAGAAGTATTTGTAAATATTTTTCAGTCGTTGCGGCAGATGTGGTATAGGAAATAATACTAATTCGTAATTCGTAATTAAGAAAGTCAGATTACATCCTTATATAACCATCCTACGGTTAGAAGCGTTTAAATACGTGAGGTAACTAAATTTACTGTAATTACTCCCATACCTGAAAGCTATTTTACTACAATATATGTTGACATATTAGTAGCTTGCTGGGAAAATACGTAAAACATTAACTCTATGATTGACCATAGCGATCGCCTAGTGTCTCGTAAAGAAGGCACATTCCAAGGTGTTGGAGGACTTGACCTGTATTACCAAAGCTGGCATCCAGAGGGTAAAGTACGGGCAATATTAGCCATTGTGCATGGACTCGGAGGACACAGCGATCGCTACAGTAATGTAATTCAGCATTTGATACCCAAACAATATGCTATCTACAGCTTAGACTTGCGTGGTCATGGACGCTCACCAGGTCAGCGAGGCTATATCAATGCTTGGGGTGAGTTTCGTGAAGACTTGCGAGCCTTTTTAGAGTTAATTCAAACTCAGCAGCCAGGATGCCCAATTTTTATCTTGGGTCATAGTTTAGGCGCAGTGATTGTCTTAGATTACATTTTGCGCTATCCTCAACAAGCATCAGTATTGCAGGGTGCGATCGCTTTAGCGCCAACCTTGGGGAAAGTTGGGGTTTCACCTATTCGCGTACTTTTAGGAAAAATGCTCTCGCGGGTGTGGCCGCGTTTCAGTCTGAATACAGGCATTGACATCAGCGCTGGTTCACGAGATCAGCAGATTTTAGCCGCCTATGTCCAAGATACACTGCGACATACCCGTGCTACTGCCCGTCTAGCTACAGAATTCTTTACAACAGTTGATTGGATTAATGCTCACGCAACTGATTGGCAATTACCATTGTTGATTCTCCACGGTGGCGCAGACCGAGTGGCTTTACCAGTGGTAAGTGATATCTTTTATCAACGGGTAAATTGTAAAGATAAGCTGAGAATTGAGTATCCAGGAGCTTATCACGATATTCAGAATGACCTCAATTACCCTGAGGTGATGGCTGATTTAGAAGATTGGTTGGAGCGACACCTACCATCTGAGGTGGTGCAGTTAGGACGGGGAAGCGCTGAGTTAGAGTTTCCTAATTCTTAGCCTTCAGTGCATGAGGCTTGATTACTTTATCGTAAACTAATGCGTAAGCGTAGCCTGTTGTAGACATTGCCTCTCGATTCCTTGATGATAAAATTCTTGCATCATTATTACTTTTTTAAATTTGAGATGTAATGGAAATCACAAAATTGTCGAGTCAAGGGCAAAGTCAGTTATTTACATTATCTGAAAAATACGTTGGTGAGGATTGAGAGTTTTTTCCAACCAAAATAGGTTCTCCCTTTACTGCTCCCCGGCTAAGAGTACAAATCTTATAAAGGTTTTCACACTCAAAGATTGCCAGAACTAGCTCTTTCCCAGTTTGGTAAGAAGATGGTAAAGGTTTACCTACCTCGGATTCCAGATCAATTTCGTTGTCACGCCACTGTAACTTCCAAATACGCTTTTGGGTTATTGGTGCCTTAAGAGACTGACCAAGAGCGCTATACACCTGCTCCGCTTTAATATTATCTTTGGCTGCTGGCACAAAAAACTTCATAGGCTTTGGTTACAAGTAACGTGAGTTCCATTAGCACCAGCGTAACGTAGTTACCAAGGCAATCTGCTTCCATTCCATGAGAAAAACTGTCCACTATCGCCTTCTTGAAGCTGTTCAATCACAGCCAATAATTGAGTAACAGTACGTTCTACTGAAAATAATTGTTCCGCAGCTACATTTCGCTGGAAAGGACGCGAAAGGCAGGTATCAGTTGTACCAGGATGCAATGTCACTATTAATGCTTTAGGACAACTTCTTTTATACTCAATTGCCGCAGTTCGCATCAACATATTGAGTGCTGCTTTAGAAGCGCGATAGCCATACCATCCACCAAGTTGGTTATCGCCAATACTTCCCAATTTAGCAGAAATAGTGGCGAATACACTGCGTTCTCCATGACGAAACAGAGGCAATAGATGTTTAGCCAACAAGACAGCACCAATACTATTTGTCTGAAAGTAGCGCAGCAAATTTTCTGAATTTATCTGTCTTAAGCTTTTTTCAGGTTGCAAAGTATCTTCATGCAGCAGTCCTACACAGTTGACTACAAAATGCAGTTTATCAACTGGGGCAGATATTTTTTGAACAGCTTCAACAATTTGCAACTCGTCAATAATATCCATCTTCAAACAAATTAATCGCTCAGAATGTTCCCTTGCAAGAGTTATTAAATCGGAGGCTGATTCCGGTTGACGAGAAGTTGCATAAACTTTGGCTATTCTGTCATCTTGTAGCAATTTTTTCACAAAACCTAAACCAATACCTCGGCTGGCTCCCACAATCAATGCGTAAACAGGATTAATTTCATCGATAAAAGACATATGAATTTAGGTTACTTGTGGAGGTATTTCATATTCGTAGCGAGAGACAAAATAAGTACCAACTTGTCTGTCGCTGTGATGACGGAAACCAAAGTTTTCATATACCGATCTTAGGCGCGGACGCGAAGCCTTACAATCTAGACGTAAATAATGTCTACCAAGTGTTTGTGCATGTTTGACTGCCCAATTAAGCAGTGCTGAAGACACTTTACCACCAGAGTAACGCCGCCGAATAGCAAGGCGATGTACAAATGCTGACTCCTCCTGAGAAATGTCGGGCCAGAAAAGTAAATCTTCAAGCTCAAACTTGATTGTACCAGCAGGTGAACCTGCCCATTCAGCAATGAAAAACAAGCCGTTAGCAACATCTTCCGAGATACTTTCTGGCGAAACCTCGCTATCACGCCACAGAGGCATACTACACTTCTGAAGCCACAAAGCTGCTTCTAACAACACATCCGAAACTATCAGCGTATCTTGTATGGTTGCTTGGCGAATTGATGGGATGAGTACTAAATTGTAGTTGTCAAATTAGCTTTGATAATCAAATCATTAAAGTCCTTATCGCCACCACCAGACAAATCCTCAAAGCCAAAGGTGTTACTCGCTAACAGACGAATGTGATCCGATTGATCAGAATTAGCACCCAAAAATGGGAAATAAACCGCCGGATCATTATTAGAATTGTTATCTAAAAGCGCATCAGCTTTACCATTAACAATAATAAACGGAACAAAAATAGAACCAGGTGCGAAAGTACCACTGAAAGTAGCAGTACCTTGGTTACTTACACTCAAATCAATACCAGCAACCCGACTACGCACAGCAGCCTGAATATAACCAGCCTGTCCCGTGAGAATATCAGCCTTGCCGTCGCCATTAGTATCAATCCCACCCTGAACATCAGTCACCTGATAAAAACCGACGTAATCGTTGTAAGATGCCTCTCTGTAAACATTAAATTCAGCTTTGACTGATTGTTTGACATCTCGCAAATCAATTACTTCCCCTTGGAATTGACCTTGGAGATTTGTACCCAAAGGTAAAGCTTGCTCTGTTTGGTTAATTTTCACCACCAAACCATTAAAATCTGTGGAACTGTTACCAGAAGCATCCTTCCAACCGAGAGAGAAACTATTATCACCCAAGGCTGTAATTTGTTGGGTTGAGACACTAGAAAACAGTACTTTCCCAATCGAGTTAGGATTATTGCGTACAGAATCAAGCGTACCGTCTGGGACTAATAAAAATCTAAAATTCTCACCAGAATTCAATTCCAGCAGTCTGCTGAGATTACTGGTATCAAATCCATTCGGGGTATTAGCGATCGCAGATAAAATTACCTCTGAGCGATCTATTGCTGCTTTGGCATAACCTTCAGCCCCAGGAGCAATACCGTTAATTCTACCTTGAGCATCATCAACAGTAAATAAACCCAGTTCATTCACCAGTTTAGAATTGTGTCGGTTTATCTAAACCCCGCGACAAAAGTTTTTCTGGTTTAAAACTGGATGAGAATTTAGCCAGTAAAAATGCTGAACCCCGATGTGGATTGATGGTGATTGACTTGAAAACCGGGGAAGTTGTCCACTGGCTACGTCTAGAAGGAGAAGTCACAGAACTTTATGATGTGCAGGTGTTACCAGGAGTCCGTCGTCCCCAAGCGTTGGGATTCCATACAGAGGAGATTCAGCAGCTGATTACCCTCGATCCACGTTCTCCTCTGATCGAGGGAAATTTGCCAGAAGTCAGGGCAAGCGCTATCGCTTATAACCCACATTCCGCACCCTAAACTGTTACATATCAAAAAATCAACAAAGAAAAACTTTGGTTTTTATAGAAAGTCATTTACCAATACAAAACTTGCTAAAAATCCTGTCCAAAACTGATTCTGTAACTTCTTCTCCGGTAATTTCTCCTAGTGCTTGAATCGCACCCCGTAAATCAATTGTCCAAAAATCAAGCGGGAATTGCTCAGTAATTGTTGCTTGTACCTGTTTCAAGGAAATTTTAGCTTGAGTTAAGGCTGCTGCTTGCCTTTGGTTAATCGCTAAATCCATATCAGCCGCTTGCACTTTTTCGGCTTTAACTAGCTCTAAAATTGCTGTTTCTAAAGCATCAATCCCTTGATTTTGGGCTGCTGCTGTGACAATTTTAGATTTGGGATTTGGAATTTGAGATTGAAGAGTTTTTCTTTCGCTTTCTTCTACTAAATCGATTTTGTTAATCACTAAAATCAATGGACGGTGTTGTACTTGTTCATAAATTTCTCGATCGCCTTCTGTCCACCCTACTGAAGCATCGATGGTAAGCAAGACTAAATCAGCTGCATTTGCAGCGCGACGCGATCGCTCGACGCCGATTTTTTCCACTTGGTCTGTTGTTTCCCGAATCCCCGCAGTATCTAGCACTTGTATAGGAATTCCCCCAACAACTAACTGAGATTCCACCACATCGCGGGTTGTACCGGGTAAATCAGTAACGATCGCGCGATCGCTCTGGCTCCAAGCGTTCAATAAACTCGACTTTCCCACATTCGGACGCCCCACAATTGCCACTTTTAAACCAGTGCGTAGCAACTCACCTTTGTCTTTGGTTTCCAATAATCTCGTTATTTCTGCGGCAATTTTATCGATTTCTGATATTATGACTTTATCATCCAACGGAGGCAGGTCTTCCTCAAAATCGATTCGAGCTTCGATTTCTGCCAAGATATCCAAACAGTTGGCGCGTAACTGCCGGATCGGATGAGCTAATTTTCCCTGTAAACCAGCTAAAGCAGTTTGAGCAGCTTGGGGCGATTTAGCTCCCACTAAATCAGCAATACCTTCAGCTTGAGTTAAATCCAATCGTCCATTCAAAAAGGCGCGGAGAGTAAATTCTCCCGGTTGCGCTAGTCTTGCGCCATTTTCCAAACACAGTTGTAACACTTGCTGCACTGCCATAATTCCCCCGTGGCAATGGAATTCCACTACATCTTCACGGGTGTAAGAACGGGGTGCTTTCATGAGCAGCAACAGAGCTTCATCCACCAGTTGTTGCGTTTGGGGATGGCGAATGTAACCGTAGAGAATCCGGTGACTTTCCCAAACTTGTCGTCCTGGTGCATGAAAGAGAGTTTGGGCTAGAGCCATTGCTTGAGAACCCGACACCCGCACAATACCAACACTACCTTGTTGAGGGACAACAGCAGTAGCGATCGCAGCGATGGTTCCAGTAGTAGCAAAAACTTCTGACATGAGCGCCCTTTATAAGAGTGAGAAGTTAGGAGTAAAAATCATAACTCATAACCGATAACTTTCTAAATGGTAAGTATTTAGACTAATGAGATAGCAACTGGCAAGGTAAAATTTACTTGCAGGGTAATCTGACTTTTCAGGTTGTATGGAAAAGCCTACCAAAAACCTAACCCCCTTCCCGACGCTCTAAGGGGGAAAATTCAAAGTCTCTCTCCTAAAAGGAGAGAGATTTAGAGAGAGGTTTTCCAGATACCGTGAAAAGTCAAACAGAGTTAAAATCATAATTCACAACTTCTAACTTGTAACTGATAACTTTTAGAGAGGAATTTACTGTGGAGCAAAAAATTAACTGTGCCGAAGCCTGTGTTAACGGTTGTGTTTTAGGGGATAAATGCCCCAATATCGAGTTTAGAGAGGCCACTGCAAAATTTATTGAAGAGACTCCCTTAGACAAAATGTTGGAGTTGGCACAAGAACGTCTGCGGAAAAAAATTACGGAACCGCCAAAATGGGTTTTTCCTGAAGATCCATAGATTCGCGGCAACAGGCACAAGCAAAACAGCGTTGAGGTTAAATAGTATCTGGATCTATATTTAATTCTCGCAGTTTTGCCGCCTAGCGATCGCTGTGTTGCTTCTCCTGTTATGTAACTTCTTTGAGTCTGGAAACCATAACATATTTTGAGCTTGCTAAATTTGGCGTCATATCTGTGGCACCAAGTCTTTTAGTACTATAAGTTTAGCGTAACAGTGAAAAGTCGATTTTTAATTGTCACGTATATTTGCTGATTACTTTATCAAAATACCTAATTGCTTTCTTACAGCAGTTTTCATGTATTTGAACCACATCTGTCGTAGGGGCACAGCATTGCTCATTGGTGTCAACTTAAGAAGTTAAAGCCCAAATTTGTTGGGTGCAAGCGTCAATCTCACGATGGCGCTTACGCCT
>NZ_JBALCE010000041.1:0-54075 GCF_036919815.1 Nostoc sp.
AAATGCTCTAAATTGGTTTAATCATTGTGGTCTGTTTTTTGAGCCTATTAGATAGCTCTTCTTGTGGTGAATTTGATCGCAAACTGCTGTAATTACGCCTACCTACTTACCAAAAGAATAGACCTGATAAAGCTCGATTTATGAATTATAACTGTACAGACGGGCTATAACGCTCCTAACTCTTTCTTTGCAATATGATATACAAACCCCCTCAACAAAAGCTGTTGAGATGGATTGCATTGTTCCTAGTAGGGACATTTCTGCAATTGTTGTTCTACATTCCGATACCAGTTTTATCCCAATCCAATAGCTGTAGCAATATTACAGCCCCGCTCACACCAGAGGAACAAACTTATGCTCGTGCTGCTTGGCAGTATTTTGTGAAAAATTATCAGCCAGCAACGGGATTTACCAATTCTACCGGGGGTTATCCTTCGGGTACACTCTGGGATATGGGGAATTACCTAATGGCATTGAATGCTGCACGATGGTTGAATTTTACTGACCAAGCAGACTTTGATGTTCGCCTGAATAAGTTTTTGACGACTCTTAACAGCTTGAAGTTATTTGAAGATACTTTGCCCAATAAAGTCTATAACGCAGCCACCGCACAGATGGTTGATTATGGCAATAATCCATTGGAGCGGGGTATTGGTTGGTCTGCTTTGGATGTCGGGCGAATACTGGCGGCGTTTGATGTCATCCGCACCTGTCATCCTCAATATAATGATTGGCTCAAAGGAATTGTAACAAAGTGGCAAGTAGCGCGATCGCTCAAAGATGGACAACTTTTTGGCGCGACTGTTCTCCCAGACAACAAAACCTTACTGGTGCAGGAAGGACGACTTGGCTATGAAGAATACGGCGCTAGAGGTTATCAACTTTGGGGTTTTTCTGCACCCAAAGCTATTTCCCTAGAACCGTTTAAGTTAGTTGAAATTAATGGTGTACAAATTCCTGTTGATACGCGTGACTTTAAAAGCACCAATGCTAATAATTATGTTGTAAGTGAGTCTTATATCCTTGATGGGATTGAATTTGGTTTGCAAGGTGAGTTAGCTGATTTTGCTGCCAGAGTCTTAGATGTGCAAAAACGGCGTTTTGATACCACAGGCCAGTTGACTGCCGTTACAGAAGATAATATTGACCAAACACCCTATTTTCTTTACAACACTGTCTACGCTAACGGTGCAACCTGGGCAACAATCACCGATGCTAATCAACCTTATCCACAGTTTCGCAGCATCAGTACAAAAGCTGCTTTTGGTTGGCGTTACCTTTTTCCAGATAATGCCTATGCCCAAAAAGTTTTTGATGCAGTTAAGGATCTCCGCAGTCCTGATGATGGTGGTTATTATGCTGGGATCTATGAAGAATCAAAACAACCCAATAAAGCTTTGACAGGTAATACTAATGGGTTAATTTTAGAGATTTTATACTACAAAGCTAGGGGAAATCACCCTTTAATTGCTTCCACTTCTGCAAGTGTGTCTACTAGTAAGCCCAGCGAAAATGCTTCTCCTGCAACACCTGCAAATCAACCAAATTCTCCTGGTAAGCCCAGTGAAAAAACTTCTCCTGCAACACCTGCAAATCAACCAAATTCTCCTGTTACACCTCCGATCGCAGCCCCTGCGAACAATTCTAAAGTTATAGAAGTGACCGTTGCACCTATTCCACCAGTGGATAGTCCCCAGTCATCATCTAACCTGAAACTAGATCGATCGCTGACGATTATTGAACGGCGCTATGCAGATGCGGCTTGGGGATACTTTCAAGCAAATTATCATTCTAAGAGTGGGCTGATAGACGATCGCAGTGATTTCAAAGGTGCAACTCTCTGGGGATTAGGAGATTATCTGGCAGCACTCCATGCAGTGCGATCGCTCGATATAATTACCCCGAAAGAATTTGACGGGCGTACCCGACATCTTTTGGCAGCCTTGACAAAGTTACCGTTATTTGCTGGTGAATTGCCAAGTCGGGGTTATGATACGCGATCGCTCCAACCAATAGATTATGGTGGAAATCCAGTTCCAGAAGGAAACGGTTGGTCAGCTTTAGATTTAGGTAGAATGCTGGCAGCGCTTTACAACTTAAAAATCTGTCATCCAGAATACACGGCTGCCGTCGATAAAATTGTGCTGGATTGGTCATACTTGCGTGTAGTGCGTGAAGGTATTCTCTCTAGTGCTACAACCGCCAAAGATCAAGATGGGCGAGTTCGGATCCGCGTTAACCCCGAAACCCGCTTAGGATATGAGGAATATGCAGCTCGTGGTTTTCAATTATGGGGATTTAATGTTGAGCATTCTGCTGTTGGTGGTGAATATCAAACTGCCTCAGTAGAGGGGGTGAAAATTCCAATCCAACGCCATCGCACCGATACTAACTCCAAAGTTAACCAATACACAGTTAGCAATCCTTTCTTACTCTATGCATTGGAGTTTGGACTAGATCCACAAATGCGATCGCTCTTTGAACCAATTTTTCAGGCGCAAGCTGAACGTTACCGTCGCACCGGCATCTTCACAGCCTCAGCCACCACTTTAATTGATCGTAAACCTTACACTATTCACAGCTCAATTAGTCAGTCTTGGGTGGCTTTAGGAGATGACGGGAAACCTGTACTAAAGGGGCGATTAGTAAGTACAGCAGTAGCTTTTGCCTATCATGCTTTGCTTCCAGAAAACAAGTACAGTCAAGAGTTACTGCAAGGAACGACTGACTTATATAATCCATTAATTGGATTTTATGAGGGCTTCTATGAAACCACGGGTAAAACAGCAATTGGTTTCACCAGCAGCACCAACAGTATGATTTTACAATCCTTGCTTTATGAAGTGACGAATCGACAACCCTTAATTCGTCCGACTACCACCATGAAATCTCCTTGGTGGCAAGAAGTTACTAAGGGAGATTCTGGGCGAGGTTTACCTAACACTGCCAGACAACAAACCAAGTTAATTTCTGATAGTTCTGGAAATTACTGGGTTTCAGGTAGAAGTTAGCTCACAACTATACTTTTCCCTCAAAACTATACCTATCAACCGTTTCAGTCTTATTTTAAGTATGTTGTCTATTTGTTAAGAAAGATCCGGGTAATGGATAGCCCTACAAGGGAAGGGGGAAAATTCAAAGTCTCTAACTTTTCTTGTGGGGTGGGCGACACGAGAGCCCGTGACCAAAGGCAGACAAGATGTCCACCCCACAAGATTGGGTAATTTATTTCTTAGTAATCCCTAAGAACAAAGATCAGCGATCGCGTTTAGCAGAACGGCGCGATGTGGACGAACGACCACCAGGCTGATCGCCATTCGTTGCAGGTGGCGCTGGCTTACGTTTTGCGGAAGTCGGTGGTGACAGTTTAGCAGTACGAGCCGGACGCTTGTCACCTCCGGGTTGGGGTCTGTGTTGGCGTCCATTTGGGATTGGTACTGGCTCAGTGTCGGGGTTGAGCGCAAAGCCAGCGACCACTTCCTTCGGCAAGCGCTGCTCGATCAGTTTTTCAATATCTGCTAATAGAGGGTATTCATCGATGCAGACCAGTGATACTGCTTCACCTGACGCGCCAGCGCGACCAGTGCGACCAATGCGATGAACATAATCCTCCGGTACATTGGGCAGATCGAAGTTGACTACATGCGGTAGTTCGCTGATGTCAAGACCCCTAGCAGCAATGTCTGTCGCCACCAATACTTGTAAGCTGCCATTCTTGAACTTTGCCAGAGCGTTGGTACGCGCCGGCTGGCTCTTATTACCGTGGATTGCCAGTGCTTGAATCCGGTCTTCAGCCAACTGTTTAACCAAACGGTCAGCGCCATACTTAGTGCGAGTGAACACTAGCACTTGATACCAATTATCTCGCCGAATTAGGTGAGCTAGTAATTGGCGTTTTTTGTCACGGTCTACCTGATAAACTTTTTGGGCTATTGTGTCGGCGGTAACGTTGCGACGTGCCACCTCAATCATCGTTGGGTGATTTAGCAGTCCGGCGGCGAGGGTTTTAATTTTGTCGGAGAAAGTAGCGAAAAATAGTAAATTCTGTCGCTGTTTGGGCAGAAGTGAGAGAATGCGGCGAATATCATGAATAAAGCCCATGTCCAGCATTCGATCTGCTTCATCCAACACCAAAACCTCAATATGTGACAGCTTCAGCGTGCCCTGGTGTACGTGGTCTAGCAGTCGCCCTGGAGTAGCGACCAGAATATCCACTCGGCCTTTCAAACGCTGTTTTTGGAGATGAATACTGACTCCGCCGAATATCACCATTGAGTTTAGGTTCAAATACTTGCCGTACTCGCGCACGCTTTCTTCCACCTGTGCGGCGAGTTCACGAGTCGGGGTGAGAATCAGCGCCCGGATCGGCGGATATCCATTAGACGTACCTTTGCTCTTGTCGGACGACAACCGATGCAGAAGCGGCAGGGTAAAACTAGCGGTCTTTCCAGTCCCAGTTTGTGCCCCAGCTAGCAAATCGCTACCCGACAATACAGCAGGGATCGCCTGCATCTGAATTGGCGTGGGTTCGGTGTACCCTCGCTCGGTAACGGCGCGGATAATTTCATTGGACAAGCCGAGAGTAGAAAAAGACATAAGACTCCAAAAATAACATCGGCCTGTCGCCAATGCTGGCGTTAGTCTTAGGCGGACGGATAAACTATCATTGAAAGGCTGGATGGGCAGTAGCGCCAAGACTCAGAGCGTGTGCCGCAATTTTGCATTCTAACAGATTGCAATCGATTGTGTCGTTAAAGTTGCTCTGATTCAGTGTTGTGTTAAATTAGCATTAGCATTACTTGCTTGCAAAGTAAAGTGTTGAACAACTAGGAGAAATTCATTATCGCAATCCAAAAGCAACTGATTAATTCGCAAATCAAGTCACCTCACGTCTTCTTGATTGACCATGAGAATAACAATCGTGGTCTGATCGACACCAAGGAGGCCCTACAGCTAGCCGAAAGTTTAGAGCTTGACTTAGTTGTAGTCTCCGAAGGCAAAGACGCTCCAATCGCCAAGATTCTCAACTATGGCAAGCTTCAGTATCAAAAGAAAAAACGTCAGAGTCAGAGTGCTAGACCCACGGTAAAGGAAGTTCGGTTCGGGCTAAACGTGGGTGTAGCTGATTACAATTTACGTATTGAGAAAGCTGTTCAGTGGTTGAGTAAAGGCGATTCGGTGAAGTTTGCCATTCGTTTACGAGGTCGAGAACATCAATATCGTGACCAAGCTGGAGAACTACTAGACCGGATTGCAAACGATCTCAGTCAAGTAGGTAAAATCCAGTCGTTGGATAAACGCTCACTAATTGTTCAAGTTATTCCTGCCTAGTTAATCTAGCGATCGCCAGAGGATGCATTTGACCAAATAATTACTAATTCATAATTCTTAATTAAACACACTGTACAGCAGCCCAGACTAAATCAAAAATTTAGTGGTCAACAAGACAGTGGAGAGTAGTCAGCAACCACTGATTCTAATTATGAATTATTAATTATCAATTATGAATTATTTTGACCTTGCGACTGAACAAGCGCCAAGCGCCGATATATAACCAATCAATCGGCGCAATTGGTGATTAAATGTGTCAAGGCATCAATCAAGCGATCGCTTTCCATTGGTATAATATCTTTCCCATGCATCACATTCTGAGTAATATGAAAATTAACTAATGTCCCTAAAATAATCCTCGCTGTTGCCTCTGGATCACTAATATTCAGTTCCGGGTGAGCAGCCAAGTATTGAGTGATCGTTTCCAACATTGGTTTAATCATCGCCCGAACACAAATCTGAGTTAATTCTGGAAAACGACCAGATTCCCCAATTAGCACTCGCATAAATGCACTGTGTTCCTGGTCGTTATTCATCTGTTCTAATAATTTGGTTCCGAATTGGCGCAGTACGATTTTTGGTTCTCCCTCCATAGGTTCGGTGTCAAACAGAGAGCTAAACTTCTGATTTGCCAATTGCTCTATCAGTACTTTAAAAAGTCCTTCTTTATCTTGAAAGTGGCTATAGACTGTGGCTTTAGAAACACTCGCTGCTACTGCTACCCGATCCATACTTGTGCCAGCATAGCCATTTTGCAGGAACTCCTGCATTGCCCCTTGCAGAATTTGCTCTACTTTATCAACGGAATTATCTCGAGCAACTTCGTCAGCTTTGATGCGTACCATTTTTAATCATCCTCTCTTATAAAGAATTTTAATAAACCACGTCTATCTTGAAACCTGTAGTTCTTCGGTGATGAAAAGGATTTGCCCTCATCCCCCAACCCCTTCTCCCAAATATGGGAGAAGGGGAGCCAGAATTTCAAAGTCCCTCTCCCAAGTAGGGAGAGGGATTTAGGGTGAGGGCGAAAACTACGGTTCTCAATTTAGATGAGGTTTAGCTGCGGCAATTTACCCTACGCCATTAATCCCAGTTGTGGCAAGCATTCTGGTGCATAACTCCGGGCAAACTGATTAAATTGAGAATTTTCGCTTTTTACTCTTGACTAAACTACTCCGTTTAGTTTAGCATAAATTGAACTGAACAGTTTAGTACAAGTTGTGAATGGGAAAAGGTGAACACTATGGTATCGAACTGGAAATTAGAGGATTTAAAATCTTCTCAAAATCTTTGGCGATCACCCACAACACTAGCAATAATTGCATCTTTGGCAATAGGTGGAGCTAGTGTTTATACGGTGCTAAAGTTTCAGGCTACGGCTAATGAAAAGCAAGCAGCGCCAGTAGTTGTTCAACCAGTAGTAAAAACAGTTACAGCATTGGGACGCTTAGAACCAAATGGAGAAGTGGTAAAACTGTCTGCAACTTCTTCGACTGAGGGGAGTTTGCTTGAGAAACTATTGGTGAAAGAAGGCGATCGCGTCAAAGCTGGACAGGTAATAGCAATTATGGACAGTCGCGATCGCTTGCAAGCAAGTTTGGTTGAAGCCCAAAAACAAGTTCAAGTTGCCAAATCCAGCCTTGACAAGGTAAAATCGGGAGCAAAACAGGGAGAAATTGGAGCAAAACAAGCTGCTGTAAACCGTCTGCAAGTCGAACTAGAGGGAAATATCAAAACTCAACAAGCCACAATTGATCGTCTAGAAGCGGAATTGCAAGGACAACAACAGAGTTTACAAGCAACTGTGGCTCGCGTAGCAGCCGAAAAGCGGAACGCTGAAGTAGATGTGCAACGCTATGACGCTTTATACAAAGCAGGGGCAATTTCCAGTCAGTCAGCTGATCAAAAACGGTTGAGTGCAGAAACTTCTACTCAGCAGGTAATCGAAAACCAAGCCAACAAAACAAGAACTGTAGCGACTTTAGAACAGCAGATCAAGGAAGCCAAAGCTAACCGCAACCAAACCCTCGCTAGCTTGCAACAGCAGATTAACGAAGCTAAAGCCACCCTCAACCAAACGGCTGAAGTCCGTCCTACAGATGTTGCAAACGCCCAAGCAGAGGTAGATAGCGCTCAAGCTACTGTGCAAAAAATGCAAGCACAACTGGATCAAGCATACGTCCGCGCACCTGAAGCGGGGCAAATTATGAAGATTAATACACGAGCCGGAGAAACTGTTTCTAATGACGGGATTGTGGAATTAGGTCGAACCGACCAGATGTATGCAGTTGCAGAAGTTTACCAAAGTGATATTAACAAAGTGCGATCGGGGCAACGAGTCAAGGTAATTAGTGATTCCCTCCCCGGAGAATTACAGGGAACCGTCGATTGGCTGGGGATGCAGGTGCAGCGACAAAATCTGATCAACAGTGACCCCTCCAGCAATATTGACGGCAGAGTAGTGGAAGTTCATGTGCGACTAAATCAGGCTTCTAGCATCAAAGCTGCCAAGTTTACCAATCTGCAAGTCAAGGCGGTAATTGAACTATGATTGGATTTATTCAACAACTGCGGCAGCGAACCCCCTTGGGATGGCTGCAACTAAGTCATCAAAAAAGCCGTCTTTTGGTGGCATTGTCCGGCATTGCTTTCGCTGATGTTCTGATGTTCATGCAACTAGGGTTTCAGACCGCTTTATTTGAAAGTAATACTAAGCTCCATCATAGTATGCAGGCTGACATTTTCCTACTTAGTCCTCAAGCGCGTAACGTGTTAAATCTGTCCACCTTTACGCGGCGGCGGCTGTATCAAGCAATGGATGTACAGGGGGTGAAGTCAGCAGAAGCAATGTATATTAACATTGTCGATTGGAAGAATCCTCAAACACACGAAAAGACATCTGTGCTAGTTATCGGGATCAATCCTGAAAAGCAAGCGTTTGATTTGGCGGATGTGAACAGCCAGATAGATCAGGTGAAGCTACCAGATACCGTCCTGTTTGATCGCGCCTCCAGAGGAGATTATAAAGAAGCGATCGCTCAAGTTGCACAAGGGAAACCTGTGACGACTGAAATTGACCGTCGGACGATTACTATTAGCGGCTTATTTTCAATTGGAGCATCCTTTGGGGCTGATGGCAACCTAATTACCAGCGACCAGAATTTCTTGCGGCTATTTCCCAAGCGAGAAGCCAGCAGTGTTAGTTTAGGTATGGTTCAACTACAACCAGGCTATGATCCAAAACAGGTGAAAACAGCTTTAGAATCTCATTTAGATCATGATGTTAAAGTGTTTACGAAAGCAGAATTTATCGAATTTGAAATAAATTACTGGAAAACAAATACAGCCATCGGGTTTATCTTCAGCCTGGGTGTAGCAATGGGGTTTATGGTAGGCGTGATTATCGTCTATCAAGTTCTTTCTACAGATGTGAATTCTCATATCAAAGAATACGCCACATTCAAAGCAATGGGGTATAACAATCTCTATTTATTAGGTGTGGTATTTGAAGAGGCGATAATTTTGGCAGTGTTGGGCTTTATCCCAGGAGCGATCGCACCTTTAGGACTTTATTATTTAACTCGTAATGCCACCAATTTACCAGTTTACATGACTTTAGCACGAGCCTTAACGGTATTAGCGCTGACTATGATTATGTGTATAATTTCTGGTGCGATCGCCACTCGGAAATTACAGTCCGCCGACCCCGCAGATATGTTTTAGAAAATGGGCATTGGGCATTGGGCATTGGGCATTGAGCAAAACAGTTCCGAGTTCCGAGTAAAGAAGTGAGATTCCCCACTCAGCACTCACAACTCAGCACTGATCAGGGGCATTGGGCATTGGGCAATTATTCAATTCCTAATCCAAAATCTAAAATCTAAAATCTAAAATTAGTATGCCTCCTGTAATCTCTGTTAAAAATCTCAACCATTACTTCGGTCATGGTCAACTCCGCAAGCAAGTTCTGTTTGATATCAACCTGGATATTAACGCCGGCGAAATTATTATTATGACTGGGCCTTCTGGTTCTGGTAAAACTACACTTCTCACCTTATCAGGGGGCTTGCGTTCTGCTCAATCTGGGAGTTTACAGATATTGGGAGAAGAACTTTGTGGTGCTAATACAGCAAAACTTACCCAGGTGCGACGCAATAACGGTTATATTTTCCAAGCGCACAACTTGCACGCTAGCCTGACAGTACTCCAGAATGTCAGAATGGGCTTGGAAGTGCATAATAATATTTCGTCGGCAGAAATGAAAACCCGGTCAGCCCAGATGTTAGAAGAGGTAGGATTAGGCGATCGCCTGAATTATTATCCTGATGATTTATCTGGGGGACAAAAACAAAGAGTTGCGATCGCTCGTGCTTTAGTTGGTCGTCCTAAAATTGTCTTAGCAGATGAACCCACCGCCGCCCTTGACAGTAAATCGGGACGAGATGTGGTCAACCTGATGCAAAAACTAGCTAAAGAACACGACTGTACCATTCTCTTGGTTACTCATGACAATCGCATTCTAGATATTGCCGATCGCATCGTCTACATGGAAGATGGCAAGTTAGTAAATGACCGTGCTGTTGTTGCAAGCACTTAGGAATCGGTGCAAAAATCCCACATTTTTAAGCATAGCAACTTAGCTCGACTTTATCCATTTTTTGGCAACGCTTTAGCTGACGCTGAAAGCTTTGTATGACCGTAGTTTTACTTTTTAGTTTTCACCTAAAATCAGTGATATGGAAAAAGTTTTTGCCAAAAAGCTAGGGTTTTGCCGATACCAGAGATCCAAGTTATTAATTTTGGATAAAGTCGAGCTTAGTACAACACTTCATTAATATCATAGCGAATTCTCTGCGTGCCTCTGGGTTTAAATTGAAATCGTCTGTGTAGTTTCACCAATGCCAATCTACCGACTTATCTGCTAGAGATTTGAAAGGTTTACTATTATATAATAAATGCTTGCTAGAGTCTGGAGTGCATCAATTGTAGGCATCGATGCCGTCAAAGTAGGCGTAGAAGTCGATGTGTCAGGGGGATTACCGGGAATTGTTGTCTTAGGACTGCCAGATTCAGCAATTCAAGAATCAAGGGAAAGAGTCAAAGCAACGCTGAAGAATGCCGGGTTTGCCTTTCCCATGCGAAAAATTGTGATCAATTTAACTCCGGCAGATTTACGCAAAGAAGGCCCGTGTTTCGATTTGCCTATTAGTGTAGGAATTTTGGCGGCTTCTGAGCAAGTTAGCGCTGATTTGTTGGGAGATTATCTATTTTTGGGCGAAGTCTCTCTGGATGGCAGTTTGCGTCCGGTGGCTGGTGTCTTGCCGATCGCAGCAGCAGCCCAAAAGATGGGAATTGCAGGTTTAGTTATCCCTGCTGATAATGCTCAAGAAGCCGCAGTGGTTGAAGGCTTGGCTGTTTACGGCTGCAAACATCTGTCTGATGTGGTGGATTTTTTAAATAATCCGGGGCGTTACAAACCTGTGCAGATGGATGTCACAAGGGAGATAGCAACATTATCCTACCCTGGTGCAGATTTGCATGATGTCAAAGGACAGGCTCACGCGCGTCGGGCTTTAGAAATTGCTGCTGCTGGTGGGCATAATTTAATTTTTGTTGGGCCGCCTGGTAGCGGGAAAACCATGTTAGCACGGCGCTTACCAGGAATTTTGCCGCCTCTGAGTTTTGCCGAATCTTTAGAAGTGACTCGCATCCATTCGGTGGCTGGTTTATTGAAAAATCGTGGTTCGTTGGTACGCGATCGCCCTTTTCGCAGTCCCCATCACTCGGCATCTGGGCCTTCTCTTGTGGGTGGCGGTAGTTTCCCTCGTCCTGGAGAAATTTCATTATCTCACAGAGGGGTACTTTTTTTGGATGAACTTACAGAATTTAAACGAGATGTTTTAGAATTCCTACGTCAACCTTTGGAAGATGGCTACGTGACGATTTCCCGCACCAAACTATCAGTAACGTTTCCCGCACAATTTACTTTGGTGGCGAGTACTAATCCTTGTCCTTGCGGTTACTATGGCGATACCATCCAACAATGTACTTGTTCTCCCCGTCAACGTGAGCAATATTGGGCAAAACTTTCTGGGCCGTTGATGGATCGGATTGATTTACAAGTTGCAGTGAATCGCTTAAAACCAGAAGAAATTACCCAACAGCCTACTGGAGAAGCATCAACATCAGTACGGGAACGGGTGCAACAAGCAAGCGATCGCGCAATTACCCGCTTCCAAGAAGAACCAAGTCTGCGTTGCAATGCCCATATGCAAAGTCGCCATCTTCAGAAATGGTGCAAGTTAGATGATCCTAGTCGCAATTTATTAGAAGTAGCAATTAGAAAATTAGGTTTATCGGCAAGAGCAAGCGATCGCATTCTCAAAGTAGCACGAACTATTGCAGATTTAGCCGGAGAGGATGAGCTAAAAACCAATCATGTAGCGGAAGCGATTCAGTATCGCACAATCGATAGAATGCAGTAGTAATAGCTATTTTTCCAATTTTGAGCAAATAAGTCGCGCTGTGCCAGTTGCCTAAGTCCTGATTCCTTTGCAAGTCCCTTAACGCAAAAATTCAGCAAGTTGTTCAAGTTTTGTCCAAGCCGCACCGCTTTGGAGAATTTCCTTAGCAAGGGCAATACCTTTAATACAACCTGTTAAAACATCAGTTTCCCGATGAATGGCTTCACCAACTTGCAGTGCCAGGGCTGTATTTAAAGCGACCACATCCTGCTGCGCTTGAGTGCCTTTCCCTTGGAGAACTGCCTTCAAGATTTCAGTATTTTCTTGGACATCTCCACCGTGCAGTGCCGTAGTGGGTGCAAAACTTAAACCAAGTTCTTGAGGATTCAGCGTTAGAGAACGGACTTTTTTATCTTGGAGTACAGCCAAGTCAGTGACATCTGCTAAACCAGCCTCATCTAAACGTTCCCGTCCATGAAGTGCGATCGCTTGCTGACATCCTAATTGGGATAAAGCTTGAACAATCTCCTCTAATAAAAGCGGGTCATTCACGCCAATAATTTGCCCTGTTGGTCGCATGGGATTTACTAGCGGTCCGAGTAAATTAAAAACAGTCCGCACTTTCAAAGTTTTTCGCAAAGTAGCGATCGCTTTAAGTCCAGGATGCCAGCCGGGAGCAAACAAAAAGGTAATTCCCACCTCACCCACTGCGGCTTGTACTTTCTCAGGAGTGGCGTTGAGATTTATACCCAAAGCTTCCAACACATCAGCCGATCCAGTTTTGCTGGATGCGGAACGATTGCCATGTTTGGCAACTTTTACCCCGGCGGCGGCGGCAACAAAAGCGACAGCAGTGGAGATATTAAAGGTTGAAGCGCCATCTCCACCAGTTCCACAGGTGTCAATTAGGGGTACTGGGGACTGGGGACACTTCGACAAGCTCAGTGCATCGCTGGTGACTGGGGACTGGGATTGCAAGACGGTGGCCATGCCAACTAATTCTTCGGCGGATACGCCTTTGGCTTGAATTGCGGCTAAAATCGCTCCTGATAGGACATGAGGAATGGTATCTGTGAGCCAACCTTGCATTAAATCCCCAGCTTGGAAAACCGTCAACGATTGTCGATTCAGCAACTGTTGCAATAAAGCAGGCCAGTTATAGAACTCAGAAGAGATGAAGATATTATCAGGTGGGGTTTGCGTTACAGCGATCATATTCGTTATTTATTATTATTGGACTAGTGGTTTGTTTCATTAGTTCTGAAGGGAAAATAAGTTTGTAGTCAGGACTTTAGTCCGGGATTTTTAGGCAATAAAGTGCTTACTACAAACTCATTAACATGAATCACTAGGGAATAAGAACTTTTGCTACAGTTTGTACATCCTTGTCACCTCTACCAGAGCAATTGATGACGATGCGGGGATTGCCTTCTAACTGGGGACAAAGGGTTTCTAAATATGCGATCGCATGAGCCGTTTCTAAGGCTGGAATAATCCCTTCTAGTTGTGAAAGTCTTTGAAATGCATCCAACGCCTGTTTATCAGTAACACTGTAATATTCGGCGCGACCAAGATCCTTTAAATAACTATGCTCAGGGCCAACGCCGGGATAGTCTAATCCGGCACTAATTGAATGGGCTTCGATGACTTGACCATCATCATCTTGCAGTAAATAGCTCATTGCACCGTGCAACACACCTATTTTTCCTTTTGTCAAGGTAGCAGCGTGCTTTTCTGTATTTACACCTTCACCCGCCGCCTCAACTCCAATTAGCCGCACCGAAGGTTCATGCATAAACTCATGGAACAATCCAATTGCATTGGAACCTCCACCCACGCAAGCCAGTAAAATATCTGGTAATCCTCCCCATTTCTCCTGAGATTGAGCGCGAGTTTCTACACCAATTACCGCGTGGAAGTCACGTACAATCATTGGGTAGGGATGGGGACCAGCAACAGAACCGAGGATGTAATGGGTTGTTTCCACATTCGTCACCCAATCCCGAATTGCTTCAGAAGTCGCATCTTTGAGAGTTCCCGTACCTGCCTCGACTGGACGAACTTCTGCCCCCATCAACTTCATCCGAAACACATTCAGAGATTGGCGTCCCATATCGTGAACGCCCATGTAAATCACACATTTCAAACCAAACCGCGCACACACAGTTGCAGTCGCTACACCATGTTGACCTGCACCTGTCTCTGCAATAACCCGTTGCTTACCCATGCGTTTAGCTAGCAACACCTGAGCTAAAGCATTATTAATTTTGTGAGCGCCTGTATGATTTAAATCTTCACGCTTTAAATAGATTTGCGGCCCTGTGCCATCTGGTCGAGCATAGTTTGTTGTCAGGCGTTCAGCAAAATATAATGGGCTGGGTCGTCCTACATAGTCACGCAGTAAATTTTGCAGTTCTGCTTGGAAACTCGCCTCGTTGCGATATTGATCAAACGCTGCTTCCAATTCAGTTAATGCAGGCATTAAGGTTTCGGGGACGTACTTACCGCCGAACCTTCCAAACCTGCCTAAAGAATCTGGTTGGATTGCAGATGAAATCCTAGTGTTAATGTCTTGTATACTTACCATTGGTTAAAATCCTTTTACGTTCAAGTATTTTTTACTCTCGTTCTAAAAAGTTAGAACTTATGCCACTGTTGAAAAAACTTATGCCACATCTGAAAATTTCTTGGCGTTTGATTTTCAGAGGTTTCGTAGGTATAGCCCAGTTTTCTGTGATTCAAAACGTCTATAGGCCGTACCAAATCGTCGAAGTCAAAATTTGGTAATAGGGATACTAAATCTCCTAACAGCGTGGCTTTAGGGGTAGACATACCGCCGTCCCAAGGCCACATTAGGTCTTTAAGATTGTGTCCGTAAGGCTGACTATGACCATCGGGAGGATAAAAATCGCTACCTTTATGACCGTTTTCTTGCCATTCAGCCCAGAGGCGGTCTACGTTCGCATGATGCAACCAAAATACTGGGTCATAAGGCGAACTTGGTATATTGCTCATAGTACCCAAGCCCTTAAATTTTACGGGTCTTGTGCTTGCGTCTATCTGTACCCCACCAACTAAACCATGAATGTAGTTGTGTATAAATCCTCCTGGGGTGACTTTACCCTGCTCATCTACAGAGATAAATCCTTCCAAAGCAGGGCGAAATAGAGAATAGTTATTAAGAGCCAGGGCACGCTCAATATCTTTTTTGGGCACAGGGTAATCACTGCCAGGAGGTAGTCTTAGAAAGCGGACAAGTGATGTACCTAATGATGTTCCGGTATCTAGATCAATGTTTAATGCTGGATTCATAACCCAGCCATTTGCAGCAGAAAAAGCCCCAGGCACAGGGCCGCCTGTAAAATTTCCCTGATTTGGAATTTTGATGGTTACTCCTTGACCGTTAGAACCAAGAAAGTCATCGTTAAAAACCACATCAAGTGATTTGGGGTCTGTCCAATCCCAGTATGGGAGAGTAACAGTTGGGTCTACTGCTTGCAGAGCTTGTTCAAATCTGCGAATATATTCTCGATGCCAAGGGAAAAATGCGGCATTTTCATGAGCAAGTTCTTGAACGGAACCATTGGAATGGCCTTTATGGTTATGAATCAAGCGTGTTGCCCCTATATGTATGGCAACGAATTGGTCGTAAATACTGACCTTGCTACCTGCCGGAATTACAGTTTTTAAGGTTTTGATAGCCTTGACAAATGCAGTTTTCTCTGCCGGGGTCAGGTCAGTTACGTTCTTTCTGACAGCTAGGTGAGCCTGTTGTCGTGGAAAATTGTAATCCCAATGGTATTTGTATTGTCTGTGGTCAGTGCGATTATGGGCGAAGACTGTAAGCGCACAGGCGCTAACTAGAAGGACGCTATAAATTAATATTTTGACGGATTTCAGCAGGAGTTTCATTGTCTTAGGGATTTGCAAGAAATAAATTATCCAAGAAAACGAACCACAGAGGCGCAGAGGGCACGGAGAAAGGAGGAAGAGAGAGAAATGAAGAAGTCAGGAGTCAGAACTCCCTAAGTTGGGGGGTGAATTTATCTCACCTCTTGAAGAGATGGAGTTTCGCGCGGACTTTCTGTAATGGCTGTTTTAAGTTCTTGACAAAGTTTTTCTAGTGCTTGCAGTCCTTGAGTTGGGCTACCTTCAGCTAACCGTTTAACAAAGGCACTACCAACAATCACTGCATCTGCACCCCATTCTCTTACCTGATGTGCTTGTTCTGGATCTGAGATGCCAAAACCAACGCCAATGGGTTTATCGGTAACGCTTCGCAAATCTGTAATTAAATGTTTTACGCGGTTTTGGAGTTGAGAACGTATACCTGTAACTCCTGTAACGCTCACTAGGTAGATAAAACCCTGAGATTGACGAGCGATCGCTTTAATCCTATCTTGAGAACTGGTGGGAGCTACGAGTAAAATTACCTCAATTCCGAAAGATGCAGCAGTCTGGATTAATTCTTCTGCTTCTTCTAAGGGTAAGTCTGGCACTACAAGCCCTTGCACCCCAACTGCGGCAATTTGCGCCAAAAATGACTTAATACCCCGGTACAAAATGGGATTGTAGTAAGTAAATAGAATTATCGGCGCTTTTAGGCTAGGACTGACAGTTTGCAACATCTCTAGCACTTGTTCTAATTTAGTGCCTTTTTGCAAAGCGCGGGTTGCTGCTGCTTGAATCACAGGCCCATCTGCCAGAGGATCGGAGTAGGGAATGCCCAACTCGATAAAGTCAGCACCATTGCGATCTAAGATGCGTAAAGCCTCGGCAGTGGTTTCTAAGTTAGGATCGCCTGCTGTGATAAAAGGGATTAAAGCACACTGTTGGCGATCGCGTAAAGTTTGAAAGGAATCGGAGATAGAAGTCATACTGAAAAATAGTTAATGATTAGTTAATATTTCTGAAAGAATCAACAAGTCTCAATTAACGATAGTCACGCTACATTTTTTGTCATCGAGTCTTTGATACTCGTAAACGAGTCTTTTAACTCCGTGAATGAGTCTTTTAGCTCCGTTCATCCACCTTTGATACTCGTGAATGAGCCTTTTAACTCCGTTCATCCACCTTTTATACTCGTGAATGAGCCTTTTAACTCCGTTCATCCACCTTTGATACTCGTGAATGAGTCTTTTAGCTCCGTTCATCCACCTTTGATACTCGTGAATGAGTCTTTTAACTCCGTTCATCCACCTTTGATACTCGTGAATGAGCCTTTTAACTCCGTTCATCCACCTTTGATACTCGTGAATGAGCCTTTTAACTCCGTTCATCCACCTTTGATACTCGTGAATGAGTCTTTTAGCTCCATTAATGAGTATCAGAGCTTCATTTTTTAAGCTCTTATCAGGACTCAGCACTCAAAAGATTACGCACAGCTTGTTCTACATCGCTTTGTTTAATTAAAGACTCTCCGACTAAAACTGCACGGACACCAGCCTCAGCAACAAGAGATAAATCAGCAGGTGTATATAATCCAGACTCACTGACAACGGTGATATCCAAACTTTGTAATTGTTGTTGACGCTGTGCTAAAAGTTGCTGTGTTGTTCCTAAATCAAGGGTAAAATCTTCTAAGTTGCGATTGTTGATTCCTACTAAATGTAAGTCGTCAAGCTTTAGCACTCGATCCAGTTCAGCCAAAGTATGAACTTCCACCAGTGCATTCATGCCTAAGTCATGAATTACTCGCAGAAAATCTTGAAGTTCTCGATCTGATAAAATAGCCGCAATTAATAATACTGCATCTGCACCCGCAGTCCGTGCTAAATAAATTTGATAAGGATTAATGATGAACTCCTTGCACAGTAAGGGTAATGAAACGTGCGATTGCACACCACGCAGATTGTCAAAACTGCCCTGAAAGAACTTATGATCAGTGAGGACTGATAGACAAGCTGCACCACCTCGTTCATAAGCTTGAGCGATCGCCACTGGGTCAAAATCTGCGCGGATAATCCCACGGCTAGGTGATGCTTTTTTTACCTCGGCAATTAAGCTCGGTTGGTTGGGATTTTCCTGTAAAGCAGTTAGGAAATTTCGCACAGTGGGGGCTGCATTTAACTGTTTTCGTAAGGAGGCTAAAGGCAGTTCTTGCTGCATTTGTGCAACTTCTTGCTTTTTATGCAACACAATTTCTTCGAGAATATGGCGGGAAGTAGCAACTTGGTTAGTCATAAACAGCTTAAGGGAGTGAGGAAATAACTAATTATTCTCGTATTCTCGTTTATTCTCGTTCCCAGATTCCATCTGGGAATGCATTATGTGCAGGCTCTGCCTGCCTGATATGACTAAAAACATTCTTAATTTGGTATGAGGCGGAGCCTCAAGGATCGCATTCCCATGCTCTGCATGGGAACGAGGCAAATGACTAATGACCAATGATTAATGACTCTTTGGTTTGCGTATATGCAGACACCACATTTTTAATGATTTCCAGACCAACTTCTCCGGCTAAAGTCATGATTGATTCTGGATGAAACTGAACGGCGGCGATGGGAAGTGTTTGATGTTCAATGCCCATAATTACGTCGTCATCAGAAATCGCTGTTACTTTTAGTTCTTTTGGCAAATGTTGCGGTAGGGCAAACAATGAGTGATATCTACCCACTGCAAAGGATTCTGGTAAGTTTTTGAAGGTTACAGAATCGGAATCAGTAACGAAAATCCGTGAGGATTTACCATGTTGAGGATAGTTGAGAACTCCCAACTCTCCACCAAAAGCTTCAACGATGCCTTGCAGTCCTAGACAAACTCCGAAAATGGGAATTTTGCGATAAAGAATAGCGCCAACAGTCTCTGGAACCCCAAAATCACTTGGTCTACCAGGTCCCGGAGATAAAACAACTAAGTCAGGTCGTTCTGTATCAAAAAGTGAATCAGAGAAACCGTGACGTAATGTGGTGACGATCGCACCAGTTTGGCGAATGTAATTGGCTAGGGTATGAACAAATGAGTCTTCATAGTCTATTAATAAGATGCGTTTGCCAGCTTCCGCACTTGGGAGGATTTTAGTTAATTTTATGGAACTGGACTCATCAACTTTCTGACTCGTTTGCTTAACACGCCGAATCGTCTCAAATAAAGCAGCAGCTTTGGTAATTGTTTCTTCTTCTTCTGCTTTTGGTATGGAGTCATAAAGGACAGTAGCACCAACTCGTACTTCAGCGATGCAGTCTTTTAATCGAATTGTCCGCAGAATTAATCCAGTATTTAAATTGCCATTGAAATTTAAATAGCCAACTGCTCCACCATACCAACGTCGAGCGCTCTTTTCATGCTGTTCAATGAAATTTATTGCGGCTTTTTTGGGTGCGCCGGTGACTGTAACTGCCCAAGTATGGCTCAAGAATGCATCTAAGGCATCAAATTGCGATCGCAGTATACCCTCAACATGATCTACTGTATGAATTAAATGGCTGTATAATTCAATTTGGCGACGGCCAATCACTCGTACTGAACCAGGTTCGCATATTCGGGATTTGTCATTGCGATCGACATCAGTACACATCGTCAACTCAGCTTCATCTTTGTGGGAGTTGAGTAACTGACGAATTTGCACGGCATCATCAAGAGCATCTTGTCCCCGGGTAATAGTGCCACTAATCGGACAAGTTTCTACTCGCCTACCTTCAACCCGCACAAACATTTCTGGAGATGCACCAATCAGATATTCTCCACCTAAATTAAAAATAAACCCATAAGGACTAGGATTTATTTCCTTTAAGGTTTCAAATAGTTTGCTGGGTTCCTGTTCATAACCTTCAAAAAAGTTTTGACTAGGAACAACTTCAAATAAATCACCTCGGCGGAAATAATCGAGTGCAACCTCAACTTTTTTGGCATATTCGCCTACTTGATGGTCAGCAGTTTGATTTGGGAGAAAATGTTTTCCGCGATAATCTACAGATTCACCTGTTCTAGGTAGATTCTTCGTGTTGCCGTGCGCTGTTTCAAATTCATATTGAAGACGAAATGCGCGTTGCTGATAATAGTCAACAACTATCAATTCATCAGGCAGATAAAGCACTAAATCACGCTGATCTGTAGGACGTTCCAGACGATGATTAATTGGTTCAAATTGAAAAACTAAGTCATAACCAAATGCGCCGTACAATCCTAAATGCTCGTCTTCTTGACTAGAAAAAGTATGTAGTATTTCGCGGACAACTGTAAATGCTGAAGGTTGTTTGCTACGTTCTTCTTCAGCAAATAATTTTTTTTCCGGTTTAACAAAGCCTACAATATGGCTATTATCTTGGGTAACTTTTTCAAGTTGTTTCGATTTTGATAAGCACTCTAGGAGTAATGGTAAAAGGACTTGACCGCGTTCATTTAGCGCTATCAAAGTGAAAGCATTCTCCTGTGTAGTCAATTCCAATGGTGGATTGACAAATCCGATCGCCCATCTTTTGTATCTGCCTGGATATTCGTAGCTACTCCTTAGCAAGCCTCCACGCTGAGAATTTAAGCGGAACAGAATATCTTCGAGGGCAGCGTCGATCTTAACTTCGGTGATCGAGCGAGAAACACTTACACCGCCAAGGGTTTTGTAAGAACGGGAATCAAAAATCATGGGTAATATCTCTATACTAATTATTAGTTAATCATTTTTGTTAACTTACTTTGAGTTATTCCTATTTAGTTAGGTATTTTTGGATGAACAAGAAATTTAGATGATTTATTGCCAATTTAAATCAACCTACTTTCATCAGCTTATTTTTTTCAAAATATGTAATTAAAACCTTTTTGCTTCTTATTTAAGAGTACTAGATATCAAGCAGATAATATATTGAACAATTTTTAGATTAGGTGTCAATTTATTCGCTTTTTATACTGCTTTTTTAGTACACTTGCTAAGAAAACTATTTGAAAACCTCCGCCTCCCTCAAAAGTAGTAGATCATCTGATCAAACATCAGGGTTACTCTACGCTTCCTTCAGCTACCTAGAGCGTTTAAAACTTAATTCTAAATTCGCGCAACAGCGATATTGCTTGCCGATACAAAAACAAATCAACCTTGTGAACCTCAATTCTTTTTCCAATCCCTTGTAACAGCGTCAAAGTTAACTCCCCTCCCAAATGTTCACGGAATTCAGTTAAACCTTGAAACAAACAATGAGGATCTTCTAGTTCTGATAAATTCTCAGCGAGTTCTGGCACATACAACGTAAAACCCAACGCCAAGAAAGTATTTAATATCCGTTGCCACTCTGAAAAATCTAGCAGTCCTACTAAATAAGAATAGGTGCTATCCAAAGCAATACCGATCGCAACGGCTTCGCCATGACGCAAGCGATAATTTGTCAAATGCTCCAGTTTATGAGCCGCCCAATGTCCAAAATCTAGGGGACGAGACGAACCCATTTCAAAAGGATCGCCGCTATTGGCAATATGTTCTAAATGCAACTGGGCGCAACGATAGATAACTTGTTGCATAGTATCCATGTCTCGTCGTCCAAGGGCTGCGGTGTGAGAATGGATAAAATCAAAAAATGAAGCATCCTTAATCAGCGCCACTTTGATTGCTTCTGCGATTCCAGAACGCCAATCGCGATCGTCTAGAGTTGTCAAAAAGGCAGAATCATTTATAACTGCATAAGGTGGCGCAAATGTGCCGAGAAAGTTCTTTTTACCAAAGGCATTGATGCTGTTTTTTACGCCAACCCCAGAATCATTTTGCCCCAATACCGTCGTCGGCACCCGAATTAGACGAATTCCCCGATGAGCAGTTGCAGCTGCATATCCTACCAAATCTAATACCGCCCCACCCCCGATCGCTAATATGTAAGAGTGGCGACATAATCCGGCTGCTTCAATGAGTTGATGGATTTGCTCTAATAAAGTGGGATCGTTTTTGGCAGCTTCTCCTCCCGAAATTATCATAGGTTCAGCTGCGATCGCTAGCACCTCTGCATAAAACTTGGTATACGCGACTAATTGGTTCACCAATTCTGGTTGATACTTTAATATTCCTGCGTCTACCACTGCAACTATTTTCTTCGGCTTTGTCTCCCCATCGGCTGGAATCACTTGCGCTAAAGTGGGATTTTTCAACTCAAATAAATTTTGGGTAAAGTAAACCTCGTAGTTAAAAGTAACCGAAACACGTTGATGAAGTAATCTACTTTTTTGCTTGATATCAACTATCATATTTTTGCAGGTATATCTAAAAGTGTAGTACGATTCAAAGTTTCCAGGAACACCTCTACGGAGTGAGAACCATTTACCTGGACTTTGTTATTGATGATCAAAAATGGCACGCTGTTGATCCCATTTAAGCGAGCAAATGTAGATTCAGCAACAACTACATCAACCACATTACGATCATTTAATTGTAACTTTAATTCGCTAGGATGCATCTGATATGCTGTACCAATGGCAACAATAACGTCAATATTTCCGATGTTCAAACCATCTTCAAAGTAAGCTTTATAAATAGCTTCTACGACATCGTTTTTTACCTTTGCAGGTGCAAGTGCAATCAGTTGATGAGAAAGCTTAGTATTAACAGCTAAACGGATTTTGTCAAAATCTAGCTTAACTCCAGCGGCCTCACCGGCTCGTTGGGTATAATCCAACAGATGTTTGATTTCTTCCGCTTTCATACCTTTTCTATTTTGCATAAAGCTCCGAAATTCATACCCGTCAGCAGGAACAGTATTGTCCAGAAGAAAGGGATGCCATCGGATATTTACTTCTTGTTCTTGCGATTGTGCCAGTGCATCAAATAGATGTTTTTTCCCAATCCTGCACCAAGGGCAAACGGTATCATGAAAGATGTCTATCAGCATGGTTTTTGTTACTCAAATGCTAATATTTGTGTGCATTTGTGGTTTAAAAAGAAAGAATTCAGAGTTAAATTTTGTGTGACTGGTGGATAGTGCAGTGGTAGCGAGTCAGACGCTACGCGAACGCTATCGAGCGTCTGAATTATTCTTTAAAATCTCCTTGGAAAGCCCTTGTATTTAAAGGCTGGATAAAAGTGTTAATTTTCTCTTCAAAAAAGCTTTGAGTATTTTCAAATTCTTTAATTAATGCGTCTCTATCTTTCCTGGCTACCAGTCTCGCCAAACGGCTGTAAGTCTTAGCTAAAAAGCTAATTGCATTACACCTCTCTTCTGTAGCTAACATAATATCAACACATAAATTAGGACTCTGAGAAAACAAACGTTTAACAATATCAATCTCTTGACGGTAGTTAGGAGTTGACATTGTTAAACTCTGCTCTATATCAATTATTGCTTCTGCTAAGAAAACGCCAAGACTAAATCTACAAAAATGTTGTGTTGCTTGAACAACAACCATTATTTTATCATGTTCTTCAGGCGTGGAAATAATTAACTCTCCACCTTGACTTTTAATCAAGTCTAATAACCATTGAAATGAATCATCGTTTCGGCCTGGACACACCACCACTTTTTCCCCAAAAAATGATTTAATATTTGGCCCGAACATTGGGTGTAAACCCATGACTGGGCCAGAATGGTGTTTGAGCATTGCTTGAGTTGGCTGTGCTTTAATACTTGTGATGTCACACAAAGCAGTATTTGGGGCGAGATATTTAGCTGCACGCTTGATAACATCAATTGTATATTCAATAGGAACGCTTACTAATACTAATTCTACCTGACTCAACAGTTTATCTGCATACTCCCAATCTTCGTGTTCGAGAACCCTAACATTGTGACCTACTACTGAAAGCTGTTCTTTAAATAATCTTCCCATCCTGCCCTGTCCACCGATGATCGTAATTTGTCGGGGGCTGACATGATTTGTGGGATATTTAGCAATTAGAGTAGCATGACAACTATTTAGCACACTTGCCCAAACGGACTCAGGAATACCAGCTTGAGCGAGTAGGGGAGCGACATCAGCCAGTTGTTCATCTAAAGAAGGTTGTTCTGATGCTGCTAATAATGATATGCGATCGCAAAGTAAGGCAATCAAGTTTTGGTCAGTTTTTTTAAGCCGATCTGAATAAGAGGATTTCAAAAGCATTTTTCCCGTCCCCAATTTTCAAATATCAACAAGTGATTCCTTAGAACTCATTTCCGGCAAGATATCCAAAGTTGTTGCTCGTTTAGTAATCACATCAGAAAATAATTCTTCATACCGATCTAGCGCTTGCTCAAAGGAATAGTTTTCTACCGCAAATTTTCTTCCTTTGCACCCTAATTGTGCTGCTAATTCCGGCTGATTATATAAATCCAATACCGCAGCAGCTAAAGCAGCTGCTGACTCTGGCTCAACGATAATACCACCGCCACTTTCTCGGATAGCTTTGGCAGCAGTACCCACAGAGGGAACTGAACCCACAATTGGGCGACCACTAGCTAACAACAGTGGTATTTTAGAAGGCATATTGAAGGAAATTATATTGCACTTTTGCACAATCAACCCGATATCGGCGGCTGCTAACATTTGCGGGAGTTTTTCTCGCGGTTGCAATGGTAAAAGCAAAACGTTATCTGCCCCACAAGCAAGACAGTGTTTTTGCAATCTTTTGAGAGCTTGGGATTCTCCGGCTACGACAAAGACAATTTCTTTTAGATGACGCAAGCGAGCTGCTGCTTCTATTACTGTTTCCAAACCTTGAGTGAGAGCAATATTACCTGAATAAAGCACTACAAATTTACCATCGAGTTGATGGTTAGCTCTCCAAGAGTTATTCTCTGGCGGTAAAGGGCGGATAAAATTTAGATTCACCCAATTTGGAATACAGGCAATTTTATTAGCGGGTACACCTTTATTTATTAAATTATCTACAAAGCCATCAGCAATCACGCTAATGCTATTTGCAGTTCGGTAGGCGAATTTCTCTAAAGCTTCTAGAGCGAGAATCATCAACTTATTTTTAATTAGCCCAACACGCACAGCAGCTTCCGGGAGGATATCTTGCACATTCAGCACAACTGGACAGTTGTATAGCCAAGCTATTAAAGTTGCAGGTAAGCAAACTAGTAACGGCGGTACTGTTAAGAGAATTAAATCAGGTCGCTCGCCCTTGAGAGCTTGTGGCAAACTTGTAAAGACAAAGCTCAACTCTAGGAGTAACCTATCTAGAAGGTTAGGTTTAGACTTAATCCGCAGGTAACTACGCTGAATGGTCACACCATTTTTCTGTTCAGTAACGTATAACTTACCCCGATAGCGATCGTAAATCTGACGCTGAGGATAGTTAGGCATACCTGTAATTACCCGCACTTGGTGCCCTCGCTTCACCAGCCCTTCTGCTAGTTCAGTCATCAAAGGTGCAATACCAATTGGCTCTGGATGGTAGTTGTATGAATAAATTAAAATTTGCATGAACCGTTAATGTCCTGAAAGCACCTTGATAATGTTGACCTTGTTGTGTTACCCAATTTTTATCTCCCTTGTTCGTCGGGGAGCCAATAGGGTGTGTTACCGCAAAGGGTAACGCACCGAAATTATTTAGATGGTGCGTTATACCCTTGGCTAACGCACCCTACAAAACTGTTATTCAAGCATCAGAACTTAGCACTGTTTTTGCAGTTTATTCTCTAAGCTGAAACTGACTTTTGTTGCCCACGTTTTCTCAATGTGACGGTAGCAGCCCCAAATCCAAGCAATGCTAAACCCAATGTTGAACTAGGTTCTGGCACTTGCCTTCTGTCCTCTACGTTTAAGACTTGAACGCGACCTTGAAAGAAATCGCCCACATAAAGCTTGCCATTTTTGTAGCTTGTGCCACCAGTCCAGTTAAATGTGCCTGGTGTGAGGTCGAGTGGGTTGCCAAAAGGTAGTTGACCTAGTTTTGGGGGTGTTGCGGCGGCAGGTTTACCAAATGCCGTCAGGAAGTTACCCTTTTTATCAAATACCTGGACGCGGCTGTTGATAGAATCAGCCACATAAATATTCTCAAATTCATCCACTTCTAAGCCGATGGGCTGATTAAACTCCCCATTTCCATTACCTTGTTTACCAAATGTCAAGATCGGTTTACCCTGTGGATCGAGTACTTGGACGCGGTTGTTAAACTGGTCACTAACATAAAAATTGCCACTGACTGGAGAAATTCTTAAACCTGCTGGTCCTTGAAACTGCCCAGGTTTAGTGCCAGAGGTGCCAATAGTGCCAATTAACTTGCCGTCTTTAGTGTATTTATTGATCTTGTCGCCGCTAAAATCACCAATATAGACATTGCCAGTTTTATCGAATGTCACACCAGATGGCCCAAAGAAAGCTCTACCCGGTATTAGACCGCCAAACTCACCAAAGGATTTAATAAACTTACCCTGAGGATCAAAGAGATTAATCCGGTTGTTGAAAACATCACCTACATAGAGATTCCCAGTTTGCGGATCGATTTCTAGAGCCGATGGTTCGTCAAATTGTCCAGCCCCTTTGCCGCCCTTGCCGATCGCTCCAATATAATTACCTTGAGGATTGAATACTTCAACCTTGTTACCGATGTTTGGGTTAAAAGTGCCGTCCGGGTTAAGACCGCGACCATTACTTATAAGGGTATTCCCAGAGCCATCCACGGTTATGCCTTGGGGGACAAATAGCTGCCCAGGACCAAAGCCGGCGCTACCAATAGTTCTGTCGTAAGTTAATGTTACAGCCTTGGCTTGAGCTACTGTTGCCAATACCATCAATCCAGTGCCGAGAATGCCGATTGAGAAATTTTTGACTAATCCCATGAGTTTTAAGTCCTGGTTGTATGGGTTATACTCGTTCCTAGACTAATTTCGTTCCTAGTCCCAGTTTGGGAACTCGGAAATTTAGGCTGCTGCCTCCTCTTTGAAATGCAACTTTCTATGTGAGGCAGCAGCCTATTCTGTAACCATTTCCTGACAGAGCCAGGTAACGAGGAATCAGACAGTGTGTGCTTTAGCTAATTCTTTACTGCCTTTACGTTTCAACATTGAAGTTGCACCTAAGATACCGACAGCTATCAGACCTATTGAAGAACTAGCTTCGGGAACTACTTTGGTATCCACTCGAACAACCTCACCTAGTCCTGGACCGACACCGCGATTGGTAATATAAATCTTGCCATCAGGACCAACAGCAATTCCATCAGCCGAATCTAGCCCTTGACCTGCTGCAACGAGTGTTGTGCGAGTGCCGTCAGGACTAACTTGGATCAGAGAACCAGGTAGATTTGTGATGTCACCCCCTAACTGGGACTTGTCGCTGAACTGTAAAACCAGCAAATTACCCTTCTTATCAAAGGTTAGGTCTGTGATGTGCGTAAACCCATCCAGAAAAACTTCTGGTTTTTCATCCTTACCGATGCGGAAAATCCGTGATTTACCTGCTGGATAAGGAAAACCCGTATATTCGCCAACGTATAAAGCTCCATCAGGACCAATTGTGCCACCTGTGGGTACTGCCTGAATTGCTATTTTTCCTCCTGGAAGCTCATCTAATAGCCCAGGAGGTAGTTTTAATCCTGGTGGTAAGACGGAGTTACTAACGATGGTTTTAGGAATTGCGATCGCCTGGGACTTACTTCCGTCAAGTTTAATTTTATAAGCAGTATTCCCACCCCCGTCAACAACATAAGCACTATCACCATTAACCGTTAGGTCATAGGGATTGGTAACTACATCCCCCTTGTCTGGATTTTTGGTGATTTCATACTTGGCAAAGTCAAAAATACTCTTGAGAGATCCCGTCTTCAAGTCAGCTTTGTATAGTTGTCCTAGTAACGGTGTATTCAAAACTTTATCGGCTGTTGATGGCGGGAAAGTAGCAAGTTGCTTTTGTGGGAGTGGGAATTGAGAAGCAAGGTTATGTGTTGCTAAATCACGGTTTCCGGGATAACCAGCAAACCCCGTCAAAAGATAAGCATTCCCTAGAGAATCGAATTGTATGTCTTCAATACCAGCGCCTTGGTTGCCAGTGGGTTGTTCTGCTAGAGATTCAAAGTTGGTAAGTAAACGCTGTTTGGTGCCGTCTGGTGTAACTTTGACCAGTGAACTAGTATTACCAGCACAGATAGGCTGAAACAGCGTACTCGGAGATGGTTGGCAATTTCCGTTTCCTCCAATACCAGGCTCGGCTACGTAGAGACTTCCGTCAGGGCCAAAGCTAACACCTCGTGCATTACTGATTCCATCGACAATTGTCGTTAGGGTTGCAGCTTGTACAGATGGTGCTCCACAAATAGCAGCAAAACAAAATGTAGCAGATGTAAGAACAAATGACTTGATTTTCATATTTTTGGAGATTGAGAATTAAATAATTTGTTTGTGGAAATTTTCCTCAAGAAAGAATTCAGAAGGAATTTTGTAGTACTGTTGAGCCAGTAAGGTTTTGGGGCTTCTCTTCTTGTGCAACCAACCAACGCTCAAAGCAGCGATCGCTAATACGCCTAAAACTGAATCAGGTTCAGGGACAGATTTGATATTTTCAATTCTGAGAACTTGTCCTTGACCTGGGCGATCGCCTCGGTTTGTGACGTATACTGCACCATCGGAACCAATAGTCAGGGCGCTAGCCGACTCTAATCCATTGCCACTCAGAAGAGTTGTGCGTGTTCCATCGGTAGCTATTTTGATTACAGAAGCATCAAGATTACCCTTCCAGGCTGACTGATTGGCATACTGCAAAGCATATAAATTACCCGCAGGATCAAATTGCAAGTCTGTGAGTTGGGTAAAACCATCTGCATAGACTGTTGACTTGCCATCAGCACCAACTCGATAGATTTTCGCTCCACCTTCTGGGAAGGGAAAACCAGTAAATTGGCTCACATAATAAGCGCCATCAGGGCCTTTGGTTACACTTGAGGGTACTGGTTGACTTGCAAACTGCGATCGCGCCATTTCACCTTGAGATGGCACCTGTGCCGGTTCATTGGATGGGGTATCAGAAGGTGGAAAGATGGGATTAGTCAATATGTCTTTGGAAAATCTGGTAATAGCTTGCAAATTCCTGCCATCAGTATTAACACTGAGCAAGTCGTTTGCACCTGCATCAACCGCAACAAAATGATTGCCATCTATTACAAAACCCAAGGGATTGCTATCTACATCACCACCATCAGGATTTTTGGCGAGTTCATAGTTAGCTAAATCGGCAATACTCGTCCAAGAATTGCTATTAAAGTCAGCAGCAATGATTTTACCGAGGTCAGTTTTACCTAACTTGCGATCGCGAAAGGCTGGATTAGCCCCATACCCAATCAGAACATAAGGCTTACCTGTCGCATCAAATTGGATATCACGAGGACCTGCGCCTCCAGTACCATCTGGTAATGCTAAGGAAGGAAGTCCTGTAAGTATCCGCTTGGTCTTACCATTTTCAATTTTGGTAACTGCACCACTTTTGCCATAGCATAGAGAGTTGCCTTGACCACTTGGTGGTGGAACACAAGCGCCACTTCCCCCTATTCCCGCCTCTGTAACATAGAGATTACCATCAGGGCCAAAGCTCAAACCACCGGCATTATATAGACCGTCGGCGATTACCGAAAAAGATGCAGCTGAGGCAGCTTTCATTCCCGAAAAAGCGGCAACACAAAAAGTGAGGAAAGTAATAGTAAGTTGTTTCTGTTTCATGTGTTGCAATTTCGCTTTTTAGTAGAGCTTAGCTTTGGGTAAAATCTTGGGGAATTGAGGGTTGAATTTTAAACGCAGAGGTAGACGTTCTGCGGCTTGCCGTTCGCGGAGCGTCCCTTCGGGAGGCTACGGTGAGGAACGCTAAGGTTTTAATTAGTAACTAGTGATTCTTGAACTTTTGGCAAATAGCTCATTCCCCGATCAAATGATTTGAGGTTGCCAGCTTTAGCTTCGAGCAAACGTTTGATGTTCATGCTCTCAGCCCCAAAATCTTCAATCTGAAGTTTGCCGTGGGTTACAGAACCATCTGCTTTCCAGAATGTAATCCGATGCAGAATAAAACCAGAAGCCTCTGGGTCAGCGAAAGCATAAGCGGTTGGAATAAGTAATGCTACAGAGCGCTGATAATATTCATAATCTGGATAAAAGTGTTCTTGTTCAAGCAAGTAGTATTTACTCAAACTATGAGAGCGCACAGATACTTTTACTTTCTGGTCATATTCATCTTTGAATTCACCTGATTCCGAAGTAATCTCACCATCTGGTCGCAGTAAATGCGCCCACTCATCTACGTTTTGTAAGTCTTTTAAGTATTCAATGCCAATTTCAATTGGAGCATCAACATAGATGGTGTCAGTATCGATGAAGTGGCTTCCTTTGGCTGCTGCGATCAGACCAGCCTTGCGTTCCAAGTTACCTTTTAGAGAACGACATTCCGAAGTGTGGACTGTATGAATTCCCTGCATAATCATCTGAGTCTGCCGTTTGGGATCGACAAAGCTCAACCAGTGAAAGTACACACCTTTTTCATCTGTCCCTGGCTGAATGTAGTCTGTAGGAAATAGCAAAACAGGATAAACCTGAAAATATTTTTGATACTCTAATCCACAGTGCCATTCAATGCCGTAGAAAAGCGGGTTTTCTAGTTTTTTAACGTGATAGTAAAGATTTTTGTGATAACCAGATGCAGTTCCGAGCCAAGTATCTTCGTCAATTTGCTCTTGCATTCGGCTATAAAGCGTCCATTCGTCCAAGTTTTTTAAACTACAAAGGTACTCAAAGGCGCTCTCTGGTGAAGTAGCAATATAAGCTGATGTAGCAAAAGTATTTTTTTCCACTGTTCACTCCTAAAGATAATAACAATTAAGCTGCGATCGCTTTAGTCTTGATTCGTTTACCGCTCTGAATCCGGTCTTCTGCTAATCGTCTAGCAGCATCGTTGGTAGTAATTCCCTGCTCTTGAGCAATATCAAAAATTGCTAATAGCGTGTCATAAATGTTATGCACTTGCTTGAAAGCTTTTACTTCGTCATAACCAATCATTTCGTTATAAACATTAATTAGCCCTCCGGCATTAATTACATAATCAGGGCTGTAAAGAATCCCTTTTTTTGCAAGCATTTGACTATGCAGTAGCTCATTTTCCAATTGATTATTAGCTGCACCGGCAATAATAGAAGCTCGTAGTAAAGGAATTGTCTGACTATTAAGAATTCCTCCTAAAGCGCAAGGAGCAAAGATATCTACATCAAGAGCGTAAATTTCGCTTGGTTCGACAATAGTTGCCCCAAAAAGCCGTTTTACTTCTTCGGTTTTGGCTGGATTTACATCGCTAACGTAAAGCTTGACATCATGCTCATGTAAATGGCGGCAAAGATTTTTGCCAACATTTCCTAAGCCTTGAACTGCAACTTTCATCCCATCAAGTCTTTTGCTTTGCCAACGAGATTCTACAGCAGCTTTAATTCCTAGAAAAACTCCTAGTGATGTTATGGGAGCAGGCCCGCCGGACTTTTCTGATACTCCAACAACATATTTAGTTTCTTGACTGATTGTTCGGACATCATCAGGGGTAATATTAACATCTTGTCCAGTAATAAAACGTCCATTCAGGCTATCAACAAAACGTCCGTAAGCTCTCAACAGATCATCTGTTTTATTTTCAGGATTAGCGATAATAACTGCTTTGCCGCCACCCGCCGGAATGTTCGCACAGGCAGCTTTATATGTCATTCCTCGACTTAGACGAAGCGCATCTTTTAAAGCAGCTTCCTCATTGATATAAGGCATGAGTCTTGTAGCTCCCATCGCTGGCCCCAAGCTAGTATCATGGATGGCAATAATTGCCTTAATATCGGGATTTTTACCATGACAAAATAAAACTTGTTCGTGACCCATTTCCCTAACAGTTTCAAATAGCAGCATCTTGACCTCAAAGTAATGAACATTACGAAATGTAAAGATATAGACACAAAACCAGTCTCGAATATTAAGATGGGATGAAGTTAAGAATAAAGTAGTGTTCAAAAATTAAAAGTTAAAGTTCCAGTTTTGGTGGGTAGTTATTGGCTGGAAGATAATTTTTGTCGCTTTTAGATTCGTACTTTATCCTTATCCTTTGGTGAGTAGACTAAGAGTGGAGATGTAACAATCAGAGATGTGTTACAAAGTCCGCTTAATTGTGGGTTTTAGTGTCTATAACAATTGAATGAAATTGCCAAGTTTTAGAATCAAACCATTGGAAATGAAACTTGCTTGCCTGAATTTTTAGCGGCACTTGATTTAACTCCTTGTGCAGCCAAACTTTTGTTACGTCCACCAGAAGGTGCTGGGCGGTCAGCGTCAATCACTACATCAATGAGAAAGGGAACAGTTGATGCGATCGCTTGTTCTAATGCGGCTTCAATATCCGACTCTCTGACGACTACGATCGCTTCTGCTCCCATACCACGAGCAATCATGGCGAAGTTTGTCGGTGGAATTGTTGCGTCTGCACCTTTTAACCCCAATATTTTCATCCCTTGATGACACATGTTGTAACGAGCATCGTTGAGTACAATCCAAATAGCAGGGATTTTGTATTTGACAGCTGTACTGATTTCGTTATTCATCAGCATTGCCCCATCGCCGACAATACCCACAGCCTTACTATTGTTCGCCAGCGCTGCACCCAACACTCCGGTCACGGCGTGACCCATTGCTCCAACTCCGGTGCTGACTCGGTACCGATTGGCTTGGACAAATTGGAGTAGATGAGTTGACCAAGTAAAGGAGTTACCGCACTCTGCCATGACTACGGCATTGCTACCCTCAACAATGATCTTTTGAATTGCTGCCATCAATACTTCTGGTCGTACTGGATAATCTACGTCTGTAGCAGGTTCGATTGCTTTATGTTCTGGACGAGGTAGGGACATTGTGGAATCAGGAGCATCTGGCAATTGCTGCAACAACTCTTGTACAAAGGCTTTGATATCAGATCGAACCCCAAAAGTTTCAGCGTGTGGATAGGCCACTCCAGGTACTTCCGGGTCAATATCTACGTGTACAAAACCTCCTTTTGGAACCAGTGCCGAATTCCAGAAGGAAGTCGGTTCACCAAGGCGGGTTCCCAATACAAGTGTGCGTAGTGGAGGTTGCTGTTCCATATAAGTGAAGACAGAAGCATGACCGCCTAAACCTGTAACACCCACAAACTGGGGATGATCTTCGGGGAAAATACCTTTACCACGGGGTGAGCAGATAACGGCGGCTCCAGTTTTTTCAGCGAGTTGGCGGATTTCGTCTGCTGCATCACGCGCACCGAAACCAACCCAGATGGCAAAGGGACCAGATGATAATAACTCTACAGATTTTGCGATCGCTTCTTTTGAAGCAGTCATCGGAAAGGGAGAAACATTAAGTTGGGGTAAAGCTATATCCTCAACTAAACTTGTTTGCACAGCAGTGGGAATGCTCAAATGGGCAACAAATCCGCCTGGTTGTGCCATAGCTAAAGCCAGTTTCCGAAAAATCTGTGGGAGTTGAGCCGCAGATTCAATAGTAATTGCATAGTTGAATAGCGCTCCTGAGGTAAAAATTCCTCCACTAGGCAAGGTGTAAGTGCTGGTTTCTTGAATAGCCCAACGTCCACGCTGCGGTGCTGAGGTGCAAGCCGACAACAAAATCACTTTTGCACCTTCACCACGAGCCGCAAATAATCCAGTGATCGCGTTGGTGATCCCCGGTCCTGCTGTGGTAAAAACTACAGTGGGGCGATTATTGGCAAAATATGCTTCTGTCGCTGCAAATGCGGCTCCTGCTTCATGGCGGAAGTTCAACACCTCTATACTGCTATTGGATAGGGCACCCCAAAGGCTGGCCATTGCACCACCCGCGACACCAAAAGCGTAGCTTACTCCCAAATTTTCCAACATCTGAGCGATCGCACCGGCGACTGAGAGCGTTGGGCTTATTTGGTCGTTTAAAAAAGGCTGAATTCCCTTGCTATTCTCCGATTCATCAAGCTGACGGGAGTCAGAGGTAGATTCTACATATCTGTTTGCTGGAAGTTCCTTGTATGGCTCAGTGGTGATCAGAGGAGAGTTTGAACCAGTATAGTTTTGACTCATTGGTTTCACTTAATTACAGAAAGTTACACAAAGGCTTTTTAGTTTACAATCACAGCGCTAGAAATATTTAATACAAACAACTCTGTTGTTTACTACAGCTATGACCTAGCTTGGTCGATAGTAGGGCTGATTGCTGCTGATTGATGCTTCTGAGCGCAGTACCAAAAAATTTTTACTGGAAGCACACAACAGATGGGGCTGTGCTTCTTGTAACCAGAATAAGGGAGACGAAGACGCTTGTGCAATCAAAAATCCTTTGATCTTGGGTGTCAAATTTTTCGCTTTTCTGGTGATGACTATAGTATTTACAGTAGATTGGCGGGCAAAAACTAAATTATCTAAAGGTGCATAAACTAGCAACTAACCCGAATTCAATCGTGTCTCAGAATCTTTACAAAGCTTAATATAACTAGCTTTCATAGAGCTGATGTACTTACTAAACTGCTTGGGGAAATTCTTAAGTTGTAATGGTGATGATCATGAAAGCCTAATTTGCAATGAAAAATATTTTGATTTAGGTGTCAATTCTTTCGCTTTTGTCGTGATTGCGAGATTTTGAACTTAGTCACTCTCAAAGATTGATCAGATGCGAAACCTTTCCTTCGGAACGCTAATGCAGAAGCGGCACATTACCAAATTTACAATAGAAAATCTTTTGATCTGCTTGTCAATTCTTTTGCTTTAGAACTTATACAACCTTTTATCCGAATTAAAGCATGAGGCAGGGGAATTATAACAGTTTGGCATATTACCAAAAATTCTTTGAGCCAATTATTTGTAACGATAAAGACATCGTTTTTTGACTTTTACCTTTAATTTGATAGATAACGATGGATTAAGTACGTAATTACTTGATAAAATATGTTTTATAAGACATAAAATTTAGCAGTGTGTACTTGGTATAAGATTGTGTTTCTTTATGAAAAAACAAACATAATATTATACTATACGTAAAAATATACCTATTCCCTTGATACAAATGTACTTCTTACGACGGATGACTAAGCATATTATTCTATAGTTAGATACCTGAGAGAGTAAGTTAAGATAAATTAAGCAAATAAGTTAATGAGTAAAATTTGTTCATTTGAAGTTAAGTAATGCACATCCGGTTTATGTTAAAAATCAAACAATTCTACATTAGTACAGCAAGGCGTAAATCCAGCTACTATCTCAATTAGCCAAACTTCCGCTACAGTAGTAGTCTGTCAAGTTGAAATTGATGAGTAAGGAAGTTCTTAGTAAGGACTTTAGTCGTTACTACAAACCCTCAAAATTAGCTTGACAAAGTACTAGTAGTTCGCCAAAGTTCTTGGCGAAGGAAAAGTTAAAGGATAAAAATCTTTATCCTTTAACTTTTCCCCAGTCAAAACCCAGCACTTTTAGATTGGTAAAGCATTCGTTAGTTCTGGTACAGGGCTAGTTTAAATTTCAAATATCTTTTCTACTTATAGATTAAGGGTTTTGAACTCTTATCTAATGAACTTTGTTGACTAATCTGCATTTGATTTGTCTCAATTTTGCGTTTTTATAAAAAGCTGTTGAAGTCAATAAAAAATTCTAAGTTTTTAGTTTTTTTCAGAAAATTTAGTTCGATTATTCAGTTTTATTGGTATGATAAGTTTTGTTAAGGTAATTAGGAATGTTTTCTAAAATCCTAACCAATTTTAGTTTTTAAGAGCAAACACTGCATCAAAGATTTTAGTAAGTTATGACTATTAACTCATTAATAGGTATTGTGCTGATTGATTACCAGGAGTAAAGATGAATATGAATTCTGGCGAATATACACTAACTAGATCAAACAATGAATGGGCACTACAACCAGAAATAGAGATGAAGTTTGCTCACTTCCTAATAAATCACGCTGTAGATGCTGCCTTCTGTTTAGGAGCAAACGCACAGTTTCTTTACGTTAATGATGCCACTTGCGTAATGACTGAGTATTCCCGTGAGGAATTACTTTCTATGGGGCTACATGATATAGATGTAGACTTTTCTCTACACAATTGGTCAGATATTAACTCACATTCCCTTACATTTAAATCTCGCTATCGCACAAAAACAGGTCGGATATTTCTGGTAGAAATATCCATGAACTATGTAAAACACCAGGATATGGAATTTGGCTGTGCCTTTGCTCGTGAGAAAACTGATGAAATAGTAGAACTGAGCGTGCAAAAGTGGACTGATGAATTAAGAGATACTAAAGACAATTTACAACAGGAATTTTCTCAATTAAAGACTAAAGAAGTAGAACTAGAAACATCTCTTTCTTTACTCCGTTCTACTCTCGAATCTACTGCTATTGGTATTGTTGCAGTTAACTTTGAGGGAGATATTCTGAGCTTGAATCAGAAATTTGTGGATATGTGGCAGATCCCGGAGTCGCTAATACTATCCAAGAAATGTCCTCGATGCAAAGCCTTTTTTGAGAACCAACTTAAAGATCCGCAAGCCTTTAGTCGGTTGATTTGGGAAGTGTCTAGCCAATCTGATTTTGAGAGCTACGACATACTAGAGTTGAAAGATGGGAGAGTTTTTGCACACTACTCTAAACCTCAGTGGCTTGAGGGCAAAATTATTGGTAGAGTATGGAGTATTTGGGACATTACTGAATCGAAACAGACCGAAGAAGCATTACGGCTAAACGCAGATAGATTTCGGACTTTAGCAGAAACGACAGATGCCAGCACTTTTCTGATTCAAGGCACGCGGCTTTGCTATATAAATCCGGCAGTAGAGGAACTCACTGGCTACACAAAAGAGGAACTGCTAGGAGGTTTTGATCTTCGCCGACTGATTAAGAGCAAAAAACGCAGGCAGGTACGACAGCAGGGTGAAGCGGCTAACTTTGAATACCAGGAAATGAATATTTTGACAAAAAACGGCACGGAGCGCTGGCTAGCCTGTGCAGTTGCCCAGCTTGATGGAGGGCTAGATTTTGGGGGAAACCCAGTCGAACTGATTGCAGGCATCGATATTACCGATTATAAATATGCAGAATTAGGTCTTAACCAAGCTTTAAAACAAGCAGAACAACTTAGCGAACTTAGAGCGCGTTTTCTTTCTATGGTTTGCCATCAATTCCGAACTCCACTGAATATTGTTTCATTTTCTAATAGTTTACTAAAGGAAGAAGTAGACAAACGTACACAAAAGAAAATACAACCACTACTTGATCACATTCAAAAAGCCACCGAACAACTGAGCCTGATGTTGGATGATATTTTGTTCTTCTCTAAGGCAGAAGCTGCAAAATTAAACTTTGAGCCAAAACAGCTTGAATTAGTTGATTTTTGTAAGGATTTGATTGCACAAATGCAGATGAGTATTAACCCAAACCCAATCAATTTTGTCAGTCAAGATAACTCTGTAAAAGCCTATATAGATAAAAAATTGCTAGAGCCGATTTTGAAGAATTTGCTTGATAACGCAATTAAGTATTCTCCTTCAAATCTGGCAATTAATTTAGAACTATATTGCCAAAATGAGAAATTAGTTTTCCAGGTAAAAGATCAGGGTATTGGTATCTCAATAGTAGATCAACAACGAATATTTGAGCCATTTTATCGTGGCAGTAATATTGATCATATACCTGGTACTGGATTAGGACTATCGATTCTTAAAACCCTTGTAGATTTACATCACGGTCAAGTATCTGTAGAAAGTGAAGTTGGTGTGGGCACTACGTTTACTGTAATGCTGCCATTAATAAAATCAGAGTTTAGCTGTTCTGAGTTATGAGTGTTGAAATGAAGATAGTTGTTAATTAAAACTCAACAATCATAACTCTCGGAATGAAGTAATTAATCTTAGACCTATTTAGATACTTACCCAAGAGTCTAGTAAACAACTTCTGCAAAAAGTTATGGTAATAGAATAATGATGTACGAATCGTCAAAGAAAATTCTCGTCATTGAAGATGATACCGTTACCCGCAATCTTTATTTGAAGGGTCTTGAGGCTAAAGGTTTTGATATGATCGGTGCTAATAACGGTCGTGTTGGTATCCAGCAAGCACAAAAGGACATACCCGACTTAGTAATTTGCGATATCACGATGCCTGATATGGATGGCTATAGCGTTTTAACTACGCTACGCCAAGATCCTCTGACAGCAATTATTCCTTTCATTTTTCTGACTGGCAGCAGTACCAAAGCAAATGTTCGCAAAGCTATGGAATTGGGAGCAGATGATTATCTTACCAAACCCTCGACACTAGATGAATTGCTCAGAGCGATCGCTATTCGTTTACAAAAGCAAGCTAGTCTCCAATACTGGTGTTCTATTCAAGTCGAGAAAGCTCCAAAATCAATATTTGTAGATCATATTACAGCGATCGCTGGAGGTGTTGCCGAAGGCGTTGCTGTTGGTGTTGGCGTTGGCGTTGGCGTTGGCGAAGCCTCTGGTAGAGAAGCCTCTGGTAGAGAAGCCATGATCCCTGATTCGTCAATCTTTCCTTACATACCCCAATTAAAAGAAGTTTTCGACTTTATCGAAGCCCATTATCATCAAGGAATTACTTTGTGTGATGTGGCTCTTGCTGTTGGTTACTCACCTGCTTACTTAACTAACCGAGTAGCAAAACAGACAGGAGAGACTGTAAACTGCTGGATTGTCAAACGCCGGATGGCGGGAGCTCGTTTTTTACTCCAAAATAATAATCAGACAGTCGAGAAGATAGCGAAAGCATTGGGCTATCAAGATGTGTCTCATTTCTCCCGCCAGTTTCGCCAACATCACGGTTTACCTCCCCAGGCTTGGCGCAAAGAACATGCTTAGTAAACCAAAAAGTTTTTCCCAAAAAGCGTTGGTGTTGGCCTTGGCGTTGGCGAAGCCTCTCGTAGAGAAGCCTCTCGTAGAGAAGCCTCTCGTAGAGAAGCCTCTCGTAGTAATGTACAGGTGCTGGTTATGTCACTTTTAATCATGAGTAAGGTAAAAAAATTACTGCATAACTGGCTGTTACAGTCTATTTCAGAAAAAGCTGCTGCTTGGCTGGAACAAAAGCAGACACAGATTGCTAGCGGTGCTTCTGAACAAGTGTTTTTTACCGCTTTTAGTGCTGTGCCGCGTTATCTAGGTAAACAGGATTTGCAGCTAACATTCGAGGACTTGGAAGCAGCACAGGATGTGATTCCCGGTTGGTATCCTGGTCATTGGAGTGTAGATCAAGCAGGTCGCACACTTTTGCTTTTAGCTTTACCCTACGATGATGCTGATCGGTATGTGCGATCGCTCGATCAAGTGTTTTCTACTGCCGATATGGGAGAATTAGTTGTACTTTATCAAAGTTTGCCTTTATTACCACATCTAGAGCTACATTGCCACCGTGCTGCTGAAGGAATTCGCAGCAATATGAGTAATGTGTTCCAAGCCATAGCACTACGTAACCCTTATCCGGCGGATTATTTAGATAACTCTGCTTGGAATCAGATGGTGTTGAAAGCTGTGTTTGTCGGCAGTTCGTTACATCTAATCTGGGGTCTGGAACGCCGTGCTAATCCAGAATTGGCGAGGATGTTGCTAGATTATGCCCATGAACGTTGGGCAGCTAAACGCTCAGTTACCCCTGAACTGTGGCGAGCTGTGGGACAGTTTGCCGATATTGCAATCATTGCAGATTTAGAAAAAGTGCTAGCAAAGGGAGGTCAAGCCGAACAAGAAGCAGCAGCCTTAGCTTGTGCTCAATCGCCTTTACCTGAAGCGCAAGTATTACTCTCCCTTTACCCAGATTTACAGTCATCCATTCAACAGGGTAAGCTGACTTGGAGCAGTTTGAGCCGCGATCGCCTACCAGTCTAAAAATAAAAGAGACTAGGGATTAGGGACTCGGTACTAGGGGAGATGAGGGAGTGGGAGAATAACCCAATGCCCAATGCCCAATGCCCAATGCCCAATGCCCAATGCCCAATGCCCAATGCCCAAATAATTAAACCACACCATGATGTTTATCGATCCTCACATTCATATGTGTTCCCGTACTACTTACGATTACCTAGTAATGCGGGAGTATGGCATTGTTGCCGTCATTGAACCAGCCTTTTGGTTAGGACAACCCCGAACCAGTGCTGGCACATTCAAAGACTACTTCAGCAGTCTTGTGGGATGGGAAAGGTTTCGTGCCAGTCAGTTTGGCATCCAACACTACTGCACAATCGGTCTAAATCCAAAAGAAGCTAACAACGAGGCGCTAGCAGCAGAAGTTATAGAACTGCTACCGCTTTATGCCTGTAAAGAGGGAGTTGTTGCTATTGGCGAAATTGGCTATGACGACATGACAGAAGCAGAGGATAAATACTTTTGTCAACAATTAGAATTAGCCAAAGAACTCGATATGCTAGTGTTGATTCATACCCCCCATCGGAATAAGAAGGCGGGTGCTAGTCGCAGCATGGATCGCTGCCTCGAATATGGCTTAGATCCCTCACAAGTAGTTATTGACCACAACAACGAAGAAACTGTTGAAGAAGTATTAGAACGGGGTTTCTGGGCAGCTTTCACGATTTACCCACAGACGAAGATGGGTAATGCCAGGATGGTGGAAATTGTCCGTCAATATGGATGTAACCGCATTATTGTGGATAGTAGTGCTGATTGGGGTATCAGTGATCCGTTAGCAGTTCCGAAAACGGCTCAGTTGATGTTAGACAGGGGCATTCCTGAAGAATATGTACGAGCTGTTTGTTACGAAAATGCTTTAGCTGCTTACAGTCAAACTGGGCAGATGCAAGCATCAGACTGGCTCAATTCCCAATCGACCGATCAGCGCGAGTTGTTCAGTGGGAATTCTGTATTGCGGGGACAGGAACCAGGAATCAAGTCAGTTTCAGACTATGTGCTGATTGAGTAGAAATTGGTAGTGGGAAGTAGGGAAGAGCTAATTCATAGATGTCTCTTGGATAAATATCTGATTCATCTGTGAATATGCAGTTTATTTTGAGAAATTACTAGGCAAGGAGGGAGATAAGTGAATATTGCAAACTTGAATTTTCAAAGCTGGCGGGGTTATCTGGAATTGATGCGCCCTGCTAATATTGTTACTGCTTGGGCAGATATTCTTGTTGGCTTTGCTGCTTCCGGCTCTGGGATTATTTTTGCTAAATTAATCAATGGACAAACAAATTTTGCCATTCTAATTCCATTAGCTTGGTTGTTATTGGCTACAACTGGTTTATATGGCGGTGGTATAGTTTTTAATGATGTTTTCGATGCGGAATTAGATGCAAAAGAGCGACCAAATAGAGCAATTCCTAGTGGTCGTGTATCTCTTCAAAATGCTACTTTATTGGGGAGTATACTGTTTGCGCTCGGCATCGGAGCCGCTTTTCAAGTATCCTGGTTAAGTGGTGCGATCGCTATATTCATCACTTTTACAGCGCTGTTATATGACTCACTCGCCAAACATCATTCTTTTTTTGGCCCACTTAATATGGGTTTGTGTCGTGGCAGTAACTTATTATTAGGCGTAAGTCTTGTACCAGCAATAGTGTGGGAACGTTGGTATTTAGCATTGATTCCTGTACTTTACATTGCTGCGATTACCGCAATTAGTCAGGGTGAAGTTCACGGAGGTAAGAAGATTACCGGAGTACTAGCACTACTTTTGATTGCATTAGTATTGACGGCAGTTTTAGCTTTAGGATTTTTAACAGAGTATAGAGCGATCGCAGCATTACCATTCGCGGCTTTATTAGCTATCCGAGTGTTACCTAATTTTATTCAGGCGGCGCGTGAACCAGTACCCGAAAAAATCCGAAATGCTGTCAAAGTAGGCGTGTTGTCTCTAATTGTCTTAGATGCAACTGTTGCATCTGGTTTTACTGGTTTGTCTTACGGTTTATCAGTTCTAATTTTGCTACCAATATCAATAAAATTAGCACAACTATTTGCTGTTACTTAAATTTAAATGTACATACCCAGTAATAAGCTGTTCCACATTTAACTTGCATAATTAGGGCGGGCTTTCCGACCCACCCCACAAGAGTTATGTTTAATTCGGTTATGCAAATTAGATGGTTTTCAGCTTACCATTTTAAAAAATCTTATCTTAACTACTTTGAGTCACCTGATTTTCTCACGATTCAATTAGCTCGACTTTATCCAAAATTAATAACTTGGATCTCTTGTATCGGCAAAACCCTAGCTTTTTGGCAAAAACTTTTTCCATATCACTGATTTTAGGTGAAAACTAAAAAGTAAAACTACGGTCATACAAAGCTTTCAGCGTCAGCTAAAGCGTTGCCAAAAAATGGATAAAGTCGAGATTAGAGGATGTTTGAAAAGTCATGATTGATGTATAAAATATTTTTTTACCCCACCCTAACCCTCCCCTTATAAAGGGGAGGGAACCGAATTTTTCTTGTTTCCTCCCAAGATATCGGGGGGATTAAGGGGGGTAACAATTCGATTAAAATCACAACATATCACTTTTCAAACAACCTCTTAGGATTACTATATGCTAATTTTCCTCACCTTTTCTCAGAATAAACTAAATTTATTCACGAGTAGGTATATTGATAAGGTACATCCCAGAATTATAAAAATCCCTAGTTCTTTTCGTAAAATGTGCTTGAAAACCTTATAAGGCAAAAAGCTAGAAAATGAAAATTATCACAAACAGCAACTTTCACTTAACTTATTGCAGTAATATTCATCCTGGCGAAAGTTGGCTAGAAGTTTTCGCTAATTTAGATAAATATATTCCCAAACTTAAGTCACGTTTATCACCTAAAGCACCTTTTGGCATTGGTTTAAGGTTAGCAGATGCCGCCGCAAAACAACTTTTAGAAAGTAATAATTTGGCGAAATTTCAAGCTTGGCTAACTCAAGAAAATTTATACGTTTTTACCTTAAATGGATTTCCTTATGGGGGATTTCATCGACAGGTGGTAAAAGACCACGTTTATACACCAGATTGGTCTACACAGGAACGGCTGAATTACACATTAAACTTGACAGAAATTTTAGCATCTCTGTTACCAGAAGGTCTGGATGGTGGAATTTCTACACTGCCATTATCTTATAAACCTTGGTGGGGAAAAGACCAAGCAATTTTATCGATAGTTCTGAATAAAAGTTGTTTTAACATAGCATCAGTTGTTGTAGAAATGATTCGCATCAGCGAAGAAACAGGAAAGTTACTCCATATTGATTTAGAACCTGAGCCTGATGGATTAATTGAGAAAACCTCAGAAGTAGTTGAGTTTTTTCAAAATTGGTTATTGCCAATTGGCGGGAAGTATTTATCAGAAAAATTAAATATTGAACAGAATTTAGCAGAGAGTAAATTATTAGAACACGTTCGTATTTGCTATGATACCTGCCATTTTTCTGTTGAATATGAAGATCCAAAATCTGTATTTGCCCGTTTAGAATCAGCAGGAATTAAGATTGGGAAGATTCAAATCAGCGCTGCAATTAAAGTAAACATACCTGCTGAAATTGAGAAACGTAGTTTGATAGTTGAGCGTCTACGTCCCTTTGCTGAATCTACCTATCTTCACCAAGTAATAGAACGTCGCAGTGATGGTACACTCCATCACTATCCTGACTTAATAACTGCATTACCACATTTAGAACAATCTCTAGCTGAAGAATGGCGTACTCACTTTCATGTGCCAATTTTTATTCATGATTATCAAATTTTGCAGTCTACGCAAGATGATATTGCTACTGTTTTGCATCTACTTCAGACCAATAATGCCTGCCAACATTTAGAAATTGAAACTTACACCTGGGATGTATTGCCATCAGAAATGAAGATAGATTTGCTGACTTCTATTCAAAGAGAATATGAGTGGGTATTAAAATTAATTCGTAATGAATAAATTAAGATTTAACCTGAGTTTTCTGTTTTAAATTTGTAGAGATGCGTTACGGTGCATTTCTAATTATTTCTTAAAATTGGTATAAGAGAGGATTAAGTTTATGGAGAAAACGGTTGTTCTAAATGTCGTGGGATTAACGCCCAGTTTACTAGGAGAAAACACACCCTTTTTATCTTCTTGGGCGGCTATTGGGCAAGTAGTCCCGATCGCAACAATTTTACCTGCTGTGACTTGTTCTGTTCAAGCTACTTACTTAACAGGAAAATTGCCTGATGAACATGGGATTGTCGGTAACGGTTGGTACTTCCGCGATGAGTGTGAAGTAAAGTTCTGGCGACAATCTAATAAACTAGTACAGGCTCCCAAAGTTTGGGAGATAGCTAAATCAATAGATTCAAGCTTCACTTGTGCCAACCTTTTTTGGTGGTACAATATGTATTCTTCAGTAGATTATGCGATTACGCCGCGCCCGATGTATCCCGCAGATGGCAGAAAATTACCTGATATTTATACCCATCCTGCTGATGTGCGATCGCAAATTCAATCTGATTTAGGTAACTTCCCTTTGTTCGATTTTTGGGGGCCAAAAACTTCAATTAGTTCTAGTCAATGGATTGCTAATTCAGCAAAATGGATTGAGGAACGCTACAACCCTACATTATCACTAGTTTATCTGCCGCATTTAGATTACTGTTTACAGCGATTTGGTGATAATGACAACCAGATTCAAGCAGATTTACAACAAATTGATGCTGTTTGTGGCGATTTGATTAAATATTATCAAGCACGTAATATTCAGGTAATTATTCTTTCTGAGTATGGCATTACCCCAGTCTCCAAAGCAGTGGATCTGAACCGCGTGCTACGGGAAAACGGTTTAATTACTGTGCGGGAAGAATTGGGGCGAGAACTGCTCGATTTTGGTGCTAGCATTGCCTTTGCTGTTGCTGATCACCAAATTGCTCATATATATGTGAATGATCCGGCGTACATCCCGAAAGTGCGATCGCTTATAGAAGCGACTGAAGGTGTAGCGCAGGTATTGGATGAAGAGGGTAAACAAGCCTATCACCTAGATCATCCTAGATCAGGAGAGTTAGTAGCGATCGCCGGGTCTGATGCTTGGTTTACCTATTATTATTGGCTTGATGATGCCAAAGCGCCTGATTTTGCTAGAACTGTAGATATCCACCGCAAACCTGGTTACGATCCTGTAGAACTTTTCCTTGATCCACAAATTAAATTTCCTCAAGGAAAAATTGCTCTCAAGCTACTTAAGAAACAACTGGGTTTTCGCTACCTCATGGATGTGATTCCTCTGGATGCTTCTCTGGTGCGTGGTTCTCACGGTAACATTACCACTTCTCCAGATGAAGGTCCCCTATTTATCACCCATCAAACTCACCTAGTTGATGGAAATCCAATTGAAGCAACAGATGTTTGCTCCTTGATTCTCAAACATTTAAGGTGATTTTTGAAAAAGAAATTACCAGCTAAAGTGGTTGAATCAATACATTTCATTCCCTTCCGTACAAGTAAATGGGGGTTTCAAAGCCTCTCTCTTTTTAGGAGAGAGATCAGAGTGTACGCCATATACAAAGCATCCAGAAAAAGGTAATGATTTGCAAGTTAGCACATCAGTTTCCTGGCGGTAGAGTTCCAGAATTGCCAACGGGTGGTTCAGTATATTCGCAAAAAATATTCAAGCCGATTTTGAGGATATATAAAATAATAACAGTTGCGATCGCTGGATCAATTGGTAAGCCGTGTGTCGCCGCTAGACCCACAAGAGAGATAATCAATCCTGTCAACAAAGGCGAACTCCCTGGATTTTTGGTGTATTCTTTGAGTTGACCGCGAAAACCATCATTGCCACAGACTTCCTCACGCAATACCTTTAATGTTACTTCCCAAAGTGATTTACTTTGCTGCCTGAACGGTTGCCCATTTTTCTCAATCCACAAATCCTCAAAAGCGCCTTCAACTTTGCCATTGTGTTTTTCCAAGTGATTCAAAGCGTGTTGTGCAGGGTCGTAATCTTGTAAAATCTCCCGTGCAACACTCATTTCTGTAAGACTTAATTGAGCATCCATTATTTATCCTCCTTTTTTAGTTTGTCATTTCTTATTAGTTATTCTCCCTTCACTCCCCATAAAGATTCAAACTACGTCAAAATTTAAATAAACGCGATCGCATCTTACCGACAATGCACATTACCCAAAGTCTCCATACAGCAATTCTTGTGACTGACTTAGAACGCTCGGAACAATTTTATGGCAAAGTATTGGGATTAGCCAAAATAGATCGTTCCCTAAACTACGCTGGTGCATGGTATAAAATCGGCGACTATCAAATTCACCTGATAGTTGCACCTACTGTCCCCACGGAAAACCCAAACGAAAAATGGGGACGCAATCCCCACATTGCTTTCTCCGTTGCTGACTTAGACACTGCTAAACAAGAGTTACTCAATTATAATTATCCCATTCAACCCAGCGCTTCCGGTCGCCCTGCTCTGTTTACCCAAGATCCTGATGGGAATATTATCGAGTTGAGTCAGCAGTGAAGGGGAGTGGGGAGTGGGGGAGAAGAACCAATAGACATTCTTCCTCCCGTTGCTGATAATAGTTTTAGAGCTAATTATTCAAGAGGTCTGATTGTGGTCTTTGCTCAAACGAGTCCCCCAGATGTAATAACAACTCGCCTCAGATTAGACGAGTATCGGGCTATGGAAGAAACCAACCCAGAACGCCATGAATACCGCAACGGAGAAATTATTACTATGTCGGGAGGTTCGGAAGCCCACAGTGCGTAGACGCGGAGCGGCTTGTCGTGAGACATCGCCAGCAACTTGTTAATTTACTTAGGGTTTTTGCTGAGAGACACCGATTTTCGTTTGTATAACAGCGACTTGCAAGTTTGGATTCCTGAATATCAGTGTGGTACTTATACCGATTTGATGGTTGTTAATGGCAAACCAGAGTTCAATGGTGAGCGTAATGATGAAATTCTCAATCCTTTACTCATTGTCGAAGTTCTATCGCCCTCTACCGAAGCTTATGATTCTCTTTCAGAGACGCTACGCGAACGAGGCGAAAAGTTCAGAAAATATCGCTCTCTTGGCAGCTTTTGTGAATATCTGCTTGTCAGCCAAAGTGAACCCTACATTGAGCAGTATCACAACAAAGATCGTAATAGTAATGATCGCTGGCTATGGCAAGTTCACTCTAACCTTGAACGGGCGATCGTCCTGCACAGTTTAAACGTAGAAATTCCCCTGACTGAAATCTATCGTCGTATTAATTTTTAAGGGTTGCTATAGCGGTTCTCAGTTGACTGAGGTACAAGAACCCCACCCCCAACCCCCTCCCCGCAAGCGATGAGGGGGCTATGATGTACCTCAGTAGACTAGGAAACGCTATAACTCTCTTACAATAATACCAAGTCAGCCGAGAAATGGCGCGTTACACGCACGTTTTCGCATGGTCATCTCACAAAATCGCATTGTTTCCAATGACAAATGAAAATCATTGCCTACTCTTACACCGATCCGCTACTGGAATCTTCTCCCGATCAAGCCGATTGGGGATGGGAGATTGATCGGGTTTATGAAGATTTGGGCAAGCGAGAGTCCTTCCCTCCGAGACGCTGCGCGAATGGACACGCAGCGCGAGAGTCCTTTGGACACGCTGCGCGAACGCAATTACAACAATTATTCACAGATTGCCAAACTGAAAGGGCAGATTATCTCCTGATTCGGCGGTTGGAAGAATTAGGGGATACTGTAGAGGAAATTAGCGATCGCCTGCATCAACTCGAAGCAATGGGAGTGGCGATAATTGCTACTGAACAGCCCTACACTTCCGAAAATTACCCTCTGGGCGCTGACTTGCTGAATTTGCTACACGCAATCCAACGTCAGCAACGTAGTCGTTGCATCCGTCAAGGACACGCCCGTAATCGTCTCAATCTTGCACCGCCACCCGGCAAAGTTCCCTACGGCTATCGCCGAGGTAAGGGAAAATATACTATAGACCGCAGTACTTCACCAGTAGTAAAAGATTTTTTTGAACACTTTTTACTCTATGGTTCCCTGCGGGGTTCAGTTCGTTACTTGGTGAAAAAATACGGCAAAAAAATCTCTGTAACCACAGGAAGACGCTGGCTGACTAATCAAGTTTATCGGGGGAATACAGCTTACCAAAATGGTGAAATTATCTCTAATACCCATATTCCAATAATTTCTAAAGAAGAAGCAGCCCAAGTTGACCGACTTTTACGCCGTAACAGCCGTTTACCATCCCGAACTGCTAGTGCTAGGCGTTCTTTAGCGGGGTTGGTTGTCTGTGCTGAGTGTCAGTCACACATGACAGTTACCCGTGTCACCCAACGCAATCAAGATCAGGAGTATCTTTATTTACGTTCTACTAGCTGTCCCCAACGCCCCAAGTGTAAGGCTATTCCCTACCAAGAGGTTTTAGAACATACAATTGAAACGGTTTGCCGTGACTTACCCTTAGCTGTAGCAGAGGTGAATTTTCCTCAGTTGGATGCAGTCAAGAATAGTTTAGGACAAGCGATCGCACGTCAGCAAGAAATACTTGCTCAGTTACCCGCTTTAATTGAAACTGGAATTTTAGATGCCGAAACAGCAAAGTTAAGGGCTTACAAACTCCGCACAGAAATTTCTGCACTCGAAGCAAAGTTGGCGACTCTTCCCCCAGTTAACTTGCGTTCTGTTGCTCAAGCTGTTTCTATACCACAATTTTGGTTAGATTTGTCGGAAACAGAGCGACGATTTTACTTTCGAGAATTCATCAAGCAAATTGAGATTATTCTTCAGAATAAAGAATTAAAACTCCGGGTTATTTTTATTTTCTAAGAGGCACAGCAATGGTCATTGGTATGAACTTAAGCTAAAATCTGCTGACTGTATGAGTTTTGCCCTCACCCCCAGCCCCTCTCCCATATTGGGAGAGGGGAGAAAATTCTCCAGTTCCCCTTCTCCCATATTGGGAGAAGGGGTTAGGGGATGAGGGCTTCCACCTTAAGTTGACACCAATGAGCAATGTTCCCTACGACAGATGTCAATACGGTTCGGTTAAGCTGCATAGGCACTTATTGATCCCCCTTAGTCCCCCTTAAAAAGAGGGGGAAATAGAGCCATTATTAGCCCCCCTTTTTAAGGGGGGTTGGGGGGATCAAGTCTTATCCGAACCGTATTGCGACAGATGTGATTCAAATAAATGAAAACTGTTGTAAAACGCTATTTCTGAGACGGTTGATCCTTAGTATACGCAACAGGTTTTGGCCCGGCATTCCGCACATTGATAACTTTATTAAGGATATCAAACCAAAAAGGCGCACCCATAGCAATAGCTAAACCACTAAGTATCCAACCGCAAATTAATCTAAAACCCTGCCAAATTGTGATTAATAAGACGTTTCCGCGATTCGAGTCTCTAGTATCTAATAGCTCAAGCTGTTGATTAATATTTTGCCATCCAATGGGTATAGAAGCATTTCCTAATAGTTTCTCAATTTCCCTTCTGGCTTCTGGATCTTTGATATAATCGGTTCGTTGAGTTGCACTTTGAGTAATTGTAGAGCGGATAACCGAATCCTGTGACAGTCTTTGAATGAGATGAAATGTATCAGTATTGGTTAATATGGCAATTGATATTCCAATTAGAATAGCAACTCCTTTGGCATTACGCTTATAAACACCACTGGTTCGATCCATAGAGCGATCAAACCATGTTTCAACCTCATTTTTAAATTGATTTATTTCTTCTGTAAGGTCGCCAATCTTTATCCTACCACGTTGAGCGAGTACAGCAAGACTCTTGATTAAATTATCAGGTACATCATCAGGTAACTCTTGATTAACAAAATCTCTAAACTTCTGGTCAATATCTCCATAAATTGTTTGAATTGTTTTGTAACTTTCACTATTCTGATCATTAACACCTATTTTAAGTTCTTTGTAAGATGCTAATATCATGTGCAAATTTGTTTGAGAGTCTTCACTCGGATGTTTCACATAATTAACTAACTGGGGAATTTTTAAGGTATCTAATAAAGTAATTGCAAATGTTTCAGAAGGAAGATAGGAAGGTCCACTTTGTTTTTTTCCTAGTGCTTTTTTGTTACTGCTTTTAGGATTTTCCCGGAACTGCCTTTCTATTTTATCCTTTGCTTGTTGATTCAAGCTATTAATCAAAGGATCGTTATAAAGTTTCTGTACCAAATTTCTGGCATTAGTAATATCTGATTTTTCAGTTTCGCTACCACCTGCTAAAAGCAATTCAATTGAATTTTTTAAATGTTTAGCTCTCCATTGTAAACATGTGGTAATCAATTCTTGAATTTCGGAAGCTAATAAGCTCAAAATCAAGTAAATAAAAACTGAGCCGATAGTAATATCCACAACTACAGGTAAAGTCATTGACAAGCTCCTATAATTTGAGAGTTGTATAATAAATGCTTTGACAAAATTGTATAACACAGATATTTAAATTAAATAATCGCTTAATTAAATTTAAAATCCCCAAATTTGCTCAGATCGCTTAAAATCTTGTATTTAGTCATCTTGAGAGGACTTTAGCTATCAGAGAGGAAATTTCTTCTCAGGCGGGATGGGAAGGAAGCGGAAGATTTAAAAGATGTTGGTAATTATTATTCAAAAAGATTACAACTGATTCCTTTAAATGTTCAGCACACCATTGAAACCCTGTAGGAATTATTTACTAATTTTCTAAATTAAGCTATAGCAGTCCTAAATCATTTGTAAAAATAAATTAACCGCAGAGGCGCAGAGAACACAGAGACAGGAATCGGAGATTTTCACGACTCATTTAGGATTGCTATAGCTTTAAACTAAGTAGATAAAAAGCAACCTAAGCATCAAGTTAAAAATAAAATACAGGTTCTTTCACGGACGACTCAACAGGTAATAAATAATTTATTGCCTGTATTATTTTTATCATTTATCCGCTTGAATATTCTTTAACTAAGTAAGATAAATTTTTCAAAAAATAGCGCCAATTAGAGAAAGTTGAGTTAATCTTGGAAACTAGCAATTGTTAATAACATACGTTGTTACTGGGTGGCAACATGGGAGATTCGCTAGATGTCTCTATGTAATCAAACCAGCAAGTAAAATGATTACCAGAGAATATGCAAGAAGGAAGCTTTATTTGGAGTCATCTAGAAAAACAGGATCGCACGGTTGGCAAATGGATTGATTCGGTATGGCTAATAGTATTGCTGTTGGCAGCAGTTTTACTGTTTAGCATCAATCTGGGAGGATTGCCCCTGCGAGATTGGGATGAAGGTACTGTGGCACAGGTTGCGCGTGAAATTTGGCATGCACCAGCAGGTTCAATGCATTGGCTTTACCCAACGCTAGGAGGCGAACCATATCATGACAAGCCGCCTTTGATGCATTTGCTAATTGCTTGGGCTTATTCTTTAGGAGGCGAAAATGAGTTGACAACTCGTCTACCTGGAGCAATTTTAACAGCAACATCTGTACCTTTACTGTATTGCATTGCTCGTGAGATATTTCGCCAGCGTTGGGCTGCTATTTATAGCGCCTTGATTTACCTAACAATGTTACCCGTGGTGCGTCATGGGCGGTTAGCAATGTTGGATGGGGCGATGGTAAGTTTTTTGATGGTGATGATGTTGTGCGTGTTGCGATCGCGCCGAGATTTACGTTATTGTCTTGGTGTTGGCGTTAGTTTTGGGTTGATTTGCCTAACTCAAGGACTGCTAGGTGTATTATTAGGTGCGATCGCACTCATATTTCTCTTTTGGGATACGCCACGACTACTCACCTGTTACTATCTGTGGATAGCAATCTTAATTGGCATTCTCCCCGTAGCCGGTTGGTATGGTGCCCAACTAATTCACTATGGTTACACTTTCGCTCAAATTAGCCTTGCAAACTCATCAGCAAGCGGAATTGGCGCTGTTGTAGAGGGGAATTCTCAACCACCTTGGTACTATGTAATTGAACTTCTCAAGTTCACATGGCCGTGGTTATTATTCTTACCGCAAACTATCCGTTTAACTTGGGAAAATCGCAACCTTAGTTGGGCAAAACTAGTAATGGCGTGGAGTGGTGTTTACCTGCTGGTAATTTCCTTCATGATTACCAAAGTTCCCTGGTATCTATTCCCGATTTACCCTAGTTTAGCCTTAGCTTTTGGTATCCAGTTATCAGAAACGGAAAATTCACCTTTACTCTCATCTTATCCCCGTGCTTGGGTTGCTGGTTTGGCGATACTTGCAGTAGTCGCTTCTGCTGGGAGTATTTATTTCAGTTGGGGTACAACATCGAAAATAGACTTACAACTAATTTTTGCCGCAGTAGCTTTAACTATGACCTTAGCAGCTATTTTAGCAGAACGAGGCGACGGGCAATTTCTGAAGATTTTGTTTTGGGGAAGTTATATTTCGCTGCTGCTGTTAATGAAATCTAACTACTGGGTTTGGGAATTATCAGAAGCCTATCCAGTTAAACCAGTCGCCGCAATGATTGTGCGGGCAAATCCAGCTACGAGGAAGATTTACACATCTTTTCCCTATCATCGTCCCTCGTTGGATTATTATAGCGATCGCACGATCATTCCGGCTTCTGTTGGTGAACTGCAATATTATTGGCACTACAACGGACAACCTTACTTTCTACTTCATGCATCTGCTTTCAACAATCTTCAATTAGACTCAATGAAGCTAGTTGATCAAGCTGAAGGCTGGAAGTTAGTTACAAAAGATACTAATCGATTGTAAATGTAATGTGGGGCATTGGGCACTTGTACTGAGCGAAGTCGAAGTATTGGGCATTGCTTTCTCCCACACCCTAATCTTGCCTCTAATTACCTCTAAGTTTCACAACCCTTAATTTACCTCATACCTCGTTCCCAGTCTCCGACTGGGAATGCCTATTTTGAGTCTCCGCCTCTAATTACCTCTAATGATTTTAAAAAATTTCTGAGTGCAAAAATCAGAAATTATGTTTTCGTTGCCAAACATTAGTTTTAAATACTTTTATAAAATACCCAAAAGTATCTAGCTGCACATATTGGCTATGATCAATAATTTCACTAACTGGCAACTTTTGAGCGTGTAACTTATGACTATTAAAGATCCTAAGGATAATCTTCTGGCGAGGAGATAAATAATTAGAGATTCGGCAAATAAATTAGTGAGATGTATGTTATGGTTTTTATAGGAATCAAAAAAGTAAAAGCACAAAAAGACTTCAAGACAAGTTTGAGGCAAACTCAATAAAGTTTTTTTGCTCTGGTAAGTCCACTTCAATTCGCTACATCTGTTTGCAACGAAAATCTAAAACTAGATTGAGTAGGATAGTAGCCTTTGTAACAACTTGAAGTCAATCAAAATTTATCTGGGTATGAGCCAATAAGAGTTGGCTAACCTAGCTAGAGCATTATCCGCCAAAGGTAATTACTCTTGGAGTCTGGGAAGAAAGACTCTTAGTACAGCCTGACAAATCCATAAAAATCGAGAATATTTACTAACTTAGTCTAAGCGGGAGCAAACATTTTCAACCGCGAACTAAGTTGAAGCACTTGCTGACTTTTGGAACAAAAACTCCAAGCAGAATGGTGTCGTTCCCCAATTTTAAGGAATTTAACCATCCTGTCAAAAGTCACCAAGATATTATCTAAACCAGAGTGTTACGGGTTGCGTGTGCAAGTATTATCGCACTGCACCTGTAGCTACCACTTTTGGGCTGGAATTTATCATGCTGCATTAATCACGAAACGAGAAGCGCTATAGATGTTCTTGGCGACTTGATATCTGCAAAATCAGAAAAGTTATAGCGACCATTTAAGAGTGGATTGCAATGCAAGTTGGTTGTGTGGTTAAAGGGATAAATCTGCGTTGATTTTAATTCCTGCTATAACCACTCTTGAGGATTGAGCAACCATTTGGATTCTGTTACAACAACTGATAATGTTGAAATCAAAGTTTTAAAGGCTTCGTTATTAGGAGATAGAGATTTTTTTATCCCTAAAGCCATCGTTTCGTGGGTAAATATGTTCTGATTTTAACTTTTTTTGCCAGGGTGCAATCGCCAACAGACTCTACTTCCCTAAAACGCCAAGGGTAAACAACTACCATCAAGCTTCAGATTCATCAATAAATCATTGTAGGAAAACACAACCATGACTGACCCAAAGATTAGACAAATAGCTTTCTATGGTAAAGGCGGTATTGGTAAATCTACCACCTCTCAAAACACCCTAGCAGCAATGGCTGAAATGGGTCAGCGCATTCTGATTGTCGGTTGCGACCCTAAAGCTGACTCTACCCGTTTGATGTTACACAGTAAAGCACAAACAAGCGTTCTTCAATTAGCTGCTGAACGCGGTGCTGTAGAAGATATTGAACTCCATGAAGTAATGCTGACCGGCTTCCGGGACGTTCGTTGCGTAGAATCTGGTGGTCCAGAACCCGGTGTAGGTTGTGCTGGTCGTGGTAT